>NZ_JBIAMR010000048.1:0-1074 GCF_042874235.1 Nocardia sp. NPDC004151 | reverse complement strand
CTAGGCCGTGTTTTGAAAGTAGTTCGTGTGGAGGGGTGCCGCGAAGCGGCACCCCTCCACACGTGAGCTGGAAAGCGCTGTCCACGTTGGCAAATGGGCGAGGTCTCCGGTAGATGGTTCAGCGACCAAGCAGAACTTCACACCGGAGACCTCGTGGCCAGCGTAGCGGTGACGAGGCGATCGGATCTGACCGATGCCCAGTGGGCACGGTTGGAACCGTTGCTGCCTCGCGGCAAGAAGGCGGGCCGTCCGCCGAAATGGAGCAGACGCCAACTTATCGACGGGATCCGATGGCGCACCCGGGTCGGGGCACCGTGGCGGGATGTGCCGGTCGAGTACGGGCCATGGCAGACGATCTATGGAATGTTCCGGCGCTGGCAGCGGGCCGGGAACTGGGTTTTCATCCTGAAGTTGCTGCAAGCGTTGGCCGACGCCGTCGGCGCGATCTGCTGGCAGGTGAGTGTGGATTCCACCATCGCGCGGGCTCATCAACACGCCGCCGGAGCCCGCCGCGACGGTGACCGACAGGTCGAACCACCTGGCGGGGTCTATCCCGAACCTGCCGATCACGCGTTCGGTCGTTCGCGCGGCGGCTGGGGCACGAAACTGCACGTGGCCTACGAACAGGGACTGCGCCCGTTGGCAGTGGTACTGACCGGTGGCCAGGCCGCCGACAGTCCGCGCATGAGCGCGGTACTGGAGGCGATCTGGGTGCCGCGCTTCGGGCCGGGGCGGGCGCGAGTTCGTCCGGACCGGGTCTTGGCCGACAAGGCGTATTCCTCTCGCGCCAACCGCGCCTATCTGGCCCGACGTGGCATCCGGGCGACCATCCCGATTCCGGCCGACCAACTCGCCAAACGCCGCAACCGCGGCTCAGGTGGCGGGCGGCCACCGGCGTTCGACCCCGAGATCTACCGCGACCGCAACGCCGTCGAGCGCGGCATCAACCAGCTCAAGCAACACCGCGCTGTCGCAACACGATTCGACAAACTCGCCGTCCGCTACCTGGCCACGATCCACATCGCCGCCATCAACCAATGGCTACGGTGACCCGACTTTCAAAACACGGCCTAG
>NZ_JBIAMR010000047.1:0-1087 GCF_042874235.1 Nocardia sp. NPDC004151 | reverse complement strand
ATCGCGTCGTCTTGTTCGTCGTGGCTGCGGTGATCGGTGCCATTGAGCGCGAAGTACCGCAGCGCGGCGAACTCGCACTCGATCCGGTTCAGCCACGACGAATACGTGGGCAGGAAGACGAGTTCGACGGCGTTGTCCGCGCACCATGTCCGGACCTCGGCGCGTTTATGGACCGAGTAGTTGTCGCAGATCAAATACAGTTTCTGCCCCGGCCACCGAGCTCGCAGGGACTTCAGGAACCCCAGAAACTCGGTCCATCGTTTTCGATCCCTGATCCGGTAGTACAGCTGCCCGGTCCGCAGGTCCAGCGCACCGAACATATGCCGGACACCCTGGGTGCGGCGGTAGGTCGCCCGCAGACGGCGCGGCCGTCGAGCAGCGAACCAGCCTCGGCCACTGCGGGGTTGCAGGTTCAGCGGCCCGAACTCATCCACGCAGATCACTCGACCGTCGTCCGGCGGGCGATCATAGAGGTCGAGCACCCGCGCCATCTTGGCCTGAAAATCCGGGTCGTTGCTGGCCTTCCAAGTTTTCGTGGCCTGCCACGACACCCCACCTGTCTTGAGAATCTGCCGGACGGTCTCGCGGCTGAGATCGGCAATTCCGTTGATCCGCAACACTTCCGCCAGTTTCGACAGGCTCCATGTCGAGAACGGCCACCCCAGGTCGCGGGGGCAGCACCGGGCGATCTGACAGATCCGATCACGCGTCGGTTGATCGGTCTTCGCCGGCCTGCCCCCGCTCCATTTTGGGTCCAGAGCGTCGAACCCCATCTCATTGAAGTCGTGGATCACCTGCCGCACATACGATTCCGACACCTGCATCAGCTTCGCGATGAACCCGACCGGCTGATGCTGCGCCGAGGCCATCACTACTACCGCCCGCCGCATCCGCACTGGCACCTTGCTGCGCCGAGCGATCTGAGCCAGCCTGCGGCCCTCTTCGGGGGTCACCGCTCTGACGAACACATCCGGCTTGCGAGCCACCGGCATCACCTCCACCGGCAGCATCACCGCTCACCGGCCGAGGATCAACCCGCCACCCCGGACAACGGTTCCAGCATCAACCTTCCCGGACACGGCACTAG
>NZ_JBIAMR010000046.1:0-1117 GCF_042874235.1 Nocardia sp. NPDC004151 | reverse complement strand
GGCGTGTTCGCGGGTCCGATAGTGGGTGCGGTGGACGCGTTCGTTTTTCAGGGTGGCGTTGAACGACTCGGCCCAGGCATTGTCGAAACAGGTTCCGGTGCGTCCCACGGAATGTCGGAGGCCGAGTTTCCGAACGGCTCGACGGAATTCGGTGGACAGGTATTGGGTGCCGCGGTCGCTGTGGAAGATGGTGTCCCCGGCTCGGATCGGGAGATTTCGTGCCGCCATGTTCAGGGCGTCGACAACGAGTTCGGTCTGCATGTGGTCGGCCATGGCGTAGCCGACCACTTTCCTGGAATAGCAATCCAGGACGGTGGCCAGATACAGCCAGCCCTGGCGGGTGCGGATGTAGGTGATGTCGCCGACCAGTTTGCGGGCCGGCGCGGTGGCGGTGAAATCACGGCGAACCAGATCCGGGTGGCCGAGCTGGTCGGCGGCAAACGGTGGTGGGGGCCGGAACGGGCGCGGCTGACAGGCAACCAACCCCAGTTCACGCATGATCTTCCGGATCGTATCCGGGTCTGCCGATACCTTCCGGCGGGCCAGCGCGGCGTGGACACGTCGATACCCGTAGGTGCCGTCGGAATGGGTGAAACACGACCGGACCTCGACCTTCAACCTCTCCCGGTGGCGGTCGGTGGCCGAGGGCGCCCGGTGACGCCAGGCGTAATAGCCCGACCGCGACACCCCGGCCCACCGGCACATGTCAGCGATCGCGTGATGGCCTTCTTCGGAAGCGACGAACGCATATTTCGCCGCTACAGGTACCTCTTCGCGAAGAAGGCCACTGATTTTCCCAGAAACTCGTTCTCCTCCCGCAGTTTCCGGTTCTCCTCCTCCAACACCCGCAACCGCGACCGCTCATCGGTCGACAAATCCGAACCGGTCTCACCGCTCTCGACCCGGAAGGCGTGAACCCAATTCCGGATCGTCTGCTCGGTCACCCCGCAATCACGCGCCACATCGCCGAACGACCGCCCCTTGTCCAGCACCTCCCGAGCAGCCGACTCCCGGAACTCCGGGCTGAACTTCCGCGATTTCCTCTGCGCCACAAGCCACTCCGTTCAGTCACCCAATCCTAGATTGGGACACTGTCCGAAGAACATCAGGCACCTCA
>NZ_JBIAMR010000045.1:0-1255 GCF_042874235.1 Nocardia sp. NPDC004151 | reverse complement strand
GCGGGGCAGCGTACCCATGACGCGTTGTTCGCGTTGCTGCAGCCCGGTGTGGATGTCAGTGATCTGGGTTCGCACCGGGGGATGCCGGTGCAGGTGGTGCTGAGCATGAGCTTGGCGGATTTCGAGACCGGGTCCGGGGTCGCGACGACTGCGTCCGGGACGCAGGTGTCGGTGGCCGAGGCGTTGAAGATGGCTGCGGATTCGCACCCGGTGATCGCGGTCCTCGACGGGAACGGGATGCCGCTCTACCTGCAACGCTCCCGCCGTACCGCCAGCGAAGCCCAACGATTGGCACTCCTGACCCGGGACAAAGGGTGCACGCGACCCGGGTGTGAGCAGCCAGCCAGTATGTGTGCCGCCCACCATGTCACCGATTGGGTCAAGGGTGGGCCGACCGATGTCGACAATCTGGCGTTCGCGTGCGATCACTGTCACGCGTTGATCAATGATGGCCCTGATGGCTGGAAAACCGTTGTGATGGGTAAAGACTCACCTCATGCGGGCCGGGTTGGGTGGATTGCTCCGAAGAGTGTTGATCCCACCGGGACGCCGCGTGTGAACGATCGTCATCACGTGGGGCAGGTGATCGCTGCTGCGGTCGATTCCAGTTGCCGGACGTGGCGTTCATGGGTGTCGTCGAATCCGAGCCGTTCGTGTCCTGCTGGCGTGCGCAAGGCTACGCGGAGTGTGGTTGCCTCGTCTGCCCTGCCGGACTTGGGCTGACGCCGGGCTGGGAGCCGTCCCCCGGCCGATCCCGGCCCGCGGACTGCACGCATCACCTTCTCCAGACAAAGACCCGAAGGCCTCTGGACAACAAGCCACTTCGAGAAGCCCACCCGCCGCTCTTCCCCTACGCCGGGACGACGCACGGCCGAACCTAGAGGGGGCTGGTGGGTGAGGGGCCTCGTAAACTCGGCCACCTCTCTTCCTTCTCCTGTCTTCACCGGTGAGGGCTGGTAGGTGAGGGGCCTCGTAAACTCGGCCACCCTCTCTTCCTTCTCCTGTCTTCACCGGTGAGGGCTGGTAGGTGAGGGGCCTCGTAAACTCGGCCACCCTCTCTTCCTTCTCCTGTCTTCACCGGTGAGGGCTGGTAGGTGAGGGGCCTCGCAAGCTCGGCCACCTCTCTTCCTTCTCCAGGCGTCTTTGTCTTTTGGTCACTTTTGAGGTGCCTGATGTTCTTCGGACAGTGTCCCAATCTAGGATTGGGTGACTGAACGGAGTGGCTTGTGGCGCAGAGGAAATCGCGGAAGTTCAG
>NZ_JBIAMR010000044.1:0-1262 GCF_042874235.1 Nocardia sp. NPDC004151 | reverse complement strand
ATTCGCGGCGGCGTTGGTCGGTGAGTATCCGGACATAGACGACGTTGGACAACCGTCGTTTCAGCGCGCGTAGTGCTTCCATCGAGGTCTTGCCGGTCGAGCGTTTGTGGTCGTAGTAGACGCGGCCGGCGGTGGGATGGCGCAACTGGACGATGGCCATGATGTGCAGAACCCGGTTGATCTTGCGGTTGCCTGAGCGCGAGAGTCTGTGGCGGCGTTGATCACCGGAGGATGTGTCCAGGGGCGCGGTGCCGTTCCAGGATGCGAACCTCGCGCGGGTGGCGAAGCGGTGGATATCGCCGGTGTCGGCGAGAAGCCGTGCAGCCGAGGAGGGTCCGATGCCGTGCAAGGCCATGAGAGTCGAGCCGCGGTCGGTGACGAGCTGGCGGAGCTCCTTGTCGGCGGCTTTGATCTTGGCGTCGATGGTTTCGAGTTCGTCGATCAGTTCGGCGGTCAGCCGCTGTTGAACGGTGGTGACCGGGTCGGTGGCGGAGACTTGTGTCAGTAGTGCGCGCGCCTGCGTGGCGGACAGAAACGTTTTGGCGCCGCCGGGCAGCAGGTCCAGCATCAGCCGGTGGACGCGGTTGACCGTTTGGGTGCGCAGGCGGCCGAGTTCGTCGCGGCGGTCGGCGAGCAGCCCGAGGGCGATGAGTTCGGGGTCGGCGTGGACGCGGCGAAGATTGGGTGCGTGCAGCGCGGCGATCGCGACCGAGTGGGCGTCGACGGCGTCGGTTTTGCGGCCGTTGCCGGTGGCGAAGACCCGGACTTGGGCGGAGAGTTTCGCGGGGACGTCGATCACGGTTTCGCCGGCGTGGATCAACCGGTGTGCCAGGTGGCGGCCGATGCCGTTGCAGCCTTCGACTGCCCAGACTCGATCGGGGAATCGTTGTGCGGTGGTGAGCATTTCGGTGAATCCGTGGCGACTTGTGGCGTATCTTCCGCCGGTCAGGACTTGTCCGTGGGGATCGATGATTTCGATGGTGGCCGAGCGTTTGTGTGGATCCATCCCGATGAAGACGGTCATCGTGGGCCCTTCCCGACTCGAGTTTTTCGAGGTGTGCGCGGGGAGGGCACCGCTTCTTCGAGCCAGGGCAAGCCCCTTTTCAGCCACTCCCGCACGGTGGTCCGGCGAGACGGCAAGCCATGAGTGAGCCACACCGATCCAGCTGGTGGGCAGCCGCATAGGGGAGCATCCCGCCGGGCACCTGGACCAGATCCTGGCCGGGACCTGACCCTACCCACCATTCTCTAAGAAGCCGCAT
>NZ_JBIAMR010000043.1:0-1417 GCF_042874235.1 Nocardia sp. NPDC004151 | reverse complement strand
TCATGGCTCCCCTCTATGTCAAGACGTCGGTGAGGAGGTGGGGTTAGCCTTGAGGGCGGGTCCGGGATGTGGCTTGTCCGAAGGATCGGTGTGCGGGTTGAAGCCGGTCGCGCTGGAGTCAGGAGTCGTTCCCGATTGCCCTCCCGGGCCTGCCCATTCGCGGTGGCGGTGGTCGGCGAGCATCCGGGCGTAGATGACGTTGGAGAGTCGTCGTTTGAGGGCGCGGATTGCTTCCATCGAGGTCTTTCCGCCGGTTTTGCGGCGGTCGTAGTAGGCGCGGCCGGCGGTGGTGCGGGTTCGTAGTTGAACGATGGCCATGATGTGCAGGACCCGGTTGATCTTGCGGTTGCCGGCGCGGGAGAGCCGGTGGCGTTGCTGGTTGCCGGAGGAGGCGTCCAGGGGTGCGGTGCCGTTCCAAGACGCGAACCGGTCCCGGTCGCGGAATCGCCGAATGTCACCGACATCAGCCAAAAGCCTTGCCGCGGAGGACGGCCCGATCCTGTGCAGATCCATCAGGGTGCATCCGCGTTCGATGACCAGTTGCCGCAGTTCTTTGTCGGCGGCCCTGGTTTTGCGGTCGATGGTTTCCAGATCCTCGATCAGCTCGACGACCAGACGTAACCGGATCCGGACGGCCGCGTCCGAGGGTGTGATCGCAGCGATCAACTCACGGGCTTGGCGGGCGGAGAGAAACACTTTGGCGCCGCCGGGGATCAATTCCAGCAGCAGCCGATGCAGCCGGCAGAGGGTTTCGGTGCGGGCGCGACCGAGTTCGTCGCGGCGGTCGGCGAGCATGCCCAGGGCGATCAGTTCCGGATCGGCGTGGACGCGACGCAGATTCTGGGAATGCAACGCGGCCAGCGCGACGGAGTGGGCGTCGACCGGGTCGGTTTTGCGGCCGTTGCCGGTGGAGAAGACCCGCACCTGCGCCGACAGTTTCGCGGGCACGTCGATCACGGATTCGCCGTCGTGAACGAGACGGTGAGCCAGGTGGCGGCCGATGCCGTTGCAGCCTTCGATCGCCCATACCCAGTCGGTGAATCGTTTTGCAGCAGTGAGCATTTCCGAGTATCCGGTGTTGTCGGTGCTGTATCGGCCGGTGAGTAGAATCCGTCCGGTCGGGTCGATGGCTTCGATGGTGGCCGAGCGTTTGTGTGGGTCCATCCCGATGATGACGGTCATCGCCGTGCCTCCCGTGTGCGTGAACCATGGTGTCCGTGCGGGAGGGCACCGCTAGTACGAGCATGGGGCAGACCCCTCTTCAGCCACTCCCTGCACGGTGACCGGTGGGAGGCAAGCCATGAGAGAGCCACACCGATTCAGATGGTGGGCAGCCGCATAAAGGGAGCTTCCCACCGGGCACCTGGACCTGATCCTGGCCGGGATCCGATCCTGACACCAGTTTCTTACTAGCCGC
>NZ_JBIAMR010000042.1:0-1440 GCF_042874235.1 Nocardia sp. NPDC004151 | reverse complement strand
AGGAGAATCTCAATGACTAAGTCAAGCCGTTTGCGCGACCGGCGGGGCGGGGGTGAACACTCTGTTGTCGCGCAGCATGGCCCACAAGACATCGACTCGTCGGCGGGCCAGCGACAGCAAAGCCTGAACGTGGAGCATGCCTTCGCCGCGCTTCTTCAGGTAGTAGTCCCGGGACGGGCCGGGATGCATCATCGCGGTCTGGGCGGACATGTAGAACAGCCAGCGCAGGCGACGACTGTAGCGTTGCGGCCGGTGGTAGTTGCCGGTTCTTCGGCCGGAATCCTTTGGGACGGGAACCAATCCGGCGTGCGAGGCCAGTCGGCCGGCGTCCGCGTAGCCGGACATATCGCCCACGATCGCGAGGAACTCCGCGCCCAGGATCGGTCCCATCCCAGGCATCGACTCGATGATCTCGGCGCGGTCGTCGGCGCGGAAGGTGTCGCGGATGTCGCGGTCGTTGTCCTTGATCCGTTCGTCGAGGGCGAGCAGCTGCCCGGCGAGATCGCTGACGAGCTTGGCTGCCCGGGCTTCTCCGGGCAGGGCGGTGCGCTGGGAGTTGGCGGCCTCGACGGCCTTGTTCGCAACATCGTTGGCGCTGCGGACTTTTCGGCGTTCGAGCCAGCTGGTGAGGCGTTTGACGCCGATCCGCCGCAGCGCAGCGGGGGTTTGGTATTCGGTCAGCAGGACCACCGGCCCTTTGGCCGAGGAGTAGTCGAAAGCGCGTTCCAGCGCCGGACAGACGCCCACCAGCAGGTCCCGCAGCCGGTTGACCAACCGGACCCGGTCGGCGATCAGATCGCGCCGGTAGCTGGTGAGCATCTGCAGGGTGGACATCAATTCCGGTGTGGCGGTGATGGTGGCGAAGTCGCGGCGCATCCGCGCTTGATCGGCGATCACCCGGGCGTCTTTGGCGTCGGTCTTGCCTTCGCCGCGGTAGGCGCCGGTCATCCGGTGGACCGTGCGGCCCGGGATGTAGACGACGTGCTGTTGTTCGGCGATCAGCAGGGCCAGCAGCAGCGCCGAGGACCGGCCGGAAATGTCGACCGCCCAAGATATTTCGTCGGCCTTCTCGCGGGCCATCGCGATGAGTTGGGTGATCTGCGCTTCGTCGTTGATGACCTTCACCGAGAACAACGTGGTGCCGTCACCGTCGATCCCTGCGGCCCAGTGGTGTCCCTTGCCGGCGTCGACGCCGACCCAGATTCGAGAGTGGGGCGTGCTCAACCGATCTGCTCCTGTCGCTGCGTTCCGCCCTGACCAAAGCAACCTCTGGCCCGAGGAACACTCCGCCGACATGTCCTTAAACGGCGACGACGCCCGCATTTCTCAATCAGCAGTCGGAGCGTCCCGGAGGACCAGGCGGCCATTCTCCTGGAGCCCTCGAGGGCAGAAACCCATCAGCCACACCCGGTCCTCCTGGACCGCCTAAATCTTAAGGAA
>NZ_JBIAMR010000041.1:0-1539 GCF_042874235.1 Nocardia sp. NPDC004151 | reverse complement strand
CTCAGTGATCTGTGTGTTGTTTCAGATACTGCACAGTGGACGCGTAGCTTCTTTGTTGGTAAGTCCTCGGCCTATTAGTACCAGTCACCTACACCTGTTACCAGGCTTCCAGTTCTGGCCTATCAACCCAATGGTCTGTTGGGGGCCTTACCCCCTCGAGGGGGTGAGAAACCTCATCTTGGAACAGGCTTCCCGCTTAGATGCTTTCAGCGGTTATCCCTTCCGAACGTGGCCAACCAGCCGTGCTCCTGGCGGAACAACTGGCACACCAGAGGTTCGTCCGTCCCGGTCCTCTCGTACTAGGGACAGCCTTCCTCAAGTTTCTAACGCGCGCGGCGGATAGAGACCGAACTGTCTCACGACGTTCTAAACCCAGCTCGCGTGCCGCTTTAATGGGCGAACAGCCCAACCCTTGGGACCTACTCCAGCCCCAGGATGCGACGAGCCGACATCGAGGTGCCAAACCATCCCGTCGATATGGACTCTTGGGGAAGATCAGCCTGTTATCCCCGGGGTACCTTTTATCCGTTGAGCGACACCGCTTCCACTTGCCGGTGCCGGATCACTAGTCCCGACTTTCGTCCCTGCTCGACCTGTCGGTCTCACAGTCAAGCTCCCTTGTGCACTTGCACTCAACACCTGATTGCCAACCAGGCTGAGGGAACCTTTGGGCGCCTCCGTTACATTTTGGGAGGCAACCGCCCCAGTTAAACTACCCACCAGGCACTGTCCCTGAACCCGATCAGGGTCCGAGGTTAGAGGTCCAATACGATCAGAGTGGTATTTCAACGATGACTCCACGAACACTGGCGTGCCCGCTTCACAGTCTCCCACCTATCCTACACAAACCGTACCGAACACCAATACCAAGCTATAGTGAAGGTCCCGGGGTCTTTTCGTCCTGCCGCGCGTAACGAGCATCTTTACTCGTACTGCAATTTCGCCGAGTCTGTGGTTGAGACAGCTGAGAAGTCGTTACGCCATTCGTGCAGGTCGGAACTTACCCGACAAGGAATTTCGCTACCTTAGGATGGTTATAGTTACCACCGCCGTTTACCGGGGCTTAAATTCTCAGCTTCGCTCCGAAGAGCTAACCGGTCCTCTTAACCTTCCGGCACCGGGCAGGCGTCAGTCCGTATACATCGTCTTACGACTTCGCACGGACCTGTGTTTTTAGTAAACAGTCGCTTCTCACTGGTCTCTGCGACCCAACCCAGCTCCCACCGCAAGGGTGTTCACCAGACCGGGCCCTCCTTCTCCCGAAGTTACGGAGGTATTTTGCCGAGTTCCTTAACCACAGTTATCTCGATCGCCTTAGTATTCTCTACCTGACCACCTGTGTCGGTTTGGGGTACGGGCCGTGTACCAACTCACTAGAGGCTTTTCTCGGCAGCATAGGATCACTGAATTCGCCTCAATCGGCTACGCATCACGTCTCAGCCTATATGCGGTGCGGATTTGCCTACACCACGGCCTACACGCTTACACCAGGTATTCCATCACCTGGCCCAGCTACCTTCCTGCGTCACCCCATCGCTT
>NZ_JBIAMR010000039.1:0-1640 GCF_042874235.1 Nocardia sp. NPDC004151 | reverse complement strand
CTTGGATTCCAGCAGTCGTGGCAACACCCCTCGGAAGGTGTGTCCATGGGTGGCAGGAAGTACACGCAGCAGCAGAAAGATGAGTTCTTCCGGGTGCTCGACCGGGGAGGAACTGTCCGCGCTGCGGCGAGAGCGGTGGGCATTCCCGAAAACGCCGGCTACAACTGGCTGCGTCGCACCGGGCTGACCATGCAGAGGGCAACGCCACGGGTCTACTCGGCGGAGTTGAAGGCGGAGTTTCTGCGCCTGGCGCGAGAACGACAGATCATCTCTACTGTTGCTCGCGAGTTGGGAATTCATCGGCCGACTGCGTATGCGTGGGCTCGCAAGGCGGGGATCTCCACCAGCGAGGCGCGCAAGGTCAACCCGCGCAGGGAGGAATTCTTGCGGCTGCGCGCTGCCGGACTCACGCGCGCGCAGGCCCGTAAGCGGGTCGGTGCCGATGCCCGATCGGCCACCGACTGGGACAAGGGCATCACGATCATCAACCGGGGCCGGGTCTATCCGGACGGTCGTGTGGTGCGCTATCCCGAGCGGAACAATGGCGGAGTGCCGGAACGAAGATCGCGTGCGATCGGTGGGAGTGTCGATCTCGACGTTGTCGAGAAGATCATCCATCGGCGATATCTCAGTCTCATCGAGCGTGAGCAACTTCAGGACCTGCGGCGTTCCGGGTTGTCGATCCGCAAGATCGCCTCCGAGCTGGGTCGTTCACCCTCGACGATCAGCCGGGAGTTGAACCGCAACACCGTCTCCTCGCGGGGATACCTGCCTCATACCGCACATCGACTGTCGGTGAAACGCCGAGCCAGACCGCGGCCACCGAAACTGGTCGCGAACACCGCACTTCGCCGCTACGTGCAGGCGAAACTGAACAAGAAGTGGTCACCACAGCAGATCAGCCACCGGCTGATCAAGGACTTCCCGACCAGCTCGGAGATGCGAGTGAGCACCGAAACGATCTACCAAGCGATCTATGTTCACGCTCGCGGAGAGCTCAAACGCGAACTCGGAAAACAACTTCGGCGCGGTCGCCTCGCCCGCAAACCCCGCAAGCAGCCCGACGTCCGTCGCCCGAGGTTCGTCGATCCGATGAACGCCATCGGCAAACGCCCCGCCGTCGTCGAGTCGAGGACAGTGCCGGGCCATTGGGAAGGCGATCTCATCATCGGCGCCCTGGGCGGATCGGCGATCGCGACACTGGTCGAACGGTCCACACGCTTCGTCCTGCTCGGTCGCCTCGGCCGCGAACGCAACGCAGAAACCGTTCGGGACTCGCTGATCGCCGCCGTCGCCGACCTGCCGGCGTCGCTGAGGGGAACGTTGACCTGGGACCAAGGTGCGGAAATGGCCGAGCATCGCGCATTCAGCACGGCGACGGACTTCGAGGTCTACTTCGCAGACCCAGGATCGCCCTGGCAGCGCGGCACCAACGAAAACACGAATGGACTTCTCCGGCAATACTTTCCACGAGGCACCGACCTGGCCGGATACGGCATCGATGACCTCCGAGCGGTCGCCCAGGAACTCAACGAGCGACCCCGCAAGTCTCTGGGCTGGGACACGCCCGCCGAGCGTCTGACTGCTTTACTGGAAGCCTCGTAACCACGCGCGTTGCGACGACTGCTGGAATCCAAGCG
>NZ_JBIAMR010000038.1:0-1730 GCF_042874235.1 Nocardia sp. NPDC004151 | reverse complement strand
GAGCCTGTTGCAGAATCACTTGCCAGGCTGATAGCCCGCGCTTTGAATCACATTCGGGGACAGGAGGGTTGGTGCGGTCGGGTTCTGGTGGTGGTTCAGGCCGCGGTGCTCGCTCGGTGGATCTTCATGAGGTTGAACGCGGTAGCCGCCAGATGCAGTTCGCTGGTGGCGTTTTCCAGTCCGCGGCGTGAGAACCGATCGATGATCTTCTTGAGATTGCCGATCCCGGGTTCGACGGTCGCGCCGCGCCGCTTGTAGAGCGCTCGCCCCTCGGGTGTCCGCAGCCGGTGCCTGTTGGCCTCGCGCGGAGTCGCATCCTGCGGTGGCAGACCTTGGGCAGGCTCCAAAGTCGCAGCCAATGCCTGGTCACGATCCTTCCCCAGAGCGATGAGGCGGTCCGGTCCTGCCGCGGCCAGGTTCGCATCACTGCTGTATCCGGCGTCGGCCAGCACGGTGCCGATCACGTGATCGGTGCTGGCAGTGACGGCGAACATCCGATCGGCGACGTCTTGGGCGGCATGCATCATCGGCAGGAAGCATCCTTGATCGTTGGTCGACTGGCCGACCTGGACAGCGACGATGAGTTGGTCGCCGGTAACCGCGATCTGGGCGTTGTAACCCTGCAGGAACCCCTTGCGGGTCGGCATGACCCGCGACTGCGGATCGGTGGTGTTGGCCACCACCTTCGGCAACGAATTCGCCGCGGATGCCCGCTCGGCGGCGATCGCCGCGGCGCGTTCCGCGTTGCGCACCACTTGTCGTGCTCGCTGGACCCGTTTGCTGGCGTCCATCGGCAGCGGTGGTCGACCCATCGGCTTCTTCCCTGCAGCGATCAATGCGGCATGGCGGTCGAGTTTGGCCTGGTGCGTAGCGATTTCCCGGGCCAGGTGCGCCCGCGCTTCGGGCAACCGGTGCGGTCCGTCCGGAATTCGCCCGCGGACCGGCTTGCCCTGCTCAGAGCGGCGGCGACGCGCAATCGCGGCCGCCTCTCGCTGTTCGTCGGCACGGTCGAGCTGCTGGTGCCGGTCGCGCAGCTCCTGCGCGGCCCGCTGGATTCGTTCGGCTCGCCGGGTTCGGTCGCGCAGAACCGTTGGGACACGGTCGGTTCCGTCGTGAACGATGTCCGCGACAATGTCCTCGGCCCGGTCGGTGTTCTCCGACTCGGTGACCATGTCGGCCACCTGTCGGTCGAACCACTCCCTGCCACGGTTGGCGTCGATCGAGGCATTCGCCGCGATCTTCGTCCCGTCGATCGCGACCGTTCCGAACCGGCACAAGCCAGCCCTGGCAGCGATCATCAACACCTGAGAGAACAAGTCGCTGAACACATCTCGCGACTCCGCACGGAATCTCGCGATCGTCGTGTGGTCCGGGCCGTCCTGAGCACACAGCACCCGAAACGCGACATCGGTGACGCACGTCCGCTCGATCTGCCGTGACGACCGCACACCCTGGCAATACGCATACACCATCAGCGCCAACAACATTCGCGGGTCGTAACCCGCCGCACCCGCGCCACCCCGACGACGGGTCGCCCGTTCCAACCCGGAGGTGTCGAGGACCTCGATCGTGTCCAGCACGAACCACACCAGATGATCCGGCGGCAACCACTCGCGCATATCCACCGGCAACAACATCAGCTGATCACGCAGCACGGGACGATACGACTTGGCCACGCCATATCCTCCCAGCCCCACCCCGCTCCGCGAAATCGATTCTGCAACAGGCTC
>NZ_JBIAMR010000037.1:0-2154 GCF_042874235.1 Nocardia sp. NPDC004151 | reverse complement strand
CTACAACTTCCGGCCGACCGGTACCCACTCGTGGGGCTACTGGAACGACGAGTTCATCGCGTCGTGGCCGCTGCTCGCCCAGGGTCTCGGCATCTGACCGAAAGTCCACGCGGACAACGCAACACAGCCCCCGCACCGCGCTCCTGGACGCCGCTTTCGATTTGCTTGCCGTAGAAGGTGTTTCGGCGGTGACGGTGCGCTGAGTATGTACGGCTGCCAAGCTCAACGACCGCTTGCAGGTCGTCGAGACCAGGGACGAAACGACGGGGTGCTCCATGAGTTGGTTAGCCACGGCTAGTACTACCACCAGCGCTTGGAAGGGTTTCCTGTCGATCAGGCCGAGGAAGTCGGCGTTCGACTTACCCAGGATGATGCGACTGTAGGACACCGGCCCACGGTAAAGGCTGTGGTCCCCGACTCGCCCGGCCACATCTCAGGATCTACCGCAGCGGCGACGCCGCGCTGCCAGCAGAATTCGGTTCCACCGCAGAACGTCCAGACCGGTCGGCGTCATGAAACTCGGCTACGACCATACGGTCGGCTGGATTACCGGTAGCGATGTCGTGTCTACGCCAGGGTCGACGCGCCTCTGCGACCCGCCGCATCCATGGTCAGGGGTCACCATTCGCACGAAACACTGGCAAGCACCATGCCGACCCAAATAGCAATCTCTCGTTGCGAAACCACCCGAAATCTGATTTCAGTTCTCCGTCCTTGTTCCATAGCATTTCCTGGTGTGAGCAATTGACCTCACGGTTCGAAACTGAAATGCAAGGAGAAAGAATGGGATCCGCCGCAGCCGCTCTCGAATTGATCATCATCGATCTGATTCACAATCTCTTCGCCGGTTCAGCGGGCAAATAATTCGGTGACCGAGGACAGGCTGACACGACTCGGCCTGCCCTCCTTCCGCCTGGCAATCCTGGTGTTTGCCGCCAAGGTCCACTGGTGCCATGGCTATGACTATCGCGGCACCATCGGCTGATAGAACATGCCAAGCCGCCGATCCAGCCGGTCGCCCAGGCTGACGAAGATACCTCGGCTGCTGGCGATTCGGTGGCCACGATGACGCAGCCGAGTCCCCGAATCCCCCGCGCAGTTCGGTCCGAACACTGCCTTCTTAAGTAGCCGCTTACGGGGCGGCTCGAACCGGCAGGGGTCGCGGTCGGCTGGACGCACCATCATGCCGATTTCGTGCATCCGGTCGGTCCTGCGCGGAGACGAAGCAACGTTACGAACGTCGGCATCCATGTGCCATAACTGACGCGGCTACCTCGTCGCGACCATGTGGGATGATTCGAGGGTGGTAGCAATCGAGATCGTGCTCGGCGACATCACACATGAGCAAGTGGATGCGATCGTGACCGCTGCCAACGAATCGCTGCTGGGCGGCGGCGGGGTTGATGGTGCGATCCATCGAGCCGCGGGGCCTCGGCTGGCCCAAGCGGGTGGTGCCATCGGTCCCTGCGAACCCGGAGATGCAATGGCAACGCCCGCATTCGATCTCAATCCTTCGGTCACGCACATCATCCACACCGTGGGCCCGGTATGGGAGGGCGGGGATTACGACGAGGCCGAGATCTTGCAATCCTGCTACCGCCGCTGCCTCGAAGTGGCAGACGAACTCGGTGCGCTGAGCCTGGCTTTGCCCGCGATCGCGACCGGAACCTACGGCTTCCCCGCGGACCAGGCCGCCGGCATCGCGATCGCCACCATCCGATCGACACCGACCTCGGTGCGCCACATCAGGATGGTCGCGTTTGACGAGCCGACTTATACCGCGCTGACCAACGCCTTGAATCAAGCCGAATCCAGCGAAACTCGTCCGAGCTAGCCCGCCTTCTCGCAGTCGGTTCGGCTCATGCCACACGACCGGCACCGTCAGTAAGACGTGCACTCACATGCCGCATACCGCGCTGGCCGAACCTGCCGGCGCGGGGCGAGCCGGCGGCCGGAACCTGGTGCGGTGCAGAACGCACGCTGACGCCGAGTTGAGTGTGATGGGCCTTTTCGTGCACAAATCGCTTGTGACGGGAAGTTTCCGCCAGTTGTGCTGCCTTAGAGCCTGTTGCAGAATCGATTTCGCGGAGCGGGGTGGGGCTGGGAGGATATGGCGTGGCCAAGTCGTATCGTCCCGTGCTGCGTGATCAGCTG
>NZ_JBIAMR010000036.1:0-2897 GCF_042874235.1 Nocardia sp. NPDC004151 | reverse complement strand
CACAGACAGCGAATACGACTTCGGCACAGTGACCTCCCATGGATCACTCTGCCTCAGCTCTCACAAACATGGACCGGTTCCAGGGGGCCACATCACCCGGACCGAAATCAGGGGGTCAGGTCAGGCGGATTTCCGTTCGACGGTGTCGAGTCGTCGTGTCGAAGGCTGGCCGATGGCGGCTTCGAGATCACCGCGGGCAGGGAGACGATCACGCTGGCTGATGACGCCGAGCGGGAGGCGTTGGCTGCTCATATGGTGAATCGTTACTGCGGAGAACGTTATCCGGGGATGCGCGAGTGGGAAGAACAGCAGCACCGCTGGTATGTCGACGACCTTCGTGACTGGGCCGGTAGCGATGGTTGGTCCAGCTCCAGCGGGGGTGTTGGAGCGGAGACGTGGTGGCGCAGGCTTGTTGGTCGGCTGCGACGCCGACCGTAAGCGCTCACGGCAGAAGCGGACGTTGTGCACAGCATCGGGTCCCCGCCGCCGGCGCCCCGCGCTGGCCGGTTCGGTCAGCGCGGTATGCGGCAAGAGCGTGCGTTTGCTGATGGTCTGGGCGGGGGCCACTCGGCCGGAATGAAGCGCACGAACCGATCCCTGCGGCGACCGGCCCCGGCCGGATCACCATCATGACCCGAATGTCCCTCCGGGTCCGCATCGGCGGTCACGGGCATAGCGCATGTTCCAGCATGGCTTGGACGTTCAGGGGTGTCTGTGGCGCCTGTGTCAGCGTGATCGTCACCGCGCGATCGGCGGTGGCACCGGAGTTCGTGTAGTAGCCAGGGATACCACCGCTGTGACCGATGAATCGGATGCCGCAGGACAATTGGGTGGAGCCGACGCCGAGTCCGTACCCGCGGCCCTCGTCCTCCGTGGCCCCGGTCTGCGGCGTCGTCATTTCGGCCAACTCGCGGGGTGGAACCACCTTTCCGTCGAACAGCGCGCGCCAGAACGTGTCGAGGTTGTGGCCAGTGGAGACGATAGCGCCGGCCGCCCAAGGTATCGACGGCTCGATCCGTGAGACGTCGGTGGGCCCTGCCGGCCCGTCCTGGTATCCGTGTGGGTGATCGCCGCGGATGTCGCGTTCTCCGGGCCCGGGAAGGTAGGTGTCGGCAAGTCCGAGGGGTCGAGTGATCCGTTCCTCGACTTCGGTGGAGTAGGCACGCCCCGTGACCTTTTCGATCAGCATGCCGAGCACGATGTAGTTGGTATTGGTGTAGGAGAAACGGGTGCCCGGAGCGAACACGGCCGACTGGCGGAGCGCGATTGCCAGTGCCTGGTCCGGGGTGAGGACGGTATCGGCGGATGCGGCGAGGAGCTCGTCGGCACCGGGCTGACCGGCGAACTCGGGGATTCCGCTGCGGTGCTGCATAATCTGGCGGACCGTGATGGCCCGTCCGTCGACTCCGTTGCCGGCCACCACGCCAGGCAGGTAGGTGTCGACCGGTGCGTCCAGCGTGATCCGGCCTTCAGCAACCAGCTGCATGACGATCGCAGCGGTGAAGGTTTTGGTGACACTGCCGATCCGAACGCGCCCGTTGCCGGTCATCGGCGCCCCGGTCGATCGGTCAGCGACTCCGCTGGTGAGGACGGTCGACGTGTGGGGACTGTCTATTGTCGCGATCGCGCCGGCCACGCCCGCGCCGGTCAGCGCGTCGAGGTCGCGCTGAACCGCCGTGGCCTGCCGAACGGTGGAGCAGCCAAGCAGGAGGAGAGCCGCGCTGATTGCCAAGCCGGAGAGGAGAACTCGGTTTCGCATGACCCGAACCTAGTGACGGCGAGCGACAGGCGGTATCAGGGAACGCCCGCATCTTGCCCGCGCACTGCTCAGTGGGATCACCGATCGGCACCCTTGGGGCCGCCTCACACAGACAGCAACAGCTTTCGTCGTTCCTGGGGCCGTTTGCGCAGCTGTGCGCCCGTTTCGGTGTTCATTTCCCCAGGTGGATCCGTGTGTTCCGCGGTGGACTCGGTCGATCGATCTGTGAGCAAAATCGGGCGGACGGTGAGCACCGCCCAACGACGTATGATCGGCATGTCAGTGCGTTCAGCGGGCCGAGATGACCTCGGCCCGCTGATCTTTGGCCATCTCAGGTGGGCCGCTCGGAACCGCGCGGGTCGCGGCAATAGAGTGCGTCGCGAGAGCCGGCGAGGACGAGGCGAACGTTCAGGACGGGCCAGCCATGCCCCGGCATCAGCCGGGGCAATAGGCAGTCTCGGCGGCGTTCACGAAGGCCATCGCCGAGCCGAACTCGCCTGGTTCTTCGCTCAGGAACTCGGCCAGACTTTGCTTCGACAGGCCGGACGCGAGCAGATCGCAGACGGCGTGGCCACCCTCGGAAATGCCCGGGAAATCCGCGATGATGTCGGGAAGTGCCTGAATTCCATCCCGCTGGATGAGCAGAAACCCGAAATGCGCGTCCTGTAACGGGCCGTAGTTGTGGGGGCCCGCGACCGGCCGCAGCTCTGCCGACGGCAACGCCGAGGCGGGGGCGGCGAACAGAACAGCAGCGGCCGCGGCGGCGAGCCCTGCAGCGATCTTCGATAAGTGCAAAACGATTCCAATCGTGGGACAACTGCGCGACCCGGTGATCGCCACCAAGATCGTAAATGAGGTCGCCGAACTGCGCCGCGGGTCAATTCGCGTTACGCCACTGAACCCCACGTGGCTGGTACCGGCGGCCAGCAGTGTTGCGATGACCGCCTGAAGCCGCAGGCATGAGCGCACACTGAAACGACCCGAGTTCACCCCGGCCCGTTGATCTTTCGCGGGACCGCACTGGCCGGGTCGCCCCGCACGGTATGCGGCTTCTTAGAGAATGGTGGGTAGGGTCAGGTCCCGGCCAGGATCTGGTCCAGGTGCCCGGCGGGATGCTCCCCTATGCGGCTGCCCACCA
>NZ_JBIAMR010000035.1:0-4186 GCF_042874235.1 Nocardia sp. NPDC004151 | reverse complement strand
CCGGTGAGAACCGCGGTGGCGGCGAGGAAGGCCGCGGCTCGCGCCCCGCGCCGGCCGTTCCGGACATGTCGACGAATCAATGTTTCGCACCTTCAGATGTTGATCGCGAGCGAGTCACACTCACGCCGGAGACGTTAGCCAGGACCGGATTCCACGGGAAATCACATTTTCGGATCCACCCACAACCATCAATTGTTGTTCTTCACAGTGGCATCCGGCCCGACAATCGGCCCGTCGAGCGATCTGGTGACAGGCAAGGTCGCGATTATTCGTCAGGCGGGTGTGACGATTCTCGACCGCGCGGCGGACGCTCATGCCTTGTTGACGGTACTCCAGTCCTCGTGGCCGCGGCCCTGCGCGACGGCGTCGGAGAAGACCGACAGGACGCCGTCCAGGATCGGGTGGTGGACCTGCTCGGACATGCGCGCCGCGTAGTTGAGGTCCTTGAGCGCCCATTCCGCGGAGAAGTTGATCGGCTCCGGCGTGGTGCCGAGGCTCTGCCAGGCCAGCTGTGTGATGACCCCGCCGGGCCGGTCGACGAGCGCCGCGCCGACCTGTTCCACGTCCAGCCCCGCCGCGGCGGCCAGCTTGACCGCCTCGCCGAAGGCGGCCAAGTGGATCGCCTGCAGGGCGTTGAGCACGAGCTTGAACCTGGTGCCAGCGCCGACCGGCCCGAAGTGCCTGACGTCGCTGGCGATCGCGCCGAGCATCGGCTCGAGCGCGGCCAGCCCGGCCTGGTCGCCGCCGGCCAGCATCACGAGGTTCCCGCTCTGGGCTCCGGCGCTGCCCCCGGTGACCGGCATGTCGAAGAAGGCCAGGCCGCGCCGCGCGCACTCGGCCGCGAGCTCCTCCACCCAGGACACCGACAGCGTCGCCGACGAGATCAGCACCGTCCCAGGGCGGGCGCCGGCCACGATGCCGTCGAGTCCGAGCCACACCTCGCGGGAGGACTCGTCATTGGCGGTGACCTCGAAGACCACCTCGGCGCGGGCCGCGGCCTCAGCCGGCGTCCCGGCGCGCGTGGCGCCCCCCTCGACCAGGCCACGGGTACGGCCGGCGGTCCGGTTCCACACCGTCACCTGGTGCCCGTGCTTCAGCAGGTTGTCGGCCATGCCCCGGCCCATGATGCCCAGGCCCACCACGGCAACGTTCGTCATCTCGGTTCTCCCGTCTCGTTCGGTATGCCTGGCAAGTCTGCTGCCCGTGCCCGGCGCGAGGCAGCTCCCCTCGAGGGGGGCCCTGGCAGGGCGCCCCACGGCGACCCGGTGCCGGGACATACTCGTCTGGTGACGAATCAGATGGACCTGGGAGATTTCCTGCGGTCGCGGCGGGCGCGGGTGACGCCGCAGGAGGCGGGCCTGCCGGCGACCACGGGCCGGCGTCGCACCGCCGGGCTGCGCAGGGAGGAGGTGGCGATGCTGGCGGGGTTGAGCATCGAGTACTACACGCGGCTCGAGCAGGGCAAGCAGAGCCGCCCGAGCCCGGCAGTGCTGGGGGCCGTCGCGCGTGTGCTGCGGCTGGACGAGGACGAGCGCCGGCATCTGTTCGAGCTCGGCCACGCCGCGGGCCCCGCCCGTGCCGCGGCGGCCCGCGGCGACGAGGCGCCGCGCACGGTGCGGTCGGAGGTGCGCCGCATGCTCGACATCGTCCGCCCCTACCCGGCCTACCTGCTCAGCCGGGCGAACGACCTGCTGGCCGCCAACGACCAGGGGATGCGGCTGCTGCCCGGCATCGAGGAGTGGCCGGCGCCGCTGCGTAACACGGCCCGATACACCTTCCTTCACCCCGACGGCAGGCGCGTGTACGGCAACTGGGACGAGGTCGCCACCGCGACGGTGGCCCACCTGCGGGCGGTCGCGGGGTCGAACCCGGATGCGCCCGACATCACCGGGCTGATCGGCGAACTCATCGTGAAGAGCCCGGAGTTCGCCGCGCTGTGGGAGCGGTACGACGTGCGGGCCCGTACCAACGGGCGCAAGTGTTTCGAGCATCCGGCGGTCGGGCGGATGACGCTGAGTTACGAGGTCTTCACCGTGGCCCGTGACCAGGGGCAGCGGCTGGTCGTGTACCAGGCCGAGCCGGGCACGCCCGATCACGACGCGATGATGCTGCTCGGCTTCGCGGCGCCGCGCGCCGGTGGGCTGGACCAGGACGAGGAGACCGCGCCGCACGCGAACCGTCACCAGGCGGGCTGACCAGGTCCGTGAAACGATCCAGCCGATGTTGCGCAAACGGTTGATCGCTCACCGCAATCCGTCGTCTCTTGGGCGCGGGAGTGTTGGCACAGGCGTCGCCGCCGTGCCTCACCATCGCACAATCATCGGATCGCCATCTCCGACATCTGATTCGGTGCTTGCCGACCAATGCCAGTGTGTCAGATGGTGACAGTGAAGAAGAGAGCCGAGCAGTCGAGACCGGCAGAGGCGAAGGACGAGGCGAAGAGACCGCTTCCCGACTGCACGGTGACGGCGGCACCGAGCAGTGTCACGTGGAAGATCTGGCCTTCGGCCAATGCGACAGTCGTTTCGATGTCCGGGACGTAGATTTTGACGGGACCCCGTGATTCGGTCCAGGTCAATTTGGTCGCCGCCTTCGCCGCCTTCGCCGCTGGCGGTGGTTTGGGAGATGTGGTTCCACAAGTGGACGATGCGTTGTCCCTGGGGGAGGATCGGGCCTGATCCGTCCTGGACAATCAGTTCGCACCAGCCTTCAGTGAAGGCCGAGAGCAGTGTGGCGGCTACGGACCAGCTGAAGTTGTACTTCAGTACCGGCGCAATCCGAGCAAATCCTCCCTGGACAGCGCGCAATGCCATGCTGACGCCGCCGGTCGCAACCCCTTAGCCCTCAGCGCCGGACGGAAGGAAAACGCCGAGGGTGCCTGCGTTCTTGTCGCGCGTGCACGGTGCGTCCGGCCCGCACGATCGCGTGCACGCCGGCGTCGCCGAACCGGGCCCGCGCCTGGCGGCCAGGGGCGAAATGTCGGTCATACGCCCAACCATAGGGAGAACCGCCGACAACAGATCGCTGTCACGGTGAAGTACTCACGCCGTCACCGGGCTCTTCGGCATCTGCAACACCTCGCTGACGGTCCGCTATGGCAGGACATCTCACACCCGGCGGCGGGAAGATCCCCTTGGCCCGGCCGTTTTCCATGCCTCGGCGGTTTCGCGCAGCCAGGCAACGTGGGCGCGCGGGCCGGTGCCGATGACGGCGTCGGGCTCGGGCAGGCGGCCGTCATGGCGGTATCGGCGCGCGGTCGATCGACTCGATCGAGTCGCAGGCACAGGACGCGGGCGACGCGATCACCGGGCCCGCCAATACCGACCCCAACTCCGTACCGAACTAACTGTCAGAACCGCTCCCGTCCGACATCCGGGCGGGTATTCGAAAGGAGACCCGAATGCGTGACGCCGACAGCCATCCCATCTTCTCTCGATGCCGCGCCTGCACCAACCGGATCCACTGGGTGGAATGCCCGACCGGCGGGTGGTGGACGCATGACAAGCATCCCGGCGACGACCACGACGCGGTGTCGCCGCTGCGCGTGCTGGAAGAGATTGACAACAGCGGCAACTACGTGGTCGTGGGAACCACGATCTGACCGCACATGGCCGGAACCCTACGGTTCGGCGGCCCACCGCCGCGCCAGGATCCGCGCCCGCCGACGCTCGGACGCGCGCCCATAAGTCAGCTGCAGCGCGATCCGCACGCGGGCCCGCCGCCAGCGGGACGCGACATCTTCGGGCTGGGGTTCAGGTAGTAATGGCGCAGAAACCAACGAAGTTCGGGTAACCGCAGGTCAGTTCACCGGCGGCGATCGGCGCCCGGGCCGATCGCCGCCGGTGAGATCGCGCATCGCCTGCGGCGACGGCTTGTAGTAACGGCGTAGGTTCTCGGCTTTGCGGTGCCGGGACTTGGCCATCAGCTCCAGCAGGCTCGCGCCAGCCTCGCCGAGATGGGTGAGCACGGAATGCCGGAGCTCGTGCAGATCCCACCCGGTCCCCGGCCCGTCGACGGCGGTCGCGGCGTCGAGCAGGTCACGGGCCTGGTCGTAGGACAGCCGGGCCAGCGCTAGGACAGCCGGGCCAGCGCTAGGCCGTGTTTTGAAAGTAGTTCGTGTGGAGGGGTGCCGCGAAGCGGCACCCCTCCACACGTGAGCTGGAAAGCGCTGTCCACGTTGGCAAAT
>NZ_JBIAMR010000034.1:0-9178 GCF_042874235.1 Nocardia sp. NPDC004151 | reverse complement strand
GATGGTGGGCAGCCGCATAAAGGGAGCTTCCCACCGGGCACCTGGACCTGATCCTGGCCGGGATCCGATCCTGACACCAGTTTCTTACTAGCCGCATATCGCGGTGACCAAACCGGCCAGCGCGGGGCGCCGGCGGCCGGGACCCGGTGCGGTGCCGAACACGTGCTCATGCCGATATGCGTGCGAACAGGGCAAGCTGTGTCGACCGAGGTGGGCTGGCCTCGTCTACGCGAAAACTCCGTGACAAAACAGTCGGATCGATGCGTAACTTGACCCGTTCGCTCGACGGGAAGGATGGTCATGGTGACGCGGAAGAGTCCGCAGGAGAAAAAGATTCTCAGCTACGCAAAGGACCGACGCAACGACTACGGCGAGAACGACAAGGCATCGAGGAAGGCCATCCGACGGAACAAGCGGCTGCCGAACCGAGCCGACCGGCGGCATGGACGCCAGATCATGGCAGCCGCGATTGGCGCGGTCGAACCCGAGGTTTCCGATCGAGCGGAAAGCCGGCTTCGTTCAACGAGATCGGTATGGGAGAAACGCGGATGGCGGAAGTGGCCTGACATCCCCTTGGGTGAGATCGTGATCCGAAAACTGGAGCGGCGAGCGGCCTACGAAATCCGGGCGGCGAACATCGCAGGCACCCACCGCTGCACACACTGAATGTGACCCGCGGACATCCACTTCTGCCGCTACTCACGCGGTTCGGGTCCACGGTGGCGGGTCTGTCGGTGTCCGGAACCCGGTACGCCGCATAAGGTCTGCTACTGCCGATGGGAGAGCTTGCGATGGTCGCAGCCCGGCTCGGGCCCGAACCTGGTTGAAATGGTTGGATTCGGGGATGGACGGCGGTCACCTGGAATCAGGTCTTTCCAAGAGCGTCTGGACAGACGCGGACTTCTCGGAGATGGGCTGGCACGACGCCACCATCCACGGCCTGTGTGTACAGTCGACCGACGGCGTCCTGCCGCGGCTTCTCCTCGATCTCGACTACATCGTCCAGTGGGTTCATCCGGTCCCCCCCGGCGACCTATTTCTCGTTCTGGTTGGCCCCGGTGACGCTTGCCTTCGAAAACGTTTGGGACCTCGAAGGGGACCTGGACTTCAAGGGCACAACCCCGGACCTGGAGATCGATGTCTTGCATCGACCGGTAGCCGACGATGGACGGGAAGACTATCCGCTCTGGCACATCGAAGGTCATGAGTTCGATGTGCAGTTCCGCGCAACCGGCTTTCGCCAACACTTCCGAAAAGCTCCGACGTTGGCTTCTCGACAGGTGTTCTCGCACACGGAAAGAGGCGGGTGCACATTCACCGAGGTCGGCTTTTGACCACGATGGGGCCAGATGGCCTGTGCGCCAGATCCACTTGGCTCCGGGCGCTCATGTCGAGTTGCGGATGACCCTCTGAGTGGTTTGGGGCTCTGCGACTTTGAAGTCGCTACCGGACCCACACGATCTCTCCACACTTGGTCGACGGATCGGACACAACTGGTCGATACATTGACCGCGTGTCTACTCGTGATACACCGTGGAATCGCTTGAACCTTCTCGCGGACATATTGCAGGGCGTTGCCGTCGGCGCGCTGGCTCTCGCGTGGGCGGCGATCGGGATCGGACTGTACTCGGACCCGGTAGCGGATCCACGGTTCGATCTCGAAGCGGGCGGCCGCTTCGCGGCCGGCTTCTTGGTCTATGCGCCGTTCCTGTTGGTGATCAGCCCGGTGCTGGCCGTCACTGGCGTGTTCGGGCTGTTGCCAGACCGGTTCGCGCCTGGCAGCACCATTGTGGGTGGGGTAGTTGCCAGTTTGTTCGCTCAGTGGGTGGGAACCCAACTGTACTTGTCCGACTACAAGCGGGATTTACCCGGATGCCTCGAAACGAGCTTCGGCGCTGCGTGTTTCGCAGTTACCGTAGCGTTCACGGCAGCCTTCTTGCGCTTGTACAGCAACCGATCCGGTCGGACGCGTGTCGCTTCGATTCGAGGCGGAGCAGGGCTGGCGGTCGCCATTCTCGTCAGTGCCTGGGTCACGATTCCGCCGCTGATCGCGGGCAGTGGCACTCCGTCCGGTGTCCTGGCTGGGATCGTCACCGACCCCAATTGTGGCAGGAACTTGTCGGACTGGACCGACGAGGGACGGGCGACCGTCTACAAGGGCGACGCGAGAACACAGTCGTATCCGCCGAAGGATATGCCCGACACTCGGTTCGGGGTCGTGGTCACTCTGCGGAACGGCACGGGTAGCGTCGAAACCACCCCACCGACCGCGATCTCGTTCCGAGACGAGCTGCCATTTCGGTCGGGTCCGCCGAAAGCCGAATTGCTGCTGTCTCGGGATGTTACAGGCAACCGGTTCGCGTTTACGCGTCTGCGCGATCCGAAGTGTGAGTCCGGGAGTAACCGGGTGGTTTCGGCGACCTACATCTATGACGACTACGGCAGAACGGACACGCCTCAGATTCGGGGCACGGTATCTCGTAGCAAGTAACACGCTGGCGGGAGTGTTTGATCGGCGTCGCTGATCTGGATGTCCGCACCTGCCGACTTCGACCGCGTGCCATCGGAGGTGGTGATCGTGTGGGTTCCGGCGGTGGTCGGAACCCAGTCGACCGCTACGCGCTGCCGGTGCGCGCGAAGTAGGCCGACGCGCTGATCCACGGGAACGTGGTAACGCTTTCCACGATCCCCGCCAGTGGTCCGCAGCCCGGCTGTTTCGGTTGTGGCGCCGGGGTGCTGCCGGCCGGTGCGGGGAGCACGGTGACGGTCGTCGACTTGGACTGGGTGTCGCCGGAGACGGTGATCGTGTGCGTTCCCGCCGTGGTCGGGACCCAGTACACGACCCAGCCGTACCCCGAATGCGATGGGGCGCTTCCCCGGCTTCCGGCAATGCATTGGTTGTTGTCGTAGAAGCTCATCCAGAAGAACACATCGTCCGGGTCGCCCCCTGTCGAGACGTAGTACTGCTGTCCGACGTACAGGGTCTGACCGCTGCCGATGTCTGGTGCGTGGAAGTCAGCCGAGGCGGGTGCGGCCGTCAGGGTGGTGGCGACCGCCGCCGTCAGCCCGGTGACGGTCCACATGATCAGCTTCTGGATGCCGATTTTGGCGACCATGAACTCTCCTGTTCAGCACGTCCCGATGTCGGGACCGTCCAGAAGATAGCGCCGGGAAATGTTGAAGCGTAAGCGTTTCGGATCCCGCAGTTTTCACGTCTT
Source organism: Nocardia sp. NPDC004151 (assembly GCF_042874235.1). Taxonomy (NCBI): domain Bacteria; kingdom Bacillati; phylum Actinomycetota; class Actinomycetes; order Mycobacteriales; family Nocardiaceae; genus Nocardia; species Nocardia sp. NPDC004151. The sequence continues at coordinate 5,960 of NZ_JBIAMR010000034.1, read as the reverse complement.
GTGGTGCTACGCGAGTCGCCCGAGCCGACATGGTGCCGTCTGCGTCGTTCTCGACCCATCTGGCACCTGGTGCGTCTGCTTCGCGGCAGTCGATTCCTGGAAGTCGACGAGCGCCGCTCCGTGTACCTGCGCCCACTCCGTCAGCATCGCTATCGGTTCCTGGAGCGTCCGGCCGAGAGCAGTCAGGCTGTGCTCCACCCGTGGTGGCGCTTCCGCGTGCATCCAGGACTGGCTGATGTACACGGCAGTAGGCTGCGATGGCCATGAGCACGCGTACCTCCGAACGGAACGAGCTGTCCGACGAGCCGCCCATCCGGCAGGTCTTCCGGGAGGTCATCGCCGATCGTCTGACAGGCCCGCAGCCACCGCAGGCCGCGATGTTGTTCCAGTCCTCGGTCGACCCGTTCTGGACGAACGACAGCTTCTTCCTCGCAGACTTCTACGGCGAGACCCTCCATCAGGACACCTGCCTGCCCCAAACCGCCCACGGCGTCCCTCTGCTGGCGGCCCTGGCCATCGACAATCGCGTGCCACCGCAGCAGCGTTTCCGGGTGATCAGTCTGCTGTTCAGCATCGCCACAGTCGAGGACCGCCGCCTGGCCGAATACTGGCCGGACACACCGCCGTACGCGGATCCCGGGAACGAGAACCGAGCCCGCGAAGCGGTCCGGTCTTGCACCCCGGACCTGCTAGCTCGGTGGGCGGCTGAATGCCAGGCAGTCCGATTGGCACTCGCGGGCCTCGCCGTGGTGTTCCCCACCGCCCGCACGCTGCCCGCCTTGACCCCGCGGCTCGAGGGCTTTACCGAGCAGCACCCACAGGGCACCGACATCGGCGACTACGTGCGCTTCATCCTGGTACTGGCCGCGGGGAACGACGACCAAACCCTCGCGACTGTCGAATCACTCACCGCCGCCGGTTGGGAGGGCACGCCTCGCGAAGCACCGGCATCAGCCCGAACCCTCCATTTGCTCGGCCAGATGCTGGGCCGGGTCGGAATGGGCCTCACACGATCACACCCTGGAGAATGACGTGACGGTGGGCGTGAAAGATCAACGAGGCGTGCCCCTCTCGCCCTGCCGAACGCACTGAACCGCCGAAAGGCGTTCACGCCCACGGCCCGTGGATTACACGCGATGGGTTTGGCGCCTATCGCAGAAAGCCGGCCTCGTGGTCGGCAGCCTCGATTTGGTCATGAAAGCGTTTGTGAACCCAAGCGCGCTCACCGAGAAGGGTTATCTGCCCCCATCGTCCGGAGACCGGGCCGAGCCGTGTATTGCGAGGGATCGAGCCGATAAGGCACACAGGCTTGGCGCCGCCGGACAGTTTGCTGCTCTCCAGCACATAGATGGCGTCGGGAGTGACTGCTACACAGCGGTATTTGATCCAGAACATCGTGAGCCCGGTGAGATAGGTGATCACGAACAGGGTGAAGCTCGGCGCGGACTGGTAGATGAACGCCTGCCGGATCACGCTCCTGGGAGGCAGGAACGGTGACGAATGCTCCACCAGATCCTTCCGAGGCCCCGGGTGATCGCGCTCGAGACCGTCCGAGCTGTCGGTCATGGACAGTTCCTTCCTGCCTACTTCGAAGCTCAGCGCGAAACACTCGCCCCGCTCAACATCCTGACATGCCCCAACCCGGCCGGTCCGGCGTGGCGGCAGCGCGCCGGCCTGTAGTGCCGACCACAGAAGTAGGGGCAGAAGACTTGAAACTCTGATGCTTCAGACATGCGTAGGGTGGCACCGACATCCCGAAACGTGAGGAGCGCCCGTGAAAGCCGTTGCCAGCCAACGCATTCTCGCCGTCGCAGCCGGATGCCTGATCGCCGCCGCTGCGGCTGGAACCGCGGGCGCCGCGCCGCTGGTCGTGCAGCCCGCTGCCGAAGGACCCGCCGCGCCCGTTGTGGCCGAAACCGGATCGTTGGAACGCGCCCTCGGCGGCGATGTGGGGTTCTCGGTGAGCCAGGGCTCGAGTGACATGTACTGGAACGTTGTCAAATTGGTGGTCTGTGACCTGCTTCGAGCCGGTCCGTTCATCTGCGCCCCCGGCAGTGTCCGCTGAAGCGCATCTGACGCTCGACCGCGTAGTCGAGAGCGTGGAACCTTCGCGCGGATCCGGGCGCGATCGGTGCAAACATCCGGACACGCCGCGTAGTGCGCTGACTACATCGGCCAGGGGGCGTTCTCGGGCGCGAAGCCCTCGGCCGTAGAAGGTTCCCGGGCGCGGATCACGGCGTGGGTGCCCCTGGTGACCGTGCGCTCATCCCGTCAGTCTCGCTACCATCCATACCGTTTGTGTTCGTGTCGGATTTGCCGGGCCGTGGGGCTCGGTAGCGGATCGGTGGGGGCGGATGAGACAGATCCTGTTTGCAGTGGCGATTGCCTTGGGGGTGTCGATCACCTTGACGCCCTTGCTGGTTCGCTGGTTCACTCGCGCGAAGATGGGCCAGGAGATTCGGCAGGAAGGCCCTTCGAGCCACCAGTCGAAGCGCGGCACGCCGACCATGGGCGGCATCGCCATCGTTGCCGGTATGTGGGCCGGTTATCTGGGATCGCATCTGATCGGGCTGCGCTACGATGCGCCGGGCGTGACGGCTTCGGGGTTGCTGGTGCTCGGATTGGCCACGGCGATGGGACTGGTCGGGTTCCTCGACGACTTCATCAAGCTCTACAAGCGGCGCAACCTCGGGCTCACCGCGAAGGGCAAATACATCGGCCAATTCGGTGCCGCAATCGTTTTCGGCATCCTCGCCCTGCGATTCCCCGACAGCACCGGGCTGACTCCGGCCAGCCGACACATCTCGATCATGCGTGACCTGGGTTGGCTGTCGCTCGTGCCTGTGCTGTTCGTACTGTGGGCCTGCTTCCTGGTCGTCGCCTGGTCGAACGCGGTGAACATCACCGACGGCCTCGACGGGCTGGCCGCAGGATCCATGGCCCTGACCTTGGGCGCGTACGTGTTGATTACGTTCTGGCAGTACCTCAACGCCTGCACCACTCGCCCCGGCGCAGGCTGCTACACCGTGCGTGACCCGCTGGATCTGGCGCTCATCTGCGCGGCGACGGCAGCGGCATGCGTGGGCTTCTTATGGTGGAACGCGGCACCAGCGAAGATCTTCATGGGCGACACCGGATCTCTCGCTTTGGGAGGACTGCTAGCGGGGCTGTCGATCACGACCCGCACCGAACTGCTGATGGTGGTCATCGGCGCTTTGTTCTGCGCCGAGATCCTCTCGGTGCTGTTGCAGATCGTGGTGTTCCGCAAAACCGGTCGACGGCTGTTCCGCATCGCGCCGATGCACCACCACTTCGAACTCAGCAGCTGGCCCGAAACCACCGTCTCCATCCGCTTCTGGCTCCTCGCCGGCCTGTCCGCGGCCGCCGGCCTGATGCTGTTCTACGGCGAGCACCTCTCCGCCACAGGCTGACCCGGTAAACGCCCTCATCTGCCGCGTCCCGCGCCGACCGAACCGGCCGGTGCCAGGCATCGGAAGCTCAACGGGCAGAGCGTCGTACGACCGCCAGTAGTGCACGCTCGTGCCGATTATGTTGCGTTTACCGGAGATCGATTCTGTGGTGAGGATCGTGGTTCCTGCCAGACTGGTCGGATGAGCTTTGATCGCGGATCACGGGCGCTGATGTCGCTGCGGGGCCTGGCGGTGGGGGACGCGTTCGGGTCGTGTTTCGACGATCCGATCAACCATGGCGCGCTTCGGGAGCGGAAAGTGCTGCCCGGTCCGTGGTTGTGGACTGATGACACTCAGATGGCGTGTTCGATCTTCGCAGTCCTGAGTGAACACGGCCGAATCAGTCAGGACGCGTTGGCCCAATCGTTCGCCGAGCACTACGACATCTATCGCCGATACGGCCCTGGAACGAGTCGGATCCTGCGGCTGATCCGCCAAAAGGGATATCACTGGCGCGAACTCGCCCAACAAACGCGCGAGGGCCGCGGATCCTGGGGAAATGGCGCCGCGATGCGGGTAGCGCCGCTGGGAGCCTGGTTCGCCGACGACATCGATCAGGTTGTCATCGAGGCCACGGCATCGGCGGAGATCACCCATACCCACCCCGATGCCGTAGCCGGAGCAGTCGCGGTCGCAATTGCTGCCGCCTTATCCGCGGCGAAACCGCAACTCCATGGTGCCGAACTCATCGATGTGGTCGCCGCTCAGGTGCCCGACGGACCGGTCCGAGAAAAGCTCAGGCATGCGGAATCCATCGACGATTCTGGCACTGCCGCTGTGGAATTGGGCGTCGGCCACGACACCTCCGCGCTCGATACCGTGCCCTTCAGCCTCTGGGTCGTCGCCCACCACGGACATGATTTCGCCGACGCATGCTGGACGGCCGTTGCGGCCGGCGGTGATATCGATACCACCTGTGCGATCATCGGCGGGATCCTCGGTGCCCGCGCAACCTCCGATCCCGTACCGCTCGACTGGATCGAACGGTGCGAACCGCTACCGGAATGGGCGATCACGCTCCCAAGATGATCCAGGTGCGAACCCTGCACTTCCGCAAGCGGCCGAACGCACTACTCAGCTGCGCTGACCGTGGTGGTCGAACCCTTCAGCGCCTCGACCGGCCGGGTGTTGTGCTGCTGTCATTGCGAGCCATTGGCTCTACAAGGCCATCGCTTGACCGCAGCTCGCTTTGAGCACCTTGGTGGCTCAAACGCCCGCAATTGCCGTATTCCGGCGGCTGGGACCTGGTGCGGTGCAGAACGCACGCTCATGCGGAATTGAGTGTGTCGGTGGCTACCGGCCACGTAGTCGAGTCGTTGCTCGAGCGAATCCGGTTGAGCTGTGGGTCAGAGACGGGCAGGTCTGAGCGGCTCAATGACCTGGGCCTCGGAGCGCTCGCGCAGCTCGAGAAGCGCCTCGTCAAGGCTCGAGCCGAGCAGGTGGAGGGTGTTCATGCCGCGCGATTCCCACACCGGAAACTCCTCGTCGGCCTTGCGGCTTGCGACGTCCCAGAGGAGAAGGTCGCCGTTCTCGCTCCAGCCGAAGACTTCGAGTCGTTCGGCGAGGTCCCAGCTACCGTCGGGCTCGATCATCCAGTCGAATTCCTCCTCTTCGCCGTCGCGGAAGACCATGTGGAAGTGCTCGGTGAGGTTCGCTGCACGGGCCCGCCCGTCTGCGAAACCGGGTTTGACGGGCGGGTAGATGAGCCACAGGCCGAACGTGCGGGCCCAGCCGCAGGAGCGAACGAACTCGCGGTAGCTCCGGGGGTACCCGCCGCCGTCCGGGAAACGGAACGAATCGAGTGCCTCGAAGTCAACATGCTCGAACGAGGGGGATTCAGGCGCGGGGACGCTCATGACTCGATTATGGTCGGGTTGCTGGAGTACGGCGGGAGGGGTGTGGTTTTGGTGCAACGCTGGGTGACGATCTGCCTGCCGCCGGATGCGATCGATGACGTGGAAGCCGCGATTACGCGAGCTCTCGCTCCATTCGAGATGCGGCAAGGGTTCCCGGAGCGAGATATGTGGGACACGTGGCAGATTCGGGATGGCGGAGGGGGAGCCGGGTTCTACGTCCGACCGGGTCATGAGGACGATCCTCGGCTGATTCACGACGGCCCCAACCAATTCGGCATCGTGCTGCTCCCCACGCGAGGCGAGTGCGCGGGCGGCCCGAAGTCCTTGCTGAACATCGCGGTACACAACCTGTCAGAGCCCGATGTGCTCACCCAGGACGGTTGGTGGGTCGAGTGGAGTGGCATTTGCCGACATAAGGATTGGGGCGAGACCACGTCCGGCAAGGACCAACCCGACTGCCCGATACCACCGGGCGGCATCGAAAACTACCTGGAGACACTGCCCGACGACACAGTGCTTGTCCGGGTCTGTTGCCACGGCTAGTGCCGCGTCAGGCAACGTTGGATAGGTAATCCGGTCGGCGGATCTTGGATCCGACTGCGAAGTCGCGGACGGGTCTGGCGTGCTGGTTGCG
>NZ_JBIAMR010000033.1:0-13269 GCF_042874235.1 Nocardia sp. NPDC004151 | reverse complement strand
CCGGAAGCTAAGGCCACCTGCGCCGATGGTACTGCACTCGACAGGGTGTGGGAGAGTAGGACACCGCCGGAACATCATTCGCGAAGGCCCCCAGCATCTGCTGGGGGCCTTTGGCGTATCTAGACCAATTCGATACGCACGCATCAACTTCCAGCGCCGAATATCCACTATGCGCTACTTCTGGCCGAATCCAGCGACGTTACGAGCCCTCACCGCAGCGGGCTGGACCCCTTCCCGTCGTATCGACATCACCGACTGGACCGACCAACTGGAAGCCGAGGGCTTCCACGTCTCTCGTCCCGCTGCGAGCATCCTCCAGGGCTTCGGCAACCTGACTCTCCAGCCCCCAGATCTTCCCGGCGCTCTCTGGTCCGCGGACCCCCTATTCTTCGATCCGATCGACGTAGCCAACGGCATGTACGACCGCTACGCCGAATTCGAACGAGCCCTGGGCCACCGCATGACCCCCTTGGCCGCCAACACCGCCGGCACCACCTTCCTCCTCATGCTCGACGACGGCCGAATCGTCTCCGACAGCGTCCTCGCCCTCGACCTCGTGGCCCCCACCTTCCCCCAGGCCCTCGAGGTCATCATCCGCCGCCACATCACTCCCACCTCGATCCTCTCCTACCACCGTCCGCGTCCCCGCTTCACCTCCGAGTGGATGCACGCGGGCTAGCCACACCCCGAGTGCGCGAAGTTCGAATCTCGCACCCCACCACCGCTTTCGGTCATTACCTTCGTGCGGATGGTGGGGATACTGAAGATCGACCCGGCCGCGATGCGTGCGGCCGCGGATTGGCTGGACCGCGCGGCCCAGGACCTCGTGGACGACCTGACCGCACACATGCGGCTGGTCCGCTCATTCCTGGGCGGCGACTGGCAAGGTGACGCCGCGGCCTCACACGAGACCCCGTGGACCGATTGGGAATCCGGCGCCCACCGGATTCTCACCTCCTTCGCCACCGACGCGTCCCTCCTCCGCCAGGTGGCCGCGGAGCACACCCGAACCGACCACCACCGAGCCCACGCGGTCACCCAGGCCGGTTCAGGTCTCGACCTTCCCGAGGTGGTCTAGTGGCGGACTACCGCGTCGACCTGGGTGGTCTGCAACAACTGATCGACGGCACAACCAAACTGGAGTCCTCGATCGAGGCCCGCATAGCCGCCATCGAGAAGTGCATCGCCGACCTCCACCTGGACTGGTCCGGCAATTCCGCCACCGCCCACCGCGCCGCCCATGACGACCGAGTAGCCGCGGCCGCCCTCATGCGCGAGGCCCTCCGAGCCCTGCGCGAGAAACTCTCCGCAGCCCACACCGCCTACGAAACGGTGGGATCCACCAACGCGTCCATGTGGCCATGAGCCCGCCTCCCACGGTCCCGCTGATCGTCTGCCGAGCAGGCGAATACAGCTCCGCCGGAGAAGTTTTCGGCACTCTCAACACCGACGCAGTCGACACCCACTCGGGCCTGCTCGCAGTCCTCCGCACGAACGCCGGCATGGCCGGCAGCGACACCATCGGCCAAGAGTGGTCCGCCGCCTACGACCAGGCCGCGAACGCGGCCCTGCAAGCCTCATCCCAACTGGCCACCGCCGCAGCCCAAGTCCGAGACCTGATCGTGGTCGGCGCCCACAACCACCAGGCAGGGGAGTCCGCCGCCGCCCACAACGACGTGGATCCCCCTCCACCGCCCGCCCTGACCCCGCCATCCTGTCTTCCGGACGAGGCTCCGTCCGCGTCCGGCGACGGCATCCCCGAACCCTTCGGCTGGTCCATCATCAAGGACGCCGTAGGCGCCATGTGGCCCAACGGCCACCAGTCCGAACTCCTCGCCGCCCAGTCGGCCTGGTCCACCACGGCCACCAACTTCCACACCCTGGCCGACACGATCCCGAAGGCCATAGACCTCCTCGCCAACCAGCAGTCCGAGGAAATCCCCGCCGCGATCGAAGCCGCCCGCTCCCGCCAATCCGACCTCACCGACCTCGCCGCCATCAGCACCGCCCTCGCCACAGCCTGTGGCGACTACGCCCACCACCTCGACGAGGCCCACCACCAAATCCTCGAGGAACTGAAAGACCTCGGCCTCGAAACCGCCGCAGTAGAACTCGGCCTCGCCCTCCTGGCCCCCGTCACCGCGGGTCTCTCCGAGTACATCGGCAACTCCGCCTGGGCAGCCCGCATAGCCGTCAAAGCGGCCCGCATCGCCTCGATCATCGCGGGCTTGGCCACCAAGGCAAAGGAATCCGCCCGACTGGTCGGCACCCTCGCCGACCGGATCCGCGCCCTCGCCACACGGGTCGCCCAGTGGGTCCAAGCAGCCTCCGCCCGACTGGCGATCTTCGGCCGCCGCACCGGCTCCGTCCCTAAACTGAAGACAACCCCGATGAACCCCCACTACAAGGGCGAGAGCATCCCAGGAAACTCAATCTGGCCAGGCCAGTCGGTCCGCTACCTGACTCCAGAAGAGCGCCAGAGCTTCCAACTGTTCATCCGAGACGGCAAGCTCTACGACGCCCGCGGCACCCTCTTCGACACCACAGGCTCAGCCACCCACTTCAACGACGGAAGGGCAATCTTCGTCATGGACGAGAACGGCGCCCTCTACGCGTCGAAATTCCACGGGCCTGGCGAGTTCCACCACTCCAGCTTCCTGTCCGGCGCCCCGGTAGCAGGAGCCGGCGAGATCCAGGTAACCAACGGCGAACTCCGCTTCCTCACCGACTCCAGCGGCCACTACCGCCCCGCCCAAAAGTTCTCGAATCAGGTCATCGACCAACTCCGCAGCGAAGGCCTCCACATCGACCCCTCGCAGATCGACCTGCGGGCCCCGAAGTAGCCCGAGAGGATCCCGACATGACCGAGCCATGGCGAGCCGTAGCCACCGCCATCCTGTACAAGTCCCAGTTCGCCCCGGCCCTCAACGACGCCGAGGCCCACCGCACAGCCGAATGGCTTGTCCGCAAACCACTGTGGGACCTCACCGTCGAGGAACAACACCGCGCCCTACTCGACGCCCTCGACTCCCGCGCCCCCCTCGACACCGTCGTTCAAGCGCCCTTCTCCGAGGCAGAGAAGCGAAGCTTCTTCATCCGGATAGTCGCCGAACTCGACACCATGCGCCCCTGGCCTGATCGCCCGTACCACGAGATCCCTCTCGAACAATGGACAGACTTCGTCGACCTCACCCCCCTAGCGCGAATTTCTCTGGCGTGGACCGACCTCCAGCCCCTCCTCGGCAAGATGTTCCGAAAGCCCCCCGGCTACAACCGCGAGCTCCTGCTCCTCCGCCTGAATTCCGGCGCCGAAGTAGCCTTCATCAGCCCCGGCTGGCCACCCGAACCCGCAACCGCCCTGGTCTCCCGCACCCCCAACGCCGATGCCCCGGCCATCATCCGAGAACTACTGACCTCCGCACCCATCAACCCCGCCGAGGTAACTCTCCTGCCCACCCTCCCGCCGCCGCCCGCCCCCTACGAAACAACCCCTCTACGCCCAGAATTCGCAGGCGAACACCTCCCCGGCAACACCCGCTGGAACGGCACCCACGTCCACTACCTCACCCCCACCGAACGCGCCCCCTACAAACTGGCCATCGCCAACGGCCTCCTCTACAACAGCCAGGGCACCCCTTTCGACACCACGACAGCCAACACCCTCTGGACCCCTCGCGGCGGCCGAGCCATTTTCGTCATGGACACCACCGGCGATATCTACTCCTCCCCCCGCCACATCCTCGGCCAGTTCCACCACTCCAGCTTCCTGTCCGGAGCCCCGGTATCCGCCGCCGGCGAACTAGCAGCCAAAGACGGCCACCTCCACCTGATCTCCGACCACAGCACCCACTACCGCCCACCCCGCCGCATCACCCGCCAACTCCTCGACAACCTCCGCCGCCACGGCATCCAAATCGCCGACAAACAGGTCGAATACCACATGCCCCCCGACATCGATCTCACGGCGGAGAGGTAGGAACCTGACTCTATGGTGACGTACAACATTCCCAAATTGTTTCGCCGTTTGGACAGATTCGACCGACATGAGAGTGGGCTGACCGACCGCCTGTATCTGGTGCTTGGCGAGATTCCCACTTTCGATACTTTCCCCATGCACTCCGCGCGGACCATCCCTTGACGCTACTTCCAGAGCGTCCGCACCGGGATGACATGGCCTTCGACGTGGAGGTAGCACCGAAACCAGACGTGCGTCGCCTGGATGCTTGGTTGGTTACGGCCTCTGACGACGTGCTCGCAGTTGAGTGCAAACATTGGACCTCGTCAGCCAGCGATGCACGCAGATCCGTACCGGACTCGGCCGATGGGCTGGCCGCGTTCGTGCGATCACAGTGGCCGGACTTGGCAGTTCCAGAGTTCTGGGCAAAGTGGAGCGACGTTTCCAAAATCGCTCTGCCGCTCCGGCCGCCGCGCGGCCGGTCCGATGCCGACGTCACGTCGTCTCGACGAGTTCTGCCTGTGTGGTGTCGGGTGTCTCACGACGGCCACTCATGGCTATCGCTCCTAGCCATCAGTACTCGCTGCGCCGACGTTTGGGTCGATGTGGTGATCCGAGATCTTCTCTGCTTCGCTACCTAAGGCAGTTGTCGGCCTGCGGGGCCCGAGAGCTCGATCCTTACTTCGATCAGGCAGAGCCTCTTTTCGAGGCGATGTCAGCACTGTTCCAGCCCGTATCCACGCCAGCGTGAGGCTGAGCTAGACCGTCCTGTCGGCGGCGATCGATATGGTGCGGGTTGCCTGCTGCAACGTAGCCAAGGACTGCACTTGCAGTCCGTGATCCGTGCCTCAAAGCAGCATGACCAACGATGCCAACTCGGAAGGGAACGAGCGACATTTGTACAGCTCAGCGCCGTGATGCCAAGTCGTGGGACATTTGTCCCGATGCCACGGTTCGAACGCGCGCCGCTACGCGGCCACGGTACGGTGATCGCCGGAATCGAATGTCACAATGACATCGTTGTAATTTGCTAGGAGACAGCCACCATGGCTTCCAGCTCGCTACCGTCTGTGGACGCCAGATCCGCTGCCGAGAGCGGCAGCTGGGTCGACAAGCGGCGCAGGGATACGCCCGCGGTGGTGACCAATGCCTATTGGACCGGTGCGGCGAGACAGAGGGGATAGATGTATAGCTTCTACGAGTTCTTCGCTGGCGGCGGCATGGCCCGAGCGGGCCTCACCAAGAGCGGCAACTGGGATTGCCTGTTCGCCAACGACATCGACGAGAAGAAGGCGGCAAGCTATAGGGCGAACTGGGGTCATGCCGGTGAGAGCGAGGACGAGGACAAAGGCGCCGATGGCGAGTCACGGGACCCAATGGTTCAGAAGGATGTTGCCACGCTCGACGTTAGCGACAAGCGCCTTTCTGTTGGACGGGCAGATCTGACGTGGGCATCGTTCCCATGCCAAGACCTGTCCCTGGCTGGCTCAGGCGCAGGGCTCAAGGGTGAACGGTCAGGCACAGTCATTCCCTTCTGGGACTTGATGAAGGCATTGAAGGACCAGAAGCGAGCTCCGAAGCTTGTCGTGCTGGAGAATGTCGTCGGCGCGCTTACTGCAGGCAAGGGCAAAGACTTCGTCACGCTCGGCAACATGCTCGCACAGAGCGACTACCGATTCGGGGCGGTCGTAATTAATGCCGAACACTGGGTTCCCCAGTCACGACCCAGGCTGTTCATCATTGCGGTGCACCGGGAGATGCACATCAGCGAAAAGCTGATCGCTGACCCTCAGACGATGTCTCGATGGCATCCTCCATCGTTGGTGTCGGCATACCGTCGGCTGGTTGACGGGCCGGAATCGGAAGCAAGTGAGGATGCTTGGGTTTGGTGGAACCTGCCCGAGCCGCCATCCCGCAAGGCAAGGTTCCAAACCCTCGCAGACCTGATTGAACCAGATGAACCAACCGGCGTTTCATGGCACACCAGGGCCGAAACCGACCGGCTACTCGGTGACGAGTTGATGAATGCTGTAAATCGGACCAAGGTTGAAAAGGCACAGCGGCGCGCGAAGGACACAGGCAAGAGGGTAGTTGGGACAATCTACAAGCGGATGCGTCCTGAAGGGCCGCTCACCGGAGAGAAGGATGACAAGGGTAGGCCGACTCGCCAGAAAGTCCAGCGTGCCGAGGTCCGCTTCGACGATATCGCCGGTTGCCTTCGCACACCGGGTGGAGGATCCAGTCGACAAACCATCCTAATCATCGAACCCAATGGCATACGCCGCTCTCGGTTGCTCTCCACTCGCGAAGCAGCGCGTCTGATGGGTCTTGATGATAGCTATATTTTGCCAGAGAAATACAATGAGGCTTACCATCTGATCGGTGACGGTGTGGCCGTAGATGTTGTTCACTTCCTGGCCGAGAACATTCTTGAGCCGTTGCTTGAATCTCAACCTCAACCCGAATCGGAGTTGATCGAGCCTGAGATAGAACAGAAGGATCCTGAAATCGGATATGAAGCCGAGAAGGTGCCGGCCTGATAGTCGATAGCCTTGTCTCGTGAAGGAGTCGCCGGAGCAACGCAGCCGAACGATGCGGGCAGTGCGTTCGAAGGACACAGGTCCAGAGATGGCTGTCCGCCGCTACCTGCACGCGGCGGGATTGCGATATACGCTGCATGACCGACGGCTCCCAGGGAAGCCCGACCTCGTCTTCCCGAGACGGCGAGTCGCACTGTTCGTACACGGTTGCTTCTGGCATCAGCACTCTGGATGTCAGGCCGCGAATCGGCCAGCATCGAACACCGAGTACTGGACTCGTAAACTTGATGGCAACGTCGCCCGTGATGAACGGCGGCAAGCCGAGCTAGTAGCACATGGCTGGAAGGTCCTAACTATCTGGGAGTGCCAAACACGAGATCCAACCATGCTCGCTCAGTTGTTGAGCCGGATCAAGGACAGCCCAATTGCAAAGCCTCGGCCTGCACGATCCTCAGGGTAGTAGTCGCTTCCCCGAATCCGTTGAGTTAGTGTGCGATTGAGCAAGATCAGAGGTGCGAGAGAAGAGAGTGCGGGATGGTTGATTACAACGCCTACAAGGCGCATCTCACCGAGATCTATCAGGCTGAAATCGATATGCTCGCTAAGCGGTTCGGGCCCACTGCGCAAGTCGTCGATACGGGCGGTGGCTGTATGGCCATCGAAGCCGTGATCGGAGACGCGCCCGGCAGTGGGCATCCCCTACTGCTGCTGATCACCACGATCGATAATGGCCTCGCCGAGGGTCGCGAAGACATACTGCATTGGTATGCCTGCGTCTACGACACCGTCGACACCAGCGACGCTATTGCTGACGGCCATGACCTCCAATCGTTCGAGATGGCTTACGAGGTCGCCCTGGCTCATATGCGCGATGGCGTGCCCGCATCCGATGAACTCTGTTCCTGCTTCCTGGTTGGCGAATCGGAACGCTGACGGCGCTGGTTCGCGATCGGTTGGACCCGCTTCTGAGGTGGGGCCTCGCTAGTGCTTCATCACTCAAACGTCGGTGAGGTAATCCGGGTATTGGATCTTGAATCCGACGACGAAAGTCGCGGACGGGTCCGGCGTGCTGGTAACGCCAGCGGCCGTATGCACAGATCGTGTCGTCTTGCTGGTCGTGGTCGGTTCCGTTGAGCGTGAAGTATCGCAGTGCGGCGAACTCGCATTCGATCCTGTTAAGCCATGACATGACGAATAGGTTGGCAGTAACACCGGCTTGACGGGTTTGCTTGCTCTGCTCGCCATACACGGACCTCGGCGCATTTGTGGACCGAGTAGCTATCGCATATCAAATGCAGATTCTGAGCCGGCGGGCCCGCAGTGGATCGTGAGACACATTGACCGACAAGTGGCCGCGGGTCGTCGGCTCGGCGAGCCGGACATCGTGTACCGGCTCCCTCCGATCCCGTTTGATAAGGCGGTGACCCAGTCGGTCCGCAATCACGGCGGCTGGCCCCGCCGGCGTTGGCTACAATCTGGCATGGAGGTGGTTTCAATCAAGCGCGGATCTATTCAGCCATGGGCGCCGACTCCAAATCCCGGAATGCGATAAATAGGGTCCAGCTCCAGGTCCGAGTCAACCCACGCTGATTCCGGCGGCGTGATCAATGCAGACTGCTCCCACGCGAACGTGGACGTGTCCGGTGGTACGAGATCCCGCAGCGTGTCGTGGGGGAGCTCACGGATTGAGTCCACTTGCGCCGAACCAATCTCGGCAGCGGTGAATGCAGAACCGTTGAACGCCACTTGGAGCAAGCGCCATCGCCTGGAAAGTCGCTGGCATGTATCGAACTCGTTGCGCGAGATGTGAAAGCTCCTGCAGGTTCTCGGGCCTGCGGCCTTTACTTCGAAGCAGGACACCGCGGAGCCTGGAACCTCAATGTCGTATCCATAGGAATCGGACAGCTTGGCGACGTGGATTGGTCGTTGGCTGCGATGCCTCATCGCGGCCAGGACGAGAAGTTCGGCCGCGTCGCCGATCTCTTTCGTCATTGCGATCGAGTCGTCCGGGGAAACTTCTCGATGTGCCGCGATAAGGATTCGGTCCAGGTCCGGTTCAAGCCAGAGCAGAGCACTGAGATCCACGGTGGGTATGTACTCCCTCGCAACCGCTGTCTCACTGACCGCCAGGCGCAACCAGATCGGAGGTCGCGCCGACAGCAGTTGTGACGCGATCTCCCTAATGGCGATGTCGCCTCCCGCCTGCGCCGCGATGGCAAGTTCGGGCGTGATGTGCAGCTTGTCGTCGAATAGGGCGAGGCCGCAATCGATCAGTTCTTCCGCATAGACTTTGATGTCGACGGCCGACGCGAGGTGTGATCCGTGCATCCGAGCTGAATGCACCCAATCGTCGATGTTGCGTCTAGGCGCGATTCCGGCTGTGCGGGTGAGTAAGAGAACGCTATAAACAGCGCCGTGCCTGGGAAGCACGATCAGTCGGCCTTCAGCATGGACAGGACTGCCGAAGCGTCGTCTTCGGTCACCGCGCGCTCGGCAATGTGAATATCCGGCTCGGGCAGCGCGACCTGAACGAGGCCGGGGTCGTCCATGAGCTTGGACAGCGCGATCACCTTCTCTCGCAGGCGACCGTCGACCGTTTCGTCGATCGTGCCGCGGCTGAGCAGCAGCGTGAAACGGGTGAGGGTGCCCTCCTTCAAGCCGAGTCGGTGAATACGGTCCTGGCTCTGCAGAAAGTGGCCGGCGTTGAAGGTGCGGTCGAGATATACCGCGTGATGGCACCAATGGTGCAGGCTCACGCCCTCTCCACAAGCTGCTGGGTTCGCCAGCAGAACTCGGCAAGCGGGATCGTTGCGGAATCTGTCGAACTCGGCGTCCCGGGTGAGGACTCCGGGCGGCGCAGTGTCCGCCGGGGGGACTCCGCCGTGCACCAATGCGGGCTGATGCCTACTCAGGTGTTTGGCGAGGAGCTTGAGGTTGCGGACGAAGGTCGACCATATGATCACCTTCTCGTTGTTTGCCGCTGCGGCGTCGACCATCTCGGAGATCTTGTCGTACTTCCACGGCACCTCATGGTCTCGATATCGTTGGAGTAGCTGCGCGACCGGTTCGTCGCCCCGCAACTCCAGAGGTGGATGTTCGAAGCCGCGTTCGTCGGATTCGTCAGACCCTGCTATCAGCAGCATGGGGTTGGATGCCGCTTCCAGCAGATACATCATGATCCGGCCCAGGCGATCAAAGCGTCGGCGGTCGTCACGATCTAGCGCGAATTCACCTCGGTATCGACCGAGCAGGGCTTCATAGATCGTCTGCTGGATCGGCCGCATCGGCTCGCGTATGACCTCGAAGTCTGTGCCAGGGAGGCCCAACCGCGACTTGGGTGTCCGCACGAAGTAGCGGGAGATGGCCGCGCTCGTCGAACGGAGCACTTCGTCATTCCGGCCGTCGCGCTCAGAGTAGGCGGCCTCGGGCAGTATCTTCTGGTCCTGTCCTGGGTACAGGAACCTGATAGGAGCGATGAGGTCGAAAGCGCCTTGCGGCGCCGGAGTTCCCGTGAGGACGTCACGTCGTCGGGCTGCATAGGCGAGATCCAGCACGGCTCTCCCATGCACGCCTTGCTCGCCGCGTTTTATCCGGTGAGCCTCATCGAGAATGACCTGCGTAGGTTTGGCCGCCACAAACTCTCGGATGCGGTCGTAATCGGAGGCCGCCCGGTTGTAGTTCGTCAACAGAATGTCGGTGTTGTCCGGGATGAGCGTTCCGAACCCCGAGTGGACGACGACCGACGGTGTTCGAGTCAGACATGCGGCGGAATCCTCCTTCCATGCCTGGAAGGAGGCGATCGGGCCGATGACAAGCAGCCGCTGCACTGCGCCTCGTGCGCGGTTCAGCGTGAAGTTTGCCAGCGCCACAGTCGTTTTCCCGGCACCGGGCACTGAGAAGTCCGCGCCGTGCGGGAGTTGCAAGATCCTCGCCAGGTTCTCGAGTTGGAACGACTTTAGCTTCCGCTTGAAGCCGGCCAGGTCCAGTTCACCTTCGAGATCGTCGGTCGCGGGTAGTGCCTCCCGCGAGACGGCGACCTCTCTCGCACGTCGATCGCTCGCGAGCAGACGAAGCTGGTCGGTCAGCGCCGGACCCAATTCGAGAGGTTCACCGAACATGGAACGAACCTCCTGCACGGCTTTCAGCTCGGAGAAGAAGACGTCCGCACGAACCTCGGTGCGCATCACAGTGCCGCCAACAACACCCCGGGACAGCGCCTCCTGCAGCCGTGCCCATGCTCCTGGCTTCGTGTCATCCCGGCGCTCGATGACCACGGTCGGCCGACCGCCAGGACGAAGCTCGGCAACGATCACGGGATCAGCTCGATCCTCTTGACGAGATTCCTGATGGCCAGGATCCGCTCGGCGAGAGCCACTTCGTCCCATTCGTCCTTAAAGGCACGAGCTCTTGGGAGCGCATCCAGAACTCGTTCGAGTTCACCGATGGCCCTGTCTGCCCGCTCCAGAGGCGCTTGCAAGGAATTCTGGTCTCGCTTTTCCTCTTTCGCGTCGTCGGCTGCCGCAGTGATCGAGCTGCTGACGCTCTTCAGCACGTCCTGAACCGGCAGTTGCTCGCCAGTGCTGAGTACTACAGTGGCTTCCGGTCGCTTCGTTGCTATGAAAGACAACAGGCTGTGAAGGGGCGAGGGCGCTTCTGAGCTCCCCAAAAGCTCAGAAAGCGGGTCGTCTTCCAGATTCTCCGTCGCTGCGGCCTCGGCCACTTCCAAGATCGGTTTCAGCGCGGCGTCGCCCTCGATTTCGCTGCGTACCAATGCCGCTGCATCCGAACGTTTGAGGTGGCGAAGATCGCGGTATTTCGCTCCCGTCAACACGCCGAGGAAGTACACGGCGCGAACGGCATCGGATTCCTGGGGAGACTTGTTCTTGATGTGCTTTGCGAGCTCATCGAACACCGATTCGTTCTCCACGAAGTCCACGTGCAGCCTGGCTCCGTTTGACAGCTCGACCAGTTGGTGTAACTGCTGCAGCTTCTCGTACATGCCGCGCACATCGCTGATCGCGCGATGCATCCGCGCCGCGACGCGATCCCAGTTCTTGCCAGCGCGGTCGTAGTGCTCTTCGATCAAGAGGGCTTCGTTGACCCATGAATACTCCTGCTTGAAGTCCTTCGCGACCTGCAGCTCGGTTTCCAGGTCAACCAACTCTTCTGACGTCGCATCCGCCGGCAGCACGAGGCAGCGGACATACTGCGCTTCGAGCACACCGTCCTCTTGATACAGCGAACGGAGCGCTGCAGTACGGCGATTGCCGTTGATCAGGATTCCGTCAGCGGTGATGATGGCAGGTTCCTGCTGCCCCCGCTCTTGAAGGTCTTCCTTCAGCTGGTCGAAACCATCCTGGCTATGAAGAATCCGGTATTGAGCATCCTGCGCTTCGGGGCCCAGCGGGTCCCGTGTGAACAGGTCCTCCCGCCCCGCGGCGCTGATCTCGCGAAGCTGTTCGGCCCTGGTCCGGTGGTTCAGCGTCGAGAACATCGGCCATTCGACGGGAAGCTGGACGAGAGGAAGATCGTTGTCGTCCCGCGGCCAGGCGGGCACGGTCATCCTCTTCGTCTTCTGCCTCGAGTCGAGAAAGGCGACGCGGTCTTGATCAAGGTTGTGGTTCGTCAAGGTCAACTCCTGAAAGTGGTCGCACGGCCCGGCCCGAACCGCGAGGTGATAGTCGTGCGGAGGGTGTCGCCGCGACGCTGAAATCCGATGTGCCCGGTGAAGTACGGAACCTGCTCGCGGGGAACTCCGAACGCGGCCATGAGAACGTCAGGAAAGAACCGCTTCTGGCCGCCGTCCCAGTTCCATTGGCTGACGTCGTCCTGTCGGTCCGGCATGATGTACAGGCATGGGGGAGGTGCCTCCGTGCCGACGGTCTTTGGACATTTCCGCCAGCCGCTTCCGCACAGGTGATTGTGAAAGATCACTCCGGACACGGTGTCCGGATACTCGCCAAAAAACCGCTGCCGCAACCGGTTTACGCCCTTAGCGATGTGCTCGCCAGGCTCGTAGCGCATGCTGTCACACAGCCACCACAAGTAGGTCTCGCGTGCCCAGCCGGGCGCGGACCAAGCGACGCTGCTGTGCTTCCCATCGGGACAGCCCTTCTGGATGACCGCGATGTCCCCGTATCCATCGATGGTCAATCGATAGACGGTATCGGCACCGTACTTCGGACTCTCCAAGCGATCGATAAAGCCGCCTTCGAGCATGCTTCGAAAAACGCTGGCTAGGAATTCCTTTCGGTCGGCGACACTGGCGCTCATGCTGCCGCGCAAGCCTTCGATGGCGGCGGGTAGCGCAGCATGATATTCGCCCGCAGTCAGACCATAGCGTCCGAGCAGGTCGTTCTCGATCGCCAGATCTTGGATGAGTTTGGACACGCTGTCTACGATCACCTGCGGTGGCGCGCCGGCGTGTCGGCAGGGCGCGGCCTCTTCAGCGCCCATGCGCCCTCCCCTCGATCGCTGACGCTTCGGAAGGCCGAATCAAGAGCCTGTCCACCAAGCATCGCACCTTGCCCATCCTCTCTTCGTGGTGACCTCCCACGTATACATGCAGCGTCCGACATCGGACGGGTGTCGACACTGAATCGGTCCGGCGATGATCGCGTGGCCGCGGCCGAGCACGCCGCTTGCAACTGGCATTGGCCAGTAGCGACTTGATGCCCAGGTGACGGGACCCCGTGATTCGGTCCACCGGGTGTGAGAGCCGGTTATCGGTGGATGCAGATTGCAGCGTATCCGGCCGGGGTGCTGTAGCCCAGG
>NZ_JBIAMR010000032.1:0-15999 GCF_042874235.1 Nocardia sp. NPDC004151 | reverse complement strand
ACCTCCACCGGCAGCATCACCGCTCACCGGCCGAGGATCAACCCGCCACCCCGGACAACGGTTCCAGCATCAACCTTCCCGGACACGGCACTAGCAACGCACTCTCTTGCCGCATCCCGCGCTGACCGAACCGGCCAGCGAGAGGCATCGGAAGATCAACTGGCCGCGCCGATCCGAGGCTGGCGGAACGTCCGCTACTGCCGATTCCAGGATGGGGCCCGGTCGGCGCCTGACCGTTGCGGGCATGCGAGGCGGGCCGGGCCGCCTCACATGCCCGGTCGGGGCTATCCCGTGTGGTTTGCCCGGACTGGATCGTGGCTGTCGACGAAGCTCAGGAACCGTGGAATCACCTGCTCGGGATTAGCCCACAGCAGGTCGTGCCCGACACCGGGGTAGATCTGGACCTCAGCTGACGAGATCTGATCGCGGGCGCGAGGGACGGCGACTTCCAAGTCGTTGACCACAGTCTCGGCGCCGAAGAGCACCAGGGTCGGGGCGGTGATCGCCGCCAACTGAGCGTCGGTGAACGGGCGATCCCACGGCGTCGCCATCCGGAACTTCATGGTCGCCATCGCGCCGGCGAACTCCTCGTCGGTGGGCTCATAACCGGGCATCAACCACTTGTTGAGCTTCCTCATCCGTTCGGGGGTGGGCCGCGCGCCCGCCATGAGGAATTTGAACAAAAGGCTCCAGCGGGGTTTGGCGAAGGTCGCCGCGCTCGGTTCCAGCAGGGTCAGACTCGCCAGTCGATCGGAGTGATACACCGCGATCGCTCCAGCCAGCCACGCGCCCAGGGAATTGCCCGCCAAATGGACGCGATCCTCGTCTAGCCCGTCGAGGACATCGTTCATCCACGACACGATGTCTTCCGTGTCCCGCAACGGTGCGGTCTGCACGCACCGCCCTGCCCATCCCATGACATCGGGTGTGTATATGACGTGGTCTCGTGCCAGATCCTCGATGAACCGCGACCAGACCAGGCCGTTGCCGCCGATGCCCGGCAGCAACACGATCGGTGCGCCGCCCCCGTTGCCGGATTTGCGCACCCGTGTCGTCCCGAACGAGGTTTCGACGTCGATAACAGTCGACGGCACCGGCCATTTCGCGGCGATGGTGTCGTAGATGTCGAGGAAGGCTGTCTTCGCTTCCTTGCTGGTGAATCGCCCGATCTTCGGCATCGTCCCTCCCTTTAATCGTCTTTACGATATGACCATATCATCTATTGTGGTATGTGCGTACCACGTAAGCGGATACGTGCGTACCATCTAGGCTGGTGGGTCTGCGACGCGATGAAAGGGAGGCGGCAGGACTCGTGCCACGACTGGTCGACCATGAGCAGCGGAGGCGGCAGATCACCGATGCCGTCCGACGCGTGATCGTCCGCGGTGGGCTGGAAGCGGTGACCTTTCAAAGCGTTGCCGCCGAGGCCGAGATCTCAGTAAGGCTGGTGCAGTACCACTTCGGGACCAAGAAGGACTTTCTGCTGGCCACCCACCGCTCGGTGATGGAGGACGCCGGAGCCCGATTCACCCACCGATGGACTGCACTCGGCGCGGACGCCACGCCCCGTGAAGCCATCCGCGCAGTGTTGACCGAGTTACTTCCCCTGGACGACCAACGCCGCGAAGAAGTGGTTGTGCTTGGGGCATTCGCGTGGGCAGCGATCGGCGGCCAGGGCATCACTGCCGAGGAAACATTCGCTGCGCCACGGGCTTTGGTCACGATCGTCGCCGACCAACTCAGGCGAGCCCAGCCCCACGACTCGTCCGACTCCGGCGTCCCCGACCGCGACGCCGAGGTCATCGCCATGGCAACTGGTGGACTTGCCCACGGCATGCTCCAGGGATACGGCACCGCAGAGTCCGCACTCGGATTGGTCGACCATCTTCTCGACCGCATCCTGGGCGTGAAGGCCGGCTAGCTGAACTCGCTCCTTTGAAGAGCTACGGGAACGCACTCATCTGCCGCATACGGGTCGGTTCGCATCCGCCCAGACCAGCTGAAGATCAACGCCCCGAGATCATCTCGGGGCGTTCGGCGTCCTCGCGAACATCCGCAACTGCCTGTGCCCGCACCGCATTGCACGGACTGGCCCGGCCCGCGCCAGCGGGGCGGCCAAGTTCGCCTGTCGATCTTGAGATCTGCTGGGGTAGAGGGCATTTGAATTAGTAAGGCATGCCTTGGCTTGGCGGAATAGGTCGCCAGACGTCCACGTGGACGCCGCGATCGCACTTCTGGATGGTCTGTGTCATGCTGCGGCTAGCTGGATCCTCCACTGGATGCTGGCTGCTGGAATCTGGTGCACTGCAGAACATTCGGAAGTGTCCAGTTCCATTTGTCGTGTCTACTTCAACACCGAGCGTGCCATCACCGTGGCGTCGGCGACCGTACAACGCGTCCCTGGTGCGCCGCGGGCGAGTCGGCTGGCCGACATCAACTCACCGATCAGAACCTCTGGACCCCGGCGCGCCCATGCTGCGCATTTGTCGTCCAGCAGCTCACAGACGGGCAGTAGCTTAATGCTTCCCGAGGCTGGTCAGCGTGTACCTAATCGAGAACGTGACCGGGGTGGTGCTGCTGGCGCTGATCTTCATCCTGAGCTGGTCAAAACCGACTCGCGAATGGGTCGGACCGAATACTGAAATCGGCTGGCCCGCCAGCAGACGCACTGTTATACCGCCTACCGCGCTTCGATCCGGCGTGGGGACCACGCGGGGGCGGCGCTCGCAAGTAAGGTCGAGTGCTGCATCGGGTACCGATATCGGGAGCGAGTGCTGATGGCAGGAACGCAGCGGTGGTAGCGGACGCTCGGCCCCGACGGCCCGGCGGCGGTGATCTGCATCCGGGCGGCGGTCGGGCTGGTGTTCCTCAGCGAGGAGATCCAGAAGTTCCTCTACCCTCACATGCTGGGCCCGGGCCGCTTCGACAAGATCGGAATACCGGCGGCGACGTTCAGTGCGCCGTAACGCTGGCCCGGGGAGTGCAGCGGTGACAGGGCGATCGGGTCGCCGCCTGACAGTCGCTGAGGCCCTCGTGGTCGCGACCGTGGTGGTCGGCGGGCTGTTCGGATCGCTGCTGGATCGTGCGCTGGTCGCCACGCCCGCGTGGCGGGATCTGGGGGTGGTGGCGTGGGCCGATTACAGTCGGCATGCAGATCTGGGGCCAGGTGAGGTGGTGTACCCGGTCGTCGGGATTCTCTGGTGGGGCCTGGTTTTCGCGGCCGTGATCGCCTGCCGTCGGGATCGGTCGGCATCGCGCGCGGTCCGGGTGCCGTTGTACCTGGCAGTGGTGGCGGTGCTCGGGGCGATCGTCTCAACCGTGATCGCCGCCCCGACGATGCAGCATGTGGGCTCGGTCGCCGACACCGACACCGCCGCGTTGCAGAACGCGTTCGACACGTTCACTGTGTGGGGTGTCTACGCGCGGGGCATCTGCTTCGCTGCCGGATTCCTGTGCAGCGTATGGGCGCTGGTCGTCCTGCTACTCAAACGTCCTCTGCCGGCACCGCACTCCTCGGACGTCGGCACGACCGAATGACACCAGTGGCAATCAGCTTTCGACCAACTGGATGAACACGCTCGATCCGACGTGTATCGGGTGACGATATCGGGAGGCGAGGACCGATGACGCGAACGCAACGGTGGTCGTGGCCGCGGATCTTGGGCGCGGACGGCCCAGCGGCGGTGATCTGCATCCGGGTGGCGGTCGGGCTGGTGTTCCTCAGCGAGGGGATCCAGAAGTTCCTGTACCCTCACATGCTGGGTCCGGGCCGCTTCGACAAGATCGGAATACCGGCGGCGACGTTCTTCGCCAACCTCGACGGTGTCGTCGAAATCGCTTGCGGCGCTATGATCGCCATCGGCCTGCTGACCCGGTTGGCGGCGGTGCCGCTGCTGATCGACATCAGTCTGGCGATTGTGCTGACCAAGCTGCGCGAGCTGCGCCCGGGCGGATTCGGTGGCGTGCAGGGCTTCTGGGGCATGGCCCACGATGCCCGCACCGATTTCGCGATGCTGCTCGGCTTGATCTTCCTGCTGTGGGCCGGCCCTGGCCGCTGGTCACTGGACGCGGTGATCGCACACCGTGCTCAGCTCACTCGCAGCAAGGCCATGAACCCGTAGTCCATGTGCAGACGCTGGTGGCAGTGCAGCAGCGACGCGCCGTTCGCTACGGGGTTACGCGCATCTGCCGCATACCGCGCTGACAGAACCAACCATCGCGCAGTACCAGCGCAACGACCGAGCCCCCACCCGGATCACCGAATGGCGGCTCAGCAGAGTCTCTACCAGCAGCAATACACGCGCTGGCCTACTTCTTCGCAGACGCTGATCCGCTTCGGGGCTCGACCCTGTTGACGTCCAATATCTGCACGTCAAAACGCCCTGTTCGGAGCTCAACACACGTTCCGAAGCCGAATAAACTCTTGACGCGACTCGTCGATCCAACCGCCGCCGGCCCCGCCTTGAGACCGCCCCTACGACTCCATCGCCTCGCTGGCTCTAATGAACTCAAGTGCGCGCTCATGCCGAGTTGAGGGCGTTCGATCCGGCCGCCGACAGCATCAGGGTGTCTCGTGAGCGTTCGTTCGCGAGACGCAAGGTGTGGGCTGTCCGGAACCCTAGTGCGATGTGGAACCTTGGAACCGCGCTTCGATCCGCACTGCGGAGAGAGCCGGTTTCGAAGGCGAAGGCTCCTCAGATCGTGGCAGAAGGTCGGCAATCGACGCCGCGACATGTTCATGTACGCGCGCCTGGCAACGGGACCTCGCCGAGGCGGATCGGGTTTGCGCCGGTTAGACCACGGTTAGACCTCAATGACCGGTTGCCGGCGGTCGCGGGTGATCGTGAACCGATTTCACTGCTGGCACAGTGTTCGATAGGCCCCGGCGGTGCCGGGGTACTCGCCTCGTGGTCGACCTCCACGGCCTCGCTTGTAAAATTAGTCGATACTATGCTTGATCTGCGTTTGTGCGCATAGCCAAGTGGATAAATCCGCTCGAAAACATCTGATGAATCGCTCACCCTCTCTATGAGAGGACCGTCCGATGGGTTTTGCAGAGATGCGCCGGTTCCGGCGTGATCCGTTGGGTTTCCTCGAGAATCTGCGCCGGACCAGCCCGGTAGAGGTGTTCGGGCTGCCGTGGGGCGGGTGGTGTGTCGGCGATACGAGTCTGGCGCTGACGGTGTTGAGTGACCGCGCTTTCAATACGGGGAAGTCCGGGTTCTTCGGTTCTATGCTGCCTTCGCGGTCTGCTCAGGTCGATTTCGGCCGCGCGGTGCGCGCGATTCTGCGGACGCGTACGCCCGAGTATCACGAGTCCCTGGCGGCGGCGGTGATCGAAATGCCCTCCGTCACCCGCTGGCCCGCGGCGGGGGTCGAGCTGGTGTATCGGTGCACCGCGGACGTGTTGCTGCACCCCGATGGTTCTCCCGAGTTGCGGCAGTTACTGGAGCGAAATGCACGCGTGGGCGCGCTTCGCCCGGCCCGAATGGCGCAGCGGGCGCGGGCGCAGCTGCTGCGCGCCAAGCTGTCCACCGCGCTGAACGAGCAGATCCGGGACCGGCGCAGCGCCACCGGCCGCACTGCGGAAGCCGAACCACGGGATCTGCTCGATGCCGTGATCGGTGCCTGTCCCGACGGCGTCGCCGATACAACGGTGGCGCAGCTGTATGTGCTGATGTTCCGGTCCATTGTGGGACCGCTGGGCTACTCGCTCGCGTGGTCGGTGCTGCTGGGCAGTCTCCACTCTCCCGGCTCACCATGGCCTTGGCCCGTCGACTGGGTGGTACGTGAGGCCCTGCGGCACCGGCCAGTCTCCTGGATGGTCAGCCGTCCCGTTCCCTATCCCGGCGAGTTCGGGGGGATCGCCTTCCAGACCGGCGACCTGCTGTCCATCAGCCCCTATCTGCTCCATCACGACAACAAACACTGGACCAGACCAGAGGCATTCCAACCCGACCGCTGGATTCGACCGAGCGAACACGGCCCATTTGTGCCCTTCAGTTCCGGCCCCTTCACCTGCGCCGGCGCCGCGGTCGCCCACGATCTGGTCACCGATGCAGCCACCACCCTCATCGAGAACACCTCTCTGCGCGTCATCGGCGGCGGTGATACCCGCCCGATCGTGACCAATGCCGCGACCCCCAGGCCGTTCACCCTGCGGCGTACCCCACAAGCCCAATCCGCGCCCGACCGAGCCCCAGGAAGGAGGTGACATCATGATCAAGGCATTGCGGTTCATCATCACCAACAAGCCGACCCGTTCCTGGAACCCCGCTGAATACGGATGATTCTGCTACCGGCTGGATGGCTCGACCAACGCCAACCAGCTCTCGGTCATCGGTGGAGCCCCCGATGCATCGCGTTTCCACCGGGGGCTTTGCAGTGAATGAAACGTCCCGAGATCCCCAACCTGTATCTGTATGGCGGGGACTCGGGGCACCGTCGTGGTGGGACAAGATCGTCGACTACGTCGAGGGCGCGGTGTGGCCCAACGCCAAAACCGACACCGCATATCGAGCGGTTTTCAGCTGCTGGCAGCCGTGAAGGCTGAGCCGGGTACCTGGTCGTCGATGGCCTGATCGTGTTGTAGATGACCCGGAAGCGGTGAACCTCCATGTCCAGGGCATCGCCGTCGGCGATCACGTCACGGAACAAGTGCTCGTATTTCAAGGTGCCGAAGAACCGCTCGATCACACCGTTCGGCTGGGGTGATCGCACCCGCGTGCGGACGTGTCGCAGCAGCGGGTCCGGTCCGGCGAACGCGGTCTTGAACACATCACCGCGAAAGTGTCTCGCGTCAAGGAGTTGGCAGGATCTCGATGGCCATGAGGTTTACGCCCCGTCCGTACTGAACGCACCATAATGCCGAATGCAGAGTGTTCAATCGCCACGGATCTGCAGGCGTCGGCGTGAAAACATTTGGTCTTCAACGAGGTTGCCATGATGGAATCCTGCGGTGATGAAGATCCGGCAGTACTCGTACTTCGAGTTGGCCAGCCCTGTCGTGTCAGCGGACGAACTGACAATTCGCCTGGGAGTCGAACCGGATGAGGTCGAGATCAAGGGAACCACGCGTGCACGAGGTCGGGTTCGCGGACTTCATGCTTGGAAGATCGAGGACAGTGTCGATGGCGCGATCGACGATCAGATCGGGCGGCTGATCGACAGGCTCGAGCCCGCTCGTGCCCAGTTGATCTCGATGGCAAGCGATCCCGACATCTGGTCACGTTTGCAGGTTGTGCGCTACTACCACGATCCAGACGGGGTGCACTACGCCCCCGGCGGTGCCCTGATCGATCGGGTGCGCGAGTGGCCTCGCTCGTTGGGGTGGAACCTGTCGGTGCCAACCCTGGCGTTTCTAGCCTCGACCGCGACCAGCCTCGATGTCGACGAGTACGACCTCAGCCCTACCGATGAGGACGCCGGCGAGCGAAGGCCAGGACCGAACATCCTGAACTGCCGCATACCGCGCTGACCGAACCGGCCAGCGCGGGGCGCCGGCGGCCGGATCCCGGTGGGGTGCAGAACGTCCGCTACTGCCGAATTTCGTTCATAGAAGTTCGGCGTGAGGGCACGCGCCGCTTGGTGCGGTCATCTCGGAGGCGGTGCGACCCAACGGCTCTCAGACTGCGGGAAGTAGTCTCCGGAATGCATGCCGATATCGAGGGAGCCGGCCGCGCGGTCAAAATCGCCAAGACCTTCCGCTGGACGTGGAAAGACGAGGACGTCTCGCAATTTTGTGACGCAGCGGGATGGCAGATCGAGCACCAGCGGAAACGCGGCGCCACACTCGTGACGGATCTCCAGATCGACAAGCCGTACTCGTTCGTGGGCCTCGACCGCAGTCTTCTTCAGCAGCAGGGCGGCACGAAAGAGTCGGTGACGCATATCGATTTCAGGATCACCGATAGCCGCATTCCTCCCGGCCAAAGGCGCGCGATACTCGACCAGCTGAATGAGCGGCTGACGGCAGTGCTCGGTACTCCGACCTGGTGGGACGTAGACGGGCAAGCCGCATGGTATCTCCGATGTGTGATCGTCCTCGTCGCGGCCGACGACGACGCCACCTACATCGATCTTGTCAATCCTCTCTATCAGAAATGGCACGACGAGACGGAGGACCGCTAGGACGAATGAGGCAGAAGACGGTCGATTGCACTGCTGCCAGAACCACCGATCAGCAGCCCGCATCTACACGAACCTTATGCCGACGGGGACCAATACGAGGCATCCGCTACTGCCGCTACCCGCGCTGATCGAACCTGCCAGCGTGGGGCGCCGGCGGCCGGATCCCGGTGCGGTGCAGAACGTCCGCTACTGCCGATGACCGTGAAGCAGGTCTGTCGTGACTAACCTCCTCGTAGGAAAGATTGTTTGATGGGGAGCAGCATGAGTACACCAATGGGCCCGGACGTCTGGCGGGGACTGATCGAGCGGATGGTGGTGCAGAAGCAGCGACTGGTGGAAACCAGTGATCTGGAAGAGGACACCCGTCCGAATCCCGGTGCGACAGAAGCGCAGTTGGCTGCCGCCGAGCGGAGGCTCGGTCGGCCCTTGGATGCGCAGTATCGAGAACTGCTGTCGGTAGCCGATGGGTGGGGCAATTTCGATCTGTTCTTCACCTTGCTCGGTTCTGCTGACATCGGTGTCAGTCCTCGCTGGGAGTCAGGTCTGCAGGACGCGCAGATCTGGTTCGATGACGAGGAGTGGGGTGAAGAGATCGGTGCACACAACGACGTTGCCGACTTTCAGCCGCTGGTGACCAGCGACAACGGATACAGCAGCACGGCTTTCTTGTTCGTCGGTGATTCGGATGTGCTTCCTACCGGCGCTGTTATCGAGCTACCGATCGATGAGCCGCCTTATCCGGACCTGCACAGCTATCTCGTCGCCCGGATCGACGAGATCACGAAGTACGGATAGCCACGGGCAACGCACTCAATTGCCGCTGACCGCGCTGACCGAACCGGCTGCGGGCGATCTACCACCGAACCCAGGGTGCCCGGCATGTTCGGTGCCCTGGACTTGCGGACCGGCCAGCTGTACTGAGTTGCGCGACATCGCGGTCGGGTCAACGGTCCGGGGTCCGGATCACCGACCCAACGTTGCTCGACGCGGAACTAGGTTCTGTCTCCCAATGTGGTGAAGCGATCGGCCCCGTGTTCGGGGCCGATGGTGCATCATGTTCGCCGTGGTGTCCGCGATCGGTGATCGATACCGGGTTCTGACCGACAAGCAGTGGGAACTGCTGGAGTTGCTGCTGCCCAAATCCGAAGGCCACGTGGGCCGTAACTTCGCCAACAACCGCCTAGTGGTCGAGGGAATGCTGTATCGGCTGCGGACCAGCCTGCCGTGGCGTGATCTGCCCGAACACTTCGGGCCGTGGCAGACGGTGTGGAAACGCCACCGCCGCTATGCCGCCGACGGCACCTGGGACCGGGTGCTGACCGCGGTGGTGGCGCTGGCTGACACCACCGGTGACCTGGACTGGGTCGTGTCGATCGATTCCACGATCGTGGGGGCTCACCAGCACGCCGGCGGCGCGGGGGCCGATTCGGTGAGCGGGCTATGAACCCGCTGGCCACGCCATCGGGCGTTCCCGCGGCGGGCTGACCACCAAGATTCACCTGGCCGCCGACGGTGCCGGTCGCGGCTTGGCGGTGCTGGTCACACCGGGCCAGACCAACGACTCGCCCCTGCTGCCACCGCTGCTGGACGCGGTGGTGGTGCCACGGCTGGAAGGCGGGCCGCCGCGCCGCAACCCGGACGTCGTCATCGCCGACCGCGCCTACTCGGCGGCATCGAACCGAACCCGGTTGCGGCGCAAGCGCATCCGGACAGTCATTCCGGAGCGCTCCGACCAGGTCGCCAACCGTAAACGCAAAGGCAGCTCCGGTGGGCGGGCACCACGGTTCGACCCCGACCTCTACAAGCGCCGCAACGTCATCGAACGCGCCTTCAACAAGGCCAAGCACTGGCGCGCGGTCACGACCCGATACGACAAGCTCGCAATCACCTACCGTGCCGGATTCGTCCTGGCTCTCATCGTCGAATGGCTCAAATCATTGGGAGACACGACCTAGCGGATCTCCAACTGATAGGTGATCTCGACCCAGAAGCCGCCAGGCTCGTATTCGCCACCGAAGGTGAGGACGTAGTCGCCAGGCGCGAGATCATCGAGACGGACCCACAGACCCCAAGCTTTGGCCTTGAACCGGCCGGTGTGACCGAAGGGACCGCCCGCTGCCGCCGTGATCCGGAATGCCTTGTCGTTGGTCACTGCTCGCACGGGCAGTGGCACTCCGTTCAATGCGGCGTGACCGGACGCCGCGGGCGCCACCGGCACCTCGCCACGCGCGAACAATCCGTCCGGAACCTTCTGGAACATGTTGAAAGCCGGGAAGAAGATCGGCCGACCGTGCGGAATCGTGCAACGCCGCTCGACTCGCCCACCGAAAGTGCCTGCCAGGAACCAGACATCCGTCGGCTGATCGATCGCGGCGAACTCTCCGGTCTCGTCCACTACCGGATTCTTGGCGTTCGGCACCGACATCGCCCACTGCCACCAACGAGCCGCCAGCTCGACGTCGCTACTCGCCATCTCTCTACCCCACACAACACATCGACGCGAAGAAGAGTGCGAGCCACACCGGATCGCACTCTTCCGAAGTGGACCTGAGGAGGGTATATGAACCGACCAGTCTGCGCCGCTCCACGCCACCCCGGGAGACGGTTACAGCATCAACTGTTCCGGACACGGCACCAGCCCCGCGTAGCCAACGCGCTCTTTTGCCGCTGATCGCGCTGACCGGACCGGCCGACGCTGGGCATCGGAAGATCAACTGGCCGTACGGGTCCGACGCTGGCGGAACGTCCGCTACTGCCGATGTGAGTGCTGTTGGACTGGCAGACGGAACCAGCTGGTGATCGGTTCATCTGAAGGCTGCGATGTGGCGTGCTGCCCAGTCGGCGAAGGGGCGGGGTGGGCGGGCGAGGAGACGTTCGACATCTGGACTGACGGATCGCTCGGCGGTGGTGGGTGTTCCCAGAGCGTCGAGAGTGGCCTCGACTACCGGCTCCGGCATGTATCCGAGCATCTGGGTCCGTGCCTGCTCACGGCTCTGTTCCAGGAATCGCACCGGCTCGCCGAGCGCGTCTCCGATCGCTGCGGCTTGTTGCCGGGGCGAGATCGGTTCCGGACCGGTCAGGGTATAGATCGCACCCTCGTGACCCGGCTCGCGTAGCGCGACCGCAGCGACCTCGGCGATGTCGACGGGGTCGATGGCCGGCACCGCGACATCGCCGAAGGGCGCCACGACCATTCGCTCCCCGCGAACCGAATCCGCCCACTGCAGCGCATTGGAGTCGAAGTTGCCCGGGCGCAGCATGGTCCATTCCACATCTGACTGCCGCACAGCATCTTCCAGGTGTGAGGAGTGACGCTTGGTACCCACTCCGTGGGATGACAGCAATACGACCCGTCGAACGCCGGCCTTCCGTGTGACCTTCATGAGTTGACCGAGATCGCCGTTCACCATGAAGTCAGGGGCGGTCAGCACGAACAATGCGTCTGCGCCGCGGAGCGCGGGCTCGAGGCTTTCCGGCTCGGCCAGATCGGCTCGGACGGAACGAACTCCGGCTGGTGCTTCGGCCGCTCGGCGCGATACGGCGGTCACTGGTGCGCCTGCGTTCACGAGGGCCTGTACGAGCGGCCCTCCAACGTTTCCGGTGGCTCCGGTCACCACGATCATCTTCGTCTCCTGTCACTCGATGGTTCCCGGGACGTTACTGTCGGAAAGTCAGTAGGTACCTACAGGAAAGCGACCCTGAAGTGATCGAGATCACGGAAGATTTGCCTCCGGAGCTGGCCTGTCCGATCGCTCCGGTGGTCGATGTCGTCTTCAGCCGGTGGACCACACCAATTCTGTGGACGCTGAACACCTTTGGGCGGCAACGGTTCGTGGAGCTGGAACGCCGCATCACCACGATCACGTCCAAGGTGCTGACCCAGCGGCTGCGCCAACTCGAACGTGACGGGCTCGTCGAACGCACCTATTACCCCGAGGTCCCACCACGGGTGGAATACGAGATCACCGAATTGGGGCGCAGCCTCGCACCCCTGTTCGCTGCGCTCGTCGAATGGTCGGTCAACCTCGACAAGGTCGAACAGGCCCGCGGCGAATACGACGCGCGCGTGCCCACACCCCGCCGCCGGAGCTGACCGACAAGACGCCGCGGGCGCACCTGCGCGCGTTCTGCGACTCCAGTCCGCACGAGCTCGCCCTCTGTGTCCACGACATGCGCAAGTCCAGAGAAGAGGGCGGCGCATTGGTTGCCCTGTGGGAGGGTGCCGTGGACCAGCACGAGATCACCGTGCAGCGGGTCGAAGTCCGGCCTGTCGTCTGCTGACAGATCCGATCTACCATCCACCGGCACGCGAGGGTTTCGGCCACAGCGATATGGTCCCGTTGCGGCCGTAACTTCGTGAGATCCGCTGATGCACGGCTGGATTCGCGCGCGGGCACTTGGCGACAGGGGTTACGTGGCGGGGTCCGCCAGCTGCCGATAGAGCCGCTCCAGCTTCGCCGCGTTCTCGGCGTCCTGTCGATCGAATCCGATTCCCGCCTCGCCGATCTCCTGCGAAAGGAGCTCGAGCCAGTCCGCGATGGCCGTGTGTTGCGCGGGGCGCAGGCCGCGCAGCGTGGTCTCGTCGTCGCGTCGCGCACTGTCGAGATAGATGTTGAGGTGAACCCAGAGTTCGAAGTCGTAGGGTTGGATCAGCATCAGCTCGAGAACCGCCGGGAGGTAGTACTCGACGGCCCGTGCGGTCATGTACGTGAAATCTTCCATGTGCAGGCCGGGCAGAAAGCTCGAGCGGTCGATATCCGCCCGCGAGCGGCCATGAAAATGTGCAATGACATACGGCGCGTCGATGCTCGGCGGTGCAAGCTCGCCCTCGGTGAGTGGACGCGAGGCGCCCGCGAATGCGCGCTCGATCTGGTGCGTGACCGCATTACGACTCCTCATTTGCCGCCCAAAGCCTCTCTCACCGAAAAACGTACTGCCACTGGACAATCGAATCTCCGACGATACCGTGGAACGACTCGCCGACCGTCTCAAATTCCCCGGACACACTCGGACAGCCCGACAGCACCACATTCCGGACCCGTACGTTTCCGGTGACCAGCGGGAAATTGCCACTGGCCGAGTCCCACCAGGCGATATTGCCCGTCCCAGTCAGATCGCCGTCCACGTTGTACCGCACCCAGTCATCGTCGGACTCCGGCTCCATAGTTCCCTCGACGCTCAGGCCGCCCTCGTAGAGGCGGATCTCCTGCTCGGAGGCGAGGTCCTGGTATGGATGCTGGACGTCGACGGAAACCCCGAATCGCTGTTCGGCTTCGCTTACGGTGATGATGCGGAAGTCCATCAGCGACGTCATGGCAGACACGTCTCGAAATGACAAGGGGTGGAGACAATCTCGGCGAAATATCGCCTGTCGCAGCAGTTGTGGTGAAGGTATGTCGGCCGACCTGGAAGGTTGGTCGTCGACGTTGTCCCCGGTCAGCGCATCGGTAAGCCTGGCGGCACCGTCGACTGGCTCGCCCCTGATGATACTGCTCGACTACGCGCACCCTGGCGAATCCATGACCGCGGGCATCATCTTGCTGTGCCGGAAACGAGTTTGCACGCAAAACCGCGCCGGCGGGACCGCTCCGCTTGTGCCGGTGAGCGGTGATCGGCAGCGGTCGAGAGGGTACCTCGTCGAAACCCTTTGTACAGCAGCGGATTCACAGATGGCCAAAGACGAACTCCGGCCCAGGGAAAGGCTGGTCGACCGACGGCGATCGATCGATGCGGCAGTATATTCGGCCGGTGACAAGTATCGAATTGGCTGATCGCAACCTCCGACTCGCGCTGCTCGATGAGACATACACCGATCGCGTCGGTGACTACTACTGGCTGTCCTCCCTGCTGGAGGAATACAGCGCCTACCAGACTTCGGCGGGCGGCCCGGCTTGGCACGACCTCCACCAGCGCCTCGGAATCGACCACCTGCCACAGTTCGAGGAGTTCCTGCTCACACTTCCACTGACGTCCGAGGACTTGGCGCAGGTGACGAATCTGTGCTTGGACGGCGATCGTGAGATCTATCAGCTCTACCCCGGGTGGTGGCACTTCGGACGGCACTTCTCGATCACGAGTCTGGACGGGATCGGTCAGTGCACCGAACTCATCGATCTCGACCTCAACTCGATCGTCGAAGCGTGCAGTCTCGCTCCACTCGCCCCGCTGACCAGGTTGCGGAACCTCAGAGTGGATGCGTTAGACCAGCATTGCGACCTCGATGCGATCGTCGCTCTTCCCGCCTTGAGAGAGCTCGTGGTGGTCAACAAGACCATCGCAGATGCCGATGACGAGTGGTCTCGTGTCATGAGCGCTCTGCGTGCGCGTGGGGTATCGGTGCGCGGCTGGTGATTCGGAGCCCGAACGCTCTATCGAGCCGCAGGGCCTCGGCTGGCCCGAGCGGGTGGTGCCATCGGTCCTTGCGAACCCGGAGATGCCATGGCAACGCCCGCATTCGATCTCAATCCTCCGGTCACGCACATTATCCACACCGTGGGCCCGGTATGGGAGGGCGGGGATTACGACGAGGCCGAGATCTTGCAATCCTGCTACCGCCGCTGCCTCGCTGATCGGCTTGTGCGTAACGCCGGATAGCCCGTGAGTATGTCGCGATAGAGCCCTCGACATCAGTCCGCACGCCGTCGTCCGGCTCGAGTAGAGGCAGCTCGCGAGCGGCGAGCTCATTGGCGGCCTGCAAGACCGCGTCAAGGACCTGCCCGGCGTCCGCATCGACAATCGTGACGCGGCGGGCGCGAACAGTCATCCGCCGTTTCATGAGAGTGAAGTTGAGCGAGAAACCCGAGGACATTCCCATGTAGTGGAATCCGCCGCGTCCTCGTTCGACCAGCGCGCTCAGCTCGTCGAGCAACATCACGACCGACGGGAATATCATCATGGATCCCATGCCGTCGTCCGCGGACGAGGCGCAGCCCAGCTCACCGACGACTTCCATGTCGCCGAAGTCGAACCCGGTCGGCCCCAGGTCATCGGGGTCGTCCTCGTGGCGGGAGAACTCGAAGATGATCACTTGCGCCTCCGCTCCAGAAAATCAGTCTGCGCCAACCTTTTTCGCCAGATTCTCTGCGAGTGGATAGCGCTTTTCCGGGGGCAGCAGATCCTTGGCGCGATCGACCCGCCCCTCGCGCAGATTGGCGGAGATCTTGTGCGTCAGGGTGGTGAGGTCGCGGATCTCCACGATCCAGTCGTCGACGTAGCGCTGAATGATGGTGCGCGACAGGCCGACCTGAATGCTCCTGTGGTCGAGCTTCACATTGCGGATCGAATACTCCGGATCCCACTGCACTCGCACGACCGCATTCTCGAACTGCTCCCGCCACTGCGCGGCATCGGCGTACACCCGCCGCTCCGGACTGGTCAGCACCGCGCGACCGAGCGCCTCCTCCCATCCAGTACGGGTGATCCGAACGGCGAGTATGCGTTCCTGCCCGGGGCTGCGGGCCCAGTTGCTGCGATGCATGAGCCACCGATAGGACGGTTTGATCCAGGTCATCCGGTTGAGTGAGAAGGGCTCGATGAACCGCTGCGCGCCGACGGCCGCGGTGGCGATGGCGTCGTTGAACGCCTGATAGACGACGATGGTGTCACGGTCGAAGTCGGCGCGGATCTCGTACTGATTCATAACGCGCGCAACAGTAATGTCGAACGGGAACGGTCACCAGTGAGTTTCCAGCCGGCACCCTCGACTATGACGGACCGAGGTCTCATGGCGCCCCTTAGGTCAAGACGTGGATGTGGTCGCGGGGTTAGCCTTGGAGACGGGTCCGGGGTGTGGCTTGTCCGAAGGGCCGGTGTGCGGGTTGGAACCGGTCGCGTTGGAGTGAGTAGTCGTTCCCGATTGCCCTCCCGGGC
>NZ_JBIAMR010000031.1:0-23438 GCF_042874235.1 Nocardia sp. NPDC004151 | reverse complement strand
CACGAGGACCTCGGCCAGGAGGTGGCCGCCATCGTCGTGGTCGACGATCCGCAGACCCTGACCGAGGACGAGCTGCGCGACCACGTGGCCAGGCAGCTGGCCTACTTCAAGGTGCCCGCCCGCTGGCTGGTCACCGCGGATCCGCTGCCGCGCAACGCCACCGGCAAGGTGCTGCGCCGCGACCTCACCATGGGGAAGTGAATTCCTGTGTACGACACCATCATCAAGAACGGCCGCTGGTTCGACGGCACCGGCGCGCCGTCGGCCATCCGCAATCTCGGCATCCGTGACGGCCGGGTGGCGACGGTCTCGGCCGCACCGCTGGACGAAACCGATTGCGGGCGAGTCATCGACGCGACCGGCCGCTGGGTCATGCCCGGCATGATCGACATCCACACCCACTACGACGTGGAGGTGCTGCTCGACCCGACGCTGTCGGAGTCGCTGCGGCACGGCGTCACCACGCTGCTGCTGGGCTCGTGCTCGCTGTCCGCGGTGCACGTCGGCGGCTCCGACGCCGGTGACCTGTTCGGCCGGGTGGAGGCGATTCCGCGGCAGTACGTGGTCGAGTCGGTGGACTCGTTGAAGACCTGGAACAGCGCGCACAGCTATGTGCAGGCGCTGGAGTCGCTGCCGCTGGGCCCGAATGTGGCCTCGTTCATCGGGCATTCGGACATCCGGACGGCGCAGCTGGGGTTGGAGCGGGCCACCGATCCCGACGTCAAGCCGACCGAATCCGAGATCGCGGCCATGGAGCACAAGCTGACCGAGGCGCTGGACGCCGGATTCGTCGGCATGTCCTCGCAGCAGCTGCTGTTCGACAAGCTGGACGGCGAGGTGTGCCGCTCGCGGACGCTGCCGTCCACCTACGCCACCGCGAAGGAACGCCGGCGGCTGAATCGCATTCTGCGCGACCGCAAACGCGCGTTGCAGGGCGGCCCGGACGTGGCCAAGCCGCAGAGCATGATCGGCATGGCGGCCAGCAGCCTGGGCTTCTTCCGGCCCAAGCTGAAGGTGAGCCTGCTCTCTGCCGCCGACATCAAGGCGATCCCGGGCGTGGTGAAGGTCTTCCCATTGCTGGGCAAGATCATCAACGGCCTGGGTGGCGACTTCCGCTGGCAGCATCTGCCGGTGCCGTTCGAGGTCTACTCCGACGGCATCGACCTGCCGGTGTTCGAGGAATTCGGTTCCGGCGCGGCGGCTCTGCACCTGTCCAATCAGCTGGAGGAGCGGCACGAGCTGTTCCAGGATCCGGAGTACCGGCGCTGGTTCCGCAAGGACTACGACAAGAAGTGGGGCCCGCGCGTGTGGCACCGCGACTTCTTCGACGCCGAGATCACCGAATGCCCCGATCCGAGCGTGGTCGGCAAGACCTTCGGCCAGGTCGGCGTGGACCGCGGCGGCATCCACCCGGTGGACGCCTTCCTCGATCTGCTGGTCGAGCACGGTCCGAAGGTGCGCTGGCGCACGACCATCTCCAACCACCGTCCCGAGGTGCTGAACGCGCTGGCGGCGGATCCCAGTGTGCAGCTGGGCTTCTCGGACGCGGGCGCACATCTGCGGAACATGGCGTTCTACAACTTCGGGCTGCGGCTGCTGAAGCGAGTGCACCAGGCACAGCAGGCGGGCACGCCGTTCATGACCATCGAGCACGCCGTGCACCGGGTCAGCGGCGAGCTGGCCGACTGGTACGACCTGGACGCCGGGCATCTGCGGGAGGGTGACCGGGCGGATGTGCTGATCATCGATCCGGCGCACCTGGACGACAGTCTGGAGTCCTACGCGGAGAACCCGGTTCCCGAGTACGGCAACCTCTCCCGCATG
Organism: Nocardia sp. NPDC004151; assembly: GCF_042874235.1. NCBI lineage: Bacteria > Bacillati > Actinomycetota > Actinomycetes > Mycobacteriales > Nocardiaceae > Nocardia > Nocardia sp. NPDC004151. The sequence goes on along the minus strand of NZ_JBIAMR010000031.1, from coordinate 21,614 downwards.
GTCAACCGCAACGACGAGACCGTCACCGCGGTCCTGGTCAACGGCGAGTACGTGTTCGGGCTGGGCGAGAAGGCCGAGACGCTCGGCAAGGACCGCACCGGCGAGTTCCTGAAGGCGGGTGCGCGATGAACGCACGCAGGTTCGACGGCCGCACCGCGGTCGTCACCGGCGCGGCCTCCGGTATCGGCGCGGCCATCTCGGCCGCGCTGATCGCCGAGGGCGCGAATGTGGTCGGCTTGGACCTCGACGAGGCCGGACTGGGCAAGCGGGCAGCCGAACTCGGCGACGCCTTCGTCCCCGCGGTCACCGACGTCACCGACGAGGACCGGGTGGAGGCCGGAATCGCGGTCGCCGCATCGCGTTTCGGAGGTCTGCACGCCGCCTTCAACTGCGCGGGCGCGTCCCGTATCGGCGCGGTCACCGACCTCACCGAGGCCGACTGGGACTTCACCATCGACCTCATCCAGAAGAGCGTCTTCCTGTGCACCAAACACGAAGCGCGCCTCATGAAGTCGACCGGCGGCGGCTCGATCGTCAATATCTCGTCCCTGGACGCCCGGGTCCCCATGCCCGGCGGCAGCCCGTACTCCACGGGTAAGGCGGGTGTGGTCATGTTCTCCAAGAACGCGGCCCTGGAACTGGCGCCGCACCGCATCCGGGTGAACGCCGTGCTCCCCGGTCTGGTCGACACCCCGCTGGTGGCGGCGGTCATGGGGTATGAACCCGCGAAACAGATGTTCCTGGACCGAATTCCGATGGGCGCGCCCGCGACCCCGGAACAGATCGCGGGCCCATGTCTGTTCCTCGCCTCCGACGAGGCCTCCTATGTCACGGGCATCGACATGGTGGTGGACGGTGGCTGGGAACTGAGCAATTTCCCCAACCTCGCGAAGCTCGCGGGCTGAGCGGTACGCGATGAACACCGACGAGGTCATCGCCGGAATCGACCTCACCGGTCGCGTAGCCCTGGTCACGGGAACCACGGGCGGTCTCGGAGCCGAGACCGCCCGTGCCCTCGCGGCCGCCGGCGCCACGGTCCTGCTCGCCGCGCGGAACACCGCCGCCGCGGGCACGGTCGCGGCCGGTATCCGGACGCGGTTTCCCCGTGCGACAGTCGATGTCGTCGGGCTGGACCTGAGCGATCTCGGCAGCGTCCGCGCGGCCGTGCGGGCCGTCGCCGAGCGCGCGCCCGCGCTGCACCTGCTGATCAACAACGCCGGGGTGATGTACACGCCGTTCGGCCACACCGCCGACGGCTTCGAATCGCAGTTCGGCACCAACCATCTCGGCCACTTCGCGCTGACCACCGGACTGCTGCCCGGGTTGTCGGCGGGTGCGGATCGATCCGGTGTCGCGAGCCGCGTCGTCACGGTGTCCTCGGCGGCGCATCACGCGTATCCGGCCGACCTCGACGACCCGAACTTCGAGCGCCGCGAGTACGACAAGTTCGCGAGCTACGGCCAGTCCAAATCGGCGAACGTCCTGATGACGGTGGAACTCGCCGCGCGGGGCGCGGACCGGGGCATCCACGCCTACGCCGTCCACCCGGGCGTCTGCGCCACCGACCTGTCCCGGCACATGTCCCGCGCCGACTTCGCCGAGATGCGCGAGCTCACCACCCGCAACCCCTCGGCAGTGACCACCCTGAAGTCGATCCCGGAAGCGGCCGCGACCTCGGTCCTGGCGGCGACCGCCCCCGGCCTGACCGCGCATTCGGGCGCCTACCTCGCGGATTGCGCTGTGGCCCAGGCCAGTCCGCACGCCACCGATCCGGCCACCGCCGCGGCCCTGTGGGAGCTCTCCGACCGCCTCATCGCCCCGGCGTCGTAGTTCGGTCGACACCGGTCCCGGCCCGGCGTGGTTCGACTTCGCGGGCCGCGTTCCGGACCTGCTGCGGCGTCCGGCCGTACCAGCGGCGCACCGCCCGGGTCAGCGCGGACTGTTCGCGCAGCCCGATGAGAGTGGTGATGCGGCTCATCGGCAGATCGGTCTCGCACAGCAGCCGGTGCGCGATATCGCGACGGGCCTCGTCCAGCAGCGCCGTGAAAGTCGTTCCCTCGGTGGCCAATGCGCGTTGCAGGGTGCGCTCGTGCACCGTGAGCATGCGGGCCACGGTCTCGATGTCGGCCCGGGATTCGAGCAGGGCGCGGTCGATGGCCGCCCGGACCCGCGCGGCCGTGGTCCGGGCGGGGCCGGGGTAGTTGCGGTCCAGGAACTCCATGGCGACTTTGAGTGCCCGGCCCAGGGATTCGGCGGGAACCAGGGCGTCGCCGTCGGCGATGGCCTCGGGGGTGATCCCGAATCGCCGGAGCAGGGCCGCGCCGTCGCCGCCCAATTCGTCGATGAGTTCGCGGTATCCACGCAGGCTCGCCGCGCGCGCCATGATCGCCATCGGCCGGTCGCCCTCCCACCGGTTCGTGTCTGCGCCGGGATCGTAACCCAGCCCGCCGACTGTCTGGGACGGAATGGCCGAATGGGGTTGTCGCGCTGGGGTAAAACGATGTCGTGCTGGGGCGAGTCGCTATTACCGGCCAGTAGCAACAATCTGTCCCAACAACGGTGCGAGAGGTGGGACTCAATGCTGAAGGCGCGATGGCGAACCCGGAGATCAGCCGGGAAGGTGCTGGTGATCCTGGCCGCGGTGGTGGCGGGAACGCAGTTCCTCGCCCCGATGGCCGTGTCGGACACCGCACTCACCGGGATCGACGGCGGCCCGTACGCGGCGGGCTGGACCGCCGCGGTGGACGGACCGCAGCCGCACAACGGGATCGGCCCCGATCTCGCCGTGCCGATCACCATGTCCGACGGCGTCGTGCTGAAGGCCGACATCATTCATCCCGCCGACAACGGCCGTGTCCCGGACGGTCGTCGGCCGGTGATCCTCCAGATGCAGGGATACGGCAAGCTGCCGCTGCTGATCGGCGAGGCGGTGCTCAGCGCCGCGGACGGCCTCGGCATCAAAGAGCCGCTGGAGGCGTGGGCCGCGTCGCTGAATCTGCCGGGCGTCGGAGTGGACGGCCTGTTCGACATGACCCGGCAGCTGGATTCGGGCGCCCTGGAGGCGGCCGCGCAGGACTGGGCGCTCGCCGAGGCCGGATACACCCTGGTGCAGGTCGATACCCGGGGCACCGGCACGTCCGAGGGCGCCTGGCAGGTGTTCGGCGACCGGGAGAAGCAGGATGTCGCCGAGGTGGTGGACTGGATCACCCGCCAGTCCTGGAGCGACGGAACCGTTGGGGCCATGGGGATCTCGTTCACCGCGATCACCGCGCTGGAGGCCACCGACCGGATGCCGCCGGGCCTGAAGGCCGTCTTCGCCTACGAGGGCAGCGCCGACATCTTCACCGATATCGCGGGCCCGGGCGCCGCGGTGGGCGTCGGCTTCCTGGTGCCGTGGCTACTGGGGGTCAACGCGCTCAAGATGATTCCGGACGTGACCGCGCTGCTGGTCGGAAAGTTCGATCCCGCACAGCAATCCCGCTGGCTGCGCGACCGCCTCGCCGATCCGCTGACCCTGGTCGATATGGTCGTCAACGGCTACACCGCCATGACCCCCGACCAGCTGACCGCGCGGACCCGCGAACTGGTGGACCCGAATTCGGGCTTCCGGCGCGGCCTGAAGACCGACATCACCCACATCCGGGTGCCGACCTTCATGGTGGGCGCGTGGTTCGACATCTTCGGCACGACGCCCACCGACACCTTCGCCGCCATCCCGCTGCCGCCCGAGCAGAAGAAGCTGATCATGGGCGACGGCTACCACCTGGGTTCCGGCGTCGGCGGTTTCGGTCATCCGGGCATGCCGCCGCGCCTGGATGTGTTGCAGCGGGCCTGGTTCGACCACTGGCTGCGTGGAATCGACAATGGCGTGGACAGATTCACGCCGCTGATCGTGAAGCAGCAGGGCGGCGGCTGGACCGACGCGCCCGAGTTCCCGCGCGCGGACGCCGTCCACCGCCGGATGTATCTGAACGACATCCCGTCCGGCACCGGTCCGGGCTCCCGCTACGACGGCGGCCTGTCCGCAGACCCCCGGCAGTCGGCCGTGCGCGATCTGACGGTCACCCCGGCGCTGTCGAGCCTGTGCGGCCGCGACGCCGCCCGCATCACGGCGGGCCTGACCGCGATTCTCGACCTGTGCACCAACGATTCCCGCGTCTGGGAGAACGACGGCCTCTCCTTCACCAGTGGCCCGGTGTCCGCCCCGACCACGGTGTCCGGCCCGATCAACGTCCACCTGAACGTGGTCGAGGACGCCGCCGACGGGTACTGGGTCGCGACCGTCAACGATGTTGCCCCCGACGGTGCCTCGCACGAGATCGCGACCGGCCAGTTGGTCGCGTCCATGCGTTGGATCGACGAGGACGCGAGCCTCCGCTCCGCCAACGGCGACTACACCGAACCCCACTACTACCTCGACCTGGATCGGCGGCAGCAGACCGTCCCCGGGGTCCCGGTCACCCTCGATATCGCCCTGACCCCGATCGAGGCCGTCCTCCAGCCGGGCCACCGCCTCCGGGTGGACGTCTACGCGAGCAATTTCCCCAAGGCCCTCCCGCCGATGATCTTCCTCGCCGATTCCGGGCTGAAGCCCGAGCATCTGCGGCTGGACCCCGACGCACCCAGCTGGGTGAACCTCCCGTCGACGGTCGCGATCCCGGACTAGTTCCGCGGCGCGCCGAGGGTCCGGGGCTCGCTGGGGGGTAGCCCCGGACCACTGGGTGGGATAGTTTCGGGTGCCGGCCGACTGGAACCGGTGGTTGCGGGTACGGTTTGCCTGATCAGGGCGGACCGGATCCGAAGCCCCCAGTAGTCGGGGCCAGTTTTCCGAATCCGGGCGGGTGGGGGTGGCTGGTTTTGTACACTCCCCGCTGAAGTGAACATCTATCACTTCAGTTTTGAGCTCCGATTCGAGGTACTGATGAAGTCTGCTACACCAGGGGTGTTCGCCGTTCGTGCCGCCGCGGCAGTGCTCGGCGGTGCGTTGTTGTTCGCGGGGGTCACGGGGTGCGGCAGCGACAAGTCCTCAGAGGGTTCACCGACCGGTGGTGCGGTGGTGTCGTCGGCGGTGAAGGCCACGGGCGCGCCCGCGCCCACCACGACGGCCGCCGCTCCGGCTCCCGCGCCCGCCGAGTCTCCCGCGCCGGCACCCGCGGCCACCGAACCGGCCGCCCCGCAGCCCGCCGCGCCGGAAGCCCCCGCGCCGCAGCCGGTCGCCCCGCAACCGGTGGCGCCCAAGCCCGCTCCGCAGGTCGAGCAGCCCGCGAAGCCCGCCCCGCCCACCCTGGACGCACCGGGCTTCGAGCCCCGCGCCGGATACTGAGAGAGCTGGACTAGTCAGTTGCTGGGCAAGAATGGACGGTGGCTGTGTGCTGCCGTCGTCGCGGTGGCGGCCTCGGTCTCCGCGATGAGTACCACTCCCGCCGGCGCCGATCCGGGCGCCGAGGGCAGAGAGCTTGTGACCCTGGGCGATTCGTTCTCGGCGAACGCCTGGGACTTCATGGACGGCGACAACACCTGTCAACGCCATGGGAAGACCGCCTGGCCGGTGCAGCTGGCCGAGCTGATGGGCGTGCACGGCACCGACCGGGTCTCGGATCCGTCCTGCCCGGGTTCATCGATCGACAGCGGGCCGGGCTGGACCATGGCCCAGCAGGCGCAGCGGGCCGACAAGGAAGGCGCGTTCGGTCCCAGAACCAAGCTGGTGACGCTGCAGTTCAGCCTCAACGACAAGTGGGGCAAGAACGATCAGACGCTGTGGGGGTCGCTGCAGAAGTGCGTGTTCAACCTGCCGCTCGGCTGTGACCCCGAGGCCATCGACGAGAACCGTTTCCCCGACTACACCGGGGTCTCCGGCGCACTGATGGCCAAGCGCATGAGCAACGCGATCACCTACATCAAGTACTACGCGCCGAACGCGAAGATCGTCCTCGTCGGCTACCCGGAGCTGTTCACGCCGGGCACCAGCACGGTCTGCCTCAGCATCGGCGGCGTCGCGCCCTTCATCCAGTCGCGGGGCCGCGCGGTGGTCGAGTACTTCGACCGCATCGACAAGGCGGAGCGAGAAGCCGCCCAACTACTCGGGATCGAGTTCCTCGATGCCCGCGGGCTCACCACCGGTCATGGGCTCTGCTCGTCGCAGCCGTGGCTGAACGGTGTGTTCGACCCCCGGACAGATCTCGACGGTCTGTTCTTCCATCCGTCCACCCAGGGTGACACCGTCGTCGCCCGTGCCATCTACGACCGCTACGGTCACTGACCGTGTGCACAGCCGGTTATCGACGGTTTGTCCGTCGGTAGCTACTCGTCGAGTCTGCTGGTTGCGCAGGGGTTTTGCAGTTTGCCGAACTCCTGTCGCGGCTCTCGCAGCCTCTTGTACACTCCGCGCAAAAGTGAAAAATCCGCAGTTCAATTTGCGATACGAGGGTTCCAACATGAACATCCGCATCACCGGCAAGTCGACCGCTCGCGCCACCGTGGCCGCCATCGGTTCCGTCCTGCTCATCGGTGGACTCGCTGCGTGTGGCAGCGACAAGGCCACCGACTCGCCCGCCACCACGACCACCTCCGTGGTCGCCCCGGCGAGCAGTTCGGCCGCTCCCGCGAGCAGCGCGGCCCCCGCGCCCGCCGCCCCGCCGGCCACCACCGAGGCCCCCAAGGCCGAGGCCCCCAAGGCCGAGGCCCCCGCCCCGGCGCCCGCGCCGCAGGTCGAGGCCCCCGCGCCGCAGCAGGTCGCGCCGCAGCCGGTCGCGCCCAAGCCCGCGCCGCAGGTTGAGGCGCCTGCCAAGCCCGCGCCGCCGACGCTGGACGCCCCCGGCTTCGAGCCTCGCGCAGGGTACTGACGAACCAGCGCAGGTTCTGAAAGACGGAGAAAGAGCACGTGTCGGGAAACAACGGACGGTGGCTGTGCGCCGCGGTGATGGCAGTCGCCGCGGCCATGGCGGGAACTTCGGGGGCACAGGCGGATTCGACTCCGCAAGGTAGAGAACTGGTCATTCTGGGTGACTCGTTCACCGCGAACGGGTGGGACCCGTCGGGGCAGGACAAGACCTGCCAGCACGGCGCCACCGCCTGGCCGGCGCAGCTGCAGGACCGCTTGGGCCTGCGCGGCGACGGACAGGTGTGGAACCAGTCCTGCCCGGGCGCGTCGATCGACACCGGGAACGGCTACATCCTGAAGGTCCAGGCGAGCAACGCCGACAAGGCGGGCGCGTTCGGTCCGAAGACGAAGCTGGTCACCCTGCAATTCGGTCTCAACGATGTGTGGGGCGACTCCTCGAAGTCGCCGTGGGACTCGATGCAGGCCTGCTTCTACGACCCCGCGGGCGGCTGTGGGGCCGACGCGGTGGCCGACGGCCGGATGGCCGACCCGAAGAACGTGACCGGCGCCGAGTACGCCGCACGGATCAGCAAGGTCGTCGCCTACGTCCGTTATTACGCCCCGAACGCGCGCATCGTGATCGTCGGGTATCCGGAGTTGTTCACGCCCGGCCAGGACGCGATCTGCTTCGACATCGCCGGTTTCGAGATCGGCCAGCCCCGGGGTCGTACGGTCGTCGACTACCTCGATCGCTTCGATCAGGCGCAGCGGGAAGCCGCGGCGCTGTTGCAGATCGAGTACCTCGACAGCCGCGCGCTCACCCGCGGGCACGGTCTGTGCACACCTGACCAGTGGGTCAACGGCGTGTTCGACCCGAAAGTCAATGTCGCCGGTCTGCCGTTCCATCCGGCTCCGCAGGGCGACGCCGTGATTGCCAACGCCCTGCAGGAGAGGTACGCCCGATGACCCGACCACCCGAAGTCGTGCCCGGCACGCGGGAGGACCCCACCGCGCTCGCGGTGGAGTCCTTCTCCACCCAAGTGATCCAACCGGCGCCCGCGGCGCGCCCTGTCGACACCGCCGCGCCCGCCGTCGAATCCGTCGTCGAGCGGGCCGACCGGGTCCGCCCCCCGCTGCCGTCGCTGACCGGCGCGCGCTGGTGGGCGGCGTTCGCGGTGTTCGTGCTGCACGCGCTGGTGTTCCTGCCGGTGTACCCGTTCCAGAAGTCGGAGATGTTCCGCAACATCCACGCCTGGATTCCGATGCAGCTCGGCGCGGCGGGTGTGACCTTCTTCTTCGTGCTGTCGGGCTTCATCATCTACTGGTCGTTCCGGCCGGGCATGGCGAAGGGCGCGTTCTATCGCCGTCGCGTGCTGAAGATCTACCCGTCGCATCTGCTGGCGGCCGCCGCGTTCATCGTGGTGGCGAGCGTGCCGCTGCACCGCGCGGTGGTGTGGGTGCCGAACCTGCTGCTGGTGCACACCTACGTGCCGAAGTGGACCACGGTCGGCGGCCTGAACGTGCCGTCCTGGTCGCTGGCCGCGGAAATGCTGTTCTACCTGAGCTTCCCGCTGGTGCTGCCGCTGATCATGAAGATCCCCACGCGCCGGCTGGTGCTGGCGGCGGCGGTCCTGCTGCTGGGCATCGCCGCCCTGCACACCTCCTACTTCCTGTTCTTCGACGGCCCCAAGGGCATCGCGAACGCCTTCGCGCCGCGGCTGGTCCCGGGCACCACGTCGCCGTACTACGAGCTGCACGCCTCCCCGGCGTGGTTCCAGCAGGCGAACATCCCGGTGTCGCTGTCGTATTGGCTGAGCTACACCTTCCCGCTGTCGCGCCTGCCGGAGTTCTTCCTCGGCGTGCTGGCCGCGCGCATGGTGCTGGAAGGCAAGTGGCGCAACACCAACCTGCTGTGGCCGATGGTCGCCCTGACCATCTCGTACGCGTTGACCTGGGTCGTGCCGGTGAACTACAAGATGTCGGTTCTGATGCTGGCCCCGATGACCGCGGTGGTCGCCACCATGGCGAACCGTGACCTGCACGGCATCGGCAAGGTCAACTCCCATCCGCGCATGGTGTGGCTGGGCAACATCTCCTTCGCCTTCTATCTGATCCAGTTCCCGGTCATGGTGCTGATCACCCGATACCTGATCGGCGGCAAGGAGTTCGGCGTCGTCGGCTGGGCGGGCTTCGCGGTGCTGAGCCTGGTGGTGTCGACGGTGATCGCGGCGGCGCTCTACCACTGGGTGGACCTGCCGATCATGAACAACTTCGCCCGCTCCAAGAAGAAGAAGCCCGCGAAGGTCGCCGCCTAGCCGGGCAGTACGTGTCGCACAACCGCTTCCGCCTATTGGTCGAATGACCAATAGGCGGTTCGCGTTCATCACCCGGTCACTGTGGGGCGGGTGGCTCGACATCTGAAACGTGTTCCATTCGGGTCGCATTTGTCACGACCTGTAAGGAACAGCTATGCGCCACAACGGCGTTCGACAACACCTCGGCAAGGCCCTCGCCCTCTCGGCGGCGGCCGCATTGTCCGTCCTGAGCGGCTCGGCCGTCACCCCCACCGTGGCGCAGGCCGCGGTCACCAGCCCGAACCTGATCGTGGACGGCGATGCCGAGGCGGTGGCGCAGTGCTCACCCAAGGGCCTCGACGGCATGACGCTGCCGGGGTGGAGGATCGTCAAGGGTGAGCCGAACGCGGTGTGCTACGGGCAGTCCGGGTGGCCCGGCCCGTCCTCCACCGGCCCCTCGAACCGGGGCTCGAAGTTCTTCACCGGCGGCGGCACCGGCAACTCCGAGATCGATCAGACCATCGACGTCTCGGGTGCGGCCGCAGCCATCGACGGGGGTGGGGTGAGCTTCGACCTGAGCGGCTGGCTGGGCGGCTACGGCGCGCAGATGGACAAGGCGAGTCTCACCGCGACCTTCCTCAACGGGTCGGGCGGCAAACTGGGGTCGGCCGACGCCGGCAGCGTGAGCAGCATCGACCGCGGCTTCAATACCGAACTGCTGCAGCGTGATGCGAAGGGCACCCTGCCCAAGGGCACCCGCGCGGTCACGGTCGACGTGTACTTCACCTGGACCAACGGCGACACCACCGACGGCTACGCCGACAACCTGTCGTTCACCATCGGCGCACCGCTGCCCGCCCCGGCGCTGACCGCCCCCGCCACCACGGTCCCCGGCTACGACCACGTCTTCATGGTCTACCTGGAGAACCAGGACTACGACGGCCTCACCGGCATCATCGGCAATTCCGCGGCCCCGTATATCAACGGCCTGCGGTCCCAGGGCGCGACGCTGACCCAGTCCTACGCCACCACCCATCCCAGCGATCCGAACTACGTCGCGCTGGCGGCGGGCGGACTGTACGGGCTGGTCGACAACAGCGTCACCACCACGACCCTCAACGCCCGGCACATCGGCAACAGCGCGGACGCGGCGGGCAAGACCTGGAAGGGATACGCCGAGGACGCCAACGGCAACTGCGACCAGACCGCGCACGGCGAGTACTACCAGGACGACCTGCCGTTCCTGTACTTCCAGAACATGAAGTCCGATCCGGGCTACTGCGCCGCGCACCTGCAGCCGCTCACCCAGATGACGACCGACCTGCAATCTACCGCCACCACACCGAATTTCGTGTGGTTCGCGGCCAACGAGTGCCACAACATGGAGGGCTGCGGCGTCTCCTCGGGTGACAGCTGGCTCGGCGCGACCGTGCCCGCGATCCTGAACTCCCCGGCCTGGAAGCAGCAGCGCTCGCTGCTGATCGTGACCTTCGACGAGGGCTTCGCCAAGCTCTTCGGCCCGCTCTACTCGAACCGGGTGCCGACCATCGTGCTCGGCTCGCAGAACTCGGTGAAGGCGGGCTTCAACAGCTCTCAGCGCACCGACCAGTACGGCCTGCTCCGCACCATCGACACCGCGCTGGGCCTGCAGCCGCTCACCAATAACGACCGTTACGCGGCCACGGTGAACGACATCTATTCCGGCCACTGACATCTGGCCCCGGGCGCGGCGTGTTCGGTACGACTCGCCGCGTCCAGGGTGGATGGGGGAGGTGCGGGATTCTGTCGGTCCGCACCGCTAATCTGCGGGGATGGTCAAACCGGAATCGGCACTGCGGCGCTTGATGCGCGATACGGGGAAATTGTTGCAGCCGTACGGTTTCGAGGGGGCCGAACCCACCTGGACGCGGGTGCTGCCGGACGGTGTGGCCACCATCGCCCGGACCCGCACCTTCCGCACCTTCACCGGCGGGCAGCAGGTGCTGCGCTTCGGCCTGGGCGCGTGGGTGACCCCGGCCGCCTGGCAGGAATTTCGTATGTGGCGCACCGAGCGCTACGGTCTGCGGCCCCTCGCCCCCGAGGCGGCCACCGGTCCGGGCCTGCTCCCCGGCGAGGGCCTGCCCGGTGAATCCGGCGACCTGTGGTCGGTGCGGCTGGATCGCTACCAGCCGGGCCATGTCCAGCCCGAGGACATCGAGGCGATCCGTGCCGAGCTGCCCCGCCGCGTGCACGCCCACGCCCGCCGGGCGCTGCGCCTGCTCGAACCCGACAGTTACCTGGAAGAGCTACTGGCCCAGCCGAATCCGCGCCTCGAGACCTGGGAGGCGATCGTGGTGCTGCTCGCCGGCCAGGGGCCGGACCCGCGGCTGGACGCGGCCCTGGACCACCTGCGGGACCAGCCCGGCACTCAGGACGTCATGGAGTTCATCGCCGCTCGCACCCTGTCGAGCCGGTCCGCGTAGAAGAACACCCGCCCGCAGCCGGTACAGAGCAGGGCGAGCAGGTCCGACAGGGGCCGCCCGCCATTGCGCCGGACCAGATACATATCCATGCTGCCGCTTACCAGGACCCGGCGTTCACCGCAGTCGGGGCAAGGCGTTTCCTGCGGCGTGACCCGCTCGGGCTCGGAAATTTTCGAGGGCACCCGGCTATTGTCGCCCGGCCGACTTCTGATATTCGCGCCATGCCTTCTGCGTGTCGGTCAGTTTCGGCCTCGGTGTGCGATTGCGGAAGAAATTCACCACCATCACGACCGGCAGAATGAACGCCTGGAAGAAGATCAGGTAGGAGTCGCCGTCGAAGAGGAAGGCGAGGTAGAAGGCGTAGCCGAGGTAGATCGCGCCGAAGACGGCTTCGATGGTGCGCGCGGTGTTGCTCTGGCCGTCGCGGACCGAGGCGAGCGCCAGCATGATCACCCCGCTGAGCGCGAGCAGACCGACATACCAATTGAACATGGATTCCCCCGAAGACAATTCAGGCCCGACCAGTCGGTTGGACCGGGCCGAACGATAACACCGGGGAAAACCGGGCGCCACCGATAAATCGGTGAACGCCCGGTGTCTCAACGGCGCGGAATGGCCGGGGTTTCCCAGGCTTTCGCGTAGCGCTTCTTGTCCGCTGACTTGTCCGGCTTGCTGCGGTAGACCACGTACGGCCGCACCAGGTAGCCGACCGGCGCGGAGAACATGTGCACCAGACGGGTGTAGGGCCAGAAGGCGATGAGCGCCAGCACGACCAGCCCGTGCAGCTGGAAGGTCCACGGCGTGCCGACCATCAGCTCCGGCTCCGGATGCAGGGTGAACAGGCTGCGGAACCACGGCGACACGGTTTCGCGGTAGTTGTAGGTGCCCCACAGCAGGTTGCTGCCCCAGGTGTTGAGCAGGCCGGTGACCAGCGCCGCGGTCAACAGGACGTACATGACCTTGTCGTTGGCCGAGGTGGCCTGTCGGACGGCGGATACAGTGAGGCGGCGGTAGGCCAGGATGGCGACGCCGATGATGACCGCCAGTCCCGCGACCGAGCCCGCCGACACCGCGACCACGTGGTATGCCTCCTCGGAGATGCCGACCGCGGTGGTCCACGACTCCGGGATGAGCACACCCAGCACATGCCCGCCGATCACCCCGAGCATGCCGAAGTGGAACAGCGGGCTGCCCAGCTCGAGCAGCCGCGACTCGTGGATCTGCGAAGACCGTGTGGTCCAGCCGAACTGGTCGGTGCGGTAGCGGTACAGGTGGCCCAGCACGAACGAGGTGAAGGCGATGTAGGGGAGCATCAGCCAGAGCGCGGAGCTCATCGGCGGGCCTCCGTTCCGGAGAAGGCGAGCGGGTCCATGGCGAAGGGGTCGAGGCCGACCTCTTCCTCCGGCGGGCCCTGGGCGGCGAGTTCGGCGATGCGCCGGCGGTCGGCGGTGGTGACCGGTGGCAGGGTCGCCACCACCGACGCCAGCACCCCGGCGTAAGGAGATCCGCTGTCGGAAAGCGACAACCGCAGCAGTTCCAGGACCGGGACGTGTTCGCCCAGCAGCCGTTCGCCGCCGATCGGGTCGACGGTGGCGGCGAATTCGAGCAGCACGGGCAGGTGGTCGGGCAGTTCCTCGTCGCCGAGTTCGACCCCGGCGTGCCGGTAGGCGTGCTTGAACCGCAGCAGCGCCATCCCGCGCTTGCGGGTGTCCCCGTAGGCGTAGAAGGTCAGGTGCAGGCTGGCCCGGCGGCGCATGTCGAAGGTCTCGACGTACTCCTGGGCCAGGGCGATCGGGTCGCCGGTACGCAGGTGGGTGAGGAACCCGGCCAGCAGCGGGCGCACCGAGTGCGGCAGTTCCGCGGCGGCGGCGTCGAGTTCGTCGAGCAGCGAGAGGGTCTGCGCGTTCGGGTAGTCCAGCAGCAGCGCGCTCAGCCGCCACACCAGCCGCCGGTCCCGCTCGTTCATGGCGACGGCGGGCTCGGGGCGGCGGCGCAGTTTCAGCAGACTCATCGCGGTGTCCCGGTGGATTCCGTTGCGGTGCCGCCGGTTTCGGCGTTGGCGTCGAGCTCGTCGATCAGCGCGCGGGTGCGCGGGTGCGGATAGTCGAGCGACAGCGCGTCCCGTCGCCACACCTCACGCCGGTCGTTGTCGCTCGCGGTGACGGCGGGTACGGAGCGCCGCCGCAGTCTGAGCAGGTTCATCGCGCCGCTCCTGTCGGTTCGGGCTCGATCGATTCGGTGTCGACGGCCGCCGGCGCCGGTGCGGGGGTGTGGTGCCCATTTCCATTGGCTCCATTGCCATTACCGACGGCGCCGTTGCCGTTGGCGGACGTGGGCACCAGCCCGCTGGTGCTCTTGCCGTCCCAGTTGAGCAGGTTGATCCGGTTGGACTTCTGCTCGGGCGCGGCGGCACCGTTGGTATCGGTGAGGTGGAACTTGTCGGCCATGTAGTCGAAGGCCGTCATGCCCGGGCCGCCGTCGGTATCCAGGGAGCAGCCGGTGGCGAGCGAATCCAGCTCGTGCGCTTTGGATGTCGCGCCGGACGGGATCACGTAGCGGTGTTCGTACTTGGCGATGGCGAGCAGCCGGTACATGGCCTCGATCTCCTCGGGCTCCAGGCCGACCGCGTCCGGGATGGACAGGTCGGGTTCCTGGCCGAGATTGATCGAGCGCATGAACGACCGCATGCCCGCCAGCCGCTGCAGGGAGGCGCGCACCGGGCCGATCTCACCGGCGGTGAACAGTTCGGCCAGGTACTCCAACGGAATTCGCAGCGCGTCGATCGCTCCGAACAGGTTGTTGTGGTTCTCGCCGTCGTGGCCGGTCTGGGTGAGGGTGTCGACCACCGGCGACAGCGGCGGCACGTACCAGACCATCGGCATGGTGCGGTATTCCGGGTGTAGCGGCAGTGCGATCTGGTAGTCGACGATCAGCTTGTAGACCGGCGAATCCTGCGCGGCGGCAATCCATTCCGGCGAGATCCCGGCCCGTTCGGCCTCGGCGATGACGCGCGGGTCGTGCGGGTTGAGGAACACGCCCAGCTGCGACGGGTACAGGTCCTGGTCGTTCTCGACCGAGGCGGCCTCGAGCACCTTGTCGGCGTCGTAGAGCATGACGCCGATGTAGCGCAGGCGCCCGACGCAGGTCTCCGAGCACACGGTCGGAATGCCGACTTCCACACGCGGGTAGCAGAAAGTACATTTCTCCGCTTTGCCCGTCTTGTGGTTGAAGTAGATCTTCTTGTACGGGCAGCCGGTCACGCACTGCCGCCAGCCGCGGCACTTGTCCTGATCCACCAGCACGATGCCGTCCTCGGCGCGCTTGTAGATCGCGCCGGAGGGGCAGGACGCCGCGCAGGACGGGTTGAGGCAGTGCTCGCAGATGCGCGGCAGGTAGAACATGAAGGTCTCTTCGAACTCCAGTTTCACCTGCTCGGACAGCTTGGCCAGCAGCGGGTCCTTGCCGACCTGCTCGGGACCCGAACCCAGCGAGTCGTCCCAGTTCGCGCCCCAGGTGACCTTGGTGTCCTCACCGGTGATCAGCGACTTGGGCTTGGCCACCGGGGTGGTGTCCATCTGCGGGGCGGACAGCAGGTTCTCGTAGTCGTAGCTCCACGGGTCGTAGTAGTCCGACACGGTGGGCAGGTCCGGGTTGGCGAAGATATTGAGCAGCCGCTTCATCCGGGAGCCGGACTTGAGCGTGAGGCGGCCCTTCTTGTCGAGGGTCCACCCGCCCTTCCACTTCTCCTGGTCCTCGTAGCGCCGCGGATAACCCTGCCCGGGACGGGTTTCCACATTGTTGAACCACACGTACTCGGTGCCCGCGCGGTTGGTCCAGGCCTGCTTGCAGGTGACGCTGCAGGTGTGGCAGCCGATGCACTTGTCCAGGTTCATGACCATGGCGAGCTGAGCCATGACGCGCATATCAGTACTCCACTTCCTGCGAGCGTTTCCGAATCGTGGTGACCTCGTCGCGCTGATTTCCGGTGGGGCCGTGGTAGTTCAGCGCGAACGACTGCTGCGCGTAACCGCCGATGAGATGCGAGGGCTTGATCATGATCCGGGTCAGCGCATTGTGGATGCCACCGCGCTTGCCCTTGCCGACCTTGGTGTTCTCGCTGCCTTCGATGCGGGGGACGTTCACCGCGCGGTCCTGGGCGTGATACATGAACACGGTGCCCTCGGGCATGCGGTGCGAGACGATGGCGCGCGCCACGACGATGCCGTTGCGGTTGATCGCCTCGATCCAGTCGTTGTCGGCGACGCCGATCTTCTTGGCGTCCACGTCCGACATCCAGATCGCCTGCCCGCCACGCGAAAGCGTGAGCATGTGCAGATTGTCCTGATATGCGGAGTGGATGGACCACTTGGAGTGCGGCGTCAAATACCGAACGGTCACCCCGTTGCCATCGACATTGCCGATGCCGGGTTCGGCGAACAGCGCGCTCATGTCCAGCGGCGGCCGGTAGATCGGCAACTGCTCGCCGAGCTCCATCATCCAGTCGTGGTCGAGGTAGAAGTGCTGGCGGCCGGTGAGGGTGTGCCAGGGCTTGGACCGCTCGACATTGATGGTGAAGGGGGAGTAGCGGCGTCCGCCGGTCTCGCTCCCGGACCATTCCGGTGAGGTGATCACCGGAACGGGCCGGGCCTGCGTGTCGGCGAAGGTGATTCGCTTACCCTCGTGTTCGGCAGCCAGATCGGCCAGCTCGGTTCCGGTGCGCTCTTCGAGCGCATGGAACCCTTCCACCGCGAGCCGGCCGTTCGTGGTGCCGGACAGTGCCAGGATCGCCTCGGCCGCGTGGGTGTCCTTGGCCAGAGACGGACGGCCCTGCGCGACACCGGAAACCACCGTGCCGTTCACGCCGCGCAGGTAATCTACCTCGGCATCGGGAATTGTGGTGACACCCTTCGTGGTGAGTCCCAGGGTTTCCACGAGCGGTCCGAGCGCGGCCATCTTCTCCGCGACCTTCGGATAGTCGCGTTCGACGACAACAAGTTTCGGCATGGTGACACCTGGAACCGGCTCGCATTCACCATATTTCCAGTCCAGTACCCTGCCACCGGCCTGTGCCATGGCGTCGGCGGTGTCGTGCTGCAACGGCATCGCGACCAGGTCCTTGCGCACGCCGAGATGCTTCTCGGCCAGCCACGAGAACCCGCGAGCGATGCGGTGGAAGGCCTCGAAATCGGTCTTGGCCTCCCACGGCGGGGAGATGGCCGGGGTGAAGGCGTGCACGAAGGGGTGCATGTCGGTGGAGGACAGGTCGTGCTTCTCGTACCAGGTGGCGGCCGGGAACACGATGTCGGAGAACAGGGTCGTGGACGTCATGCGGAAGTCCATCGACATCAACAGGTCCAGTTTCCCGGTGGCGGCCTCGTCGCGCCATTCCAGTTCCTGCGGGCGAATGCCGGTGGCCTCGGTGGTCTGCAGATTGGAATCGGCGCCGAGTAGATGCTTGTGGAAGTACTCGTTGCCCTTACCGGACGAGCCGAGCAGGTTGGCGCGCCACACGGTGAGGACACGCGGGAAGTTCTCGGGCGCGTCGGGATCCTCGCACGCGAAGCGCAGATCGCCCGATTTGAGCCCGTCGACCACGTAGTCGGCGGGCGCCTTGCCCGCCGCGTCCGCCTCGTCGACCAGGTCCAGCGGATTGCGGTTCAGCGTCGGGTAGGACGGCATCCAGCCCAAACGCGAAGCGAGCGCGATATTGTCGGCCGCCGTCCGCCCGGCGAACGCACCCTTGCTCAGCGGCGAGGCGAACGATTCGCTGGTGAACGGGTCGTAGCGCCACTGGTTGTTGGCCAGGTACCAGAACACTGTGCCCTGCATCTGACGCGGCGGCCGCTGCCAGTCGGAGGCGAAAGCCAGTGTGGCCCAGCCGGTCACGGGACGGCACTTCTCCTGGCCCACGTAATGCGCCCAGCCGCCGCCGTTCACGCCCTGGCAGCCGGTGAGCAGCGTCAAGGTGAAGAAGGAGCGGTAGATCTGGTCGCTGTGGAACCAGTGGTTGGTGCCCGCGCCCATGAGGATCATGGACCGGCCCCGGGAACGCTCGGCATTGTCGGCGAATTCGCGGCCGAGTCGTTCGGCCTGTTGGGCGGGGACGCCGGTGATCGACTCCTGCCAGGCGGGAGTGTAGGGCTGAGTCGCATCGTCGTAGCCGGTCGGCCAATTGCCGGGCAGGCCGGACCGACCGACGCCGTACTGCGCCAGCAGAAGATCGAACACCGTCGTCACCCGTCGCCCCGCGATGACGGTGGTCGGCACGCCGCGGGTGAGGACAGCCGCATCGCTGCCCGCGGAGAGCCCGTCGAAGCGGGGGAACTGCACGGCCGCAACATCATCGGTGCGGCCGTACAGGGTCAGCAGGGGATCGATGTCCCCCAGATCCAGATTCCAGCGGCCCTTGCCCGCTTCGTTGAAGCGGTGGCCGAGGGAACCGTTGGGCACCCGGGGAGCGCCGTCCGCGTCCAGCAGGACGGTCTGGTGCTCCACGCCCTCACCGGTGTGGCCGAGATCCGCGGCGGTGAGGAACTTGCCGGGGGTGAAGGTGTGGCCGCTGTAGTCACCGGCGGTGTCCCAGCCGCCGTCGTGCTCGTCCAGCGCCACCAGGTACGGCAGGTCGGTGTAACGCTTGACGTAGTCGTCGAAGTAGGGAGTCTGCTTGTCCAGGAAGAACTCTCGCAGCACCACGTGACCCATGGCCATGGCCAGGGCGGCGTCGGTGCCGGGACGGGCGGGCACCCACTCGTCGGCGAACTTGGTGTTGTCGGCGTAGTCGGGGGAGACCACCACGACCTTCTGGCCGCGGTAGCGGGCCTCGGTCATGTAGTGCGCGTCCGGGGTCCGGGTGACCGGGACGTTGGAGCCCCACATGATCAGGTATCCGGCGTCGAACCAGTCCGCGGACTCCGGCACGTCGGTCTGGTCGCCGAAGACCTGCGGGGAGGCGACGGGCAGGTCGGCGTACCAGTCGTAGAACGACAGCATGGAGCCGCCGATGAGCGAGATGAACCGCGCGCCCACCGCGTGCGACACCATCGACATGGCGGGAATGGGGGAGAAGCCCGCGACCCGGTCCGGGCCGTACTTCTTGATGGTGTGCACGTGCGCGGCCGCGGCGATCTCGGCGGCCTCCCACCACTCGGCGCGGACGAAACCGCCCTTGCCGCGCGCGGATTTGTAGGACTTGGCCTGGTCGGCGTCCTCGACGATGGACTCCCACGCCAGCACGGGATCCTTCAGCCGCTCCTTGGCCGCGCGGTACAGCTCGAGCAGCGCGCCGCGCACGTACGGGTAGCGGATGCGCGCGGGGGAGTAGGTGTACCAGGAGAACGACGCGCCACGCGGACAGCCGCGCGGTTCGTACTCCGGCTTGTCCGCGCCCACGCTCGGGTAGTCGGTCTGCTGCGACTCCCAGGTGATGACCCCGTCCTTGACGTAGATCTTCCACGAGCAGGAGCCGGTGCAGTTCACACCGTGCGTGGAGCGCACCACCTTGTCGTGCGACCAGCGGTCCCGGTAGAACTCGTCGGCCTCGCGGCCACCGGTCTTGTGCAGGGTGCGCAAGTCACCGGACACCTCACCGCGGTTGAAGTACTTCCCCAGTCGAAGCAGCGCATCGGCGGACGAGTGTCCGTTCTGCGTGATGGTCATGACGCCCCCTTCGAGCTGGAAAACCGGGCTGCTGGCTCGACTGTAGGGACGTCGGGGGAGGCGTCAAAACGGTTTGCTCACAATGCTCGAAACGGATTTGTGAGCTGTGAGATCGCCGCAATGTTCCGGTCACTGAGGGGTAGCGGCCGGGGTCACACGCTCCGGTCGCGACCTGGGAAAACCCTCCCGCGCCCGGTGAAACGTGTTCCCGCGAAGGTGTTTCGGACCAGTGGCGGTGAAGCTTCCGAAACGGTTGGTTCTCGCTTACTTAATATTTGTTAACACACCTTTTGATTGCTGGATGATTACCGGGGCCGTTTGAACCAGGCCGCGGAACCGGACTGGGCGAGCAGGATCACGATCACCAGGCTGGCGATCAGCCCGAGCAGGCCCGGAGGCTGCTTCGCACCCACGCCGCCCAAACCGATGACCATCTCGATGGAGGCCAGGGCGAGCGCGGTGGTTCGCGTCCCGCCGCTCCCGTTCCGGAAGCCGAGGGCGACCACGCCGAGAATCATCGGGAACAGGTAACCGAAGCACATCGCGCCGGCGGCACCCGCTCCGGCAATCACGCCCGCCAGCACGGTCAACGCCAATCCCAGACCGCCGAAGATGAACGAGATCACCTGTGCCGCACGGACCGAACCCGGCATGGTGGCCGGGAACTGGGGGAACTGGCCGTACGGGTCGTACCCATACGGGCCCGGGGCCTGACCGTAGGGAGCGAACCCGTACTGGGGTGCGTTGCCGTACTGGGGTGCGGTGCCGTATTGGGGAGCTGTACCGTTCGGAAACTGTCCCTCTGACGGAGGCGGCGGCATGGGTGGCATCGGTGCCTGGGGGTCCCAATCCGCGGGGGCTTGCTGCGGCATCGCACCCGGCTCTCCCGCATTGGCCTGAATCTTGTTGAAATCCACCGACATCTCCCCGTGTGTACTGCGTCCGAAAACGATCCTTCGGACTATCGCGGCGGCAACCCTAACAGCGGGGTACGGATATGGAGGGCGGCTATAGAGATTCGCCGGCCGATCGACTGATTCGGCGACCTATTTGGAACCGTATCCGAAATGGATGACGATGGGCTGGTACGGTATCGTCAAATTGTCGAAATATGAAGGGAAGCCGGACATTTCGGGTTCCATGGGCAATCATGTGGGCGTAATATGGAGGCATGGATTCGGATGGGGTGACACTCGACGACTGCGGTATCGCCGAACTGGCGGCCGCGGTCTCGACCCTGACCGAATCCGTGCAGGGTGGGAAGATGGCGGACTTTTCCAACGAGGATGTTGTGTCGTTGATGCGGCAGCTCGAAACCTGCAAGCGTCAACTCGCCGCACTCGATACCCGTTTGATCATCGAAGCCGGAGAACGGTCGCTGCACTCACGCAGCGGCGCGGGCAAGATGGTGCCGTTCCTGCGCCACACCCTCGGACTCTCCCGCTACGACGCATCCGTGCGGGTGAAGATCACCCACCACTGCGGCGAATTCGTCCAGCAGACCGGACACATCGCCCCGCCGGTACTTCCGGTGACGGCCGAGGCATTCGCAACCGGCGAGATCTCGCGTGATCACGTGCGCCACATCCTGGATGTGATGAACCACCTGCCCGTCGATGTCCCTGTCGAGGCACGGGCCGAGGCTGAACAGATCCTCGTCGACTACTCGCGTCATGGGTGGCCGGATGATCTGTTGAAGATCGGCCGCGACATCCTCGCCAGCCTCGATCCCGACGGGAAAGTGGTGTCGGACGCTGATCGTCGTCGCCGTCGCGGGATCACCCTGTGCCGTCCCGGTGTGGACGGTATGACGCGCATCGAGGGGTGGATCACCCCCGAACTGCGTGCCTGCCTGGATGCGGTGTTCGCCAAGCTCGCTCGTCCCGGCATGTGCAACGTCGAGGACCCCGAAAGCCCTTCCGCTACAGGTGGGTTCATCGCGGACAGCATCCTCGATGCTGCCGCGCGCCGGGATCGTCGTGACGCCGGGCAGCGGACCCATGACGCTCTGCTGGCGTTGGTGCAGCCGGGTGTGAACATGCGGACGCTGGGCATGCACCGTGGCCTGCCGGTCGAGGTCGTGCTCACCATGAGCCTGACCGACCTGGAGAACGGGACCGGGGTTGCGACCACCGCGTCGGGCACCCAGATCTCGATCAACGAGGCCCTGAAGATGGCCGAAGGAACCCGCCCGGTGATCGCGGTCCTCGACGGCGACGGGATGCCGCTCTACCTGCGGCGCTCCCGACGCACCGCCAACCGAGCCCAACGCCTCGCGCTCCTGGCCCGGGACAAGGGTTGTACTCGCCCGGGTTGTGAACAACCCGCCAACATGTGCGCCGCCCACCACGTCAATGATTGGGCCAAGGGCGGGCCCACCGA
>NZ_JBIAMR010000030.1:0-35628 GCF_042874235.1 Nocardia sp. NPDC004151 | reverse complement strand
CGCAACCAGCACGCCAGACCCGTCCGCGACTTCGCAGTCGGATCCAAGATCCGCCGACCGGATTACCTATCCAACGTTGCCTGACGCGGCACTAGAACCGGAATCGGTCGAAGCCGTGCTGGAGGCCGCTGGTGGTGAGATGGTGACTGCCCGATGGGATTTCAATTCCTGGCCACCCATACCCGAACTCAGGCTGGGCCACACGTGCCGGTGTGCCTTCATCACGGTGAGCTTCAACGCACGCAGCATCTATCCGGACGTGCCGAGCTCCGACCACACCCTCTACATCCACGCCGAGCAGTTCCATCCCGAACGAGCCACCTGGCTGGCCTCGCAAGTCGGGCTGAAAATCCTCGGAGAACCGCAGAGGTCGGCGCTTTGATCCTCTGCCGACTATCCGCTCATGACTCCCCCCTTATGTCAAGGCGTTGCTGCGGGTGCGGGGTTAGAGCTCCTAACAGGTTCGGTCGTTTGGCTTCGGGTTGCGTTGCAGTGCAGCATGTTTCGTTGTGGCAGCACCCTGGATCGTGGATGACGAGTTGTGGTCGGTAATCGAACCGCTACTGCCGGTGAAACCGGCCGGGACACCGGGACCGCCGCAGATGGACTCCCGACTGGTCCTGCAGGGGATCTTGTTCGTGCTGATCACCGGGATCGGATGGGAAGACCTGCCCCAGGAGCTGGGGTTCGGGTCCGGAATGACCTGTTGGCGCAGGTTGCGGGACTGGCAAGCCGCCGGGACGTTCGAGCAGATCCATCAGGCCGTGCTCGCCCGCGCCCATGCCGCCCGACTGATCGACTTCGACCGGGTCATGGTCGACGGCTCGCACGTGCGGGCGAAAAAAGGGGCGCCGCAACAGGTCCCAGCCCGGTCGACCGCGCCAAGACCGGTTCCAAGCACCACATCCTGACCTGCGCGAACGGATTCCCGCTCGCCGTCGTGTTGTCGGCGGCCAACGTCAACGATCACCTGATGTTGCCCACGCTGCTCGACCGGGTTCGCCCCCTGCGCGGGCGTGCGGGCCAACCCCGCCGCCGGATCGCCAACCTCATCGCCGACAAGGGATACGACTACCCCAGCGTGTATTCCGAACTGCGGCAACGACATATCACCGGCTACATTCCCCCGCCGCGGCACCCGCGACAAAGTCACCGCAGGCCGCTGGATCGTCGAACAAACCTTCGCCCTCCTGCACCAGTACCGGCGACTGGCCATCCGATGGGAACGCCGCACCGACATCCACCACGGATTCCTCGACCTCGCCGCAGCACTCATCTGCTGGCGACGACTCAGCAACCGAACCCGACAGGAGCTCTTAGGTAGCGTTCCAGCAGGAGTCGAGCCACCACCAACCGCCCGCCAGCTCCATCGTGGGGCAGACAGGTTCGCCGAACCCGTTGTACGGTCCAGGCTCGGGTGTTCCGACGAAATGCCCGTAGCCGAGCGCATCGTCGGGGATCCCGATGTAATCGGGTACGAACAGCACCCGCTGCCCACCACTGGTGCCGATCACTGCCACTCGGCAGTTCGCCGAAACGAGACACAGGTGCGGAGGCAGCTCGACACCGTAGAAGGGGATTTTGCCCTCCGGCAGTTCCATCGCTGCGATAGCGGCGAACGCCGGTCGCTCGACCCAAAACCTGGTCCACGCACTAGCTTTCGGGTTCACAAAGAGAAGAACCGACCCGCCGATCCCGATCAGTGCGAGCATCGCGGTTGCCGCCAGAGGCCACCGTCGCGTATCGCCGCCGGCCAGAAACAGCGCCAGCGCAAAGCAGGCCAAGGCAGCCACGAACACTCCCAGCAGCAACGGCAAGGCGAGAATCCAGAGCTTGGTGACTATCCAACCGCGATGCAGCGTCACGCCAAGCACAATCGTGGCCACGACCACGGCGTACAGGGGCGCATCGGAGGATCGAAAAGCTTTGACGAACACGGCAGCAGCCTATGTCCCCGATATGCACGGTATGTGCTGGAATTGTGAGGATTATGTGAGCGACCGCGTTCGTCCCGCTCCGAACGTCCGCCAACCACGACCGGCCGACAGGTCATGCCGTATGGCACGCTGACCCAACTGGCGAGCGCGGCCTGCCGGAAGATCAACCCGCCGTGCCGATCTGAATGCCCAGAACGTCCGCTACTGCCGAGCTGCGCGCATTGCGGGGCTTGGTTCCTCGATCCTATGGCGACGCCCTGTCACGAGGGCGGCAGGCTGGGGTCGTGGATGGGCTGGACCAGCCGGAATCCGGACTGTTCTCGTTGCATGACGCGCCGCTGGAATTGTCCTTCGATGGTGTGCTCGCCGAGGGTGCCGGACAGGATCAGGGTCTGATCGCCGTTCCACCGGTATCGGATCTCGGTGGGCGAGTCCGAAAGCCGTTGGCGGATCAATAGCTTTCCTTCGCGCACCTCCAATGCCCACATCGTGGTCATGCCGTCGGGAGCCTGGCTGACGAAGCTCTGGTAATCGGTGCGGTCGGTGATCGCTACATTCGACCAGGGGTCGGTGTCGTGCGCAGAAATCGTCGCGGGTGTTCCGTCGACCGTGAATGAAACCGCCTGCCATACACCGTCGAGGTTCGACTTCGGGGTATGGATGTCGACGATCGCGATGATGAACAGGGCACCGAGAAGTGCGGTATTCGCGACTACCGCAACGAATCCGAGAATGGTCGCACCGGTGCGGATCCGCGCGGGTCCCGGTGCCGGCCACAGCTGTCGTGGGGGTAGTGGTGGGGTGTTGGTGAGCGCCCTGATCACATTCGGGTAGAACGGGATAGCGATGGCGAGCGCGGTGAGCAGCAGTGTCCCCGAGAGGATTTTGACCGGCACGTCGTAGCACAGATTGAGCAGAAACACCTGTGCCATGACGACAGCGGCGAGCACGCTGCCCGCGGGGACCGTTCGCCGCCACAACAGGAGCACACCGGCGGTCAGCTCCGCGAGTCCGGTCGCAATCGAATACGGGTCCGACGCACCCATGAACGTCCACAAAGTGTCTTTCAACCCGAGGTCACCGGCCAGGGAAAGCTGATGTGCGGGCTGAGTCATGTACCCCATCTGTACCGGAATAGCTTTCGCCAGCCCGTATGCGAGCAGCTCGACTGCGAGGCCGACACGTGCCACCTCGAACAACGCCCGCAGCGCACGCCGATAATGGACGCGGCGGCGGTCGAGGACGCCCCACACTGTGGCCACGACCAACCCGACGACCAGACATCCGGCCAGGGCGCACCATTCCCCCAGTGTGTCACCGGTATTCGCCGGATCCATGACGACGCCGCGGCCGCGCACCACTACGCTTCCGACCTGCGCGAGACCCGCCTTCAGCGGTTTGATCACCGGATTCAGCAGAACGAAGTTGCCATAGACGAATATCACCAGAACCAACCCGCCGACCGTTAACGCGCACCGGCATCCGGCCCGTTGCAGAGGCGTCGAAGCGCCTCATCCGGGACGCTGTTGGGAATGGTGGAATCGGATTGTCGAGTGGGTGACGGCACAGCCGGAATCATCCCGCCGACAGCCCTGCCAGACATCGCCCGCTGAGGTCAGACGTAGTCATGCTCCAGGCCTATTGCGTCGGGGAACGTCTACGGCGATCGGTGTACTACGGGCATAGCGGGTCTCATCCATTCAGCGCACTCGCACCCTCATGCCGATGAGCATTCTATCCGGCGTGTTCGAAGGTGATTTGGGTCCGGTGCGGGTGAGAGGTGACCGCGTGAGTTGTCGCCGGGTGGCGTGCAAGCAGCGACAGGAACGATGGGGCCTGCTCGGGATGCGGACACCATAGGCTGCCGTTTCCGATGTTGCGGGAGCTCGGCGTCGATGGATAGTGCAGGGTGAGTGAGAGTTGCCGGATATCGTCGTCGCCCCCGTGGTCGGAGATGACCTGCCTGGTGATGTCGTAAAGAAATTCCTGCTGGTCACCGCCATGAATGCCCCACTGGAACAGAAGCATGTCACCGTCGCCGTCAAGGTCGACATCTGTCACGCGGTGATCGATGTAGAACTTGGTCATCGCGGCGAGCGCGGTGGTCGCGTCGAGGTTGTCGAGGGTGCTGCGATGGCTGTCCAGGTACCGATGGAAGGCAATTTCGAGATCGAGGGCTCGCACCAGCGTGATTGTGCCGGACCGGAGTCGGAGGCGACACGTTCGCGACCGGTGGATGTCGGAGTTCCCAGGCATTACTGCGTTAGGTTCTGTCTCCGAATGATTTGAGCCATTCAGCAATCGGGGCCGGAACGAATCCGGCGCGGTGGGAGACAGAACCTAGTGCGACGGTGTATGCCCCGGGAAGTAGGGGCAACCCAGTTCTGTGAAATGAGACAGTTTCACTCCCTGTGCACGATAGCTTTCGTCGACCTCGTCGTTCGAGGCCGAAGAACAGGAGACGCAGATGAGTGCACGTAGTGGGCTGGACCGTCGGATCGGCTGGGGCGTTCGGGCTTTGGTCGCGGTATCGGCGCCGGTAGTGCTGTTCGCCGCGCCGGCCGCGGCCGAAACCACGGGGAACATCGCGGGGCACATCGCCATGAAGCAGTCGAATCCGCAGGTCGGATGCGCCTACGAGGTGAATAGTGGTGACCTGTACCGGTTGCGCGCCGGTGACCAGGCGAGGGACAACTTCGCCGGTGGCGGCATTACGGTCACCTTCTTCGACGATGGGGCCACCATCGGCACCGGCACGGTGGGTGACGGCCCGAACGGGTGGGGTCAGGCGAAGGTGTCGTGGACCCCGAAAACCGCTGGGCAGCACATTCTTACCGCGACGGCACAGTTCGCCACCTCCTCGATGCCCATGGCGCCGTTGACCGTGCAGGTCCGCGCGGCCACGAGCACGGGCAGCTTCAGCTGCTTGCCCAGCCTCTTCGGCTAACACGAAAGGAACTGGCTGCCAACCGGTTCGAGACGGATCGGTTCCCGGTGACGCCCCGGATAGCCGGGCTCGCCTGCCAGGGCTCTCGACGTCCGCGACTGCCGATTTCGGCATGATTTCGCTGGACGAGTTCCGGTTTGTCGATGAACCGGCGAAATGATTTGGGGCAGTGATGTTGCGGTGGTTCGGACTGGTTTGGCAGCATGGTTGCCGATATGCCACTGGTTTCCGATGTCGCTCGTGACAGTCTCGAGGGCTTGTCCGTCGGTGATGCGCTGGGTGCTCAATTCTTCGTGCCGGGCCGTTCACTACCCGATCTTCTCGACGGCCGGGCGCCGGCGGCGCCGTGGGAATGGACCGATGACACGGAGATGGCCTGCTCTGTGTATGTGCAGCTCCGCGGCAACGGCCGGATCGACCGAGACGGGCTGGCGGCAGCCTTCGCCGACCGTTGCGAGCCCTACCGGGGCTACAGTGGCGGCACAGTCGCTGTGCTGCACGAGATTCGCGACGGACGGCCTTGGGCCGACGCGGCGGGGGCTCTGTTCGACGGGCAAGGCTCCTGGGGCAACGGTGCTGCGATGCGGGTCGCCCCGCTCGGAGCGTATTTCGCCGGGAATCTGGACCGTGCGGCGGTCCAAGCCGCATTGTCGGCCGAGGTGACGCATCGGCATCCGGAAGCGATCGTGGCCGCCATGGCGGTTGCTGTCGCGGCCGGGCACGCCGCGGCGACCCGCGGAAGAGACTGCGCGCCTGAGGAATTCTTGGCCGTCGTGGAGCCGTACCTGGTCGAGGGCCGGACCGCCAGTGGTGTCCGCCGGGCCCGGCGGTTGTTGGGGCGCTCTGTGGCCGAAGCGGCATACGAACTCGGTAATGGTGCACAAGTCAGCGCCCAGGACACGGTGCCGTTCACCCTGTGGGCGGCAGCGACCTATCTCGACAACTATCCCGCCGCTGTCACCGCATGTGTCGAGGCCGGTGGTGATGCGGACACCACGGCCGCGATCGTCGGCGGAATCGTGGCAGCGCGCACAGGCATCGGCACGCGAAACGGTGTACGCGGAATACCGCCGCAGTGGTTGTCGGCGCGAGAGCCACTGCCTGCGTGGGCGACGGATCGCGACGCCCGGCAAAAGCTCGACGACAGGCACGACTCGAACGTGCGGTGATGCCGCGCTGACCTGACCGGCCAGCGCGGGCCCGCCGATGGAGAGGTCGCCGCAGCACCGGAACGTCCGCGAATGCCGAGTTGAGCGTGCCGGCTGTTCATCGGTTCGGGTCAGTCGAAGTGTGGATCTGCCAGCAGCACCACACGGTCAGCGGCGGGGTCGAAACCGAGTACCGGGGAATGAGAGCTGCCCTCTGAGTACATGGAAACAGGCTTGCCCAGCCGCCGGCCGATCGTGCGCAGGAAATCGCACAGCGTGTCGACTCCGGCCTGGCCCTGCAACTCGCGAAGGTCGACATCGAAGTCCATCTCCTCGGCGGTCCGGGGACGAAATCACCTGCACATCTGGGACTGGCCAAACTCGCAGCGTGATGACCTCCGCGTCGGCAGGGCGCGACAAGACCTCCCCAGCAGATGGCAACTGCCGCTTCATGAAACCCTCGAAGTACTCCCACGCCCACCCCTTCAAGCGAATCAGATCGAACACCGCCTGCCAATCCTCGACCGAGGTGTCCTGCACGGACACGTCGGGCAGCGCGCCCATCAAGTCGGGGTCGAAGAAGTTCTTGACCTCGCTCCACCACAAATCCGCCAACCTGCCACACAACCTTCCGACCCTCAGTTCAGGCAATGACCCTAAAGTCAACGGACGAGCACACGACCGAATATCCGCGCATGCCGCGACCCGCGCGGTTCGAGGCGGGCCGGCATGGTCCGGCGGAAGTTCAACCGGCCGAGCCGATCTGAGGTCGGCGGAACGCCCGCATGTGCCGATAGGCGTGTCCGCCGATGCGGTTGCGTGGTCAGGCGGATTGTTCGGCGGCGAGGAAGGGCATCATGACGTCGAGCAGTTCGTGTGGCCTGTCCAGCGGGATGATGTGACCGCAATGCGGAATGACCTGTCCTACGAGGTTATCGGTGATGGGTCGGAGTTGCCGTTCGAGGGCGTCGCCGACGGGGTGGGCGCCGATCGCCAGGGTGGGTGTGGTGAGCCGGGTGGAGGCTACGGTGTGAGCGATCTGGCGGGCGCTGGTAGGGAGTGCCCGGTAGTAGGAGAAGGCACAGCGTAAGGCGTCGACTCCGGTGTAGGCATCGATGAACGCGTCGTGGATATCTGCCCGCACGCCCCGGCCTCGGGTGCCAGTGGTGAGAAACCATTCGACATAACGTGCCTCGTGGCCGGGCAGCACCGTTTCGGCGAGACCGGGGACGGCGTGGAAGCCGAACCACCACGGCGGACCCGCGGCGAGGAAGTCCTCGGCGCCGGGGAGGGCACCCAGCAGGGCTTCCATGACCACCAGACGTCGCACCCGGTCGGGGTGGCGCAGGGCGAGCAGGACCGCGACCGGGGTACCGGCATCGATCGCGACCACGGCCGCGGTGGGTTCACCGAGGGCGTCGAGGATCCCGGCGATGTCGGCGGCCAGCGTGGCGGCGTCGTAGCCGTCCGGCGCACGGCTGGTGGCGCCGAACCCGCGCAGGTCCGGGGCAATGACCCGGTAGTGCTCGGACAGCGGGCCGATGATCTCGCTCCAGAGCCGCCAGGTGTGCGGAAAACCATGCAGCAGAACGACTGCGGGGCCGGAGCCTGCAATGGCGACATTGGCGTGGATGCCGTTGGTCTCGATCCGGCACAGCTCGATAGGGGCTGCGTGGAGCGGTCGCGCGCGGTTCATGAGGCCTCCAGCTGGTTTCCATTAGTTACCAGGAAACGGTAGGTAACCTCGGTTAGGCTGCCAAGAAGGCACTTCGACGACAGGTGGTGAGGTCCAGGTGACTACTCGATCAGTGCACGCGACAACGCCGGTTCGCGGTGATCTGTTCGATTCCCAATGCCCGACACGGCAATTGCTGGATCGCATCGGCACGAAATGGACGTCGATGGCGGTAAAGGTCCTCGCGCAGGCCGCCCCGGGCGAGGTACGGTTCGCCGAGCTGCGGCGGCGAATGCCCGGTGTATCCCAGAAGATGCTGTCGGTGACCCTGCACAGCCTGGCCCGCGACGGTCTGGTCACCCGTCGAGTCGAGCCGACAGTGCCACCACGCGTGCATTACCAGCTCACCGAACTTGGCTTGTCCCTGGAGATCCCCTTGGCGGCTTTGCGCACCTGGGCCGAGGATCATATGGCCGAGATCGATTACGCCAACACCGTCAACGACGCACATGCCGACCCAACCGCCACCGAATAGCTTCCCAACACACGCTCATATCGCATGCCATGCTGCTCGGAACGGCCAACGCGGCGCTTCGGAAGGGTAACCGGCAGTGTGCATCCGGTGTCGACCGAACGCACACTACTGTCGAGCCATAGACCCTCGGCGCCAAGGAAGGCGCTGTGCAGGTCGAACCGCCAACTGGCCCTTTGTCCGAATCCGGAAGGGTCCGTAGTATCCCCGGAGTATGTGCCCCTTCAAGGGCAAATTGCGAGATGTGGGGTGGCGCTAGTGAATCTATTTCAGCAGATGGAGATCGACAACGCGATAGGGGAACTCGCGGTTCAGCTGTTGGATGCGACCGCTGTCGGAGCGAGGCTACTGTTCCAGGTCAAGGAGACACCCGAGGGCGACATACTCCAGATTGGATTCTCGTCGGACGTCCGAGATGATCTCGACTGGTCGGAGGACCTCTATGAGGCCATCGTGCAGTTGATCGGGATGCACAAGGAGTCGGGCACAGGTTTGATCGGTGGGGTCTACGAGTTCGAGAAGAATCCTGACGGCAGTTGGAGTATGCGGCAGGAATACGAATACGGTGAGCCGGAGCCACACTTCTTCGCGGCCCGCGCGGAAGCCGCAGAGGCCAGTCGTCGAACTCGGCAGGGTGGCTGGCGACGGTGGTTCGGACGTGGGTAAGCCGTTGGAACTCTAGTGACTGTTTCCCGGGAATAGCCGCTCGTGCCGTATGCTGCGCTGACCGAACGGGCCAGCGCGGGGCACCGGCGGCCGGGATCCGGTGCTGTGCAAAACATCCGCTTCTGCCGAATGCCGGATCCGGATTGCTACCAAGTGGCGAACTCAGGCAGCACTCATCGCGCGCGCATAGAGCGCATTGAAGAAGTGCTCGCCGGGAACGCCGAACCACGGATACTCCTCGGGCTCGTAGCCGTCGTCATCGTCGTACTCGATGTCGTCCTCATCGCCTTCGACGAGAGTCGAGGCCGGCCACCGCCCTGAACGAACCTCATCGAGGAGAAAGCCGAGTAGGTCTGTGAAGCTCTCTGCGCAAACGAAGTGCCGCTGTTCGTTCCGCCCGAAATTGATGATCTGGCCTCGGATTCCAGCATGATCAGGGTCAAGGTCCAGGCCGATGTAGTCTCGCCGCGTTGTGTCCGACCACAGCGGAATCCAGCCTGCCGAGGTATCGAGCGGCTTGACCCGCCCTTCCGCGCCCGCCATGACGTCGCCGAACGCTTGGAGGTCCTCGATTTCAGGGCTCTCGAGCAATGAGACGCAGGAAGACCAGGCCTCTTGGATCAAATGCGTTGATAGGAACGACAGGGTCGGGATGCATGGCGCCGCACCCGGACCACTCGTGGAGGTATCGGTCGACAGCTGACCGTTGTGCAACCTGAGAACGGCTTTAACGTCATCAGGAAGACGTTGCCCCAGTACCTGTTCCAGATCAGCTATCTCGGCCGGGCTAGCGGGCGGTGCCAAGTTCTCGTACGCCAACGGCACGTTGACGCGAAGCCAGTCGACATACTCTTCGAAAAGCGCGATTGCATGCACAGCCAGAACATACAAGCGCCCAGGGCGTCGAACGCACTCAACTGCCGCATGTCGCGCTGACCGAACCGGCCAGCGCGAGGCGCCGGAAGATCAACTGGCCGTACCGATCCGAGGCAGGCGGAACGTCCGCACTGCATACCGCGCTGACTGAACCGGCCAGCGTGGGGCGCGCCGGCGGCCGGAACCTGTTCCGGTGCAGAACGTCCGCGACTGCCGATGCACGGATGTCGAAATGCCGGGCAGCTGTTCAGCGCCATTCGGCTTTCGGGATGACCGGACCGATCGGTGGACAACCAGCCGGATTCCATATACGGTACAGAACGTGTCGTTTCGTAATAGTCACACCACGGATCCGGTACCTGAAGTGCGCGCAGGAAGGCCCCGTGATGCGGCGCGTGAGGTTGAGATTCTCGCGTGTGTGCTGGAGCTGGTGGGTGAGGTCGGTTATGACGCTTTGACGTTCGAGGCGGTCGCGCGTCGTGCTCGGGCGTCGAAGGCGACGCTGTACCGGCGCTGGGAGACCAAGCGGGACATGGTGGTTGCCGCGGTCAAGGCCGGTCCCGCAGCCGGCACCTCCGCGGACCCGGTCGATACCGGTTCCTTGCGCGGAGACCTGATTGCCTTGTGTGAACGGCTCGCCACCACGATGGATGCTGCCGACCCGACGATGAGCTTGATGCTGCTGCATGCGGGTCTGGAGGATCCCGACCTGTGTCGCCACATCGAAGAAGCGAGCGGGCCGACCGGCGCCAAGTTGCCAGCCTCGGTGATATCGGCTGCCATCACCCGGGGCGAGCTACCAGCCGGTGCTCAACCATTCCCTTTCGAGGAAATCACTGGGTCAGTGCTACTTCTACGCAGGCTGAACGGGCTTCCCGCCGGAGCCGAGTATCTGGCACATCTGGTCGACACGATTCTTGTCCCGGCTCTGCGAGCAAGCGCGAGTGCAGAACCTCCGCTACCCGCCATTTTCTCCTGACGACACGTCCAACCGATCGACGAAAGGTGCGCGCCCATGTCGGGCACGACAATCAACGACTTCGAATACCGCCATGTCCTGGGGGCGGACAGCGTCCATCTGAATGTCGCCGTCGGCGGTGACGGCCACCCCATCGTCCTGTTGCACGGCTTTCCGCAGACTCACCTCATGTGGCGCCATGTTGCCCGTGAACTGGCAGACCGCCACCGGGTGATCGTGCCTGATCTGCGTGGCTACGGTGCGAGCGACAAACCCGAAGAGGCGACGCCGGACACCTATTCGAAGCGGACCATGGCGCTCGACATCGTCAGTGTCGTGCGCGAACTCGGCTACGAACAGTTCAGCCTCATCGGCCATGACCGCGGAGCGCTGGTCGGGGTCCGAGCAGCGCTCGACCACCCGGACATGATCACCCACTTGGGGATTCTGGATGTGTTGCCGACCATGGATACCTGGGACGTGCTGCACGGTGTCGATGCCGCCGTCGCTTGGCACCTATATCTGATGGCACAGCCAAAGGGCTTGCCCGAGCGGATGATCGAAGCTGTCGCCGAAGACTTCTTCAGCTCGTTCCTCGACGCCTGGGACCCCAGCGGAACCACCTTCCCACCCGAGGTCCGCCGACACTACATCGACAGCTCCATGCATGCTGTGCCATCCATCGTCGCCGACTACCGGGCCACCGCCGGAATCGACTTGGCGATGGACCGAGCCGACCGCAAGGCAGGTGCCCAGTTGGCCATGCCTGTTGCAGTGATCTCCCAGGACTGGGGGGCACGTCTCGGATTCGACGCAGCCGCTCTCTGGCGGCAATGGGCTCCGACCACCACCTACCAGCCGATCGACGCCGGCCACTTCATGGCCGAGGAAAAGCCAACGGACGTAACCGCCTTCATCCTGGACCTAGTACAACGCACACCCGCATGAACCGACAAGCTCGGAGGAAGTTTTCAACTCGTCGAGTGGGCCCACCCAGCAGCGATAGCTGCTGGGTGGTGAACCGGCAACGTCCTGTACTGCCGCTTCCCGCGCTGACCGGACCGGCCATCGCTTGCAGGTCGGGGATCAACGAGCTGCGGCCAACCGAGACGGCCGAACAGCGTGTGATTGGTACCAGCGCATTCTGGCCGAATCTCTATGGCAGCCAGCCGGATGCGCCACCGGCCAGGATCTACAGTGAGGTTCTGGACGGTTGGATCGAAGGTAGGAAGACCGAAGTTGAGCGCCGGTTTCCCCGATGGCGGAGCACGTAGAGGGTTCGATCGAGCTGCCGCCGAATCGGCCGCAGCCGACTTCGTACCTCCCGAGCCGGGTATGTGGTATCTCCAGGTAACGCGGACCCGCGTCAGAGGGAATGAACTGTTGGTGACGCTCTCGGAGTTGTTCGACGATGGCACCGAGTTCCGGAAGATCCAGCGATTTCCGGATGGTCGCACGGGGCTCGCCGGAGGATCCATCGATACCGAACTCACGTGGTTGGACGAGGAACCGGTCCCCAGCATCGAAGACCTCTCGAACGACCCGAACCTCCACGCCGTTCGGATATCTCCGTCGGAGTTCCAAACGGAGTGGCTGGTTGCCGGCGGTTGGTGACTGACCGCAAACATCCTCAACTGCCGCATCCCGCGCGGCCCAAGGCGGCCAGCGCGACCTAGCTGAAGATCAACGGCCCCGGGGTATCTCGGGGCCGCTCTGTGTCCGCACATGCCGAATTCAGGGCATCGTCCTGGATGTGGTTCGTGGACTTCATTCGACCGCATCGGAAGCGTTGTATGGTCTGGCCAGCTGTATCTGCTGGCCAGACCATCTGCTGGCGGCCCGAATCGATTCCGTTGTCGGTGCCGGCGGCTGAGGGTACAGCCTGGACTCAGGGTGGCGGTCCCGGTAATCGTTCAACGCTGCGGCGCTGACCAGCGTGCCGACCAGGTCGATGCCTTCGAGGTGGAAGCCCTCGAGACTCGGCAAGATCGAATCGGTGACGGGCGTGCCGCGCAGGCTCAGCGTCTCGACGGGGGTGATCGCGTGCAGTAGCGAAAGGACATCGCGGTCTGTGCTGTCGGCAAGGTGGAGATCGAGATGGTCGACCCGAAGCGGTGACCGGGTTGCGCCGGCGATCCGAGGTGCAGTGATGCTCAAGTGACGGAAGGACTCCGGGAACGAGCCGTCGAACCGGACGGTGTCTCGCCCACGCAGGTCCAAACTGGTGAGACCGGGGGCGCTGTCGCGCAGATCGTGGGCCCATGATCGATTCGGCAGATTCTCGATCACGAGGTTGGTGAGCGCGCTGAGGCGGCTGCCACCGAGATGGAAACGGTCGGCCTTCGACAGGTGCAGTCGCAGGACCCTCAATTTCGGGAAACGGGCGAATGCTGCCAATGCCTCGCCTGCGAGGGTGCATGCCGCGTGCTCGATAATCTCCACATTGGGCAGGTCGGGAACAGCGTCCAGCATCCGGTGGTCGAACTCGTCGGTTTCGATTCTCAACGACCACACCCGATCCGGTGCTGCGGTGAGCATGTCGAGGTCTTCACGGTCCCAGCATTCGCTGCGCGCGTGAATGCTGAATCGGGTGCCGTCGTGGGCGGGCGGCAGCACAGGCCCGACCGCATGGAATGGCGCTGTGCCACCGGGCATGTTGTACAGCTGGCCCTCATCGGCGGTGAACCGGCCGCAACATACGACTTCGATGATCGTCGCCAAGTGCGAGGCGCCGACAACGGCGAGGTTCACCCACTGCGGTACGTGGCCTTGCCGCCACAACTCGCCGACTACCGTCTCGAAGTCGCAGCGGTGCAAGGCTGTAGCACGATCACTGGAACTGTCCTCGGGAAATCTGATCTCGCTCGGTTGCGCGGGAAGCCCGTCGTAGGACTGGTTCAATCGAACCCGGAACGCCAGCGACGCGGGCAGATCCTCGATTAGATGGACGCGCGCGCACTGTACAGCCGCCGCTGCGGCAGCAGCGAGCCGCTCGGCGAAGGTTTCACGGTCCACATATCGAACCTAGTTCGGCCACTCCGCACTGTCATACCGAATGCGGAGTGGCACATGGCGCGTTGGCTGAAGCAGCGGGTGCGATGCACTGGCGGCCGGATTCACCAACATGGGAATCGTCCGCTATTGCCGCATACCGCGCTGACCGAATCAGCCAGCGCGGCACCTCGGAAGATCAACGGGCAGAGCGCCGTACGACCGGCGGTAGTGCGCGCTCATGCCGACGAGCGTGCATTCAGGCGGGCTCAGCAGTCTGTGGGCCGGTCTTCTCTGAACAGGACACCGGTGACAGAGCTGGCATACGGCTCCCGGCGGGTACGTGGCAGAGGCACCTCGGACAGCTTGCCGTCGTAGATCATCCACAGACCGAAACAGTCGTCGTTCTCGTCGTGGACGAGGACCTGCACCGATTCGGGTCGCGGCCACGGTAGCGATTCGAGATACGAAAGCAGATCCCCCCAGGTGTTCCGATGGAACTGGATCACCCAGGCATAACACTCGTCCGAACCGTACGGAAAGCCTGCGCCGGAGAAGACAGCGTCGTCGATTTCTACGAAGAGTTGATGCCATGGTCGGGACCGGGATTCGTCGGCCCTTGTCAAGTGCTCCATGACATCCTCGGCCCCGCGCGCCAGGACGATAACTTCAGCGAATCTGCTCACTGCACCAATGCCTTTCGACGCGGCTGCCTGTCTCGGTTACAGCACAACCTAACTGCACCGAGCACGCACACCAAACATCCGCTCATGCCGCTGATCGATCGGTTCGAAGGGCTCCCGGTGCGGCACAGGCCCTGACGAATTGCGGAGATGATCACGGCGTCGTGAACGGGATCCCAGACCGCACACCAGGCCCCGCTGAAGGCTTAGAGTCGGTCGGCCAGCAGTACCACACGGTCGGCGGCGGGGTCGAATCCCAGGACCGGGAATCGGGAGCTGAAAGAGTCGAACTCCGAGCACATGAGCACAGGTTTGCCCAGCCGCCGCCCGATCGCGCACAGGAAATCGCACAGAATGTCCACCCCGGCCTGGCCCTGCAACTCGCGAAGGTCGACATCGAAATCGATCTCGCCAGGCCAAGGACGAAAGATCATTCGCACGTTCGGCACTGGCCAGACCCGCAGTGTCACGCACTCGGCATCGTTCGGTCGGGACAACACCTCCGCGGCAGCAGGCAACTCCTGCTTGCGATCACCCTCGCAGTACTCCCACGCCCACCCCTGCGACCGAATCAGTTCGAACACCGCCTGCCAATCCTCGACCGATGCCTCCTGGACGTACACATCCGGCAGGGAACCCATCATGTCGGGGTCGAATAGCTCCTCGACATCGCACCACTGCAAATCCGGCATCCCGACATGCTGCCAGCCAGCGCATCGAAGCGCAGCCCGAATTCGTGGTCAGGCGAAGGAATCTCGTTCTCGGCCATGCCATTCGGGCGCTCACGAAGCACCGGCTCCATGCCTGCACTTCGAACACCCTGTCTTGCCGCGACCCTGGTAGACCGACGTAGGCCGGACCGTGGCCGCTGAAGATCAACGGGCCGCGAGCATCTCGGCCCGCGGAACGTACTGGTCGCCAGTACGCTGCCGATCGTGGTTGCAGATTGGTATGCGGGACTGTCCGGCCTAGAAGTTGAACAGGTATGGGTCTGGAGCGGCTGGGTGCGCATCGTTCTGTTTGACCCGGTCCCACGCGCTGCAGGCGATCCCTACCTGGATCTCAACGACTTCCAATTTATCGACGCTGAGGGCAAGGAATGGGATGTCCGAATCGAGGACGACCCCCGCACGGCAGGCCCCGTCCTAGGTCTGTTGCGATGCCGGCTGTCCACTGCACAGACGAAGGATGAGGTGTTGACTCTCGTCTTCGACAACGGTGCACGCATCGTGGGTGACCTTCCCCTGTGACCGCGGACGCGAAACTTGCAGGACCTCCGGCCCTGCGTTCGAAGGGAACGTCCTCTTTTGCCGCGACCCGCGCTGACGGAACCGGCTAGCGCGGGCCCGACCGCGGCGCGTCCCGCTGCGGCAGCCACCTACGCCGGCCCCAACGACCTGCTGCGGATCGCGGCCGCTCGTGATCTGCGCGGCCCTGTTCGTACGCGGAGCCGGTTAGGCGCCACGATGCCGCCTAACATCGCCGCGATGCGATCTACACCACCGTGCAACACAGCCAGAACCCAGCCGCCACCAGCGCGCGAACCGTGCTCAACCGGATCGGCGGTTCTTGGGGACCGCTCTGCTGGTGGTCGTGCTCCAGCACGCCCCGGCCCGGGGCGAGGCACCGGCCGCCGACGCCTACGCCCACACCTTCTGGTGGGCCCTGGCCATCGGTGCCTGCGCCCTGATCCCCGCCGCACTGTATCCATGGCAGCCTGAACACACCCCGAACCCTGACCCCGAAATTGCCCGAAGTTTCTGTCAGACAACATCATTGGAGGAATAACGATGTCGTCCACCACGAGCGGAATCCGAGCCGGGCAACGGCTGATGGCCGTCCACGCACATCCCGACGACGAATCGAGCAAAGGCGCTGCCACTCTGGCCCGCTACGCCGAAGAAGGTGCACAAGTGATGGTGTGCACTTTGACCGGCGGCGAGCGCGGCGACGTCCTCAACCCCAGCATGAACCGTCCCGAGGTGTGGGAGAACCTGCCCCGGTTGCGTCGTGAGGAGATGGAACGGGCCCGCCAGATCCTCGGCGTCGAGCAACAGTTCCTCGGCTTCGCCGACTCCGGCCTGCCCGGTGAAGGCGAGGACCTGCCTGACGGGTGCTTCACGCTCACCCCACTGACCGAGGCCGCAGGTCCGCTGGTCGCCGCCATCCGCAGCTTCCGCCCCCACGTCCTGGTCACCTACGACGAGCGCGGTGGATACCCTCATCCCGACCACATCAAGACCCATCAGGTCGCGGTCGAAGCCTTCAGCGCGGCCGCTGACCCCGCCCGGTACCCTAACGCCGGCGCCCCGTGGCAACCGTTGAAGCTGTACTACATCTGCGCCTTCAGTAAGGCCTACTTCCGGGCAATGTACGAGACGATGACGGCCGCGGGTCTGAACTCACCGCACGGCACGGTGCTCGAGAGCTGGGACGACACTCAGCCCACCTGGGAGATCACCACTCAGGTCCACTGCCCTGAGTACTTCGAGACCCGCAAACAAGCCCAGCTCGCTCATACGACGCAGATGGATCCCGACGGACCGGTGTTCCAGTGCCCGATCGAGCTCGAACAGAAGGCTTGGCCCACAGAGGATTACCACCTGGCGCGTTCTCTTGTCGCGACCACGCTGCCCGAAGACGACTTGTTCACCGGCATTCAGCTCTGACCCGATGCCGAACCTCTTCGCCCCCAGCAGTGTTCAGGTTCGGCTCTAGGTCCCCCCGTTACGCTGAGGACAGACACAGTGTGGCCACCTGCAACACCCGGTCTTCGAAACACCCCCAAGGTTGGCCCCGTAACGGCCCGTCGGCGCCCTCGCGCCGCAACCCGGTGATCAGGCGAGCGAACGTGCGTGGCCGCAGCCCAGGACAACTCCACCATCATTGGATCTGTCGCCGAGATCATCACCGGTGGGACGGTACCCGTTGCCGCTCAACGACTTACGAGACATCCATTAGGTTGTTGCCCGCTCGACCACGTTGGTCAACTGAAAACGGAACCTTGTGAATCCATCCGGAAATGGTGTTTCACTTCGGTATCCGTCCGATCCTAGAGTTTGTGTCGTTGGGTCGTCCGGAGCGGGCGGGCCAACCCGATGAACCTGCCGGTCTCACCCGACCGCACGCCAGATGTTCGCGCGTTGACCCGCGCGAATCACACATCGGGCAACACAGCCAGCCCGCAGCGCGTGGGTTCAGGCTGGGCGATCGCCCTCGAAGAGCGCCGTGATCCCCGCGACGCCGAGCACATCGCCCCTTGCCAAACGCTGCGACCTCGATGTCGACGGTCGCACCACAGTTACCCAAGGGAAATACCTGCATGAACGCACATACAGCCCGCGCGCGCCGGGTCGGCCTGGGAGCCATGACCTTCGGGGCGGTAGCCGGGGTTATCGTCCTGACCGCGCCGCAGGCCGGCGCGTGGCCGTCCGATCTGCAAGTCTCGGGCGGATCCTCCCACAATGTCGGCTGTTCCTACACCCTCACCGCGACCGTCCAGGTCGACCACCTGCTCTCGGTGAGCTTCAGCGACAACGGCACCGAACTCATCGGCAGCCCGGTCCGCCCGTCCCTGCTGAGCGACAAGGTGACCATCAACTGGACGCCCAGCACCACCGGTTCGCACACGCTGACCGCCACCCAGGATCTGATCAAGAAGTCGATCACCGTCCAGGTGGATCCAGCCAGCAGCTTCGGCAGCTTCGGCTGCGGCCTCAACGGACTGCTGCCGAGCCTGTCCGGCTAGACGGAGAACGGACAAAACCCGTTCGAGCCCGCCTGGTCCGCGTCACACGGACCGGGCGGGCGCTGTCCTGGCGCTGCTCGAGGAGCACAGAGCAGGCCCATTCGATCGAAGCCGGCAGCTGTGGACTGTGCTGATGTTCATGCTCTGGTACGCGATCTTCGTCGAAGAGCGCATCACACCCGAGGTCCCCGAACACGCCTACCCGGTCAGTGTGATCATCCCCAGACGACACCGCCCTCCCCCAAGTGAGACCGCTCGGGCATGGGGCAGGTGCCATATCGTGCCTGCTCATCCGCGTCAGCGTCGGTCGGGCCCGGCGGTAGGACAGCTGGGCTCGTGAAGTCGACGAGTCGATGTCGTCGGTGGCCACACCGGGTTTCGCCTTGCGATCGGTCAGGAACAGCGGGCCCTTCCTGCGGCCGGCCAAAAGCCCGGCAGCAGACGTGCGGTGTCGGTCTGCCACTCGACCACATCCCCGGCCCCGCCCTTGCGGGTGACGTGGCTCACCGGTTCGCCATGTCCAGGTCCGGGATATCGAGCATCAGCAGTTCGTCGGCAAACGCCTTCGCGCCCGATCGGGCGGATACTCCTCGTCCCCCGGTGCGCGTCGGCGGATACCGAATTGTCTTGTCGGCCTTGGGAGCTACAGTGGCGAGGTTTCGCAATCCTCGCGGGGTGCGATGGCTGTAATCCGCTTGGATCGAGGGACAGACCGGCCCGGCGTGTGTGGCCGAGCAAGTTCTGCTGTTCGAGACACGCTGGAACAGAAAGGCTTTCGACAATCACACACCATCGCGACCAGCGAAACCGTCGGCTTCGGATACGGACAAGGCCCCGACACCACCGAAATCGCCGACATGGACGGGCGCTACCTCACAGCCGACACCGCAGCCGCCTTCACCGGACGCGTCGCCGGCATCTACGCCGCGATCGGAACAGTCGCGTTCGACTGGTTCGCCTACGAAGGCGAACATCGCTGACCCGCAAGGTCAGTGGCGAAGCCTTGCACATCGATCGATGGACCGATGATCCACAGCGCACTGGCGATCACACCTGGTCGGTGAACTTGGCGAAGCTCCCTATCTGGTCATGGTCCGGATCGAGGGCGCGGGTGAGCCAGAGCTCATACCAGTCAAGGAACGTCAGTGGCTTGTGGGTGTCCGGATGAAGCACTGGCAGCGCGGCGGCGTGTTCGTAGCTGTGCCACCACACCTGCCCTGCGGCGGGGCCGCGCAGGATCAGGAGGTTGTACATGCCGCATCCTTCGTTCGCGAGGAAGGTTGCACCGCGGTGGATTCGGCCGATGTTCTCCGACCACTGGATCTCGGAATCTTCAGCGGCGGGCGCGCATGGCCGATCTGCGGTGAAGGGGAAGTCCGCGGCGTAGTCGATCGCGGCGTCCTCGGCCTCCTGCGCCAGCGGGAGCAGTCCGAGCATCGGTCCGGCCCCACCGTCGCCCACCCTGGTGATCCACTGGAAGTAGTCGGCCGGAAGTTCGACGCCGAGTCTGCTCTCGAATGCCGCGAGCATTTCCGAGTCCGCGGGAGACGCGTGCTCGTAGCGGTGCACGGCGGCCCCGTGGATATTGCATTGGTAGCCGATGACCTCCCGGTCACCGAGCGAGACGACCGTGGTCCTCAGATCAGCTGCTCGAAGTTGGTCGAGTCCGAGCAGGATCCCAGCGATCCGGTCCTCGTATGCGTGTTTCATGCCCACATCC
The DNA here is from genome assembly GCF_042874235.1 of Nocardia sp. NPDC004151. NCBI lineage: Bacteria > Bacillati > Actinomycetota > Actinomycetes > Mycobacteriales > Nocardiaceae > Nocardia > Nocardia sp. NPDC004151. Next base: position 15,747 of record NZ_JBIAMR010000030.1, on the reverse strand, counting down.
TGATGGAGGCCGACGAGCTGGGCATCCGCACGAAGCGTTCGGAAACCGATGGTCAGCGGCTTGTGAATGGCGTATCACCCAAGAGCGAGACCCGGAGACCTGCGGCCGTCGTCGGACGATTCCGGACACGGCCGCAGTGTCGCGCCTGCATCAAGTGGTCACGGACACACACTCGTGCAAGCCGTTCCGAACGCGCTCGAGGGCGCGAGCGGAATCGTCACCGAGGACGCCGAATCGGGTCCCTGCTTCACCTGGTAGATCCCGGCAAGTAGGTCGGACGCCTGCGGGATGGTCGGTGTGAGGTGCGGGGTGTCAGCGGTGGTGACGACCACGCGGATGCGGTGGCCGGGAGCGATCGAGGCGAAGACCGGGAAGACCTCCAGGTCGAAGCGGTTGACCTGGGAGGTCGGCACCGGGCTGGTACTCGCCGGGGTGGATGGGTGGTATGGCATCAGGAACGAGCCGTCGGGCGCGTACCAACTGCGCGCGGCGTCGATCGCGCGATGTGTGCCGGCCAGGGCTCCTTCGCTGAGCGGGACCGATGAGCCGTCCGGGGCGACGTCGGTGACTGTGACGACGAACTGGGTGTCGTTCGTGTTCGCCGACGCGTAGATAGTCGCCCCGATCGGGCCGGCGATGACCGTCGAGTCGGTCATGGGCGGTGTGGTGTAAACGAGGGAGTTTGGTCCGCTTTCGCGGGCGGTGTTGGTGTCGTCGCAGGAGGGGTTGGGGATGAAGCCGCCGAACCACGTTGCCGTGGAGCGGGTGCACGTCGAGTTCGACGACGTCCAGGTGATGAAGTCGCTCGTGTCCGTGGTCGGCACGGTTGTGGTGAGTAGACCGTCGTTGGCGGAGGCGGTCGCAGTCCCACTCGGGCCCTTCGCGAGGTACAGGCGGGTAGGGCTGGCCCTGGTGAACGGATAGTTCTGGGTATCGAGCCAGCGGCTGGAACCCAGTTCCTTGACGTGCAACGGGTTCGAGGTACCAGTGATGCCGGTATCCATGCCCTTGAGCCAATGGTCGTACCAGCGCAGCTGGAGCGCCGACAGGTCGAACGAAGAGTCCTGACGCGGGTCGTGGTACCACGGCCCCATCAGCAGCTGGTAGCGGTCGGTGACCGGCTGCCCGGCCGCCATCGGCGCGCCGACGGTGCGGCCGGCCCAGGCGTTCTGAAGACCCGCATAGTTCATCAGGGCCCCGCGCTGGAACAAGTCGTACCAGCCGCCGACCATGAACGCGGGCACACCATTGGCGACCACGCTCGCGAGTTGGTCCGCCGGGCGGCGCTGCTGCCAGAACGAGCCGTCGTACGCCTCGGCACCGCCGGACATCAGACCGTTGAGGATCGGGAGGTTTGCCGTCGCGACGCCGCCGATGTGCTGGAGCTCTACGGACAGCGTATCCAGGATGTCCTGCGGTGACGCCGCATTCAGCGCGCTGTTGATCGGGTTGGTCAGGTTTCCGAGCCCGGTGAACAGGAGCCAGAACGGCATGAACTCGGCGTTCGGCAGGCCGCCCATGGTGGCCAGGTCACGGTAGAGATCGTTCCCGGCGACGACCGGGAAGATCGCCTTCAGGTGTGAGTTCGGCCCGACGGCGGCCGCAGTGGAGATCTGGTTGATGCCGGTGTAGGAGTCCCCGTACAGACCGACGTTCCCGTCCGCAGACGGTAGCGCCGAAGCCCAGTTCACCAGGGCAGCGCCGTCCTGTGCCTCGATCGGGGCGAACGGCGACCACGTCCCGGCCGACGAACCAGTGCCGCGGACGTCCACGGCCACCGCGATATAGCCGCGCCGGACGAAGTACTCCAGCTCGGCCTGCTTCACCCCCTTGCCGTAAGGGGTCTGATTCAGGAGCACCGGGAACGGTCCGGGTGCCGCCGCGGCCGTACCGATGACGGCAGGCGTGTAGACGTCCGCGCGGAGCACGGTACCGTCCGCCAATGTGATCGGAACGTCCTGCTGGATGCTGATGTCGTAGGCCACAGGACTGCTCTGGAACGACACCTTGTCGACGACGATCGGGGCAGTGGGTGCGGAGCCGCCCCCAGGTACGGCAGCGCTGGCCAGCAGAGCTGCGGCCGCGAAGGCGCCGAGCCCGACAGGGCGCTTGCGGACCGAGCGTCGTCTCGGACCGCCTGGGGTACTGCGATGGATCAACTGGTCGAACACCTTGACCTCTCATGGTCGTGTGACAGCGGTTTGGGTGGTGCGATCTGCGGTGGTAGCTAGTTGGGTTGTGCGGGAATGCACGTCAGAGGACGAGCGTGCTCGCGAACGCGTGCCGCAAGGCGGCGGCCCGGACCTCGCGGACGAGGGTGAACGTCGCGGTGATCGGGATCAACCAGGTCCCGTGCGAGTGAGCCAGCACCCGGAACGCCACACCGGCGCCACCTGCCGCGTGCAGCCGTTCGAGGTACTCCTCTCCTTGGCCGCACAACGGATCCAGTTCGGCGACCGTGATGAAGGTCGGCGGCAGGTCCGACAGGTCGTCAGCGAGCAGCGGCGAGATCAGCGGGTTCTGGGGGTCGCCGTGCTCGCCGATGTAGTTGCTCGCGTACTCGTTGATCGCGGTGGCGGTCAGACCGCCGAGGGCCTCGTTCTCCGGAATCGGTAGCGGCCTCAGATCAAGTCCGGGAGCGTCGAGCAGTTGAAGAACCGGCCGCGGCATTCCGTCGTCACGGATGAGCAGGCACAGCGCCGCGGCGAGGTTTCCTCCGGCGCTCGTTCCCCCGACAGCGACCCGGGCCGGATCGATTCCCAGTTCCCGTGCGTTGTCGTGGAGCCAGCGGTACCCGGCGGCGCAGTCCTCCAGTGGAACCGGGAACGGGTGCTCCGGGGCCAGCCGGTATTCGACCGACACCACGACGCAGGGCACCATCGCGGCCATCGGCCCGCACTCGACTTCGGCCGTATCCAGGTCACCCAGGGTCCAGCCGCCACCGTGGATGAAGTAGAGCGCCGGCGCGGGCGCCGCCAAACCGGCAGGGCGCAGCACTCGGACACGGATCTCGGCACCGTCGACGGGGATCAGGTGGTCCGCGGCCACGACATCCGGGCCGCGCCCGGTGGAGGCGAGCACCATCGTGGCGGCGGACATCCGCCGCCGCTCGTTCAGGTCGGCGGCTTCGCGCTCGGCTGCGGCGGCCGCAGCGAGTCCGGCGACGAGGGCTTGGATCGGTGGGTCCAGGGCCATGGCTGTGCCTTTCGTGGTGGTGATTGTTCTGCGGGATGTGCGGTCAGGCCGCGCCGGAGCGGTCGATCGCTCGCTCGTCGGTGCCGAGGTAGCTCGCGATAACGGCGGGATCGGTGCGGACCTGCGTCGGCGTCCCCTCCGCGATGACTCGGCCTGCTTCCAGGCAGTAGAGCCGGTCGGTGAACGACATCAGGAACGGCATGTCGTGTTCGATGACGACCATCGACGCGCCGAGCTCGCGGCGCAGCCGCAACAGCAGCGGGCCCAGGGCCTCGGTTTCGCGTTGCGCGACACCGGCGGTCGGTTCGTCCAGGCACAGCACCCGTGCATCCAGGGCCAGCAGGTTCGCCAGCTCCACGACGCGCCGCGTGCCGGTCGACAGCCCAGCCACCGTCCGGTCCGCGTACGCGCCGAGACCCATGAGGTCGATGAGGTCGGCGGCCTCGGCTCGGCGGACCCGTTCCGCGCGCAACGCCTGAGGCAGGAAGGCTGCCGTGGCGAGTAGCCCGGACCGCCCACGTGCTTCCAGAGCGACCAGGATCGTTTCCCGGACCGTCAGCTCGGGGAAGAGTCTGGCGGCTTGGAAGGTGCGGCCGAGTCCGAGCGCGGCGCGGCGGGCGGGTGCCCAGCCGGAGACATCCTGGCCTAGCAGCTCCACCGTTCCGGATGCGGGGACGAAGCCGCCGATCGCGCCCAGCAGCGTCGACTTGCCTGCCCCGTTAGCTCCGATCAGCCCCACGATCTCGTCGCCGCCGACGCTCAGGCTCACGCGGTCGACCGCGGTATTGCCGCCGAAGCGCACTGTTAAATCACGGACTACCAAGGCCGGTCCGCCGTTAGGCGGCGTCGGCCGTGTCGGCTGTCTGACGCGGATGGCAGTGTGCTGACTTGCCGACCGCGGGACGGATGGCGCCGTCTCACGACCCAGACGTCTCTCAGCGAACTGCACCACCATGTCGCGCAGCGCGTGTCCGATCTGCACCAGCCCGCCGGGGAAGTACAGCAGCAGGATCAGCAGTCCCAGGCTCGAGGCGAACAGCGGCACAAGCTGGTTGCCGGGGAAGAACGCGGGCAGTCCGATCACCCACGCCGCCCCGAGCACCGGCCCCCAGACCGAGCCGAGACCGCCGATCACGACGATGGCGATCAGCACGAGAGAGTCCCCGACCTGGAAGAAGCGTTCGGTGACCGGGACCGACTGAACCGTGCCGGCCAGCATCGCCCCGCCGAGGCCGGCCAGCGCACCGGAGAGAATGAACGCCCCGACTTTCGTCCGCACCGGCCGGACAGTGGCAGCCGCCGCTGCGTCCGGATTGTCGCGCACCGCGATGATCCGCCGACCCGGCCCGGTGCGACGCAGCCGCGACAGCAGTCCCGCGACGAGCACCAGGACAGCTAACAGCACGTAGTAGTAGGTGCGCTCGTTCGAAAGGGCCAAGCCGAACAGCGTCCCGCGCGGGAACGCGACGGAGTCACTCTCGGCGGTGCCGAACACGTCCATCCGGTACAGGAAGCTCACCGCGGCCACGCCGACCGCGAACGTGCTGACCGCGAGCAGCATCCCGTTGACGCGCAGCGCTCCGAGGCCCACGACGGCGGCGAGCGCCGCGGTGATCGCGGATGCGACGAGAACCGCAACCGGGAATGGCATGGGGTTCACGGTCAGCCTGGTGTCTGCACCCAATCCGATCGTCAGACCCGCGGTGAGCGTCGCCGCCGACAGCGCGCCGAGTCCAGCGAAAGCCATCTGGCCGAGGGACAGCTGACCGGCCCATCCGGTCAGGACCGTGAGCGAGCTGGCGCAGATCGCATAGGCGAGGACTGTCGCGTAGAGCAAATGCCGCGAAGGCTCGGTGACGATCAACGGCAGTACCACGGCCGCGAGAATCACCGGCGCGGCCGACAGCAGCCCCAGGTGGCGAACCCACCACAGCTGCCGCAGGTGCTCGGGCACGCCGCGCTCGCGCGGGCCGAATGCGATGGTCTCCGATCCGCCTCGGTCGTCGCGGCGGGCCCGGAGGCCGACCGCCACGAGCACTGCGGCCAGGAGCAGTAGGTCGATGAGACCTGGCTGCGTGACGTATTCGAAGCGCACATAGGCCTGGACCACACCGATCCCCACCCCGGCGGCCATCGACCACCGGAACGACGCCAGGCCGGCGATCACGGCTGCGGCCAGGGCCCGCACCATCGTGTTCGGGCCGAGGTCGGTGACGGCGGTGACGGTGCCGGACAGCCCCGAGATGAGGATCATCGCGAGGCTGGACAGAAGTCCCGCGATCGTCCAGACCAACGTCGAGACGAGTTTGGGGTTGACGCCCAGCGTCCGGGCCAGCGGCATGTTGTCGGCCGCCGCGGTCACCGCACGGCCGGTGGTCGAGTGGTTGAGCAGGATGGACAACGCCCCGGCGACCGCCGGGACGACCACGAGGACTGCGGCCTGAGCGCCGGTGACGGTGACCGAGCCGAGCGTCCAGCTTCCGCTGACCGGCACCGGGTACCGCGCGCTGAGGGTGTCCTTCACCTTCGGCAGTGCGCTGACGACGGCGACGGCGGCCTGAGCGACGCCGATGGTCGCGATCAGAACCGTGACCCGCGGGGCGGTGAACAGCCTGCGGATCACCGCCAGCTCGACCAGCGCGCCGGTCGCGGTACCCACCGCGAGCACGGCCAGCAGCGCGGCCCACACCGGCCAGTCGTAGTTCAGCACGGCGAGCGGGAACAGAGCGGCGGCGATGACGCCGAGGTTGCCGACCGCGAAGTTGATGATCCGGCTCGACCGGTAGACCAGGACGATGCCCTGGGCGATCAACCCGATGGCCAGGCCGTTGACGAGTCCGTCGAAGAGGACCTGAGCGTTCACAGCGTGCCTTCCTGATGCCGATCGAGGGTGGTGCCGTCGTCTCCGGTCCGGAAGAACACGGCCCGCGCGACATCACCCGCGGCGAAGTCCTCGGCGGTTCCCGTGAAGCGGATCCGGCCCTTCTCCAGATAGACCGCGCGGTCAGCGATGGACAGCGCGACATTCAGCGACTGCTCGACGATGACCATGGCCAGCCCGGAATCGCGGAGCCGCCGCACGACGTCGAGCAGTTCAGCGACCACGGCGGGAGCCAGGCCGAGGGAAAGCTCGTCGATGAGAAGGACTTCGGGGTCGTGTAGCAGGGCAAGCCCGAGGGCGAGCACCTGCTGCTGGCCTCCGGACAGCGTCGAGGCTTGTGCCCGCTGCCGGTCCCGCAACTGTGGGAAGAGTGCCAGGACCCTATCGATTCGGTCGGCCACGTCGGCCGGGTCGTTCCGGTAGATGAACGCGCCCATCTCCAGGTTCTCTCGGACCGACATCGTCGGGAACACCCCGGCGCCGCCGGCCAGCGACACGATGCCCAGGCGAACCCGCTGCTCCGGCGACACGTAGGTGATGGTCCGGCCGTTCAGCCGTACCGCTCCGCGCTCTGGAGTGGCGAGACCGGAGAGGATCCGCAGGATCGTGCTCTTGCCGGCACCGTTCGTGCCCAGCAAGGCGACCACCTCGCCGCGGCGGACTTCGACGCTGACGTCGAAGAGCACTTGCACCTGGCCGTAGGAGAAGTCCAGGCCGTTGGCCTGCAGGACCGGGACGTCGTCGGGGTTTGCGATGCGCCTCAGGTGTTCCTCGTGCTCCTCGCGTAGTTCCGCGGCCACATTGGCGAGGTCACGCTTCACGTGCCCGGCGCTGCGCATGATGAGAAGGCCGCCGACCGCTGTGGACGGGATCATCGTGACGAGAACGGCCGTCCGGACCCCGAAGCTGTTGATGAGCGGGAAGCAGATCAGCGCACCGCCGGTAGCGCCGATGAAGAACACGTACACCGACCCCATGGCCGAACCCATGCCGCGAAGCCGGTACGGGACGATCGTTTGGAGCAGCGGACCGATCATCGCGAAGGCCGCGGACAGCAGGACGACCGGAGGGACGCTGAACGCGGTGAACAACACGATGTTCGGTGCGAAGTACTGGAAGGGGAGGAAGAACGCGGACGGAAGCGTGAGCAGGCCGATAAGTCGCAGGGCGCGCGCCGGGTCGTGCCGGAACTGCTGGTCGTAGTAGCGGCCGACGAACGGCAGAACGAACAGTCCTGCTGCTCCCCCGACGGTGCTGACCACGCCCCGGCCGAAGGCCCCGAGCCCGAACTGATGCTCGAGGAAAAGGCTGCCGAGCACCGGTGCGGTGAAAAGGCCGAATCCCATGGCCGCGAAGGCGAGAACGACGGTCTTCAGTGTCCGGATCCGGCCGAGCCGGGCGAACGCTGCCTCCACCGAGATCGGCGGCGGCTTCTCATCGACCAGAACCTCGCCGACCGCCTCGGCCTTCTCCCAGCGTCCCCGAATCGGCTCGGGCAGGAAGAATGCGGCCGCGGCTACCACCGCCACGGGCAGGCCCAGCAGGAAGTACGCCCAGCGCCAGCCGTCCGGTCCACCGAATGCGGCGGCGATCCCGCCGACGATCAGCGGGCTGAGGACGCCGGCCAGTCTGCCGCCGACGCCGATCGCCGCTCCGATCCGGCCGCGGATGCTGATCGGATAGGTGTCGGCGAGCAGCGAACCCTGGACCGGCCCCTGGTTGGACTTCGCTACGCCGGCTCCGAAGCGGGTCAAGAACAATATGAAGGCGTTGGCCGCGAACCCGGACGCGAACACCATTGCCGCGAACGCCATGCTCGCCGCTCCGATCACCGGCCCGCGTCGGAAGCGGTCGGCGACCCAGCCCATCGGTACGGCGCCGAGCACGATGAACGCCCCCGCCGCGACCGAGAGAAATACGATCATGCCGTCGCTGATCCCGAAGCTGGTCCGGATATTCGGCGCGAGCACGCCGAGGGCCGCCCCTTCCAGCTCGTCCAGCGAAGTCAGCAACAGCAGGATCGTGAACGTCGCGGCCCCCGTACTCGCGACCGCAGCCCGCAAAGTCGTGGGTTGCGACGCCGATCCGAAGTCGGCGCCACCCGGGTCGGGGACGACGGCGCGCTCTGGCTCCTGCGGGGCCTCGGGACGCAACATCGCATCCGTGAGGTCGGCGAGGCTGCCACCGGAGCCGGTTTGGTCCTCCATGGTCTGATTCCTCCCACCTGTCCCGATATCTCGTGCCACTGCTATTTCGTCGCAGCGATCGCGGGGCCGGTGGGCAGCATCTGCGAAGTGGAGGCATCGAACTTGTAGACGCCGACCGCGTCGCCGACGCTGTGCTTGCCGGGACCGAGCGAGCCGATCGGCACGCCGGCCAGGTTCAACGTCCCGAGCCCCTCGGCGGCGGTCCTCCAGCCGTCCAGGGTGATGTTCGCGCCGACTTTGTCGGTCACCTGCACGAACAGCTCGAACGCCGCACACTGGTGGGCGATGCCGCTGAGGATCTCCAGCGAGACCTTCGCCATGTCGACCGCGCTGCCCGGGAAGGCGTCGTTGTACTCCTGGACGCACCGCGTGAGGTTCGCGTCAGCGGCCAGTTCGGCCTTCGTCGGCGCATAGGAGGCTGCGACGGTGAGCGGGGCCATGGTGGCGGGCGTGATGCCGGTGGTCGCCATGACGTCCGTGCTCAGCGCCTGCTGCGAGGTGGCGAGGATCTGCTGCGGCAGCCAGCCCTTGCGCTGGAAGGCCACCATGATGTTGGAGAAGTTCGACGTGTTCAGCACCGTGTCCGCGCCCGAGGACTTCATCTTCTCGACTACGGTGTCCAGCGCCTGATTTTGCGCGGACTGGTCGGTGCCGACGTTGGCGAGCGGCGTCTCGGCGACCACGTCGACACCGGCGGCCTGCAGCAGCGGCTTGACGACGTTCTTGGTGACCGCGTCGTCCTGGGCCTCCCAGTAGAGCGCAACCTTGCGGCCCTTCAGCAGCCCCTGGTCCAGTAGCGCCTGCACGCCGGCCTTGCGCTGCCGGTCGTCGGCCATCTCCACCGCGAGGAACGGAGCCTTCGTGGACTTCGCGTCGCGGTCAGCGGACTGGCCCCACAACCCGATGTAGGGCACGCCCTCGGTCTGGGTGAAGCACAGCGGCGTGTCCCCGGTGAAGATGCCGATCGCCGCGAAGACCGCCTGGTCCTTGGACAGCGCCACGCAGGCGGCCTGGGCTGCCGCCGGACCGGTGGGCAGGAACGGCTGGAAGGCGAACTGGATCTGCCGACCGCCAGCCCCGCCCGTCTTGTTCTGCGCCGCGATCCACGCCGTGTAGAGGTCCTTGGTGGCCGGGCCGTTGTCGGCCTGGACCCCGGCTGCCTCGAGCTGCGCCGGATCGGTGCCCGCGACGCCCAGTGTGATGCTCGTCGCGGTGACGCCCTGCGCGGGTGCCATCGCGGCACCGTTCGGCGAGGTCGGCGATGAACTCGAAGGGCCCCTGCTGACCGAGCAGCCCGCCAGGGCTGTGACGGCCGCCAGAACAAGGATCGAGGTCCGGGGTCTTGGACGCATGACGATGCATCTCTTTCGTTGGGGGAACGGGATTTGACTCCAGTGAGATCTGGGGTCACTTCGAGGTGCCGCGATGCTAGCATCGAATACCTGCAACATGGAAGGGTTTCGCGACGCCATGAACGAAGCACAGCTCACAGCGGGTGAGGTCACCCTGAATTACGAGGATCGAGGGCACCCGGGGACCGGAGCCGCGCCCCTGGTCCTTCTGCACGGATACCTCGGAAGCACAGCGGACTGGGCGGCGGTACTACCCCGGCTCGCCGAGCGCCGCCGGGTCCTGGCGTACGACCACCGCGGGCACGGCATGAGCGGCAAACCCGGCCGGGCCGACGCCTACACCTTCGACGCCCTCACCGAGGATCTGCACGCCTTCCTGACCGGCCTCGACCTCGGCGAGGTCGACCTGCTCGGCCACTCCATGGGCGGTGTCGTCGCACAGCGCTATACGCTGGCGCACCCCGAGCGAGTGCGGTCCCTGATCCTCATGGACACCGCACCTGAGCCAACCCGTGGCCCGCTCTCCTGGGTCGTGCGGATCGTCGGCATCGTCGTCCGCCGCCGGGGCATGGGCGCTCTGGGCAAGCTCGTGAAGCTACTGTCCAAGGAAGAAGTGGGGCCGGGCGGCATCGACCGGGAGCAACGTGATCGCCAGACCGCCGCGTTCCTCGGCATGGATCCGGAGGCGTTCGCGGCGTTCGGGCGCGCCCTGGGCTCATATCCGTCGCTGGTGGGCCGCCTCAGCGAGATCTCCTGTCCCACAACGGTACTCGTCGGAGCCCGAGACAAGACGTTGCGATCCGGAGCCCGACAGCTCGTCGACGGCATCGCCGACGCGCAGCTGGTCGTCATCGAGAGCGCCGGCCACAACCCGCAGACCGAGCAGCCCGCTGCCTGGCTCGCAGCCGTCGCGGACCACTTCGAGCGACTGGAGAACAACGCATGACCGACTTCCCCCCGGGGCGCTGGCACGCCCGTTGGATCTGGGCCGACCAGGCATCGGCCACCCAGGACCACGCCGACAGGGCGCGCCAGGTCGTCGCGCTGCGCCACTCGTTCGTGCTCGGCGAGGTGCCCGACCGCGTCCCGGCGCGGATGTCCGCCCTGTCGCGGTACGGACTCTGGGTCAATGGCGTCGAAGTCTCGCGCGGACCAGTCCGCGCCAACCCCCAGCGGCAGCCCTATGACGACGTCGACCTCGCGGCGTATCTGCGGCCCGGGACCAACGTCATTGCCGCCCTCGTCTGGCGCTACGGCGGGCCCAAGCCGTGGTGGATGCCACCGTCGCCGCTGGCCAACGACCTGCATCAGGGGGCGTTCGTGTTCGAGGCCCGGCTCGGGGACGACTGGCTGGTCTCCGGCGCGCACTGGCAGGCGCAGTGCCTCGCGGGCTGGGGCGAGACGGTCCTCGACCGGTTGTCCGGACGCGGCGAAGAGTTGGCCGACGCCCGCGCGCTTCCCGCCGAATGGCTCGGCGCGACCGACTCGGGCTGGCCGGGCGCCGTAGAGCGCCGCGGGTTCACGACCGGCGAGCCGGGCCGGCCCGAGCCTCCAAGCTTCCCGGTCGGGCCACTGGAACCGCGGCCGATCAGTTGGCCGCATCCCGTCGACATCGCCCTGGTGCCGGATTCTCCTGGCATGTTCCTGGCCGAACGGATCGAGTCCGGCACGCTCATCGTCGACGCCTCCGGGCCAACGGGCGCGATCGTCACCGTCCGGGCCGCCGAGTTCCTGAAGGACGGCGTCCCGGTCCCGACCGAGCATGACGCGCGCTTCGTCCTCACACTCGACGGCACCAGGCGCGGCATCGAGTCACTGGACCTATACGGACTGCGGGGCGTACTCGTCGAGGCCGACGACGGCGCGACCGTCCACGGCGTGAGTGTCCGGACCCGTGCTTACCCGGTCGCGGGCGGCGCGTCGTTCCACGCCTCCGACTCGCGGCTGGACAGGATCTGGGAAGTGGGGCGGCGCACCGTGACCCTGTGTTCCTCGGACGCCTACATCGACTGCCCGACCCGCGAGCAGCGAGCCTGGACCGGGGACGCCGTCGTGCACCAGATGGTCGACTTCACGACGAACACCGACTGGCGTCTCGCCGCGTGGTATCCGCGACTGGCCGCGTCCCCTCGCGCCGACGGAATGCTGCCGATGGCCGTCGCCGGCGACATCGAATACGGCGATTTCACGATCATCCCGGACTGGGCATTGCACTGGGTCCACGCCGTGTGGAACCTCTACCGCTACCTCGGCGACACCGAGCAGATCGCCGAGCTGCTTCCGGTCGTGGAACGGGTGCTGCGTTGGTTCCTGCCGTTCTGCGACGTCGATGGTCTGCCGAGCGACGTGTTCGGATGGGTCCTGATCGACTGGGCCGCCGTCTCCACCGAAGGGGTCTGTGCCACGCTGTGCGGATTGTGGGGCCGAGCCCTGCTGGAGTTCGAAGAGATGGCCTCCTGGCTCGGCGACGAAGGCCGGGCCCGGTGGGCCGAGCGCGTGCACCGGCGATTGACATCAGGCTTCGAGCGGCTGTGGGATCCGCAACGGCACCGATACGCCGACTCCATGGTCGCCGGGGTCCGGCGGCCCGCGGCGTCCCAGCACGCCCAGGCTGCGGCCATCGTCGGCGGGCTCGTGCCGACCGCGCGGCTGAACCGGCTGGTGGAGGTCCTCACCGACACCACCGCCCACGTCGACGCCGCGTTCAGCAGCCCGGAGGGGCCTGTCGTGCCGAACAGCGACGCGCCGGTCGGTGGCCTCTATCTTCGCACCGGGCACCCCGAGCCGTGGTGGGATACCGACAAGCAACTTGTCAGAGCTCAGCCGTTCTTCCGGTATGTGGTCCACGACGCGTTGGCCGCGGCGGGCCGCGCCGACCTCGTCGCGGGCCTCTGTCTGGACTGGGCGGAGGCGTTGCAGCGTTGCGACACCTCATGGACCGAGACTTGGTACGGCGGCACGGTCAGCCACGGTTGGTCGTCCACGCCGACCCGCGACCTGATGACCCGAGTGCTCGGAGTCGAGCCCGCCATGCCGGGTTTCAGCGTCGCGCGGGTCGAACCGGCGCTCGGGACGCTGGAGTGGGCGTTCGGTGAGGTTCCCTGCCCGGCCGGGCTGATCTCGGTGTCGGTCAACCGAGCGCGGCTGGTCGTCGACAGCCCGATCCCCTACCGACACGCCGGCCGAGAGTATCCGGCCGGGCGGCACGAGATCGTGCTCTGACGCCGGATACACGTCGGTCTACGGCCGGTCCCGCGGTGGTGCCAGGGACTCCAGGAAGGACTCCAGGAACTGCCGATACGCGTCGACCATGTCGACGCGCACGGGGTCGAGCAGCCACTGGATCTGGAGCCCGTCCATCGCGGCGAGCATCGTCTGGGCGGCGAATTCGACGTCGGTGTCCTCGCGGATATCGCCGGCCTGCCGGGCGATGTCGAATTCGTGGGCGACCAGCTCCCGCGCGTACCGGTAGCGGCCGACGAAGTATTCGTGCGCGGGATGCTGCGGATCAGCGGCCTGCACCGACAACGACGCGAACAGCCGGATCTCCATCGGCTGCCGGGAGTTGAAGGCGACCACGTCAATGCTGGCGCGGATCCAGTCCAGTCCGTGCACTTCGACCCCGCTGACCTGGTGGTCCGGGTCCGGAGTCAGCGAGATCTGGTCCTTGTACCGGAGCACCGCGGTGAGCAGCTCCTCCTTGGAGGCGAAGTGGTGGCGGAGCCCCATGTGCGTGATGCCGACCTTCGCCGCAACCTCCCGCAGCGACACCGCGTCGTAGGTCCGGGCCGCGAACAGCTCCAGCGCGGCCCGCACGATCTCCTCACGCCGCGCGACCCCGCTGGCGTAGGGTCCCCGGCGCCCCGACTGCCCAGATTGCCCCGTGCCCTGCGACCGCTCCGCCACGTTTCCTTCTCCCCGATCGATTCCGGCGACCCTGTGGATGACCAAATGAATACATGCCACGTGGAAGATATTGTGTACCACAGGGTGGACACCGGACATGACAACACCTCCCCGAGCCCGTCCAAGGAATCCCCCAGCCCGGCCGAGGCGAGCCATCATGGGACCTGGTGACCGAATTCCCGTCCGCCCGTGTGGATCTCGGCGACGGCAACTTCCTTCGTCCCGCGCCCTCGAAGCTGATCCCCCTACGATCCGCCAGGCATTCAGATACTCGCTCAGCGAGGGAAGAACCTGCGACTCCCCCGAGGTCAACGTTCGAGGTGTTGCGCAGCCGACCTCTGGCCTCGAGGCCGCCACGGTAGGCCGCACGGATACCAAGCGCTGATCATCGAGCTGAAGGGCCGGTTCCCGCGCGGTTGGGCCGAGCTTCCGCCAGTCGGCCGCCGATCCCGTACCGAACTGATCGACCGCCTCCTACTCGGCCTTTGCCGCAAGTTCACGGACCGCGCGGAGGAAGACTTCCGGGCGTTCGAAGTGGACATCGTGACCGGAGTCGACCTCGATCAGGTCCGCGCCGGGTAGATGCGCCAGTACGTTGCAAACGTCCTTGTCGTCCATGGCCGCCATGAGAATGCCCTGTTTGTTGTAGTAGGACTTGCGGTGCTGGAACCAGTAGTTGGTATGGATCAGGACTGCCGGGGCGGTGATGGCGGACAGGCTCAGCACCGGTGGCAGGAAGAAGATCTGCAACGGTCGGCCCGGATGGGTGAAATCTTTTGACGTATTTGGCTTTTGGCGGAACTTCCGGATCGAGCCGAAGTCGCCGATCATGGCCCGGCTGTGCGCCGATCGCCGCCGGTGAACTGACCTGCGGTTACCCTAACTTCGTTGGTTTCTGCGCCATTACTACCTGAACCCCTACTTCGGCGGTGAGAACAACGCCGAGGTCTGGGAGTTCCCCGGCGACTACCGCGCCGAGGATCTGCTGCTGACTGTCATCGCGACCGCCCCGCGAATGTTCATCACACTCGAAGTCGCCTCGCGTGATGCCTCGACCGATCCCACCAACATCTGGGTCGACTGGGACCGAAGCGTTGCCTTCGACAACGGAATGGCGTCGGTGTCGAATCCGCGATACCAGCCGTTGTCGTACCATGCCGCGCCGAATCCCGGGTCGTAGTTTCGTCAGATCAGCACGTTCGGCACCCGAGCGGAACGAACAACAGCACCGAGCAAGCCTTGGTGGTCCACCAAATAAACTGAGCATCCGAGAACTTGTCCGCCACCATCGGAACCATTGGTCTCATCGCCAGCACGACCCTTCAGGTGTTGCCCGTCCGCAATAGAAGGAGGAGTCATGAGCAGGGAACCGAACCACGACGATCAGCCGGACTTCGAAGCGCTGTACCGGGACGCGTCATCGGAACCGGGTGCTCCCGCGTTGATCCCCTGGGACATCGGCGGCCCACAACCGGTCGTGCAGCAGTTGGTGGCCTACGGCGCCGTGCGGGGCGAGGTGCTCGACCCCGGAACCGGCCCGGGACATCACGCGATCTACTACGCATCCAAGGGCTACTCGACCACCGGTATCGATGCGTCGCCGTCGGCGATCGAGCGGGCCAAGCGCAACGCCGAGCGCGCCGGGGTGACGGTGGACTTCGAGGTGGCCGACGCCACCAAACTCGAGGGCTTGGAGGACCGGTTCGACACCGTCGTCGACAGCGCGTTCTACCACGTGTTCCTCGACGACGAAGAAATCCAGACCCGGTACCTGCAGGCCCTGCACCGGGCCACCAGGCCGGGGGCGCGACTGTTCATGTTCGAATTCGGCCGCCACAACGTCAACGGCTTGCAGCTCGAAGGTTTGCCGGCCGAGAATTTCGACCGCGTGCTTCCCGCGGCCGGGTGGCGCCTCGACCACCTGGGAACCACCACCTACCAGGGCAACTTCAGCCCGGAGACGTTCACCTATATGACCAAGGAGATGAGCGAGGACTCCGGATGGGCCGATCGGATGAAGCCGATGCTCGAACAACTCCAGGTCATTGGGCCGTTGCTGAAAAACAATCGGGTGCACCTGCCCGTGTGGGCCGTGACCGCCACGCGCCTGGACTAGGCCGTGTTTTGAAAGTCGGGTCACCGTAGCCATTGGTTGATGGCGGCGATGTGGATCGTGGCCAGGTAGCGGACGGCGAGTTTGTCGAAT
>NZ_JBIAMR010000029.1:0-52434 GCF_042874235.1 Nocardia sp. NPDC004151 | reverse complement strand
TCGATGTCTTGTGGGCCATGCTGCGCGACAACAGAGTGTTCACCCCCGCCCCGCCGGTCGCGCAAACGGCTTGACTTAGTCATTGAGATTCTCCTTGCTGGAACTGCTACTTCACCTCGACCCGCACACGCACGGCACCGTCACCGGTGGACGCGAGCGCCTGCGAGATCAAGCTGCTGATATTGATGAGCGGCCCCGACGTGCGCGCCACGTCGGCGAGCGGCTGCAATTGGGGTGCGAGGGTCTTCAATTCGGGCCCGGCTTGCCGCAACCATTCGGTCAGCCCGGCCAGGAAGGGTGCCAGACCGTTGCCATCCACATATGCCTGAGGGCCGGGGGCACGCTCGACGAGCCTGCCGACCGCAGTGATGAGCTGCTCGAGCGACTGCTCGAACTGCACGAATGCCGGTGCGGCAGCCGCGGTCGCCGCACCCATGCCTTCCATATTCGAGGCCGCGACCTGGAAGCTGTTGAGTAGCTGGGCAATCTTGGGTTCACGGCTCAGAATGGCCGCGGCCAGGAGGTCGCCCGCGCGCGTCAGGTTCGGCATGGCCGAATCCGTGTCATGGAAGGCCGCGCTCAGCGTGTTCGCCAGCGAGGCGGCCACCTGGGGATCGAGCTGGTTCATGACCTTGTTGACCAGCCGCGACACCTCGGGAATCGACAACGGTGACTTCACCGCCGCCGCGTCGAGCCGCTGGCCGTCCTTGATGTACGGACCGTCCGCGGTGCGGGGCCGGAACTCCACGAACGGCTCGCCCAGCGCGGAGAGCTGCTCGATGGTGATGTCGCTGTCGGTCGGGAGTTTGCGGTCGCCGTCGATGCGGAAGCCCACCTCGACGCCGCGCGCGGTGGAGTCCACCGAGGTGATCTTCCCGACCCGCATGCCGGTGAGCAGAATCGGCGAACCCACGCTCAGGCCACCGGAATTCGCCATCACCAGCGACGCGTCGGTGTGATGCGCGGACGGATCCGCCCGCACCACCCCGAAGGTCAGATAGCTCGCGCCCACCACGGTGACCACCGCGATGCCGCCCAGCGACGCCACCGAACCCCACTTCATCGCACCGCTCCGATCATGCGCAGCCCGGCCAGCACGGTGGTGACCTGATCATCGCGGGACACCGAATCCGACTGGACACCGGTCACATTCACCTTCGGGCCGTTCTCGACGAAGGGAATCAGCTTGTCGCGCAACAGCGAGACCAGCAGCGACAGGTTCGACGGCACCGACAGATCCAGCGGCCTGCCCGACAGCGCCAGCGGCGCGAAGGACTGCGTCACCGGATCCAGCGCGGTCGCCAGCGGGGCCAGCCACACCAGCGACTGCCCGAGTTGCCCGAGCACCGCGAAGATCTGGGTGACGCCCTTGATGGAATTGGTGACACCGGTCATGGCGTCCACCGACTCCTGGCTGAGCTGATGGTCCAGGAAGTCGGCGCGATCGTGCAGTACCTGCGCGTTCACGCCCAGACCGTTGAGCAGCTTGTCGACCTGATCCAGGTTCGCGGCCAGATCCACCGCGTTCCCGGCGGCGTTCTGCGCGATCCGCTTGGTCTCGTTCGGGTCCCGCGGCAGCACGGCGTTGAAGTGATCGATGATGTCCTGCAACTGGTTCACCGCCCCGCCCTGGGTGAAGGCGGCCAGCGCGGCCATGGTGTCCTCGAGCTGCACCGGGGGCCGGGTGTGGTCCTGGGTGATGGTGCCGCCGTCCTTCAGCAGCGTGCCGAAACCGTCCGGCGGCGTGCTCAGGGCCAGGTGGATGTCGCCGAGCACGGTGTTCTGCCGGAGTTCGGCCACCGTGGTGGTCGGCAACTGGACCTTCGCGGAGATCTCGGCGTCGACCACGACGTAGCCGCCGCGTCCGCCCGCGTGCGCCGAATCCACCACGCGCACACCGTCGACCGTGCCGACCTGCGCGCCATTGGCGATGACCTTCGCCTTGGCGGGCAGGTTGAGCACATTGCCGAACTCGATGTGGATGCGATAGGTCGAACCCGAGACGCCGGTCCCGGGCACCGGCACCGCCGCCGGATCGAAGGCACAGCCACCGACCCCGGCGAGCAGTCCCGCCGCCAGCACAGCCGCGCCTGCGCGGACCAGTCGACGCGGCACCGGGGCCGTCCCCACCTCGGCCCCGAGTCGACCGGCGGCCGCGGTATCGAGCTGGATGTTCCAGCGTCCGATTCTCATCGCGCACCTGCCATTCCGAGTACCAGGGGCACCAGCGGCACGTTCACCATGCCGTTGGCGGCATCGGTGCAGCTGCCGGGCGTGACCGCGTTGAGCGCGGCGCAGACCTGCTCGGACTGCGGGGCCGGGAGCGCCGCCCGCGGCGAACCGTAGGTGATGCCGTTGCCCATCACGTTCTGGGCGGCATCGGTCAGCACCGGCATCTTGCGCACCACCTCCGAGAGCGAGCCGACATTGGCGCGCAGCAGGCGCACCAGCGGCAGCGTGTCGTCGAGAGCGCGCATGATCGGGTCGCCGGCGATGGTGGCCAGATCGTTGAGCATGGGCAGCAGCTCACCCAGCCGATCGATGAGTTGCGCACCGGGACCGAGCAATTCGGTGCTGGCATTGTTCAGGGCCGGGCCCAGGCGCAGCAGCATGGAGCGCAGATCGCCCCAGTGCTGCTCGACCTTCTCGCCCACCGAGGCGAAGGCGTCGAAGATACCCGCCAGGTGGCCGATGTCGGCATCCGGTTGCGCCAGCGCCGAACCCAGCTTCTTGACGATCTCGTTGATCTGCGGACCAGCGCCCCGCGTGGCCGCGTCCAGCCCGGACAGGCCGTGCGCCAGCGCGTCCGGGGCCTGCTCCTGCTGCAACTGCGAGGACAGGCCGGCCAGCGCGGTCAGGGTCTCCGTAATGCTCTTGGGCGTCAGGGATTTGGTGATGCACTTCGAGGAATCCCAATGCGCCAGGTTCTTGCCGCCGTTGAGAACCGCCAGATTGCGATCGGCCACAATGGAATCCGAGACGGTGGTGGCCGCGGCGTCGGCATAGACCGGATACTTCGCGTCGACGGAGAACTTCACCTTCACCTTGGTGCCGTCGGAGTCGACGGAATCGACCGTGCCGACCGGGATTCCGCGCATGGTCACCTTGTTGCCCGCGTAGAGGCCGACCGCGTCGGGCATGACGGCGCAGTAGGCCACCGTCTTCTTCATCGGGTCGAACCAGACGAAGTAGCCGACCACTGCCAGCATCACCACGGCCAGTGCGCCCGCGACCGACATGAACGCCTGCGAGCCGAGCATCCGCTTGAACATCAGCAGTCCTTCCCGGGCACCGGAACGCACACCTGCGGCTGCGCGGGGAGAGTCACCGTCTGCCGCGAGTGGTCGACGGTGATGCCGCCGTCCGGAATCATCAAGTCCGACAGCTTCTTCTGCAAGTCCTGCGCGGCGTTCAGCGTCGGCTCGAACTTCCGGCCGAGCTGCTCGAGCCGGGTGATGGCATCGGTCAGCTGCGGCTTCAGATCCGACCAGGTCGGCTGTAATCCGCCCAGGCGGCCGAGCACGTCACTGAGCAGGCGGATCGCCTCCGCCATCTCCGCATGCTTGTCGTCGAGCACGGTGACCAGCAGGTTGGCATTGTCCATCAGCCGGCCCAGGTCCTTCTTCGCGCCGTCGTACATGCGGACGTACTCGTCGGCCACCGACACCGCGTTCGAGACCTGACCGCGCTGCTTCTCCAGCGCGTCCACATAGGTGCCGACCGTGCGCAGCGTGGTGCGCAGGGTGTCGGGCGCACCGTCGATCGAATTGCCCAGTGCCGCCAGGTTCTGGTTCAGCGTGGAGCCGTCGATCTTGGCCAGCGGGGTGGCCGCGTCCTGGAAGGTCTCGATCAGGCTGTACGGCAGGCGTACCCGGTCCGCGGGGATCGCCGCCGAACCCAGTGGCTTGCTGCCCGCCGGGAACACCGCCACGTAGTGGCCACCGACGATGGTGAGCATGCGGATGTCGAGGGAAGTCTGATCCCCCAGGAACACATCGGATTTCACCGTGAAGCGCATGACGACCTTGTCCGGCTTCAGTTCCAGGGACTTGACCTCACCGACCGAGATCCCGGCCACGCGCACGTCGTCACCCGCCTTCACCGACTGCGCCTCGGACAGTTCCGCGGTGTAGGTGTGCTTGCCGAACGGGATCACGTACAAAGCGCCGGCGGCGGTCAGGCCGAGCACGACCACGATCGCGCCGATGACGCCCTGCCGCAGATGCCGCTTCTGCTTGGTCGCGTCGTCCACGACGCGGTCGTCACGCTTCAGGCTGAGTCCCTGAAGAGCACGGGGCAGACTCATCCGTTGCATATCGCCACCTGCTGTCCCGAAACGAGCACCTTGACCACCGAGGGCAGTTCCGCGGTTCCCTTGCTGCACACCGGCTTCCAGCCACCGGGGCCGACGGGCAGGGACGCGTCGGCGGCGCTCAGCACGGCGGGCAGGCGGCCGAGGACCGCCACCGCCTCCTTGGCGTCGGGGAAGATCTGCCGGATCAGCGCGTCCACGTCGGAGCCGCTGTCGATGCCCAATGTGCGCAGCAGGTTGTCGATTGGCCGCAGCACCGACGGCGCGGTGACCGCGAATTGCGCCAGGCCGCCGATGTTCTGCTGCAACGCCTCGAAGATGTCGGAGAGCTGCTTCAGCAGCGGCACCAGGTAGTGCACGCGCCCGCCGAGCCGGTCCGACAGGTCCGACATATTGCGGATCAGCGTCGAGATCACCTGCTGCCGGTTGTCCACGTACGACGCCAGTTTCCCGATCGCGTCCATGGCCGGGCCCAGCCCGCTGCCGTCGCCCTCGATCAATGCCACCATGCTCGCGCTGAACTGGTTGATCGCCTCCGGAGAGATGGTCTGCAACACCGGCTTCAGGCCGTTGAACAGCTGCGTCACATCGAACGACGGCACCGTGTGGTCCTCGTCGATGCGCGCGCCCGCGGCGATACGATTGCCCGGCTGCGGCTGCTGCTGCAGGTCGATGTACCGCTGCCCGGTCAGATTCTGGTAGCGGATGGCCAGTTTCGAGTTGTCGTACACCGGCGAATCGGTCTTGACCGACACCCGCACCCGCGCCTTCGAACCCTCCAGGCCGATCTGCTTCACCTTGCCGACCTGCACACCGAACATGCGCACGTCATCGCCGACCTTGAGGCCGTTGGCGTCGGTGAAGACGGCGTCGTGGGTCTCGGTCTTCCCGGACACCGGACGCTGAATCGCGGTGAGCACCAACAGGAGCACCACACCGATCACGCCCGCGAACAGGGCCAGCCGCCAGCCCGCCTGCTTCACGTTCATCGCGCACCTCCCAGCAGCGGCACCGCGATACCGGGCATGCCCTTCAATTCGACCTGCACGTTCAGCACCGGCCCCTGCCCGTTGTCGGGCATGGCGGCGCGCAGACGCTCCAGCAGCAGGCGCAATTCGGCCGAGGACTGCTGCGGCTGGGGCACCATCCGCGCGAGCGCGGTCAGCACCAGCACCAGCATGTC
Source organism: Nocardia sp. NPDC004151 (assembly GCF_042874235.1). Taxonomy (NCBI): domain Bacteria; kingdom Bacillati; phylum Actinomycetota; class Actinomycetes; order Mycobacteriales; family Nocardiaceae; genus Nocardia; species Nocardia sp. NPDC004151. Next base: position 46,939 of record NZ_JBIAMR010000029.1, on the reverse strand, counting down.
GGTGCTGCCGGAGAGCTGAGTTCCGGCCTGCGAGAACGTGGCCGCCAACGCGGGCAGCAGCTGACCGGTGACGGTAGCGACGCCCTTGTCATAGGTGGCGCGATCGGTCTGCAGACGCTGCATGCTGCGGATCAGATCCACCACCTGCACCGTCGCGCCCGCGAACTGGCCGCCGCCGTCGAAGGCCGGGCCGAGCTCGCCGAACAGCTGCGACATCGGCATCTTCTGGTTGTCGGTGATGGTGCGCTGCGCGGTGATCAGCGCCTGGGCCAGCGGCGTGAACGCCTGGGTGTCGGCCGCGGCCTGCGCGATGACCGAGGCCATCTGCGGCGTCAGCACCGAACCGCCCACCTGCGCGGCGCTGCGCAGGATCGAGCCCATGGTGGCGTCGTAGACCTCGCTCGCGCGACGGCCGGTGAAATCCAGCACCGTGCCCGACCGCAGCGGGGAACCGCCCGCGCCCTGGCGCAATTCGATCTCGCTGATGCCGAACAGGTTGGCGGGCGCGTAATCCACCCGCAGGCTGTCGTCGAGGCCGAACAGCTTCGAATCGTCCAGGCGCAGCGAGATCTGCTGGGTACCGTGCTTGTCCGGCGCGATCTCGGTGACCTTGCCGACCACCACGCCATGGGCGCGCACGTCCGTGCCGACGAGCACGCCGTCACCGATCTGCTCGGTGCGCAACGAGATCGGGATACCCGGCTCGTCCTGCTGTGACCGGTACAGCGCCCATCCGGCGACCACCGTCACCACCAGCGCCAGCGCCAGCGTGCCGACCGTCATCGCGCGCTTGCGATCGACGGCCACACCCGGCATTCCGTAATTCGGCATCCCCTACCCCGTGAACGTAATCGCCGAGTTGAAGCCCCACAGGGCCAGCGACATGACCATGTCCATGGCCACGATGGCCACCGACGACGCGCGGACCGCCTTACCCGAGGCGATGCCCACGCCCTCCGGACCACCGGTCGCGAAGAAGCCGAAGTAGCAGTGGATCAGGATCACCACCACCGCGAACACGGCCACCTTCACCACCGCCGCGATCACGTCGAAGCCGGAGACGAACTGGAAGAAATAGTGGTCGTACACACCGGCCGAGGCCCCGTGCACCAAGGTGATCAATCCCCGGCAGGCGGCATACGACAGGATCAGCGCGATCAGGAAGGTCGGCACGATCGCCACCGCGCCCGCCAGCACGCGAGTGGTCACCACGAAGGGAACCGAACGCAGACCGAGGGATTCGATGGCGTCGATCTCCTCGGAGATGCGCATGGAACCGATCTCCGCGGTCATCCGGCAGCCCGCCTGCGCCGCGAAACCGATGGCCGCCACGATCGGGGCCAGCTCACGCGTGGTGGCGTACGCCGACACCAGACCCGACACCGGGCCCATGCCCAGCATGTCGAGCGTGGTGAAGGACTCCACCGCCACCGAAGCGCCCATGACCAGACCGAGCACGATCATCATCGGCACGGTCCCGCCGCCGACGATGACCGAGCCGCGGCCCCAGGTCATATCGCTGATGGCGCGCATGGTCTCCGCGCGATACCGCTTCAGCGTCAACGGAATCGACGACAGCACCTGCCAGACGAAGGCCAGCGTGAAGCCCAGGTTCTCCACCCGGCGCAGGATCAGGCCACGCTTGCGATAGGCGCGTGCGGCCCAGCCCAATCCCTTGGGCACGTAGGTAGCCGACATCAGGCCAGCCTGGTGGGCAGGAACAGATCGGTGATCTGCGTGGCGACCAGATTGACCGTCACGATCGACACCACCGACAGCACCACCGCGGCGTTCACGGCGTCGGCGACACCCCGCGGGCCGCCCTTCGCCTCGAGCCCGCGCTGGCAGGCGATGATCACCACGAGGAAACCGAAGATGACGGCCTTCAACAGCGACACCCACACATCGGCGGTGGTGGTGAAGGACCCGAAGGTGGACCAGTACGAGCCGGGCGTGACGCCCTGCCCGCCGATGGCGACGCCGTATCCGGCGAGCACGCCGACGAAGATGATGAGCACGTTGAGCAGCGGCGCCACGAAGACCATCGCCACCAGTCGCGGGATCACCAGACGGTGAATCGGGCTGATGCCCATGGTGTTCAGGGCGTCGATCTCCTCGCGGATGGTGCGCGCGCCCAGATCCGCGGCCAGCGCCGCCGCGCCCGCGCCGCCCAGCAGGAAGCCGGTGGCCAGCGGTGCGCCCTGTTTGATGACGCCCAGGCCGCCGGTCGCGCCGAGCAGCGAGTCCGCGCCCAGGGTGTGGATCAGATTGCCCACCTGGACCGAGACGATGACGCCGAACGGGATGGCGATGAGGATGGCCGGGATCGCGGTGACCGTGATCAGCCGCCACGCCTGCAGGATCGCCTCTTTCCACTGGAACTGGCGACGCGCGATATCGGTGAAGGTCCCGGCCACGGCCTCCTCGGCGATGCCGACCGCGCGGCCGAAGGTGCGCAGCGACGCCACCGAGGTGCTGGAGAAGTTGTCCCGCACGATGCGCACCGCGGACCGGCTCTGGACGGCCCGGGTCATCGGGGGACTACTTCTTCGAGACGCCGGAACCGACGCGGGGTGACGAGCTTCAAATTTCTTCTCCGTGATCGGCAACACTGCCTGCCATCAAAGCTAATGGTTACCCGGAGTTACAACAAATCGGCCTCGAGTGTGACCGGAGCCTCTAAGTTACCGATGAGTACCCGCCGTGTCGGTCCCGGTCAGCGGGACGAAGACCCATGTGACCTGGGATTCTAGAACGTGTTATCAGAGCGGTACGGCTATAGCCATGATCCGTGGCACCCTGTGAGCAGACCTCCCGAAAGGCGATTTCGAGGCCCGCGGCCATACCTGAAGCCGCATCGAGTGATCTCTCAGCAACCCCCGACCTCCCGGCGAACCCGCGCATAACCCGGACACTGCGTGTTCACTGACGCGTGTGGACACTGTGCCTGCCGAAAACGTGGTATCGGCGGTCCTGCGCACTATCGAGGCCGGCGACTGGGCGGAATTCGCGAAACTGGTGCACCCCTATGTGCACTGGACCGAGGACGGCGTCACCACCCGCGGGCGCACCCGGGTGATGGCGCTGCTGTCCCGGCACCACGCCACCACACCGGCGACGTCCTTCGAACTACGCGACGGCCAGATCTACCGTTGGACCTCGTGACCGCGCCTACGGGCTGACCGCGAGAAAGACGAAGGCGGAGAACAACACCAGGTGCACACAGCCCTGGAGCAGGGTCGCGCGGCCGGGCACCACGGTCAGCGCGCCGACCACCACGGTCAGGGCCAGCAGCACCATCTGGGTCGCGCCCAGGCCGAGCATGAGCGGGCCCGAGATCCAGATCGAGGCCAGCGCGATGGCGGGGATGGTCAGGCCGATACTGGCCATGGCCGAACCCAGCGCCAGGTTCAGCGAGATCTGCACCCGATCCCGGCGCGCGGTCCGCACGGCCGCGATGGTCTCGGGCAACAGGACCAGCATCGCGATCACCACACCGACCGCGGACGGCGGCAGCCCGACGGCCGCGATCCCGTATTCGATATTGGGCGATTCCACCTTCGCCAAACCGACCACTCCGATCAGGGCAACCAGCAGCAAACCCAGGCTGCGCAGCGACTCCCGCCGGGTCGGCGGCTCCTCGTGCTCGTCCTCCGCCGACGCGGACGAACCCTCGACGGGCAGGAAGTCGTCCGGATGCCGGACCGTCTGCACCATCACGAAGACCCCGTACAGCACCAGCGAAGCCACCGCGGCGAAGATCAACTGCGAGGCCGAGAAGACCGGACCCGGCTCACTGGTGGTGAAGGTCGGCAGCACCAGACTCAGCGTGGCCAGCGTCGCGACCGTGGCCAACGCCCCGCCCGTACCCTCGGCATTGAAGACGGCCACCCGCCGCCGCAACGCTCCCACCAGCAGGGACAGCCCGAAGATGCCATTGCACGTGATCATCACGGCCGCGAAGACGGTGTCGCGGGCCAGCGAGGCGGCCTTCTCACCGCTGGACACCATGAGCGTGACGATCAGGCCGACCTCGATGATGGTCACCGCCACCGCCAGGATCAGCGACCCGAACGGCTCCCCCACCCGGTGCGCCACCGTCTCCGCGTGATGCACCGACGACAGCACCGCGCCGATCAGCCAGACCCCGACCAATACCGCCACGGTCGAGTTCAGCTCCCGGCCCCACGTCACCGTCAACACCAGCGCCGCCGCCAACGGGAGGATGACCGCCCAATACCGCTTGCCGAAACCCACCATGGCCCCCATAGTTCCAGCAAACGGTCCGCTTCCCCCGGAAGTGGGAGCCATGCCTCGCCCGATCACGTTGCCGCATGAGTCGTGAACGGTGAATTACGCTGATCAGGTGGATGACATCGGAGCCAGCACCACCGACACAACTGCGCCGCACCCGCACGAGCCGCACGACACCGGCCTCTCGGCCAAATTGAACTGGCTGCGCGCGGGCGTGCTCGGCGCCAATGACGGCATCGTCTCCACCGCCGGTCTGGTGGTCGGCGTCGCGGCCGCCTCCACCGACTCCGACGCCATTCTCACCGCGGGCGTCGCCGGACTCGCCGCGGGCGCGATCTCCATGGCGGTCGGCGAATACGTCTCGGTCAGCACCCAGCGCGACACCGAACGCGCCCTGCTCTCCAAGGAGAAGCGCGAACTGGCCGAAGAACCCGAATACGAACTGACCGAACTCACCGGCATCTACCGGGCCAAGGGCCTCAGCGCCGAGACCGCGCGCCAGGTCGCCGAGGAGCTCACCACGCACGACGCCTTCGCCGCCCACGCCGAGGCCGAATTGGGTTTGAACCCACACGAACTCACCAACCCGTGGCACGCCGCACTGTCCTCGGCCGTCTCCTTCACCATCGGCGCGCTGCTGCCGCTGATCGCCATCCTGGTGCCGCCGGTCCAGTGGCGCATCCCCATCTGTTTCGCCGCGGTGCTGGTGGCGCTGGCCCTGACCGGATCGGTCAGCGCCCGGATGGGCGGCGCCAACCCGCGCCGCGCGGTGCTGCGCGTGGTGCTCGGCGGCGCGATCGCCATGGCCGTCACCTACGGAATCGGCCAGCTCGCGGGCGTCGCCGGAATCTAGTGGGCCGGGTGGGGATCCGAGTCACTCGGCGGGCGGCGGGGGTGCGGCCGCCGGCGGCGGCAGCTCCACCGGACCGGCCTCACCGGCGATGACCACCGGCACGTCCACCGGCCGCGGCGGCCCGGGCGGCAGCGGAGCCTGCCGCACCGTCGCCGGGGCCGGAGGCGGCGCGGGCGCAACCGGATTCGGCGCAGCGGGATTCACGCCGGGCGCGAATGGGACCTGGCCCGCCGGAGCGATATTCGGCGGACGCTGCGCGGGAGCGTGCGGATCGTGGCGCGGCCGCGGCACATTCACGACCGAGGTGTCGGCGACCGGACTCCGGGCCGAGTGCGTGATCAGCACGCCCACCCCGACACCCGCCGCCATCAGCACGGCGGCGAGCAGGACCTGCCCCAGGCGGCGCGGATCGAGATCGCCGGTGTCGCGCTGGATTTCGTCGGCGGTTCCGAGCATGGCTGTCCTCCTTCGGATTCCGCGTCACGTGGCTAGGGCGCGGGCGGCGGCGGGGGCGGGGGCACTAGGAACGGCAGGATCGGGGCCAGGATGTCGGGCAGCGAGGGTGGCGGAGGCGGCGCGGCGGGCGCGGGTTCCGGCGCGGGCGCCGGCAGCGGGGCGGGCGCCGGCTCGGGCGCGACCTCGACCGGGGGTGGCGGGGGCGGGACATAGCGCTCGGTTTGCGGTGCGGGAGAGGGATTCTGCGCCACCGGGGCGGGCGGAGGCGGCGGCGCGGCGGGACCAGGGGCCGGGGCGGGGCCGGGCGGCGGGGCCGAAGCGGGGGCCGGGACCGGTGAGGTGGTGGCGCCGAGGGGCTGCTGCGAGGTGCTGGGCGGCGGACCGGCCGGGGCCTCGGGCCCGCCGCCACTGTTCAAGCCCTCCCGCAGGGTGCCGCCGATCAGCGCGACCACCATGCCCACTGACAGCACCACGAGCCAGGCCAGCATCTTCGGCGACATCGCCCCCGGTGCGCTCAGACCCGGGGTGCCCGCGGCGGACGCTTCGTCCGCCACCTCGGGTCTCTCGTGCACCGCACCCACCGTCACCCGGGAACTCCTTCGGTCGAAGCGATCGCCGTAGATCCGAAAAGCCACTCCTTCAAGCACGCTACACAGATTTGCGGAATTGCAGAACCTTCCAACTGATAAGGAAATCGTTCCAGGTAGATCTCTTTTCCAACCGATTGCCAATAGATAGCGGTCACTCCATGGAGATCACCACCTTGCCGAACGGGTCACCTTCCATGAAGTAGCGGTACGCCTCGACGGCTTCCTCGAACGGGTACACCCGGTCGATGACCGGCCGGACCTGATGCTCGGCCAGCGCGGCGTTCATCGACTCGAAATCCGCCCGGCTGCCCACGGCGATGCGGCGAATCGACACGAACTTGCCCCCGAACAGGCTGGGCGGCTGCGGCTGCCCCGGCGCCGGCGGGAACGCCCCGATCAACGTGATCTGCGCGTTGTACGCCGCGGCGGCAACGGATTTCGGCAGCGTGGGCATGCCGACGGCCTCCACCGCGTGCTGAACGCCCTCGCCGCCGGTGAGCTCGAGCACCGCCCGCTCCCAGTCCGGCACCTGGACCCGATCGATCACCTCATCGGCGCCCAGCTTCCGCAACCGCTCCGCCTTCTCGGCCGAGGACGTGATCGAAATGACCCGCGCCCCCAGCATTTTGGCGTGCTGCACCGCCGCCAGCGCCACCGTGCCGGTGCCGGTGGTCAGCACGGTCTCCCCCGGCCCCGCCGGGACCGGCTTGGTCAGCGCGGCCCAGGCCACCAGCCCCGCGCAGGTCAGCGACGCCGCCTCGGCATCGGTGAGATGCGCGGGCACATGGACCACCGAATCCTCCTCCAGTAGTACGTAGGTGGCGAGCCACCCGTCGTGATTCGCGCCGTACTGCTGAGCGGACTCCGCTTGCCGCTGCGGGCCGTCGGTCCAGGAGACGAAGTAGGTACCGGCCACCCGGTCGCCGATCGCGGCGCGGGTCACCTGATCGCCCCGCGCGATCACGTCGCCGACGCCGTCGACCAACGGCACGACGCCGGGACGGGCGGGCAGCACATAGCTGCCCTCCAGCAGCATGATGTCGCGCCGGTTGAGCGCGGTGGCGCGCACCCGCACCACGACCTGGCGCGGGCCCGGGACCGGGATCTCCTGCACCCGGGTGGTCAGCCCGGCGAGGCCGCGCCGCGATTCCAGTTGGTAGGCAATGCCGTTCATGGTCTTCTCCGTGGGGCCGTTCATGGTCTTCTCCGTGGGATCGAGTCCGGTTGTCGAGAAGCGAGTCTGTGCGGTCCGGCGAATCCGTGCGATTCCCTCGAGGGAATGATCGGGTGGCCGCCCACGTCATTCCCTCGAGGGAATCGCGCCCGCGCATCCCCGTCCGCACAGTGGAGGTATGACGACCATGGCCGTGGCGACGACGACACCCTTCGCCCAGGAACTGCGCGGCTGGCGCACCCGGCGACGGCTCAGCCAGCTCGATCTCGCCATCGCGGCCGAGACCAGCCAGCGGTATCTGAGCTTCCTGGAACAGGGCCGCTCACATCCCGGGCGGACCATGGTGGTGCGGCTGGCCGAGGTGCTCGGACTGTCCCTGCGCGAACGCAACGCGATGCTGCTGGCCGCCGGGTACGCGCCCGTGTTTCCCGAATCCTCCTTGGACGCACCGGAACTCGGTGCGGTCCGGCACGCGCTCGACACCATCCTGCAGGGGCACCTGCCGTATCCGGCGGTGGTGACCCGCCCCTTCGGGGTGCTGGTGGCGGCGAATCCGGCCTTCGAACTGCTGACCGAGGGCTGCGCGCCGGAACTGCTGACGTCGCCGGTCAATGTGCTGCGCCTGGCCCTGCATCCGGACGGACTGGCGCGGCGGGTGGTGAACCTGCCGGAGTGGGGCCGCCACATCACCGACAGCCTGCGCAATCGGGCGGGCCGCAGCCCCGATCCGGCGCTGGACGCGCTCATCGCGGAGCTGGAGGGCTACCTGCCACCGGTGGATCCCGGGCCCGGGCATCTGGGTTTCGCGGTGCCGCTGCGACTCCGCTCCGAGGCCGGTGAGCTGCGGCTCATCACCACCCTCACCTCGTTCGCGACGGCCACCGACATCACCCTGTCGGAACTGCACCTGGAGGCGTTCCTGCCCGCCGACCAGGCCACCTCCGATCTCCTGCGGGCGCGCTTCGCCAGGGAGTAAGTGCTTGCGACCCCTTACTCGTAGACGTATATTCGTAGACGAGTAAGGGGGTGCCCCATGGCCCGCAAGCGCAAGGTCGCCAATCTGATGGGTCTGGCGGTGCTGTCCGCCGTCGTGCTCCAGCCCATGCACCGGTACGAGATCGCCGCGAGGTTGCGGGCCTGGGGCAAGGACAACGACATGGGCATCAAATGGGGCTCGCTCTATACCGTCGTGGACAACCTCACCAAGCACGGCTTCCTGGAGATCACCGGCAGCGAACGCGACGGCGCGCGCCCCGAGCGCACCATCTACCGCATCACCGACGCGGGCCGCGCCGAACTGGTGGACTGGACCCGCGAACTCATCGCCGACCCGGAACCCGAGAAGCGCCGCTTCATGGCCGGGCTCTCCGTGCTCTCGGTGCTGCCCCCGGACGAGGTCGTCGACCTGCTCACCCGGCGAATCACCAAGCTGGACACCATCATCGCCGAAACCCGCGCCCAACTGGCCGCTCTGGAAGGCGCGGTGCCGCGCCTGTTCCTGGTCGAAGAGGACTACGAGCTGACCATGCTGGCGGCCGAGGCCGACTGGGCCCGCGGCCTGCGCGACGCGCTCGCCGACGGCAGCTTCCCGGACACCGAGGGCTGGCGGGCCTGGCATCGCGACGGTGTTGCACCCCCCGACCTGGCAGAGCCGGCTCTGGAAGGGGGCGCGAACACACCGCACACTCAGCACGACTCATGAACGGAACCGGGCCCCGGCGAGGGTGCTGCAACACCGCCACCGGAGCCCGGAACACACCGTCTCGAACCGCGTCCGTGCAGGCGAACCCGGCACCGAGTTTGGCAACTACAGGATAACTGGGTTCTCCACGCGCGGGACGGTTCGGGGTTTTCGGCAAGCCTTCGAACACTTCTCGGGAGAGACCCATGTCCACAACCACTCGTTCCGCGATCATCATCGGCGGCGGCATCTCCGGCCCCGTCACCGCGACCGCCCTGCACCGGGCCGGTATCGACGCCACCGTCTTCGAGGCGTATCCGGGCCCCGCGTACGGGATCGGCGCCAACCTCGCCCTCGCACCCAATGGGGTCGCCGCCCTCGACCTGGTCGGGGCCGGAGATCCGGTGCGCGCCAAGGCCGTACCCGTCAGCCACTCCACGATGTCGGTCAACAGCAAGCAGTTCCCGCTGCCCGGGCTGGTCGACATCGAGCCGCTGCGCGTGATCGACCGCTCCGACCTGCACGAGATCCTGCACGACACGGCCGTCGCGGCCGGGGTGCGTTTCGAATACGACAAGCGGCTGGTCGAGGTGGAGGAGCACGCGGGCGGCGTCACCGCCATCTTCGCCGACGGCAGCAGCGCCACCGCGGACGTGCTGATCGGCGCGGACGGCATCCGCTCCACCGTGCGCACCCTGGTCGACCCGAACGCGCCCGGACCCACCTATCTGCGCATGCTCGGCTTCGGCGCGTACACCGACGCACCCCTCGACCTGGAGCCGGAGACCATGACCTTCGCCTTCGGCAAGCGGGCCTACTACCTGTACTGGGCCATGCCCGACGGCCGGGTCGCGTGGGGCGCGAATCTTCCTACCGAGCAGTACTACTCGCTCACCGAGGCCCGCGCCGTCTCCGCCGAACAGTGGCTGCGCACCCTGCGCGCGACCTACGCCGATGACCTGCCCGGCCGGCAGCTGGCCGAGGCCACCACCGCCGCCCAGCTGCAGGTGATCGGCGCGCTGCACGTCATGCCGCGAGTGCCGCACTGGCACCGGGGACGCATGGCGCTCACCGGCGACGCCATCCACGCACCCAGCAACACCTCCGGGCAGGGGGCGTCGCTGGCCATCGAGAGCGGCATCGAGCTGGCCCGCTGCCTGCGCGACATCGACAACCCGGCAACGGCTTTCGCCACCTATGAGGCGCTGCGGCGGCCGCGGGTGGAGGGGGTCGCGGCGCGGGTGGCGCGCATGAACCAGACCAAGGCGGCCGGGCCGGTCGCCCGGATGGCCATGCAGGTGATGATGCCGATCATGTTCAAGCGGATGAATCCGGAGAAGATGCTCGGCGGCGAGCAGCGGTTCCGGATCGATTGGGACACCACCGTGCGGCCCGCCGCCGTCAACGCCTGATCGGACGCGTCAACGCCTGATAGGGCTCAGTGGCCGACCGGCAGCACGTCGGGCCGGTCGGCCTCGTCCAGCAGTTTGGTGGCGATATTGTCGATCGCCTGATCCAGCAGCGCCCGATCCGCCGGATCGGTGGAATCCCAATCGGTGAGCTGACTTTCGAGCCAGCGCTTCCACGCACCCCGGACCCGATCGACCTCCTGGTCGCCCTTGGCGGTGAGGGCGAGTTCGCCGCCGTCGCGGCGCAACAACCCCTCCCGCTCCGCCTTGACGTACACCGGATCGATCAATTCCGCCGGGATCCAATGGGTTCGGGCGATGTCCTCGAGGGTGGCGGTGCCGCGCAACCGGTTGTACATCCGCACCTGCCCCAACGCCCACGCCTCGTCGCGCCCGAGCGAACTGCCCGCCGCCGCAAGGATTCCCGGATCCGGCACGGTATTCTCACGGAGCTTGCGCAGCACTCCCGCCACACAACGCTCCAGCTGTACCAGCCGGTCGCCCGAGTCCGGCATGGAGAACTGCTCCCCCACGTCGGTGGCCTCGGCGCGAGCGCTGTCACGCAGCGTGACCTGCTTCAGGAACCACGCCACGACGAAGCCGAGCACGGCCACCGGCACCACCCAGCGGAAGACGAAGTCGATGGAGTCGGCGTAGGCGTGGATGATCGGCGCGGCCTGCTGCGGCGGCAGCTCCCGCAACAGCGCCGGACTCTGCGCGACCTGCGGCGACACCCGCGATTCGATCAGCGCCGCTTCCAGGTTCGGCCGCAGCTGATTCGAGTACAGCGTGCCGAACACGGTGGTCCCGAACGCGCTGCCGATGGTCCGGAAGAAGGTGACCCCGGAGGTGGCGGTCCCCAGATCCGAGTACGGGACGCTGTTCTGCACGGCGATGGTCAGCACCTGCATGGCCAGACCGACGCCCAGGCCCAGGATCAGCATGTACAGCGACATCAACCAGGTGCTGGTGCCCGGCCCCATGGACGACATGAGGAACAGGCCGACCGCCATCACCGCGCACCCGATGATCGGAAAGGCCTTGTAGTGCCCTGTCTTCCCGACGATATTGCCGGACAGGATGGAGGTGAAGAACAACCCGACCACCAGCGGCAGGGTGCGCAGCCCGGACGCGGTGGCCGAAACGCCTTCCACGTACTGCAGATACGCGGGCAGGTAGGTCATGGCCCCGAGCAGCGCGAAGCCGACGATGAAGCTCAGGATCGAGCACACGGTGAACACATTGCTGCGGAACAGGTGCATGGGCAGCATGGGTTCGCGGGCCCGGAACTCCGCGGCCACGAAGGTGGCCAGCAGGGCCGCGGCCGCCGCGAACAGGCCGATGATGGTGGGCGAGGTCCACGCGTATTCCTGTCCGCCCCACTCCAATCCGAGAATCAGGCAGGTGACGCCGACGGCGACCAGCGCGATGCCCAGGTAGTCCACGATCGGTTTCACCACGGCCCGGGTCATGGGGATGGTGCGGGCCGCGGCCGCGATCATGACGACGGCGAGCGGGACGTTCACGTAGAAGCACCAGCGCCAGCTCAGGTGGTCGGTGAACAGTCCGCCCAGGGTGGGTCCCAGGACGGTGGTGATGCCGAAGACCGCGCCGAGCGCACCCTGGAACTTGCCGCGCTCGCGCAGCGGGATGACGTCGGCGATGAGCGCCATGGAGGTGACCATGAGCCCGCCCGCGCCCAGACCCTGGATGGCGCGGGCCGCGATCAGCAGCGTCATGCCGTGCGCGAGCCCGGCGATCATCGAGCCGAGGATGAACACGGCCCCGCTGATCTGGAAGACCAGTTTGCGGCCGAACAGGTCCCCGAACTTGCCGGACAGGGCGGTGGCGATGGCCTCTGCCACCAGGTAGGAGGTGACCACCCAGGCCATGTGCCCGGCCCCGCCGAGATCCGCCACGATGGTGGGCAGCGCGGTGGAGACGATGGTGGAGTCCAGCGCGGCCATGAGCATGCCGAGCGCGACGGTTCCGAAGACGACGTTTCTGCGGCCCCGGCTCAGCGGCGGCGGTGGGACAGGCTTGGCGGCGGTGGCGCTGGCACCGGTCATCGGCCCAGTATCTGGCGCTCACCAGCCAAGATGCGGCAGCGACACGGCAAACAGGGTATTGCCGGAGACAATCGGCGTGTTCGGCCTACCGCTAGAACTTACTCTGCAGTAAGGTCGGGTCATCCGAGTGCGGACCCGCACCGCGAACGCCGAACCTGCGAGGTCAACAGCCATGGCATGGAAGCCCAGCGATATCCCCGATCAGACCGGGCGCACGGTCGTCATCACCGGAGCCAATGGCGGACTCGGCGAGCAGACCACCAAGGTACTCGCGGGCAAGGGCGCGACCGTGATCATGGCCTGCCGCAATGCCGCCAAGGCCCAGCAGGTCGCCGACCGCATCGACGGCGACGTGCGCGTGGCGAGCCTGGACCTGGCCAGCCTGGACTCGGTCCGGCAGTTCGCCGAGAGCACCGGCGACATCGACGTCCTGATCAATAACGCGGGCCTGATGAACATCCCGTTCTCGCGGACGAAGGACGGCTTCGAGACCCAGTGGGGCGTCAACCATCTCGGCCACTTCGCGCTGACCGGCCTGCTGCTGGACAAGATCGGCGACCGGGTGGTCACGCTGGCCTCGATCGCCCACAAGCAGACCCCCAAGCTGTGGATCGACGACCTCAACTACGAGCACCGCCGCTACCAGCGCAACCTCGCCTACGCGCAGGCCAAGCTGTCCAACCTGATGTTCGCGCGGGAACTGCAGAACCGGCTCGCGGCGGCGGGCTCGGCCAAGCGCTCCTACGCCGTGCACCCCGGCGTCTCGGCCACCGACCTGTTCGCCCGGACCGAAACCCCCCTGGACAAGATCTCCAAGCCGTTCATCCGGATCATCGGCCAGTCGCCGTTCCACGCGGCCTACTCGTCGCTGTTCGCGGCGACCGAGACCGACGCCGACCCGACCACCTACTGGGGTCCGACCCGTTTCTTCGGCAGCCAGGGCCCGGTCGAGGCCTCGCCGTCCAGCAAGATCTCCCGGGATCCGGAACTGCTGCGCCGGCTCTGGGCGGAATCCGAGCGTTTGACCGGGGTCACATTCAAGTTCTGATCGGCAACCTGCCTACTACGGGACCCGTAGTAGGCAGGTACCGTGGAGTGCGTGTCCGCTCCCCAACGCCGCCCGGCCCTGATCGTGTTCGTGGTCGTGGCGTTCTCGGCGTGCCTGGGTCTGGGCTACTGGCAGTGGACCCGGTTCGAATCGGGTGGCGGCACCTATCAGAATCTCGGCTACGCGCTGCAGTGGCCGCTCTTCGCCGGATTCGTGATCTGGGCCTATGTCCGCTTCGTGCGGCTCGAGAAGGAAGCCGGGGACGACGAGACCCCGCCCGTCGAGCCCGGCACCGAGGCCACCGCCCGCCCCCGTCGCCCGAAACCGGCCGCACCGCGGGAGATTCCCGCGGGCCTGCTGCCGGAGCGCCCCCAGGCCGCCCGGGACGAGGATCCAGAGCTTGCCGAATACAACAGGTATCTGGCCGACCTGCACGCCCGCGACATGGACGACCAGGTCCGTGACGCCGGACTGCAGCACACCGAGAGGAGCGCCGGTTGAGCGCCAGCGACAATTCCGCGCCGTCCCCCGTCGCCACCGAGACCACCGCGCCGGCGCGCCCGCTCGGTTCCGCCGCGCCCGAGAAGATCCGCGGCGCGCTGACCCGCTACCGCGTGCTCGCCTATATCACCGGCATCTGGCTGCTGGTGCTGTGCGGCGAGATGGTCTACAAGTACCTGCTCCTCGACGACAGCAGCACCGCCCCGCACTGGCTGTTCTACATCGGCCAGGTCCACGGGTTGTTCTACATGCTGTACCTGGTCTTCACCATCGACCTGGGCATCAAGGCGCGGTGGCAGCCGATGACCACCTTCCTGACCTGTCTGGCGGGCACCATCCCGTTCCTGTCCTTCGTGTTCGAGCACAACCGGACCCGCGAGGTCAAAGCGGCCTTCGGCCTCTGACAGCCGACATACCGACGAACGAAAGGGGTTCGAGGACCAGGTCCTCGAACCCCTTTCGCGTCTGCGGTGATTCAGTTCTCGTCTGCCGTGATTCAGTGACCGGCGAGGGCGGCCAGTGCGGGCAGCAGCTGCCGCAGGGCGCGGCCACGGTGCGAGGCGGCGTCCTTCTCGGCCGGGGTGAGCTGGGCCGAGGAGAGCTCGCCGCCGTCCGGGAAGAACAACGGGTCGTAGCCGAAACCGCCGTCGCCCACCGGCTTCCGCCCGATGACGCCCGGCCATTCGCCGCGCACGACTTCCTCGACACCGGCGCCGACCAGGGCGCAGGCCGAGACGAAGCGGGCCCCGCGACGCTCGTCGGGGACGTCGCCGAGCTGGGCCAGCAGCAGGGTGTTGTTGGCCTCGTCCTTGCCGTGGGTGCCCGACCAGCGGGCCGAGAGCACCCCGGGCATGCCGTTGAGGGCATCCACCTCGAGACCGGAATCGTCCGCGACACAGGGCATTCCGGTGGCGGCGAAACCGTCGCGGGCCTTGAGCAGGGCATTGCCCTCGAAGGTCGGTTCGGTTTCGGGGGCCTCGTCGTAGGGCTCGACGTCGTTCAGGCCGACGAGCTCGATGCCCGCGATACCGGCCTCGTCCAGGATGCGGCGCAGCTCGGTGAGCTTCTTGGCATTGCGGCTGGCGACCAGGACGCGGGTCATCGCTTCTTGGACTCCTCGGGCTCGGGCAGCACGCCCGGGTACGGCAGCGCCAGGGCTTCCTTCTGCACCACGAACAGCTGCTCGCAGCCGGCCAGCGCGGAATCGAGCAACTTGTCCAGGGTGGAGCGCGGGAAGGTGGCGCCCTCGCCGGTGCCCTGGATCTCGACCAGGGTGCCGGTGTCGGTGGCGACCACGTTCATGTCGACCTCGGCGCGCGAGTCCTCCTCGTAGGGCAGGTCCAGGCGCACCCGGCCGTCCACGACGCCGACGCTGACCGCGGCGATGGCGCAGGAGATCGGTTGGGGGTCGGCCAGTTTCCCGGCCGCGCCCAGGTAGGTGATGGCGTCCGAGAGCGCCACGTACGCGCCGGTGATGGCGGCGGTGCGGGTGCCGCCGTCGGCCTGCAGCACGTCGCAGTCCAGGGCGATGGTGTTCTCGCCGATGGCGGCCAGGTCGATGCACGCGCGCAGCGAACGGCCGATCAGCCGGGAGATCTCCTGGGTGCGGCCACCGACCTTGCCCTTCACCGACTCTCGGCCCGAGCGGGTGTGGGTGGCGGCGGGCAGCATGGCGTATTCGGCCGTCAGCCAGCCCAATCCGGAATCACGCCGCCACGGCGGGACGCCGTCGTTCACGCTGGCGGTGCACATCACCCGCGTCTGCCCGAACTCCACCAGCACCGACCCGGCCGGGTGCGAAGTGAAACCCCGAGTGATCTTTACGTCGCGGAGTTGGTCATCCGCCCTGCCATCGGCTCGTTTCGACACGACGCACAGCGTAGCTCCGCCGCCTCCCCGCGCCTTTAGCGGGCAGCAAACAGACGTTGCATGTCTCGCACCCGTGCCGACGGCCGGGTACCGAACCGATTGCTGGGCGTACCAGGGGAGTTACCCCGACCGTCACGACATCAGTGGTCGCGTCAGATATCGAAAACTTCGCCCGGGGACACGGCATGGACCGGGCCCGAGAACACGGCCTTCGCCTCGGCGATGACGTCCTCGCGGGAGGTCCACGGCGGGATGTGGGTGAGCAGCAGCTCGCCGACGCCCGCACGAGCCGCGATCAGGCCCGCTTCGTGACCGGAAAGGTGGATGCCCGGCGGGCGGTTGGCCGGGTCGTGGGTCCACGACGCCTCCGACAGCAGAACGTCTGCGCCGCTGGCCAACTCGAAGACCTCGTCGCACAGCGCGGTGTCGCCGGTGTAGACCAGGGTGCGGCCGGCCGCGGTGGTGACGCGCAGGCCGTAGGACTCCGGCGGGTGGAACATGCGCCGCGCCTCGACGGTGTGGCCGGTGCCGAACGGGACCGGGACACTCGCCTGCCAGGGCCGCATGTCGATGACGTCGGACCAGTCGTCGGTCTCGCCGCCGATCTCCGCGGAGGCGTTGCCGATCCGCAGCGAGGTGTCGGCCGGGCCGTAGACGACGGCCTTACCGGTCGGCGGGTTCGGGTGGTAACGACGCCACACCAGCAGGCCCGGCAAATCCAGGCAGTGATCGGCGTGCAGGTGGGTGAGGAAGATGTCGACCTCGCCCGGATCCAGGTGACGCTGCAGCGCGCCGAGCACGCCGGGTCCGAAATCGATGACGGTCGGTGTCATATCCGGGCCGGTCAGCAGGTAACCCGACGCCGGGGAATCCGGGCCGGACACGCTGCCCGAGCACCCGAGGACGGTGAGGCGCATTCCCCCATGCTGCCACGCTGCATTCTCACTCAACGGAGGGATCCCCCAAATCGCCGACCGCGACCAGCGTCACCCCTACGACGCGGGACGGCCGGCGTCAGCCCCGCGACGATGACGACGTTCATGAGCAGAGAGTACCCATCCGGCAACCACTCCACCCACCGCCCCGAAAAGATGTCCTTGCCAAGAGATTTCCGGGTTGCTCGGCAGCACGCCCCACAGAATCGACCCGTAGACGGCCAGCACCCCCAATCCGACCGCGATCTGCACCACATTCCGCGAGAACCAACCCCAGCAGATCAGATATGTGAGCCAGCCGAACACCAGTCCCGACGCCCCGACCGACACGGTGTGCGGCATGGCCGTCAGCCACACCCCCGCACCGGCGATCACCCAGACGATGGCGGTCGCCGCCAGCCCGCGCCCGATCCCGGTCAGCAGCGTGAGCAGGCCGAGCACCAGCACCGGCAGCGTGTTCGCCAGCAGGTGCCCCCAATTGGCATGCAGGACAGGCGCGAACAGGATGCCGGTCAGACCCTCGCCGGAACGCGGCCGCACCCCGTTCTGTTCGAGGCGGCCGCCGGACAGGCTGTCGACCGCTTCCACGCCATACAGCAACGCGGTGAAGCCCAGCGTCAGCGCAATGGCCCGCTGCCACAGCGATTTCAGGGCGCCCGGACCTGACGAACCGGTGTCGCCGGTCGGGACGGGGGTGCGCCCCGCCGCCGGTTCGGCCAATTCCCTGCGCAGCCGCGCGATCCGCTCCGGATCGAACGACGCGCCCATGCCGCCGCCACCGCTCATGGCAAGACCTCCTAGCCCTGCCCCGAGCGTACCGCCGGATCAGGCCCAGAGCTGGCCGTCGAGCTTCTCCTCCGCCTCCTCCAGCGTGCCGTCGTAGGCGCCGGTGGACAGGTACTTCCAGCCGCCGTCGGCGACCACGAACGCGATATCGGCACGCCGCCCGGCCTTCTCGGCCTTCTTGGCGACCCCGAGCGCGGCGTGCAGGATCGCACCCGTCGAGATGCCCGCGAAAATGCCCTCTTCCAGCACCAACTCACGGGTGCGGCGGACCGCGTCGTAGGGGCCGACCGAGAAGCGGGAGGTCAGCACCGACTCGTCGTAGAGCTCCGGGACGAAGCCCTCGTCGAGATTGCGCAGGCCGTAGACCAGTTCGCCGTAGCGAGGCTCGGCGGCGACGATGTCGATGCCCGGCACCTTCTCGCGCAGGAAGCGCCCGGTGCCCATGAGCGTGCCGGTGGTGCCGAGGCCGGCCACGAAATGCGTGATCTCGGGCAGGTCGGCCAGGATCTCCGGGCCGGTGGCCTCGTAGTGCGCGAGCGCGTTGGCCGGATTGCCGTACTGGTAGAGCATCACCCAGTCCGGATTCTCGGCCGCGATCTGCTTGGCCAGCGCCACGGCCTGATTGGAGCCGCCCGCGGCCGGGGAGTCGATGATCTCCGCGCCGAACATGGTGAGCAGCTGCCGCCGCTCCACCGAGGTGTTCTCCGGCATCACGCACACCAGCCGGTACCCCTTGAGCTTGGCCGCCATGGCCAGCGAGATACCGGTATTGCCGCTGGTCGGCTCGAGGATCGTGCAGCCGGGCGTGAGCCGCCCGTCGGCCTCGGCCGCCTCGATCATGCGCAGCGCCGGACGGTCCTTGATGGAACCGGTCGGATTGCGGTCCTCGAGCTTGGCCCACAGGCGCACGTGCTCGTCACCGTCCCAGCGCGGGGACAGGTTCTTCAGACCCACCAGCGGTGTGTTGCCGAGGGTCGCGATCAGCGACTCGTAGCGGGCCACGGTCAGCGGGCCCCGCCGGCGACCGCGGGCAGGATGGTGATCGAGCCGCCCTCGGGCACCTCGGCGTCCAGGCCGCCGGTGAAACGCACGTCCTCGTCGTCGACGTAGATATTGACGTAGCGCTTGAGCTTGCCGTCTTCGAGCAGCTTCGCCGCCAGGCCCGGGTAGTTGGCCTCCAGGTCCGCGATGACGGCGGCCAGGGTCGCGCCCTGCGCCTGAACTCGCTTCTCGCCCTTGGTGATCGGGCGCATGATGGTCGGGATGGACACGGTGATCGGCATCGGGGGACTCCTCTGTTTCTGGGTGGACGCTAGGCGGGGTAGGCGGCGACGATCTCGACCGGTTCCTCGGTGACGACACCGTCGAGGATCCGGTAGCTGCGCAGCTCGTGCTCGTGCGGATCCCGGGTGGAGACCAGCACGTAGTGGGCATGGGGTTCGGAGGCGAAGGACACGTCGGTGCGGCTCGGGTACGCCTCGGTCGCGGTGTGCGAGTGGTAGATCACCACCGGCTCCTCGTCGGCCGCGTCCAGCTCCCGCCACAGGCGCAGGTGCTCGTCGGAATCGAACTCGTAGAAGGTGGGCGAGCGGGCGGCATTGATCATCGGCACGAACCGCTCGGGGCGATCGGAGCCCTCGGGACCGGCCAGGATGCCACAGGCCTCGTCGGGGTGGTCGGCGCGCGCGTGCGCGACCATCGCCTCCACCAGGTCCGCCCTGATCACCAGCACCGTCGCATCCTTCCGTCCGCACCCGAAGCACCCGGCCGAACGGCCGAAACGCTCCCGTCAACAGGTCAGAATATGCGGGTATTCCCGAGGCGGCCGGTCACCCTCGCGCCCGGGGGCGCCCGGGTCGCCTCAATCGCCGAACAGGTCGCGGTAGGTCGGGATGCCCGCCACCGCCGTCGCGGACAGGATCGCGTCCACGATCGCCCGCTCCACGCACACCGCGGCCGCCGTGCACAGCTGGTCCAGGATCAGCAGATCCGCGGGAAAGGCCGGGGGCAGTGGGAAATTCGGCTGCTGCTCGGCGGTCCCGGTGGCCAGTGCGAACAGGGTGTCGCCGTCCAGCGGGGAATGCGCCGGCCGGATGGCCCGGGCCAGGCCGTCGTGCGCGGTGGTGGCCAGACGGCGGCACGCCGCCGGATCCAGCGCCGCGTCGGTGGCGACCACGCCGATCGTGGTGTTGAGCACGGTGCCCTTCACCGCCAGCGCGTTGGCGGCGGTCAGCTGCGCGGCGGTGGGTGCGCGCAGCCCGAAGAACTCGGGACCGTCGGTACCGGCGCCCCACGGGAATCCGGTGCGCGGATCGAACACCGAGCCGACCGGATTGGCCACGATCACCGCACCCACCGTGATGCCCGCGGCCGGGCCTTCGGCGAAACGCACACTGGCCGTGCCGATTCCGCCCTTGATCGACCCGGCCCGCGCGCCCACGCCCGCACCGGCCGAACCGCGCGCGAACTCTTCTCCCGCGGCGTCGGCGGCGAGGAATCCGGCGTCCGCGCCGGGCCGGATGTTCCACGCGCCCACCGGCAGATCGAAGATGACCGCTCCGGGCACGATCGGCACCACACGCGAGGGGTCGGCGGGATCCATCGGGATGCCCTCCCGATGCTCCTCCAGCCAGCGCATGACGCCGTCGGCCGCGGCCAGGCCGTAGGCGCTGCCGCCGGTGAGCAGGATCGCATTCGCCTGCCGCACAGTGTTTCCCGGATCCAGCAGGTCGGTCTCGCGGGTGCCGGGGCCGCCGCCCCGCACGTCCACCGCGGCGACCGCGCCGCCCGGCACGCGCACCACGGTGCAGCCGGTGGCCGCGCCCTCACCCAGGGTGGCGTCCGGATCCAGCAGGCTGTGGTGGCCGACCAGCACCCCACCGACATCGGTGATCGAATTACGTGGTCCCGCAGTACTGTTCACGGCACATCCTCTGTGTCTGATTTGCCCTACGCTTCGCTCCGGGCGGGTTCGGGGCGCTGGAGGTCTCGTTCTTCCCTCCCTCCGCTCCCCCGCTCCACTCGGTCCAGAACGAGACGCGCCCCGAACCACGCAGTGTTCAATTGCCTTTGCCCACTCCCGGCCAGGTCGGGGACCCGCTACGGCGCGAGCGCCTGGATCAGCGAGTCCTGTATCCAGGTGAGCCAGTGGTAGACCTCGAGGCTCGGGCCGCGCGGGTCGTCCTCCGGGAAATGCTCGGGCGTGTCGGCGTCGATGTCGAGGGCCGTACCCAGGGCCAGGCGGACGTCATTGAGGGCGGTGAGCCAGGCGTCGGCCTGTTCGGGATTGATGACGATGCGGCCGCCCTCCGGGGGCAGGGTGTCCAGGACGATCCGGCCCGCGGCCACCTTGGATTCGATGATCTCCGGCTCGTGCAGGCTGCGCAGAGCGCTGTTCAGGTCCGCGCGCTCGGCGTCGGGGGAACCGGGTTCGGGGCGGTGGAAGTCCGGCAGCAGCCGGGCCAGTCGCGGGTCGGCGGGCGGGGTCGAGTTGCCCAGCTGTAGCCCGGTCAGCGCCGCGAGATCGTCCTCGGGGGCCGATTCGGCCCGGTCGATCAGCAGTCCGGTGACCGCCCCGACCAGGGAACGCAGGACGTCCGCCTCGTGGGCGTCCATTTCCGAACGCAGCTTCAGCCCGCCCAGGGAGTTCTTTCTGCTCCACTTCCGCACGGGTTCACCGTAGTCGCCTTGTTCACTCGTCACGTTGCATGGTGGCCCACAGCCCGGCGGCGTGCAGCCGTTGGACGTCGTGCTCCATCTTGTCGCGCGAACCGGCGGACACCACGGCCTTGCCATCGTTGTGGACCTTCAGCATCAGCTCGGTTGCCTTACCTTTGCTGTAGCCGAAGAGCTTCTGGAAAATGTAGGTCACGTAGTGCATGAGATTGACCGGATCGTCCCATACGACGGTGACCCAGGGCCGATCCTCTGCTTCCAGAATCTCGGAGTGTTCAATGGCCTCCGGTGTCGCCTGTGCCGACGACAGTGTCGCGCCGACGCCCACCGAACCGGCGGTCATCTCGACAACGTCTTCTCTACACAGACCCATATCAACCAGGGTACGACTCGACCCCAATGAAACACAGCAGCGCCCCATATGCCCTTCGCTTCACTCCGGGCGGTTCGCGGCCCTGTTACCTCGTTCTTCTCTCCTCCGCTTCGCTCCCCCGCGCCCAGGCGGAGGTCGATCGAGCCGCGGTCCGGAACGAGGCGGGCCGCGAACTGCAGGTCTGTCGATAGTCGCAGCCATCGATCCGCGTCTTAGAGTTGGCCACGTGATCATCGCTGACGGACTGACCAGTACCGCCCTACTGACCGACCAGTACGAGCTCACCATGCTGGCGGCGGCGCTGGCCGACGATTCCGCGCAGCGGCAGTGCACCTTCGAAGTGTTCGCCAGACGATTGCCGAATGGTCGTCGGTACGGTGTGGTCGCGGGGACCGGGCGTTTGCTGGCCGCCCTGGGCGAATTCCGTTTCGGGGAGCCCGAACTCGCGGTCGCCGCCAAGTTCCTCGACGAGCGCACCCTGGAGTGGTTGCGCGACTATCGATTCGGCGGACAGATCGACGGTTATCGCGAGGGCGAGCTGTTCTTCCCGGGCTCCCCCATCGTCACCGTGCG
This sequence comes from Nocardia sp. NPDC004151, assembly GCF_042874235.1. Taxonomy (NCBI): domain Bacteria; kingdom Bacillati; phylum Actinomycetota; class Actinomycetes; order Mycobacteriales; family Nocardiaceae; genus Nocardia; species Nocardia sp. NPDC004151. Next base: position 24,693 of record NZ_JBIAMR010000029.1, on the reverse strand, counting down.
CGGCACCTTCGCCGAATGCGTACTGCTGGAAACCCTGATCCTGTCCATCTACAACCACGACAGCGCCATCGCCGCCGCGGCCGCCCGCATGGTCAGCGCGGCCGGGGGCCGCCGCATGATCGAAATGGGTTCGCGCCGAACCCACGAACTCGCCGCCCCCGCCAGCGCCCGCGCCGCCTACCTGGCCGGCTTCGACGCCACCTCCAACCTGGAGGCGGCCCGCAGCTTCGGGGTGCCCAGCGCCGGGACCAGCGCGCACGCCTTCACCCTGCTGCACAGCGGCCGCGACGGCGCGCACGAGGCGGCGGCCTTCCGCAGCCAGGTCGAGGCCCTGGGCGTGGGAACCACGCTGCTGGTGGACACCTTCGACATCACCCGCGGCGTGGCCACCGCTATCGAGGTGGCCGGACCCGAATTGGGCGGGGTGCGTATCGATTCCGGCGATCTGGGCGTGCTGGCCCGGCAGGTGCGCGAGCAGCTGGACGCCCTGGGCGCGATCCGCACCCGCATCGTGGTGTCCGGCGACCTGGACGAATACGCCATCGCCGCGCTGCGCGCCGAACCGGTCGACGTGTACGGCGTCGGCACCTCACTGGTCACCGGCTCCGGCGCGCCCACCGCGGGCATGGTCTACAAGCTGGTCGAGGTGGAGGGCGTCCCGGTCGCGAAACGCAGCTCCCACAAGGAGTCTCGCGGCGGCACCAAGCGCGCCGTGCGCCTGTCCCGCGACACCGGCACCGTGGTCGAGGAGATCGTCTACCCGGCCGTCTCGGACCGGCCCGAGTCCGACCGCTTCGAGGTCCGCGACCTCCAGGTCTCCCTGGTCCGCGACGGCGAGGTGCTCCCCGGCCTGCCGACCCTGGCCCAGAGCCGCGAACTGGTCGCCAAGGGGCTGATCAGTCTTCCGTGGGAGGGCCTGAAGCTGTCGGCGGGCGAACCGGCGATCCCGACGACCTTCCAGAGCTGACCCGACGGCGCGCCTCACCGGAATCCCCCGACTCGGGCCCGCGCCGCGTGGACCGGCCGACGACCGAGCGGCACAATGCGATACGAGACCCGAACCGCTGTGGTTCCCCCTGGCCCCGGGAGGCAGTCCATGAGCCGAGCCCTGATCGTCGTCGACGTCCAGAACGACTTCTGCGAGGGCGGCTCGCTGGCCGTGGCGGGCGGCGCGGCCGTGGCCGAACGCATCACCGAATACCTGGGCGTATCCGACTACACCGCGATTGTCGCCACCCGCGACTTCCACGTCGACCCGGGCGCCCACTTCTCCGCGCAACCCGACTACGTCGACACCTGGCCGCCGCACTGCCGCGTCGGCACCCCCGGCGCGGACTTCCACCCCGCCCTCGACACCACCGCGATCCAGGAGATCTTCTCCAAAGGCGCCTACACCGCCGCCTACTCCGGCTTCGAGGGCACGGCCACCGACGGCGACACCGCCCTGGACGCCTGGCTGCGGGACCGCGGCATCGACGCCGTCGACGTCTGCGGCATCGCCACCGACCACTGCGTCCGCGCGACGGCCCTGGACGCCCGCGCGGCGGGCTTCGATACCCGGGTGCTGCTCGGCCTCACCGCCGCCGTCTCCCCCGACACCCTGGACACCGCGCTGAAGACGCTGCGTGAATCCGGCGTGGAACTGGCCGGAACGCTGGAGTGACCCGCCCGGTCGTCGGCGGAAATCGGTCCTGCCGGACGGCCCGCCGAGGTTTGCGCGAGGGTTGTCGGCAGCGCGCAGTAATCTCGTCGCCGTGCCCGAACTGCCTGCCGTTCCCAAGCTCCTGGCCACCGCTGTACAGGCGTTGGGAGGTAAGGAACGCAAGGGGCAGCAGACGATGGCCGCCGCGGTCGCGCACGCCATCGACACCGGTGAACACCTCGCGGTGCAGGCGGGGACGGGTACCGGAAAGTCCCTCGCCTATCTGGTGCCGAGTCTGCGTCATGCGGTGCGGACCGGGCGCACCGTCGTGGTGTCGACCGCGACCATCGCGCTGCAGCGTCAGCTGGTGGATCGCGACCTCCCGCGCCTGGCCGACGCGCTGGCGTCGGATCTGGGTCGCGTGCCGCAGTTCGCGATTCTCAAGGGACGCAACAACTATCTGTGCCTGAACAAGATCAACAGCGCGATTCCGGACGAGCCGGAGCAGGAACTGTTCGACGCGTTCGCCATCTCGAAGCTGGGCCGCGAGGTCCAGCGCCTCAACGAATGGGTCTCCGACACCGAGAACGGCGACCGCGACGAACTCACCCCCGGCGTCACCGATCGCGCGTGGCGGCAGGTGAGCGTCAGCTCCCGCGAATGCGTGGGCAAGTCCCGCTGCGCGTTCGGCCAGGACTGCTTCGCGGAGAAGGCGCGCGCCGAATCCGCCCAGGCCGATGTGGTGGTGACCAATCACGCGCTGCTGGCCATCGACGCCATCAGCGGCATCCAGGTGCTGCCCGAACACGACGTGGTGGTCGTGGACGAGGCGCACGAACTGGTGGACCGGGTGACCGGCGTGGCCACCGCCGAACTGTCCACCGGCGGCATCAGCGCCGCCGCCAAGCGCTGTTCCAAGCTCATCGACGAACAGGAAGTGGACCGGCTCGAGGGCGCGGCCGAGGCCTGGCACGGCCTGCTCGACGACCTGCAGCCCGGCCGCTGGGACCGGATGCCCGACGGCGCGGCCCCGGTGCTGGCGCTGATCCGCGACGCGGCCTGGAACGCCCGCACCGCGCTGGCCCCGCAGGGCGGCCAGGCCGCCGATCCGGAGTCGGCGGCGGCCCGCAATCAGGCTCTGGCGGCGGTGGAGGAGGTGCACGACGCCGCGGTCCGGGTGTTGATCACCTTCGAGGAGGCCGATCCGGCCGCGCACCGCGATGTGGTCTGGCTGTCCTCGGAGGAGATCCGCGGGGTGCCGCGCCGGACGCTGCAGATGGCCCCGCTGTCGGTGGGCGGTCTGCTGCGCAGCCGCCTGTTCGGCACCGCCACCGTGGTGCTGGCCTCGGCGACCCTGCAGATCGGTGGTTCCTTCGACAATCTGGCGGTGACCTGGGGCCTGCCGCCGCAGTCGTCGGCGGTGGTGGATCCCGCGCTGGCCAACGGCGCCGAAGCACCCTCGGACGAGAAAGCGCTGCGCTGGAATTCGGTGGACGTGGGTTCGCCGTTCGATCATGCCAAGTCCGGAATCCTGTATGTGGCAAAGCATCTGCCCGCGCCGGGCCGGGACGGGCTGCCGCAGTCCTACCTGGACGAGATCGAACGTCTCATTCGCGCGGCGGGCGGGCGCACGCTCGGGCTTTTCTCATCGATGCGAGCGGCCAAGGCGGCCACCGAGATTCTGCGTGAACGGCTCGATACGCCCGTGTTGTGCCAAGGTGACGACGCGACCGGCGCACTTGTCCGGAAATTCGCCGACGACCCGGAAACCTCACTGTTCGGAACACTTTCGCTATGGCAGGGCGTGGATGTCCCGGGGCCGTCGCTGAGTCTGGTGATCCTGGACCGCATTCCGTTCCCGCGCCCGGACGACCCGCTGTTGGTGGCCCGCCAGCGGGCGGTCGAATCCCGAGGTGGCAATGGCTTTCTGTCGATCGCGGCCAATCACGCGGCGCTGCTGCTGGCGCAGGGCACGGGCCGCCTGCTGCGCAGTGTGGACGATCGCGGTGTTATCGCAATTCTCGATTCGCGACTCGCGACGGCACGCTATGGCGGTTATCTCCGAGCATCTTTACCACCTTATTGGGAAACATCCGATCCCCAAGTTGTGACAAAAGCTCTCGAACGACTGACAAATAGTGTCGCACAATTGAAATGACCTGTGAGAACCCTCACAGGAGTAGCTCCTACTTCCGGGCAGAAGTAAATTGGATTTCGATACTCCGGTGAACCCCCAATTCCCACATCGGATGTGTCCGTAGTCCCCGCGCCAAGCCCTGCACGCGGCGCGGGGACCCGAAACTCTCCGATCGCGTTTCGCTACTTCACCGCAAGGGTGATGAGCGCGGCCACCACGCCGAGCGCGATCGCGCCGGCACCCCAGGCCAGACCCTGACGCTGCCACGGACGGCCCGCGTCGAGCGAGATCCGGCCCGGGCCCGCGAACGCGAAGGCGACCGCCACGAGGGCGTAGACCGCGGGCAGCTCCCACCTCGCGAAGCCGCCGCTCCAGGTGACGTTCACCGCATTGATCATGGTGCCCAGCACGATGGCCGCGGCCAGGGGTGTCAGCAGGCCCAGCGCCAGCAGCAGACCGCCGACCATCTCACTCAGCCCGGCCAGGGTGGCGAAGAACTTGCCCGGGTCGTAGCCCATTTTCGCGAACGAGCCCGCGGTGGCGTCCAGGCCGTAGCCGTTGAACCAGCCGAACAGCTTCTGACTGCCGTGCACGGCCAGCAGGCCACCGACGCTGACCCGCACGATGGCGAGGCCGATGTCGATACCGGTCGGAGCCTTGGAGGTGGTGGCGTTCACGGTTGCGGTCATGACGGGTCCTCGTCTTTCGGTTCTCTACATTACTCCGGTCATATATCCGGACCGTGGTCCGTTTCGGAGGCTACAGCAGGTCCCCAACGAGAGCGGGCGCGAGGCTATTCCGCCTCGCGCCCGAAACCCGGCTCGCTCTAGAGCTCGCCTTCCCTACTCGGCCAGGAACCAGAAGTAGTAGAGGAACACCGCCATCAGCACCCACATGATCGGATGCACCTCGCGCGCACGCCGTTTCGCGATCATGACGATCGGATAGAACAGCAGCCCCATGGCGATGCCGTTGGCGATGGAGTAGGTCAGCGGCATGATGATCACGGTGATGAAGGCGGGCACCGCGAATTCGAGCTTGTTCCACTCGATCTCACCCAGGGCCCGGGCCATCAGCACGCCGACCACGATGAGCGCGGGCGCGGTCACCGCCGAGACGTCGGCGAACACCGCGAAGATCGGGAAGAAGAACAGCGCGATCAGGAACCAGCCCGCGGTGGCGACCGCGGTCAGGCCGGTGCGCCCGCCCGCCGAGACGCCCGCGGTGGATTCCACGTAGGCGGTGGTGCTCGAGGTGCCGATCACCGCGCCCGCGGCGGTGCCGACCGAGTCGGCGGCCAGCGCCTGCCCGGCGCGTTCCAGCTTGCCGTCCTTGCCCAGCAGCCCGGCCTGGTTGGCGACGCCGATCAGGGTGCCGGAGGCGTCGAAGAAGTCGACGAACAGCATGGTCAGCACGACCACCACCATCTGCCCGGTGAACGCGCCCGGCAGGTGGATGATGGCCTGGCCGAAGGTCTGATCCAGTCCGTGGGGCAGCGCCGCCACCGAATCCGGCAGCTTCACCAGGCCCGTCACCATGCCGACCACGGTGGTGGCGAGAATGCCGTACAGCACCGCGCCATGCCAGCCGAGCACCAGGAAGACGACCGTCGCGACCAGGCCGAACAGCGCCAGCAGCGTGGTGCCGTGGTGGAAGTTGCCCAGGTGCACGAAGGTGTTCGGATCGGAGGTGACGATCCCGGCGCTCTTGAGGCCGAGGAAGGCCACGAACATGCCGATGCCCGCGCCGACCGCGAGTTTCATCTGCATGGGAATGGCTTCGATGATCTTCTCGCGCACCTTGGTCACCGCGAGGATGAAGAAGATGACGCCGGACAGGAAGGTGCCCGACAGCGCCTCCTGCCACGGAATGCCCATGTGCAGCACGACGGTGTAGGCGAAGAAGGCGTTGAGGCCCATGCCCGGCGCGAGCGCGACCGGGTACTTGGCCCACAGACCCATGACCAGGGTGCCGAAGATGGCGGCGACCGCGGTCGCGGTGAACACGGCCTGGACCGGCATGCCCTTGTCGTGGAGATCGCCGCCGGGGCCGTCGCCGAGGATGCGCGGGTTGACCGCGAGCACGTAGGACATGGCCAGGAAGGTGACGGTGCCGGCCATCAGCTCGCGCTTGAGGGTGGAACCGTGTTCGCTGATGCCGAAGTACCGGTCGACGCGCCCCTTGGTGCGCGTGAGGACGTCGGTGGTCATAGGTGGGGATCTCCAGTCGGCCGGAGGACATAGGCTGGTGGCCACGCTAGTTGGTCGGACGGGTCGGTTCGCTCACCGCCCAGGCGAACTGTGGGCAATCCCACCTGCCAGAGCATTGGTTTCCACTGACGACCAGCGCAATTGATCCGCAAATAAACTGATTACCGGCCGGTAATTAGAGATCCTTGACCGCCATTGTCTGGGACGTTACAAATACGTAATCCGCCGGGGTTGATCAGGGGAACCGGCCAGGCAGAAGTTGTACGCCAGTGGTAACCGATGTCATCGACGCGGTCGCGGAGTTCGCGATCGACCGCCAATCGCTCTGGGACGTCCTGATCGACCCGCAGACCTACCCCCGGCTATTTCCCGGAATCGGCGCCTGCGAGCCCGTTGACACCGTCGATGCACACCCCGCGTGGAATTTGCGAGTAGGCGGCGCGGGCACCGAGATCCGGGTGGTGCGCATCCACATGCACATCACCCGCGCGGGCGAGGGTTTCGAACTGCATTACTCCGAACACGGCAGCTTCGCGACGATCCGGCTGCGCGGCGACGCCGGGCACACCCGGATCTACGTCACCTATTTCAAGGCCGCGCCCGTGCATCCGCTGCTCACCCAGCTCCCGAACGCGGCGGTGGTGGCCTGGACGCAGGCCGGGCTGAAACGGGTGGCCGAGCTGATCCAGGGCGCGCCGACGGCCCGCATCGTCAATGCCGAGGATTCCCGAATGAAGTTGCAGGCCGGGGTGGTCCGGCAGATGGTGAGCTCCGGCGTGGTGCGCACCTATCGCCCCGATGTGGGCCTGCGGCAGATCGGCGGCCTGGCCAAGTGGGGGTTCAGCCTGGGCGGCGGATACGCGGCGGCGGCCGCGCACTCCCCGCGCCGGGCGGCGGTGATCGACGACCGGTACTCGAGCACCTTCGACCAATTGCACGCACGCAGTAGCGCACTCGCGGGCGCGTTCACCTCGCTCGGCTTCGGCCCGGGCACGTCGATCGGGCTGCTGTGCCGCAACCACACCGGCATGGTCGAGTGCATGGTCGCGGCGGGCAAGTCGGGCGCGGACGCGGTGCTGCTCAATACCGGTCTGCCCGCGCGGCAGATCGAGGAGATCGTGCAGCGGCACCGGCTGTCGGCGCTGTTCTCCGACACCGAGTTCGAGGATCTGGTGCGCCACGTGCCCGCCGACGTCCCCCGCTTCACCACCGACGACGCCCCGCCGGACGCGGGCCGCACCAGCATCGAGGACCTGATCGCCATGCGTCAGGATCCGCCGCGCAAGGCGCCGCGACCGGGCCGGCTGGTGGTGCTCACCTCCGGCACCAGCGGGACGCCCAAGGGTGCCCGGCGGCCGCACCCCAAGGGATTCGGGACGGTGGCCGCGCTGCTGTCGCGAATCCCGTTCGACACCAACGAGACCATGTTCATCCCGGCCCCGCTGTTCCACACCTGGGGGCTCGGGGCGCTGCAGATGTCGACGGCGATACGGGCGACGGTGCTGCTGGGCGATCATTTCGATGCCGAGGACACGCTGCGCCGGGTGGCCGAGCACAAGGTGACGGCCCTGGTGGTGGTGCCGATCATGGTGAATCGGATCCTGGATCTGCCCGAGGCGGTGCGCGCCCGCTACGACCTGTCGAGCCTGCGCATCGTCGCCAGTTGCGGTGCGCCGCTGGACGGTGCGACGGTGCTGCGCTTCCTCGACACCTTCGGCGAGATCCTCTACAACGTGTACGGCTCCACCGAGGTGTCGTGGGCGTCCATCGCCGACTCCGCGGATCTGAGGGTGTCCCCCACCACCGCGGGCCGTCCGCCGCTGGGCACGAGACTGGCCGTGCTGGGCCCGGATCGGCGGCCGGTGCCGGTGGGTGCGACGGGCCGCATCTTCGTCGGCAATCACATGCTCTTCGACGGCTACACCGACGCCACCCCGCCCGACGAGGCCGACGGCATGCTCGACACCGGCGATATCGGCTATCTCGACGCCTCCGGCAAGCTGTTCGTGGCCGGCCGCGACGACGAGATGATCATCTCCGGCGGCGAGAACGTCTTCCCGCGCGCGGTGGAGGAAGCGCTGTCGCATCTGCCGCAGGTGAGCGAGGTGGCGGTGGTGGGCGTGCCGGATCACGAATTCGGCCAGCGCCTGGCGGCTTTCGTGGTGCCGCGCCCCGGCTCCGGGCTGGACTCGGAGATGGTGCGCAATTACATCCGGCACCGGGTGAGCCGCTTCTCGGTGCCGCGCGACGTCACCTTCCTGGAGGCGTTGCCGCGCAATACGACCGGGAAGATTCTCAAGCGGACGCTGATCGCGCCCGCCTGAGCGCGACTACGGGCTCGGCGAGGCGATCAGGCCCAGTTCCGCGTCCGAGGCCAGCAGCGGATGGTGCGGCAGGATGCGGATGGTGTAGCCGACCGCACCGGAGATCGGCACCGGCGTCCGGATGGTGAAAACGTCCGCGCCGGAATCATTTCCGGCGTGGTGCATGGTGAAGCTGTGGACGTCGGTGAGGTCGTCGCTGGGTGAGACCCGGCCCAGGACCGCCTGCACGCTGACGTCGGCGGGGGTCAGGCCGCCGAGGTCGATGCGGGCCCGCAGGTCCAGTTCCGCACCGATGACCGGGATGTCGGGCAGCCCGGCACTGTCCACCTGCAGGACTTTCACGGTGGGCCAGGCGGATTCGACGCGGCGGCGGTACACCGACAGGTCCTGCGCGCCCTTGAAGTCGTCGGCCGACACCGCGCCGAAGGCCGCGGCGGCGGGCGCGTAGTAGTCGACGGCGTAGTCGCGGACCATGCGCGAGGCCAGCACCTTCGGGCCCAGGGTTCGCAGGGTGTGGCGGACCATCTCCGTCCAGCGCACCGGCAGGTCGTCGTGGTCGCGGTCGTAGAAGCGCGGCAGCACAGCGCGTTCCAGCAGTTCGTAGAGCGCCGACGCCTCCAGGTCGTCGCGGCGGTGCTCGTCGCGGACGCCGTCGGCGGTCGGGATGGACCAGCCGTTCTCGCCGTCGCACATCTCGTCCCACCAGCCGTCCTTGATGGACAGGTTGAGGCCGCCGTTGAGGGCGGACTTCATACCGGAGGTGCCGCACGCCTCGAGCGGGCGCAGCGGATTGTTGAGCCAGACATCGCAGCCCCAGTACAGGTAGCGGGCCATGGAGATGTCGTAGTCGGGCAGGAAGACGATGCGGTGCCGCACCGCCGGATCGTCGGCGAACCGGACGATCTGCTGGATCAGCGCCTTGCCGCCCTCGTCGGCGGGATGGGACTTGCCCGCCACCACCAGCTGCACCGGGCGTTCCGGGTCGAGCAGCAGGGCGCGCAGCCGGTCCGGGTCGCGCAGCATGAGGGTGAGCCGCTTGTAGGTGGGGACGCGGCGGGCGAAGCCGACGGTCAGCACGCGCGGGTCGAAAACCTCGTCGACCCAGCCGAGCTCGGCCGGGGCCGCGCCGCGGTCGAGCCAGGAGGCGCGCAACCGGCGGCGCACCTCGTCGACCAGGACACCGCGCAGGGCATTGCGGGTGGACCACAGTTCGCGCAGGTCCACGTCGCAGAGCCGTTCCCAGCCGCGGGCCTCCTCGACCAGTTCGTCGCCGATCAGCTCGCGGGCCTTGTCGATCCACTCGCGCGCGGCCCAGGTGGGGGCGTGCACGCCGTTGGTGATCGAGCCGATCGGCACCTCGGCGGCATCGAAGCCCGGCCACAGCGGCGCGAACATGGCGCGGCTGACCTCACCGTGCAGCTTCGACACGCCGTTGGCGCGCTGGGCGAGTCGCAGACCCAGGTGGGCCATGTTGAACACCGACGGATCGGCCTCGCGGCCCATGGCGAGGATGCGGTCCACCGAAACACCCGGCAGCACCGGGGATTCGCGTTCGCCGTGCGCGCCGCCGAAGTAGCGGCGCACCAGCGCGCTCGCGAAACGGTCGATGCCCGCGGGCACCGGGGTGTGGGTGGTGAAGACGGTGCCCGCCCGGACCGCGGTCAGCGCGGTGTCGAAATCCATTCCGGCGACCATGAATTCGCGGATGCGTTCGATGCCGAGGAAACCGGCGTGGCCCTCGTTCATGTGGAAGACGTCCGGATCGGGCAGGCCGTTGGCGCGGGTATAGGCGCGCACCGCGCGCACGCCGCCGATCCCGGCCAGGATCTCCTGTTTGATGCGGTGGTCCTGGTCACCGCCGTAGAGGCGGTCGGTGACGGCCCGCAGTTCCGGATCGTTCTCGGCGATGTCGGAGTCGAGCAGCAGCAGCGGGATCCGGCCGACCTGGGCGATCCACACCCGGGCACGCAGCACCCGGCCCTCCGGCATGGACACGTGGATGAGCACGGGCGCGCCGGAGTCCCCGTCGGTGAGCAGCCGCAGCGGCAGGCCCATCGGGTCCAGCGCCGGATAGTGCTCGGCCTGCCAGCCGTCGGCGGTCAGCGACTGCCGGAAATAGCCGGAGCGGTACAGCAATCCGACACCGATCAGCGGCAGCCCCAGATCGGAGGCGGCCTTGAGGTGATCGCCCGCCAGAATCCCCAGGCCACCGGAGTAGTTGGGCAGGACCTCGGTGACACCGAACTCCATCGAGAAGTAGGCGATCCCGCGCGGCCCGCTCTGCTGCTTCTGGAACCAGCGCGGCCGGGCCAGATAGTCGCGCAGGTCCTCGGCGGCGGCATCCACACGCCGCGTGTAGGCCTCGTCCACGGCCAGATCGTCGAGCCGTTCGGCGGGCACCTCCCCCAGCATCCGCACCGGATCGTTCCCGACCTCGACCCACAGCCGGGGATCCAGCTCCGCGAACACGTCCTGCGTGGGCCCATGCCACGACCAGCGCAGATTGGTCGCCAACTCCGTCAGAGCAGCCAACCGCTCCGGCAAATGGGCACGAACGGTGAATCGACGCAATGCCTTCACCGTGCTTATTCTGCCCTCCGCTTCGCTCCGGGCGGGTTCGCGGCCCCGAAGTCTCGTTCTTCCCTCCTCCGCTTCGCTCCCCCGTTCCAAGCGCGGGGAGGCGGAGCGCAAGTCCAGAACGAGACGGCCGCGAACCTCAGGGGCGGGTCTGATGCTGGTCAGCGGCATCCCAGCGGGGGGCATCCGGTAAGCAACCGATAACGTGTTTCGAATGAGCGAGCAGCAGGTCGAGGAACTGGCCCCCGAAGAGCACCATGAGGGCGGGTTTCGGCCGATCCAGACCCTCGGCCGGGACGCCAGCCGGGGTGGGCCGCACTACGGGGAGTTCATCGAGCAGGTGCGCGGGCTGATGGACCGGGTCCGGCTCGCCTCCCCGACCGACGAGGTCGCCCTCGAGGCCATCGCCACGCTGAAGGAACTCAACGCCAAGCTCGACTCCGCGGTCGGCGACGAGTGGGACGCGCCCGCCTGGCACCGCAACGACCTGCCGGCGCGCGGCAATATCACCCTGCCGCCGTTCCTGATCGACGACGCGAGCGCCGAGGGCGTGCACGCGCGCATCACCTTCCGCACCTTCCACCTGGGCGGCAATGCGGCCGCGCACGGCGGCCACATCGCGCTGGGCTTCGACGACCTGCTCGGCATGACCGTGGCGTTGAACACGCGCGCGGTCACCCGCACCGCTTTCCTGCACGTCGACTACCGGTCCATCACGCCGCTGAACACCGAGCTGAGGGTGCACGGCTGGGTGGAGCGGCAGGAGGGCCGCAAGGTGTTCGTGCGCGCCACCCTGCACGACGGCGACCGGCTGTGTGCCGAGGCGCACGGCCTGTTCCTGCTCCTCAAGCCGGGCCAGCAGTAGTCGCTCCGGTAAGTTCGAAGGCGTGACCGGCCGCATCGCCATCGATGACACCGCCCCCGCGATCCCCGGCGGCCGGCCGTCGAAGGCCGTGGTGGGCGAGGTGGTCCCGGTCCGGGCCGTGGTCTGGCGCGAGGGACACGAGGCCGTGGCCGCGACCCTCGCGGTGCAGGGCCCGGGTTCGGCACGCACGCAACGCATTCGCATGAGCCCGGAATACGAGCCGGACGTGTTCAACGCGGTGTTCACCCCGAGCACGCCCGGCCGCTGGACCTTCCGCGTCGAGGGCTGGGGCGATCCCATCGCCACCTGGCGTTCCGGCGTCGAGGCCAAGCTGGCCGTCGGGCAGAGCGCCGTCGACCTGGCCAACGACCTGGAGCTCGGGGCGCGCCTGCTGGACCGGGCCGCGCTCGCGGTGCCGAAGCAGCAGTGGCAGATCCTGCGCGCCGCGGCCGCCGCCCTGCGCAGCGACGCCCAGCTGCCCGCGCGCGTGGCGCCCGCCTTCAGCGCCGAGGTCGGCGAGATCCTGCGGGCAACCCCGTTGCGGGAGTTGGTGACCCACGGGCCGCTGCACACCGTGCAGGTGGACCGGCAGCGGGCGCTGTACGGGTCCTGGTACGAATTCTTCCCGCGCTCCACCGGCGGCTGGGACGCCGCGGGCACGCCGGTGCACGGCACCTTCGCCACCGCCGCCAAGGATCTGCCGCGCATCGCCGCCATGGGGTTCGACGTGGTGTACCTGCCGCCGATCCACCCGATCGGCAAGGTGAACCGCAAGGGGCCCAATAATTCCCTGACCGCGGGCCCCGAGGATGTGGGCTCGCCGTGGGCCATCGGCTCCGACGAGGGCGGCCACGACGCCATCCACCCGCGGCTGGGCACCGAGGCCGACTTCGTCGACTTCGTCACGGCCGCCCGGGAACTGGGATTGGAGGTGGCGCTCGACCTGGCGTTGCAGTGCGCGCCCGATCACCCGTGGGTGACCGCGCATCCGGAATGGTTCATCACCCTGCCCGACGGCACCATCGCCTACGCGGAGAATCCGCCCAAGAAGTACCAGGACATCTACCCGCTCAACTTCGACGACGACCCCGACGGCCTCTACGCCGAGGTGCTGCGCGTGGTCCGGCACTGGATCGGACTGGGCGTCACCATCTTCCGGGTCGACAACCCGCACACCAAGCCCGCCGACTTCTGGGAATGGCTGATCGCCGCGGTGCACAAGAAGCACCCGGAGATCATCTTCCTGTCCGAGGCGTTCACCAGACCTGCCCGCATGTACGGGCTGGCGCGCCGCGGATTCACCCAGTCCTACACGTATTTCACCTGGCGCACCCACAAACACGAGCTCGAGGAGTTCGGGCGGGAACTCGCCGCCAAGGCCGATGAGGCGCGCGCCAACCTGTTCGTGAACACCCCCGACATCCTGCACGAGAGCCTGCAGCACGGCGGGCCCGGCATGTTCGCGATCCGGGCCGTGCTGGCCGCCACCCTCGGCGCGACCTGGGGCGTGTACTCCGGCTTCGAACTGTACGAGCACCAGGCGGCGCGGCCCGGCAGTGAGGAATATCTCGACTCCGAGAAATACCAGCTGCGCCCACGGCATTTCGCCGCCGCGGCCGCGCGCGGGGAATCCCTGGAACCGTGGCTGACCCGGCTCAACGAGATCCGGCGCGCGCACCCGGCGCTGCGGCAGGTGCGCTGCATCCACTTCCACCACGTGGACAACGACGCGATCCTGGCGTTCTCGAAAATGGATCCGACCACCGGTGACGCGGTGCTCGTCGTGGTGAACCTGAACCCGTTCGGGACCGAACACGGCATGGTGTCGCTGGACCTGCCCGCCATCGGCCGCGAATGGCACGACCGGCCGGTGGTGACCGACGAGATCACCGGCGAGGAATACCACTGGGGCCAGAGCAATTACGTGCGTCTGGACCCGCATCGCGCGGCCGCCCACATCCTCACCCTGCCGCCGGTCCCAGCCGCCGCGCGCACCGAACTCGCCTATCGCAGATCGTTCCGATGAACCGGCGTGACCTCCTGCTGCTGGCGGCGGGCACGCATCCCGATCCGCACACCGTGCTGGGGGCCCACCCGCATCCGGACGGCACGGTCATCCGGGTGCTGCGCCCGCACGCGGACGCGGTCGCGGCCCGCGTCGGCGAGGTGGATCATCCACTGACACACCGGGATCACGGGGTGTTCGAGGCCGTGCTGCCGTTCCCGGAGCTGTGGGACTACCGCATCGTCGCCTCCTATCCGGGCGGGCGCACCGTGGTCGAGGCCGACGGCTACCGCTTCCTGCCCACCCTCGGCGACGTCGACCTGCACCTGCTCGGGGAGGGCCGTCACGAGCGACTGTGGGAGGTGCTCGGCGCGCATCCCCAGTCCTATCCCTCCTTCGACGGCGAGGTGACGGGCACCGCGTTCGCGGTGTGGGCGCCCAACGCGCGCGGTGTCGCCGTGATCGGGGACTTCGACGGCTGGAGCGGAAACACCTCGCCCATGCGCAGACTCGGCGATTCGGGCGTGTGGGAGGTGTTCCTGCCCGGCATCGGGCCCGGGGCGCTCTACAAGTACCGGGTGCACGGGGCGGATGGGCGCGTGGTCGATCACGCCGACCCCATGGCCTTCGCCACCGAGGTGCCGCCCGCCACCGCCTCGGTGATCACGGCGAGCGAATTCACCTGGTGCGATGGGGAATGGCTGCGGGAACGCGCCCGCACCGACCCGCTGCGTGCGCCGATCAGCATCTACGAGGTGCACCTCGGCTCCTGGCGGCCGGGTCTCGACTATCGCGAGATCGCCGAGCAGCTCGCCGAATACGTTCTCGCCCAGGGCTTCACCCACGTGGAACTGCTACCCGTGGCCGAGCACCCCTTCGGCGGTTCGTGGGGTTATCAGGTCACGTCCTACTTCGCGCCGACCGCCCGCTTCGGCTGTCCCGACGACTTCCGTTTCCTCGTGGATCACCTGCACCGCAAGGGCATCGGCGTGCTCCTGGACTGGGTGCCCGCGCATTTCCCGCGCGACGAGTGGGCACTGGCCCGCTTCGACGGCACCGCCCTCTACGAGCACGCCGACCCGCGCCGCGGTGAGCAACTCGACTGGGGCACCTACGTTTTCAACTTCGGCCGCCACGAGGTCCGCAACTTCCTGGTCGCCAACGCGCTCTACTGGATCGAGGAATTCCACCTCGACGGCCTGCGTGTGGACGCCGTCGCCGCCATGCTCTACCTGGACTATTCGCGCCCGGACTGGGAACCGAACATCCACGGCGGCCGCGAGAACCTGGAGGCCGTCGCCTTCCTCCAGGAGATGAACGCCACCGTGCACAAGCATCATCCGGGCGTGCTGACCATCGCCGAGGAATCCACCACCTGGCCCGGCGTCACCCGCCCCACCGAGGTCGGCGGGCTCGGCTTCACCATGAAATGGAACATGGGCTGGATGCACGACACCCTCGGCTACCTGGCCCGCGATCCCGTGCACCGCAGCTGGCACCACAACGAGGTCACCTTCTCCCTCACCTACGCCTGGAGCGAGAACTACCTGCTGCCGATCAGCCACGACGAGGTCGTCTACGGCAAGGGCACGCTGTGGACCCGCATGCCCGGCGACGACTACGCCAAGGCGGGCGGGGTGCGGGCGCTGCTCGCCTACCTGTGGGCGCACCCGGGCAAGCAGTTGCTGTTCATGGGCCAGGACTTCGGCCAGTTCCGGGAATGGGACCACGACCGCGGACTGGACTGGCAGGAGCTGGAGAACCCGCTGCACCGCGGCATCCAGGCCCTGGTCGGCGACCTCAACCGGCTCTACGTCGCGAATCCGGCGCTGTGGAGTCAGGACACCTCGCCGGGCGGGTACGCCTGGATCGACGCCGACGACCGCGACAACAATGTGCTGTCGTTCCTGCGGTACGGGACCGACGGGTCGATCCTCGCCTGCGTGTACAACTTCTCCGGGCGGCAGCTCAGCGGCTACCGCATCGGATTGCCGGAGTGCGAACAGGTTTCGTGGTACGAGGTGCTCAATACCGACGCGGTCGCTTACGGCGGCAGCGGCGCGGGCGCCGGCGGGCCGATCCCGGCCGAACAGCAGTCGTGGCACGGCCGCCCGGTGTCGGCCGCCCTCACCCTGCCGCCGCACAGCGCGATCTGGCTCTCGACCACGCCACCTGCCACGCGCGACTGACGGTTC
Source organism: Nocardia sp. NPDC004151 (assembly GCF_042874235.1). NCBI lineage: Bacteria > Bacillati > Actinomycetota > Actinomycetes > Mycobacteriales > Nocardiaceae > Nocardia > Nocardia sp. NPDC004151. The sequence goes on along the minus strand of NZ_JBIAMR010000029.1, from coordinate 8,738 downwards.
CCTATTCTGGCCAGCTCGGCGAGCGGCCCAGCACGGCCAGAATCCGATCCAGCCCCGACGCCTGCTCGCCGGGCACTTCCGGCGCGAACGACGCACCCGGCCGCTCCCGCTCCGCACCTCGCGGGACCGCCTCGGCCACCGGCAGCGCCGCGCTCAGCAGATCGTCGTCGAACTCCACGGTCCGGCCGAGCGCCCGCGCGACGTCCCACGAGTGCACGACATAGTCGATGAAGTGGAAGCTCACCGCCGGCGTCCCCGGGATGACGATGCCGTCGCGGACCTCCGGCAGGGGGAACTGCCGTTCCAGGACGCCCGGCTCGGCGAACGTGGCCAGCACGTGCTCGGCCGCCGTGCGGTATTCGCCGACCGGGTCCGCGCCCAGCGGCTGCGGCTTCCACAGCCCGAGATCGCTCTCACCGAGAGCCGCCGCGGCGAACCCGTGGTGCTGAACGATCATGTGCTCCAGCAGATCCCGCAGTGTCCAGCCCTCGCACGGGGTGGTCGCGTCCAAGTCGCCCGAGGTCACCCACGACACCACGTCGATGCTCGTCCGCACCGCGCGGGCGTCCAGCGCGAGCAGTTCGGTTCCCGAGGCCAACAATTCTTCGTACGTGCTTATCATATGCACAAGCTTACTAATTTCGGTCGATCAAGACCAGGAACAATCCGGCGAATTCCACACCAGCAGGTCCGCTTCGGGCGCACCCTGGACGGACAGTCGGATCAAGCCCGGGAGGGCCCCGTGGACGAGCGCACCAAGATCACACTGGACGAATCCGAGATCCCGCGGCGTTGGTACAACGTCATCCCGGACCTGCCCGAACCCCCGCCGCCACCACTGCACCCCGGCACCGGGCAGCCCGTCGGTCCCGAGGACCTCGCCCCGCTGTTCCCCATGGAACTGATCCGGCAGGAAGTCAGCGGCGACCGCTACCTCGACATCCCGGACGAGGTCATCGACGTGTACCGGCTCTGGCGGCCGACACCGCTGTTCCGGGCACGCCGACTCGAGAAAGCGCTCGGCACCCCGGCGCGCATCTATTACAAATACGAGGGCGTCTCCCCCGCGGGCTCACACAAGCCGAACACCGCTGTGCCGCAGGCCTTCTACAACGCCGCCGAAGGCACCCGCCGCCTGACCACCGAGACCGGCGCCGGCCAGTGGGGCAGCGCGCTGTCGTTCGCGTGCGCGCAGTACGGCATCGACTGCGAAGTGTGGATGGTCCGCGCCTCCTACGACCAGAAGCCGCACCGGCGCACCCTCATGCGGACCTGGGGCGCCACCGTGCACGCCAGCCCCTCCCCGGTCACCGCGGCGGGCGCGAAAATCCTTGCTGACCACCCGGATTCGCCAGGCAGCCTGGGCATCGCCATCAGCGAGGCGGTCGAGGTGGCCGCGGGCGACCCGTTCACCCGCTACGCGCTGGGCAGCGTGCTCAACCACGTGCTCCTGCATCAGACCGTCATCGGCGAGGAGGCGCTGAAGCAGTTCGCCGCGGCGGGCGAGCGCGCCCCCGACGTGATCATCGGCTGCACCGGCGGCGGCTCCAACTTCGCGGGGCTGTTCCTGCCGTTCCTGCGCGAAAAGCTCACAGGCCGAGGGAATCCCGTCATCCGCGCCGTCGAACCGGCCGCCTGCCCGTCGTTCACCCGCGGCATCTACGCCTACGACTTCGGCGACACCGCCGGCTTCACGCCGCTGATGAAGATGCATACCCTGGGCCACGACTTCATCCCCGATCCCGTACACGCAGGCGGCCTGCGCTACCACGGCATGTCGCCGCTGCTCTCGCACATGTACGAGCTCGGGCTGTTCGAGGCGGTGTCCAAGCAGCAGCGCGAATGCTTCGCCGCCGCGGTCGCTTTCGCCAAGACCGAGGGCATCCTGCCTGCCCCCGAACCCTCGCACGCGCTCGCGGCGGTCATCGAGGAAGCCAACCGCTGCACCGCCTCCGGGGAGGAGAAGGTCCTGCTGACGGCACTGTGCGGGCACGGCCACTTCGACATGACCGCCTACGAACGCTATCTGGCGGGCGACATCCCCGATTTCGAACTGCCCCAGCCCCGGATCGACGCGGCGCTCGCCGGACTCCCCAAGCTGTGAAAAAGAACAGGGAGCTCCCAGCGCGGGATTCTGTCCGAATCCCCGCGCTGGGAGCTCCCTGATCTCGGAATCAGTACAGGGCAGCGGCCAACTTGCGGCGGGCGGCCACGACCAGCGGCTCGGCCGGGTCGAAGAGCTCGAACAGCTCCAGCAGGTGGGTGCGGACCCGGGTGCGGTCGTCCCCGGCGGTGCGCTTGACCTGGGCGATCAGCCGATCGAACGCGGCGTCGGGCTGCTGATTGAACATCTCGAGGTCGGCCGCGGCGATGGCGGCGTCCAGATCCGCCGGGTCGGCGTCGGCCTTGGCCACCGCGGCCGGGTCGAGATCCTGCACGCGGGAGATGAACTGGACCTGCCGCAGCGCGGCCTTGGCCTCGGCATTGTTCGGCTCGGCGGTCAGGATGTCCTGGTAGGCGGCGATGGCGTTGTCGAATTCGCCGCGCTCCAAAGCCTCTTCGGCCGCGACGAAACGGGGATCCTCGGGAATTTCGGGCTCGGCGGCGTCACCCTCGCCGACACCGGGGAGCTTGCCGCGGACGGCGTCCACCACGGCGGCCAGCCACTGCGTCACCTGCTCCTCGGGCTGATTGCCGGTGAAGTCGGCGAGCGGCTGGCCCGCGGCCACCGCGACCACGGTCGGAATGCCCTGCACACCGAAGGCCTGCGCGATGCGCATATTGGCCTCGGCCTCGACGGTGGCCAGATCCCAGTCGCCGCCGCTGCGGCCGGCCAGCTGCTCGAGCAGCTTCACCAGCTCGATGCTGCCCGGGCTGCGCTGCGAGTACAGCGCCACCACCACCGGGACCTGAGTCGAGCGCCGCAGCACTCGATCCTCGAAATTGGCCTCGGTGACGGCGTGGTCACCCGGGACCTCCCCCGCGGGGGCGGCCGGCTGCTTGAGAGCGGACAGGTCCACAGCGCCCGACATGGCGGCGGCTGCGGCGGCGGAAGGACGGCGTGCGGGTCGAGTCACGCCATCCAGTTTGTCACGAAGCGACGGCGGCGGGCGCCGGGGCTCCGCTCAGTTCACCCAGCTGACCCGTCTTGATCGCCCACCGCTCGAAGAGCACGGAGGTGAACGGCACCACCGAGGACGCCAGCGCGAGAAGCGTGGTCTTGCCCGGCCATTCGAACTCACGCGAGGCCAGCAGGCAGTTGATCGCGTACGCCAGGAACACGACGCCGTGCAGCATGCCGAACACCATCACCGGCCACTTGATCGGCTGATCGGCGATGCCCAGCGCGTCGGCGCGCTTCAGGGCCGAGCCGATGAACAGCAGCACCCAGGACGGCACCTCGAGCAGGCCGAAGAAACGCACACGCTTCGCGACCGTGGACAGGTCGAACAGATCACCCATGCCCCCATTCTGCCCGACTGGCTACGACGCCCCGTAGTGGAGCTGGTCACACGCTTTCAGCGTGTGGGGAGGATTTTCGGGGGGCTGGGCCCCCGAACCCCCAGTTCTTGCAGGACCCGAACCCCAGTTCCTCGAGACCCCGAACCCCAGTTCCTGAAGGCCCCAAACCCCAGTTCACGAACATGCCCCGGCTCATCGTGAGCCGGGGCATGTTCGGTGCAGCTGTCCGCGCGGAGCGCGCTTACTTCACGCGGATGATCAGGGCGTCACCCTGGCCGCCACCGCCGCACAGGGCGGCCGCGCCGACGCCGCCGCCGCGGCGCTTCAGCTCGTTGGCCAGGTGCAGCACGATGCGGGCGCCGGACATGCCCAGCGGGTGGCCGATGGAGATGGCGCCGCCATTGACGTTCACCCTCTCCGGATCGATGCCCAGCTTGCGGGTGGACGCGATGCCGACCGCGGCGAAGGCCTCGTTGATCTCGACCAGGTCCAGTTCGGCGGGCGAAATGCCTTCCTTGGCACAGGCTTTCGCGATGGCGTTGGCGGGCTGGTCCTGCAGGGTGGAGTCGGGACCGGCGACGACGCCGGCCGCGCCGATCTCGGCGATCCAGCTCAGGCCCAGCGCCTCGGCCTTGGCCTTCGACATGACGATCACGGCGGCCGCGCCGTCGGAGATCTGGGAGGCGGAACCGGCGGTGATGCTGCCGTCCTTGCGGAAGGCCGGGCGCAGCTTGCCCAGCGACTCCGCGGTGGTGTCGGCGCGGATGCCCTCGTCCTCGGCGAACACGATCGGGTCGCCCTTGCGCTGCGGGATGGAGACCGGCGCGACCTCGTCGGCGAACAGGCCGTTCTTCCAGGCCGCGGCCGCCTTCTGGTGCGAGGCGGCGGCGAAGGCGTCCTGCTCCTCGCGGCTGATCTTGTCGGTGTCGTTGCGCTGCTCGGTCAGCGCGCCCATGGCCTGGTCGGTGAAGATGTCGTACAGGCCGTCGTAGGCCATGCTGTCGCGCAGGTTCACATCGCCGTACTTGAAGCCCTCGCGGCTCTTCTCGAGCAGGTGCGGGGCGTTGGTCATGGACTCCTGGCCGCCGGCCACCACGATCTCGTACTCACCGGCGCGAATCAGCTGATCCGCCATGGCGATTGCGTTGATGCCGGACAGGCACACCTTGTTGATGGTCAGCGCCGGGACGTCCATCGGGATCCCCGCGGCGACCGCGGCCTGCCGGGCCGGGATCTGGCCCGCGCCGGCGGTGAGCACCTGGCCCATGATCACGTAGTCGACCTGCTCGGGCGCTACCCCGCCCTTCTCCAGCGCCGCCTTGATGGCGATGCCGCCCAGGTCGGAGCCACTGAAATCCTTCAGCGACCCGAGCAGGCGACCCACCGGGGTGCGCGCACCGGACACGATCACGGAGGTAGTCGTCACGTGGGGCCTCACTTACTGTGTGTCGTCACGGCTCCGCCAACCATCGGAGCCGTACTCCACGGTAACTCCAGGCACTTCGGCGGGGGTATGCGGGTGCGCGCTACCGTCACTGCTGTGAGCACTACCGAGAACACCGCATTCATCCCGTCGGAGTATGTCGTGGCCGTCGATCACGTGGGAATCGCCGTGCCGGACCTGGATTCCGCGGTCGCCTGGTACCGCGACAATCTGGGCATGGTGGAGACCCACCGCGAGATCAACGAGTCGCAGGGCGTCCACGAGGCCATGCTGTCGGTCCCCGGCACGCCCGAGGGCTCGGTCGCTCTCCAGTTGCTGGCTCCGCTCAACGAGGAGTCCACCATCGCCAAGTTCATCGACCGAAACGGTCCTGGCCTGCAGCAGCTCGCCTACCGCGTCACCGATGTCGAGGCGGTTTCCGCGCAACTGCGTGAACGGGGCTTGCGTTTGCTGTACGCAGAGCCGCGCGGGGGAACCGCTGGTTCCCGCATCAATTTCATCCACCCCAAGGATGCTGGCGGTGTGCTGGTCGAACTCGTCGAACCGGCCGCGAAAACTACTCACTAGTACCGTGTTCCGCCCTCCTAAAGAGGGCGTAACAACATTCGCGGTCGGCTCACCATCCGCGACGGTCAGGCTGTAGTTTGTGGGGCATGTCGTCCACTGAGCCCGATCGCAATCGCTTCGTCGCGCTGCCCTTTACCGTTGTGCGGAAGGGTTATGACCGTGACGAGGTGCGTAACTACTTCGACCGTTTCGATGCCGAGCTGAGGGTCACCGCCACCGACCGCGATGCCGCCGCCGCCCAGGCCCGCAACCTGGCCGCACAGCTCGAGGATGCCCGGGACGAGATCGACGAGCTCCGTAAGGAAGTCGACCGGCTGTCCGTGCCGCCGACGACCGCCGAAGGCATGTCCGATCGCATCTCCCGCATGCTGCGCCTGGCCTCCGACGAGGCCTCCGAGGTCCGCGCCCAGGCTCAGGCCGAGGCCGCCGAGATGATCTCGATCGCCGAGCAGCAGGCCACCGAAATGCGTGGGAAGTACGAATCGCTCCTCTCCGAGACCAAGGAGAAGCGCGAAGCTCTCGAAATCGAATTCGAGCAGACTCTCGCCAACGCCCGCTCCGAATCCGCCAAGATCGTCGAGGCGGCCAACGCCGAGGCCGATCGCCTCACCAAGGAGTCCGACGCCAAGCGCAAGGCGACGCAGCAGGACTTCGAGGTCACCATGGCGGAGCGGCGCACCAAGCTGACCCGCGCCATGGAGGAGCTCGAGGCCACCTCCCGCGCCGAGGCCGCCCAGCGCATCAAGGACGCCACCGACGAGGCCAACCGCCTCATCACCTCGGCGACCAACACCGCCGATCGGAAGATCGCGCACGCCAAGGAACTCGCCGAGGAAATGCGTGTCCTCCGCGGCCGCGTCCTGGCCCAGCTGCTCGGCATCCGCGGCCAGCTCGACTCGGTCCCGGCCATGCTCGCCGCCGTCAACCGCGAAAGCGAACTCCTCGACGGCGCACCGGAACAGCGTTCCCTCGCCAAGGGCGGCCGCAAGGCCATCTCCGAGGCGCAGGACGACGACGAAATCGTCGACGAGCGCGAAAACGCCGACATCTCCGGCTAATTCCACCATCCCGGGCGACAACCCGTTCCGTACCAAGGCCGCCTCCCTACCGGGAGGCGGCCTTCCTTATGCGCCCCATGGCGATCGGGAACCGATCCGCCGAGTTGTGCTGTGCCGCAACGGTGTGACGCATGCCGACAGTCGTCGCGGCTCCAAGGGGCCGAGGGAGGCTCAAACCCGGATTTCCAGAGCGTCAGGACTCGGGGGTGGTCAGGACCAGCGGCGGGTGATGGTGCGGGTGTTGCGGCCCTTCCAGCAGCCCGTGTGCCAGTGCCGGCGGTCGTCCTCGCCGTCGTGGGCGGCCCAGGCCACTATGTGCGGGGTGCCGGGCGGGATCACCTGATCGCAGCCGGGGCAGCGGTAGGGCTTGGTGGCGCGGGTACCGGGGACGGTGCGGACGATGAAGGTCTCGTCGGTGCCGGGACCGGATTCGGTGCGGCCGAAGACGTCGCCCAGGGGGCGCGGATCCTGGCGGGATCGCGCCGAGTCCTGGGGGCGGGGCTTACGGCGGGGCATGGGTCAGAAAAGACGGAATTCGCTGGAGTCGGTGCCGCGCAGGGCGTCGTAATCCAGCGTGAGGCAACGGATGCCGCGATCGGCGGCCAGGGTCTTCGCCTGCGGCTTGATCTGCTGGGCCGCGAACACGCCCGCCACGGGGGCCAGCAGGGGGTCGCGATTGAGCAGCTCGAGGTAGCGGGTCAGCTGTTCCACACCGTCGATCTCGCCGCGGCGCTTGATCTCCACTGCCACCGTGGCGCCGTCCGCGTCCCGGCACAGGATGTCGACCGGTCCGATGGCCGTCATGTACTCGCGGCGGATCAAGGTGTAACCGGGGCCGAGGGTTTCGATGTGCTCGGCCAGCAGCTCCTGCAGGTGCGCCTCGACGCCGTCCTTCACCAGACCCGGGTCCACTCCCAGCTCGTGCTTGGAATCCAGCTCGATGTCCTCGACCGTGATCCGGAGTTCCTCACCGGCCTTGTTGGCCACCACCCACAGTTGGGTTGTCTCGGAATCGGTTTCCCGCTCCTCCAGCCAGCACGGCGGGCTCATCCAGTTGAGCGGCTTGTAGGAACCACCGTCGGAATGGACCAGCACCGAACCGTCGGCCTTCATCATCAGCAGACGACGAGCCATGGGCAGATGGGCGGTCAGACGGCCAACGTAATCGACCTGGCAACGAGCAATCACAAGGCGCACCGGTCGAGTCTAGTGACCGGGCGGCGGCCGCGGTGACGCGGCCTCGACCCAGGCGGCGTCGGATTCAGCCCAGCAGCATCAGGCAGGCGAACAGCGACCCGCCCGCCAGCAACAGGTACTCCGGAACGTTCAACGGCCGCACCGCACCGCCCTGCCGGCGAATCGTCAACCGCCCGATTCCCAGCCCCAGGCACAGCGCCAGGAAGTGACCGACATTGGTGAAGGTGTGCCACAAAACCACCCCGCCCAGCGCGAACGACAGCCAGGTACCCGCCCACACCCACCGGCGATGCGGCGGCAGCACGGCCACCAGGGCGCCCACGACGGTCATCGAGCCATAACTGACGCCCACGTCCTGGGCCATGGCGATGCTGCCGGGGATCAGCTGCGACTGCACAGCTACCCACAGGCCCAGCGCGACCAGGACGGTCGCACCGATATGGCCGACGAAGAAGGTGTGCACAAGCCTCACAGCCCCCAGCCTGCGCTCCGCCAACGCCAGCAGGCAGGCCAGCATGGGGACGATGAAGAAGACCGTGGCCGCACCCTCACCGACCAGGAAGGCGCTGGAGAACAACGTGCCGAAGCGGCCGTTGGTGAGGTTGTGCAGGTTGGTGCTGGCGTGCAGCAGGATTCGCGTCTCACGGGGAGCGCTCACCATGGTCAGGGCGACAGCCACCGCCATCAGCACACCCACGTAGCTGTAGGTGGCGGGGAGCCAGAGGGCCGACCACCGGAAGCGGCGGGCGGTGACGGGCCGCTGAGACGCGGGCGCGAGGACCATGCTGTCGATCATTGTCTTTCTCATCCAGCCGGGACTGGTTTTCGGCTGGGAACTCTCTGTGGGTACATACCCGGGATACCCGGGAAACACCAGAATACGCAGAAGGCCCCCAGCTAATAAGCTGGGGGCCTTCGCGAAGGATGTTCCGGCGGTGTCCTACTCTCCCACACCCTGTCGAGTGCAGTACCATCGGCGCAGGTGGCCTTAGCTTCCGGGTTCGGAATGG
>NZ_JBIAMR010000028.1:0-54662 GCF_042874235.1 Nocardia sp. NPDC004151 | reverse complement strand
CGCCGCACCCGCAGGTACGCACTGGGCCCGAAACTTTTCGGGGGTGCCCCCACGCCCGCCACTGGAGCGCTTTCCCGGCGGTAACGCGTGGGACCGGGACTGGGGTGTGGTGTGCTTTCCCGGCGTTAAACCACACCACTCTGTTTCATTCCTGCGTCGGCGCGAGCGTCGCGGTCAACGAATCGACGAGCTTGCGGAGTTGGTCGTTGTCGAGGTAGTCGGTGATCGCTTCGGCGAGCGTGTCGGGTTCGGCACCGAACTTCTTGAGGGCCTTGGCGATCTGCGCCGGGCCCACCGGCCCAAGCTCCTTCGGTTTGCGCTCGAAGTCAGCGTCCTTGGGCTTGTCCCGGCTCGCCAGCCACTTCTCCACCTGCGCCTCCAGCGGAACCTTGGCCAGGGTCCTGGCCACCCGGACCGCGAGGTCACCGCGGCGCAGCGCGGCCTGCAGTTCGGGGGCGAGTTTCAGCAGGGCGCGACGTTGCGACACCCAGCCTTCGGATCGGTCCAGCTCGCGGGCCGCGATCTCCGCGCTGCCGCATTCGGCGACCATCGCCTCGACGGCGCGTGCTTCTTCGACGACGTCGAAGCCTTGGCGGGCAACGTTTTCAGTGATGGCGGCGCCGAGCAGGATCACGCGGGACGCGGCGACCTCGTCCTTGACCACGAACTCGAGGTCGGGGCGGCCGTAGCGGCGGGCGGCGGCCAGGCGGCGGCAGCCGTTGATGACCACCCACTGGGCCGCGCCGAGCTTGGGCTCGTCCTCGGGGTACAGGCCCAGGTACGCGCCGCGGGTGACGACCAGCGCCGGCTGGAGCTGGAGTTTGAGGATCGATTCCAGTTCGGACAGGTCACCGAGGTCATCGCGCGGGTTGCGGGGGTTGGCGACCAGCGCGTCCAGCGGCGCCGAGGTCGGCGGGGCTGGCGAAGCCGCGGGGAGCAGGTTCGTCTCGTTGCCGTCGATCGGTGATTTGTCGCCGACCGCGTCGAGCAGTTCGGTCAGGCTCTTGCGGGTTCCTCCGCGGGCGGCCATCACGCCACCCGCAGTTCAAGGGCGAGCTTGTAGAAGTCCTCGCGGGCCCGCAGGGAGGTGCCGTTAGTGGGGTATTCGGTGACGACCTGACCGTTCAGGGACGCGCGGGTGTGCAGCTTGTAGCGGCGCACGACGGTCTTCGCGCCGGGCCAGTTGTTGCCGCGGATGAATGCCATGGTGTCGTCGCGGTCCTGCTCACCGTCGCGCGGGTCCCAATTATTGAGCACCACTTTGTATTTCAGCCCGCGGGGCTGGATCACCTTGCGGATGGTGCGGGCGGTGGGGTCGAACGAGAGCGGTTCGGGGGTGATGGGCACGATCACGAGGTCGGCGCATTCCAGCACGGCGCGCAGCGCGTCGCCGGCGGGTCCTTGGCCGAGGGGATCGTCGCCTTCCGTTTCCTCGGCCATGTCCAGCCACCCCGGGGTGTCGACGAACACGTGGTCGATGCCGGGCAGTTCGCGCAGCCGTTTCAGGCCGTCGAGGTCGGCGTGGGCTTGGACGACGTGGAAGGGGAGATTGTCGACGCGGGATCCCCACCAGACTGCGGATCCCTGCGGGTCGATCGACACGGCGGCGACGGGGGAGGGGCCGTCGTCGTGGCCGTCGCCGGCGACTTCGGCGGTCACAGCCGCCAAATTGACTGCGAGAGTCGACTTCCCGACTCCGCCCTTCTGGTTCAGCAGCACGTATACGGCAGCCATTGTGTTCTCACTTCCGTTGCTTCACCCCTATGGGGCTACTCGGATTGCGTCCGCAGCATACGAGGACGCCCGGTCCCCGTCACGGCGAAACACCGACGCTTACGCGCGATTCCGGTTCAGATCACTGAACACCTGCCACAGGTATCAGGCTTTACCGCCGGTAAAGCCTGATAGTCGCTGTTCGAGCTTTCCGAGGTGAAAGGTCCACCACCTGTTCAGCTTTCGCCGCGTGCGCGCCTGGCCGCCGCACGCGTCTCATCGTCGGCGTGGCGGGCGCGGGCCCGGTCGTTGCCGACCGTGCGGAGCCGCAGCGCGGCCGTGGCCCGGCGCGCAGCTTCGCGGCCCGGAGAGTGCTCACCGGCGGCCGCCATCGCCGCGGCCCGGATCTCCTCCCGCAGTTCGCGTTGCCGTGCCCGCCGCTTCTCTTCGATATCGACCTCGCGGGCTCGGTCCAGCAGAGCGGGCGGCACGTCGACCGGGATCTGCCGCAGCACGTGGCACAGGTAGCCGATGGGTTTGTCCGGGGTCTGGATGAGGCGTTTACCGGAGATCCGGAACTCCTCGAACGCCCCGTACACGTCGTCGACCTGCCAGCCCGCGACCGCGTACCGCGTCAATGCCGCAGCCAGCTGGCCACGCGGCATCTGCCGTGCCCACAACGGGATTCGTTCGTCCTTACGGCATTTCTCGGCCAGCAACAGCGCCCTCTGGTCGTAAGCCCGCGACCACCTCTTGTCTGTGCCGCGCGGAGCGCGTCTTTTCGTCACGGTTTGTGGCGGAGAAGATTTAGGTGGGCGTGAGAGGAAAACGGAACCGTCGCTTCGCTCCGGTGGGGTGCCAAAACCCTGGTGAAGAAGGGTTTTCACGTGCTCGTTATCCACAGGCAGGACGGTGGTCTCGTGAAGTGCGGACACGGCGGCCCAGCCGCGGGCCCGGTCACGACGCTTCCAGGAGGCCAGGCGTTCCTCGCGGGTGCGGAGGCGGCCACGGAAGACGACGGTGCGGCAGCCGAGCTTGTTCACCAGTCGCCGGCAGCGGTGGACGGTGGATTCCGAACGCGCGACGGCCTTTTGGAGCCGCTCGACGGTGATGCGGCAGTCTCGGCCGGTCCGGTAGTCGGCGCCGCCCGACTCGACGACCAGGTAGGCGAGAAACGTTCGGCGGCCGACGGAGTCGACCATGCGCTGCCGGCGCAGCAGGGCGTAGTGCTCGTCGTAGAGCGCCAGGCAGTGCGCGATCCACCGTTCTCGACCCCACCAGCACGCCGGAACGTTGCTGTAGGCGTTGGATGGCAGCTCCAGCCGCAGTGCTGGCAGGGGAAAAAGCCAGCCCATCGCTCCCGCGACACGGCCGTGTCGCGGGCTGGTGCAGTATTTGCGCTGTTCAGAGGGGCGGTGAACATCGTCACCAGGAATAAGGGTGTGTTGCCGCGCACCTGTATGCGTGCGTGCGTTACCCTGAGACCTGTCCAGCAAAGACATGATCCCTTCGGGGAGCGAGACCCTCGGCGGTGCGAACGCCGGGGGTTTCGTCGTTAATGAAGTTGTATGTGCAGGCCTCTCACCTGCTCAGACGTCGACTCGCTAGGCGCATTCCCTTCGATCCAAGTCGATCTCCAGTGCTTCTTGGCTGTGCAGTCGTTGGGCTGGTTCCGGCAGTCCAAGCTCCCGCCGAAGCGCGCGCTCGAACAGCTCTCGTTTCGTGATTCCGCGCTCTTCTATCTCCCGGTCACACGCTTCGATCAGGTCGATAGACAGGCGGACACCAGACAACTTCGAGGGGGGCATTGTCACCGGTCTAGCCATGGTCGTTAACGCTAACCTATGTTGATCGAAAACCCCGGAGACACGCCGACCTTGAGGGTGCGTTCGGCGGTAGCGCTTGGTGGCCGCTTGTCGCCATCACGAGCTTCAGGGGGTCAAAACAGCTGTGATGCAGCGGAACCCAGTGTCGTCGTCGAGCATGCTCCGATCGGCGTCGTTGAAGATCGAGGGCGTTGAGCGGTCGAAGGGGCTGGTGAAGGCACTGCCTTTGAGCTCGAATCGGGTTGTGGTTGTTGGTGTTGCCAGCCATTCCCAAACATTGCCGCAGAGGTCGTAGACACCGAAGGGACTGACGCCGCTCTTGTAGCGGTCGACGGGTGTGGTGCACCCGGGTCCCGAACCGCGGACATTGCATTTGGCCGGCGTGGTCTGGCTTCCCCACGGATAGATGTTTCCCCGAGTGCCGCGCGCCGCTTTCTCCCACTGCTGGCTGGTAGGCAGGGTCTTATGCGCCCACACTGCGTAGGCGTTGGCGTCGTCCCAGGTCACCCAGACCACCGGGTGGTCGGCGATTTCTATTGCAGGGGCGGCTGATCCCCAATGCTGGGGTGCGGGGTGGCCGGTCGCGGCAACAAAACGGGCATAGTCTGCGTTGGTGGTCGGGTAGATGTCGAGGTAATAGCCGTCGAGCCAGACGGGTTCGTCACGTGGACCAGCAAGGTAGATGCCCTCCTCGATCCAGGTCATCAGCTTGCCGTCTGCGGGGTGCCTAATCTGGGTGGGTTTGTCGGAGACGTCAGTGTCGCGGGTCTCGCTTAGCACCTCCGGTGCAACGAATTCCGTGAACCGAACGCGGGCTTCGCCGTTGAGCCGAGCCAGGGATGTGTCGAGTGCGGCCTGATTGACTGGACGCGGGGTGATATTCGCGCCACCAGCCTCCCACTTGGAGACCATCCGGTCGCTGACGCCCAGGTGCGCAGCGAAGTCGATGATGCTCATGCGCCGGGCCTCGCGCAGCGCGCGGACTTCGACGCCGGTCCAACGTTTGACCGTGGTGATCATCCCCGTGTCCTTTTGCCGACTGCATCCGAGCCTAGTGACTGGATATCCGTTGTGGCAGAGGATGACTGAAGCCAATCCGATCGATCGCCCCGGTTGCGGCCGGGATGTTCGGAACCCTCGGTGGGACGATCGATTTGACCGGCGAGAGCGAAGCCGACCTACCGACTTCAGATGCGTTCAGGCGGGATTGCTTCGTACTCCTTGCGGAGGACCCCGATCATGTCGTGGTCGCCGGACCATTCGGTCTCGTCGATGCTGCTGACCGCCCGTACACCGACTGCGGCATTGGTGGCCACGGCGGCGACGAACTGGGGCAGCTGTGCGAGAGTGATCGGTGCGGTGAGGACGTCTTCGTCTCGGGTCTGGCTGATCAATCTCATGGTGATGCCGGGCAACACTTCCGCGCGTGGCCAGATGAGGCGGCCGTCGGTATCGATGAACCCGATGTTCGAGGTCGCGATCTCGGTGAGGGTGCCGTCGGCGGTCGTGAACACGACGTCGTCGTAGCCATTTCGTTGGGCAGTGCGGCGTTGGTGGAGAGCGCCGAACAGGCCAATGTGTTTGGCCCTGGGCAGGTCTCGTGAGTAGACCGCCGACTGCAGCCGGACCGGACCTACAGGGGTGTGCGGGGCTTCGCGCAGGGTTACGAGAACACGGGGCTGTGCAGCGGCGCCGATGTGGCCGAGGTCGAGCTGCGGATCGAATACGGTAACCCGAACCACGACTACCTTGTCGGTGCCGTTGAGGGCGTGGCGTACGAGTGCGCGGATCCGCTCGGGGTCGAGCTCAGAGTCGAAGACCGTGCGGCAGTCCCGGATCAGGCGGTCGAGGTGCAGGTTCAACCCTCGGACGCCGGTACGCCCTTCTACCCGCATCGAGGTGAAGTGTCCGTAGTTCACCAGCGCCAGAGCTTGGACCTGATCGAGGTCGACCGGGTTGCCGTCGAGTTCCATGCGGTCAGTGTTTCATCGCCGACCAGTTCAACAGCAGCCCCTGCAGGGGCGATGTTCGGTGAAAGTTCGGTGGAACGCGGTTCGACGTCAGTTCCGACCAGACGCCTCCGGGCCGATTCTGAATTGCATGATGGGCACGACATTCCAGGATCTCCGGCTGATCAGCACCGCGACTGGCCGCGCTGATCATGCTGTGTGTGCGGTCTGTCGGATGGCAGCTCCTACGATCAGGGGTCATGAGCACCTCACCGGATCCCAACGCGCCGTACTGGACCCGGCGGGATGTCGCTGCCTATCTCGGGTGGGTACCGCAGACCGTGAGCTCGTATCTGTCGGCGAAGCGCCTGCCGGAGCCGTCGAGTCGGATCGAAGGCTCACCCATCTGGGAGCCGAAAGTGATCATCGACTGGAACGAGGGCGGTCGACCCAAACAGAACGCCGGCTGAACTCCCCTCTAGACGCCATAGGAGGTGAGCTCCTAAACTGGGTATATCCCGTAGGAGCTCACCTCCTAAATTTGAACGGTCGGAAGAGGAGGCACTGGACCTCGATTTCCTGAACGAGATGTTCTGAGTAGCGGGGCATTCCCGTATTTCATCGATCGCCACCCGGTTCCGGGCGCACGTGAAATCCCTTCGCCAAAAGGGATTTCACCGCAGAAGAGAATTCACAGTTCTCTCCGCGCCCGCAGCCCTCCATCAGGGCCTGCCTGCGAAAGGCAGTTCCCTGGGTCCTTCACACCACAGGAGAGACTGCAAATGGGCAGATCTCAGGGTAACGCATACCCTCAGCACGCTTCTACCTGCGCTTCATTCCCTTTGCCGGAGTTGGCCGTCCGCCCGGCTGGGCCCGCGGCGGACCTGGCCCTGGACCGAGCCGTCCAGCTGGCCGCCGAGGTACAGCGGTTGCAGATCGAACTGCACCGCACCCAGTTGGCCCTCGACGACCTCACAGACGAATCCTCGCCTCTCAACGGGCCGGAGATGGAGCGTCTGACCGCCCTCGCCGTGGCCAACCGATTGAGAGCCCCCCGCGCCCGGCACCTGATCACGACCGAGCCGGGCGCAGGTAAGCCCGGTGCGCTTGCCCGGATGACCGGCCCGCTGCGTCAGCACATCCACACCGCGGTAGCAGCATCCGCGCTGCTTCGGTCGGGGGTGACGGCGTGAAGACAATGCCCTACCAGTTCGATTGCCCCGAGTCGTGGCCCGATCGGGCGTGCACGCAGTACCCCCTCGACACCTTCTTCCCGGATCCGAGCGACAGCGAGGCGGTCGAGGAGGCCCAGCGGGTCTGCCGCGCTTGCCCGGCGCTGAGGCGCTGCGCGTCGTGGGCGGCCAAGACGCCGATGACCTCCTGTGTGGTCGCGTCGGTCCCGATGCCGAACTCCAGCGCGAACCCCGTGTACGAGCTCGCTGAGCTGCGTCGCATTGCCGCCGACATTCCCGAATCCCCTTCCATTCGTGAGGAGGCCGCGTGATGCGGCAGATCACCGTCGTTGCACCGCAGGGTCATCCGTCCAACTACGCCGATCGCGCGTGTGCGGATGTGGATCCGGAGCTGTTCTTTCCCGACGACGCTCCGGCGGCTAGGCGCGCGCAGCGGGTGTGTGCGCATTGCCCCGTGCTGGCGGAGTGCGCGAGCTGGGCGAAGCGAGCCGGGATCACCGAGGGAGTGGTGGCGTCGGTGTGGATGCCGGCGGCCACGGCGCGAAAGTCCAGCCGTGAGGCGGCCCGACAGCGGCTCGATCACGTTGCGCGAACCGGTGAGCCGTCGCAGTGGGTCAGCGTGAACCCGGGAGAGGCGGTGTGGCGCGATCCGGCCTTCCAGCACGAGGTGTTCGGACTGCGGGCCGAGGTCGGCTTGACCTGGGAGCGGATCGCGGCTCGGCTCCAGGTCAGTCCGGACACCGCGCGCCGTGCCTATGCGATCTGTACCGGGGCCGGCGCTGGCGGCTCAGACGGGCTGGTGGCGTGATGGCTCGCCTACAGACGACGGTCTACGTGCCGGTTGTGTTGGCCGTGCCTGCTATCGGTGTCCTGCTGTGGGGCCTGGTCATCGCGGCTGTGGCGGCGGCGTTGATCGCGGTGGCGGTAACCACCGCGAACTTCAGCGACGGGAACTCCACCGTCCCTTCCACTCTCGGCTCGTGCGAGCCGTTCTGCGGGCCGCGCACCAGCACGCCGGAGGCGACGCGATGACGCATGGACTCACGGCTACGGACCTGTTCGCGGGTGCGGGTGGCAGCTCGGAAGGCTTGCGGCAGGCCGGTTACCAGGTGCTCTACGCCGCCAATCACTGGCAGACGGCGGTGGACACCCATCAGGCCAACCACCCTGACACCGACCACCGGCTGGCGAACCTGTCGGAGACCGACTTCCGGACCTTCGGCCGCACGAACCTGCTGTGGGTGTCCCCGAGCTGTGTGTGGCACGCCCGCTCGGGTGGCCGCAAGCAGCCGCCGGTCGAGGCCGAGCTGCGCCGCGCCGATGAGGGATCGGTCGACCGGGCAACGGCTTTCGCGGTCATCGCCGCGACCGAGGTCCACGCCTACGACGCGGTGATCGTGGAGAACGTCACCGAGTTCATGGGCTGGTCGCTCTATGACTGGTGGCTCGACGGCATGACCCAGCTGGGCTACAAGGCCCAGGTCGTCACCCTCAACAGCGCCGATGTGGGCCCGAACCCGGTGGCGCAGAACCGGATCCGCTTCTATGCGGTGTTCACCCGCCACGGCGAGGTGGACCTCACCCTCACCCCCGGGCCCCGCACGCCCGCGGCGGCGATCCTGACCCCGGACCTCGGTGAGCTCAAGACCAGCCACGGCTACGTCGCCTCGCAGGTCGCCGAGATCGAGGTGCTGAACGTGCCGCATCTGACGGTGTACCGCAATCACGGCCGGGCCCGGCGCGCTGACCGCCACCAGCTCGCGACGGTCGCCGCCGGCGGGAACCACCACGGCATCGCGACCCTCACCAGCGATGGCGTGTACCGGCGGCTGGTGAACAACCGCGAACGTGCACGCGCCCAGGGCTTCCCGGACGACTACCAGTTCCACGGCCGGAACGTCCCGGTCATCAAGAACGGCAAGCGCCGCTACATCGACGAGGTCCGCGTGCAGATCGGCAACGCCGTCTCCGTGAATGTCGCCCGCTTCATCGGTGAGCGCACCGCCGACGCCCTGGAGGTGGCGTAGCTATGGACCGCAGCGTGAAAGCCCCTGGTAGCGAGATGGATCAGGAGTGGCGGCAGATGTACGTCGCTGCCGGTGTTGCGGTCGGTGTCCCTACATTGATCGAGGTCGCGGGCCTGTCGGTGTGGCTGGCGCCGGTGTTCGGCGGGCCCGCCCAGGACGTTCCGTTGAAGAATCCGGTGGGTCTGGGCTGGCATTTGTTCGCCGAGCAGTCCCTTCAGTGGCCCGCCGAAGCGTGGGCCGGGCTGGGAACGGTGGCGGTGTCGACCGTCGCCGGTGTGGTCGGGACGGTGTGGGCGTGGCGCGCGGCCTGCGAGAAGTGCGGTGAGCTCAAGGACCGCGCCGCCGAACGCAAAGCTGTCCGTAAGGCCGCCAAGAACGCGGCCAAGCGGTCCAAGCAGACGAAACCTGTTACGGCCAAGGCAAAGCCGATCCGCCGCGAGGCGATCGATTCCCAGGCCCGCTACATGGGCCGCGGTCACGAGCTCGACGACCTCACCGCTTCTGCCCGTGCGGCCAAGGCTGCCGCGCTGAAGGTGCAGCTGCGCGAGAACGACGCACCGGGTGTGCTGGTAGCGCGGGCGGTCCTCGACGGTCGTGAGATCTACGGCTCCTATGAGGACCTGCACCTCGATATCTGGGGGCCGCGTACCGGTAAGTCGAGCTCGCGGGTGATTCCGGCGGTGCTCGACGCGCCCGGCGCGGTGGTCGCGACGTCGAACAAGCGTGACGTCGTGGACGCGACCCGCGCGGCCCGTAAGCAGGTCGGTGACGTGCACGTGTTCGACCCGCAGGGTGTCGCCGGTGAGGAGTGCAGCTGGTACTGGGATCCGATCGCGTGGGTGTTCGGCGATGGCCGCCCGGCGGGTGTGCAGCGGCGTGCGGTGCAGCTGGCGGGTCGTTTCGCCGATGACGACGACTCCGGGCAGCGCGACGCGTTCTTCGATCCTGAGGCCCGCAGCTTGCTGTCGGCGCTGATCCTGGCGTGTGCGGTGGCCAAGCGCCCGATCACGCAGGTGTTCCAGTGGGTGACCAAGCTCGACAACGACGAGCCGGTCGAGATCCTGCACGATGCCGGGTTCCCGCTGGTCTCCTCGGCGCTGTCGGACCAGTACAGCAGCCCGGTCGAGCAGCGCGGTGGCGTGTTCTCGACGGCCAAGAAGATGGCGATGTGCCTGCAGTTCGAGGACATCCGGCCGTGGGTGACCCCGCCTGTCGAGGGTGAGAAGCCGCGGCGCGCTTTCGATGTGGAGGCGTTCGTGCGCTCGCGCGACACCCTCTACCCGCTGTCGATGGAAGACGAAGGCTCCGCGGGCCCGCTGGTCACCGCGTTGTGCGCGGCGATCGCCGACGCCGGCGCGACCGAGGGCAGCAGGCACCCGCGCGGGCGGCTGCCGGTTCCGATGCTGATGGTCCTCGACGAGGCCGCCAACATCGTGCGCTGGAAGGACTTGCCCAAGCAGTACTCCCACTTCGGGTCGCGCGGGCTGGTCGTGATGACCGTGCTGCAGTCCTGGGCCCAGGGTGTGCGGTGCTGGGGTGCGGACGGCATGACCGCGCTGTGGTCGGCGGCCAACGTCAAGGTCCTGGGTCCGGGCCTGGACGACGCGGCGTTCCTGCGGGACCGCTCCGAGTTGATCGGCCCGCATTACGAGCTGCTGGCCTCCACCTCCCATTCCAGCAGCAAGTCCGGGTCCTCGAACTCGACCTCCACCCAACGCACCAGCGAAACCACCTTGCACGCCAGCGATCTCGCCGCGCTGCCGGTGGGCCGGGTCGTGCTGTTCATCCACGGTCACCGCCCGGTCCTGGCCGAGCCCGTCCCGTGGTGGGACCGCCCGTACGCGGCCCAGATCAAGGCCGTGCTCGACGAACTCGACAACCCCACCACCCAGGCCGAGGCGCGCCCGCATCTGCGCGCGCTGCCGTCCTGGACCGACGACGAGGAAGGCAAAACCGCATGACCGCCACCGAGAACACCACCCCCGAGCCCGCGGCCGACAACGAGGCCGACAACGAGGCCGGGACCGAGACCGCCGAAGCCATTGCCGCTGAGGTGATCCCGGCCGAGCACCTGGGCGAGCTGCTCGAAGACGCGATCCGCAAGGCCGTGGGCGCGCAGATCGGTGCGAAGGCCAAGAAGATCGCCGAGGGCGTGGTCGCGACCATGCTCACCCCCGAGGTCGTCGCCGGGATGCGCGAGACCGCGATCTACGAGGCCGAACTGGCGCTCAACCCGCCCGTCGTCGTGGAGCCCGAACCTGGACCGGAGCCGGAGCCGGTCGTCGAGGCCGAGGAGGAGCAGCCGGAGCCGCCGCAGAAGGAGTACCGCAGCCTCAAAGCCTTCGTGGAGAACTACGTCACCCAGATCTACCGGCGTGAGGTGTCCAAGCCGGGCAGTGAGAAGACGCTGCGCTGGTGCCCGGAGTGGTGGAAGCACGGCGAGGCCGTGGGCCGGTTCTCCGCGATGTGGCGGGCCTTCGAGGCGCTGCGCCAGGGCGAGACGGTGGAGCCGTCGAAGTGGTGGACCGACCACTTCGACCCGCACATGGACCGCCTGCTCGACACCCAGTTCGGCGCGTTCAAATACTGCTCTGTCGCTGAAGGGCACAAGGACAAGCTGTGCAAGCTGCCGTGCACGCCCGCCCCGGAGTCGGTGTTCGGTGAGGCCGCCGACGAGACCCCGGCCACCGACAACCCGTTCGAGTACATCACCGCCGCCGGGTTCTACGTGCCCGAGCAGCGCCCGGTTCGCAGCAGAATCGCGTGGGAGATCCCCGAGTGAGCGCCACCTCCGACCGGACCGTCTCCCACGCTGCCGCGCAGGGTTCGTGGGAGCGGATCACCTCCGCGCTGGAGCGGGCGGTGGGCCCGGGCCGCCCGGCGCGGGAGTGGACCAAGTTCTACTGCCCGGTCCACGAGGCAGACGGCCGCCGTCACAACCCGTCGCTGATCGCGAAATACCTGCCCGACGAGGCGAAGACGAAGATTTCGTGCCGGGCGGGCTGCGACGACCGTGAGGTCCTCGCCTCGCTCGGCATGCAGGTCCGCGACCTGTACGACCGCCCCCGCACCTCCGGGCTCGACGCCGGGCGGGTCCGGCCACAGCGCACCCCGGTCCGCCAGCCCACCCGCGCCGACCGCGCCATCGATGCCGCCGGGCTGCCCCTGGTCAAACCGAAACGCGACCTCGGCCAGCAGGTTTCGCCGTGGCGCCAGACCGCTGTCTACACCTACGAACGCGCTGACGGCAGCCCCGCCGGTGAGGTCATCCGCCACGAAGCGCGGTTCGCCGGCGGCCGGGACAAGAAGTTCCATCAGCGCGCCGCGACCGAGAACGGTTGGGTCGAGACCGGTTTCGCGCCGGTCCCGTTCCGGCTGCCGCAGGTCCTGGAAGCCATCGCCGAGCAGCGGACCGTCTACCTCTGCGAGGGCGAGAAGGACGTCCTGGCCGCCGAACAGGCCGGACTGACCGCCACCACCAACGCCGGCGGCGCGCTGGCCTGGCGCCCCGAGCACGCCGAATGGCTGCATGGCGCCGGGTCCGTCGTCATCGTCGCTGACCGCGACGCCCCCGGCTACCGCCGCGCCGAGCGGGTCATGGCCAGCCTCGTCGGCCGGGTCGCCCGGGTGCGGGTCGTGGCGGCCGCGACCGGCAAGGACCTGCACGAGCACCTGCAGGCCGGTCACG
This sequence comes from Nocardia sp. NPDC004151, assembly GCF_042874235.1. NCBI lineage: Bacteria > Bacillati > Actinomycetota > Actinomycetes > Mycobacteriales > Nocardiaceae > Nocardia > Nocardia sp. NPDC004151. The sequence goes on along the minus strand of NZ_JBIAMR010000028.1, from coordinate 42,266 downwards.
AGATCGGGGATCTGGAGCCTGTCCCGCACCTGGATCCTTTCACCCCCACCGGGCCCGCCCGGACACCGGAAAACCCTGCAGCCGAGACCGATTCCGTCTCGGCTGCGCCATCTCCCCAGGAAGAAGGACCCGACATGAGCTTCGCCTACGGCGACAACCCGCACACCCCGCTCCACGACGACACCGTCGACCACATCTCCACCCAGTTCAGCGCCTTCCTGAAGGTGCTGATGATGCATCTCATCGAGCGCGTGCGGGCCCGCATCGAAGCCGCTCGCGAGGCCGCCGAGCGCCAGGCCGTCGCCGACCAGGAGGCCAAGGCCCGCGCGGAGGCGCAGCTGGCCGCTGACCAGGCCGCCGCCGAGGCGAAGCTGAACAAGCTGCGCGCGAACGGGTTCGCCAACCTCGACCGGCGCGAGCTCGCCGACGCTGTCGCCGAGGCGGTCGGCTGGGCGGGCGAGTCCGAGGTCGCCAGCCAGTCCCTGGCGTTGCTGCGCACCCACGTGCGCGACCGGTACGGCCTCGACATCGACCCCCTCACCGGTGAAGTCGGTCCCCGCGACGGCCAGACCCCGGCGCTGCTGGCCGAGTTCGGGCGCATGGAAGCCGACAACGCCCGCAGCCTGCGGGTCGAGACCGCCCGCGACCGCATGATCACGATGGTCGCGGCCGAGGACATCGACCAGAACACCAAGGAGCAGCTCTACGCCGAGATCGACAAATGGCACCTCGACCCGAGCGCGTCGCGGCTGGGTGAGCTGACCCGCAAGCTCACCGGCAACGGCGTCGGGGAGCAGACCCGCCGCCAGATCCGGTTCGTCGCTTCCTATCTCGGGGCCCCGCTCGATGAGGTCCCCGACGGGAAGGTCGACGTGATCTCGGCGGTGTCCCCGGCCGCGGAGCTGCGCCGGATGGGCGTCTCCCTGGTCGACCCGGGTGAGGAGGTCAAACCGGCCGTCGATGACCTGCTGCGCGGCTACCAGGACCGGCTGCGGGTGGGCAACACGCGCATGACCGCCGCCGCGCGAGCCGAGCTCGACGACGCGATGTCGGTGCTGACCCCCGAGGACCAGGAGAAGGTCAGAGCCCGCGGCAAGGCCATCATGGCCAACCCGTCTGCCCACTTCGGCAAGCTGTGGCCCGCTCACGTCGACCGTGACGCGCTCACCCGCGACGTGCAGCAGCTGGTGCAGCTGGCCCCGCTCGTCGAGGCCGACGCGATCCGCGCCGGCGGAATCGTCGAGGGCACGACCCTCGCGCTGATGGACAAGCAGATCAGCGAGCACCGCAAGAACATCACCGCCGCCATCACCACCGGCGAAGGTCTGCACCAGCTGGAGAAGGACCAGCTCAAAGCGGTCCTGCGGGAGCTGGAGGCCGGTGCGATCCGCGACTACAAGCAGCTGCCGCAAATGCTGTTCGCCGACGACCGCTCCGGGGCGAAGGCCGACGCCAAACGCTCCGTGCAGCTCGCTCACGAGGCCGCCACCGGACGCCGCCACGAGGTCGAGAAGGTCCTCGACACCAACGCGGTCCCGCGCGGCACGGTGCGCCGAACCCGCGACGAGCTCACCAAGGTCGCCGACACCCACGCCGCCATGGCGGCGGGGCGCGCGAGCCTGCCCGACTACGAGCAGACCGGGGTCGCGGAACGGTTCACCGCCCGCCTGGCCGCTGTCGGGGTGAGCGAGCCGCTGCGCAACAGGACCGCCGCCCTCGTGCGGGCCGCCGCCGGTGAGGCCGCCAGCATGGGCAAAACCGCCAACCACATCGCCGATCAGTGGGACCAGCGCCGTGAGGCCCTCGCCGCCCAGCGCGCACCCCAGACCCCGGCGCCGGTCGCCTACGACAGCCCTGAGCGCCGCGCCGGGCTGGCGGCCCTGTTGCGAGCTGAGGGCTACGACGCCGACCAGGTCGCCCAGCACCTGGCCGCTGATGCCGGGCAGGCCAAACCCGCCTCCGCTGCTGCTGCGGCCGGGATCAAGTTCCGCGACGAACCGCGCCGCACCGACCTCGGCGCGGGCGTGCACCGCATCAACCACGCCCGCGGCAAAGGCCCCGGCGACCACGGCCGAGGCCGCTGAAACCCCCTGCCCCGGAACCTCCGGGGCAGGACCCCAGAAAGGGAACCACCATGTCCGACAACACATCCGTCACCGCGCTCGACGCTTTGGCCCGTGACCTGCTCGCGGTGCCTGAGAACGCCGGCCTGTTCGCCGAGCCGGGCGTGCTCATCGTGCAGATGGCCGCCCGCATCCCGAGACCGACCGGGAGCCCCAGGAATACGACTGGGGTCTCGCACCCGCTCACCTGAAAACTCGCCGCCAGCTGCGGGCGATGGGCAAGTCCCCGGGCCGGTCGCTGGTCGCGCTGATGACCGGCAGGGGCGCGCGACCGACGCGCCTGTACGACTCCCGCATCGCCCCCGACAAGCGGCAGCCGTCTCCGGCCCAGCTGGCCGCGATCCGCAAGGCCACCGTCGAACACCAGGTCCGCGCCGCCGAGCGTCACGGCGTCACCCGCGCCGAACTGGCCGAACCCATCGATCCCACTCCCGGCTGGGAGCACACCCCCACCCCGAAAGAAGGAAATCCCATGTCCGACAACAAACTCGCCAAGGCCGCCGAGCTGGTGGTCTCGTCCCAGTTCGGCACCGCCGCACCGCAGCACGGGCACGGCGGAATCCCCGACACCGAGCTGTTCGAGCAGGTGCAGGCCACCTACGGCCCTGCTGTCGACTCCACGCTCGACATGCACCTGCGTGCCGACGAGCTGGAGCGGGCGGTCTGGGCGGCCGGCGAGGTCGGCGCGGAGGACGAACAGCTGCGCGCCGAGCACGCCCTGGCCGAGCATCTGCGCGAATACCGCGTCGAGCTGTCCAACGATCCGCACTGGACCGAGCACTACGCCGACATCGACCGCGCCGACAACCCGGCCGTCGCCCCGCACGGCCACAACCAGCGCATCGCGTTCCTGCTGGCCACCGTCGCCGCCAACCAGGCCCGGGTCGACGACGCGGCCTTGGCCCAGAACATCGACAACGCCCGCGCCGAGGGTGAGGACGCGGTGGAGGCGCTGCGGGCCCGCTACAGCGAGGACCAGGCCGCCGCCGAGGCCCGCATGCAGTCGATCCCCTGGCACAACCTGCCCGCCACCGTGGCCGTGTTCTCCGACGCGATGCTGTGGAGCGGCAACTCCGAGATCGCCCAGGAAGCGCTGAACGAGCTGACCGGCCGCTACGCCGCCCAGTGGGGTGTGGTCGTCGACCCCGAAACCTTCAGCGTCAGTGTCGATCCGGGCTTTGACGCCGTGGCCGCTCAGGGGGTTCCGGTAGTAATCGCGCGGAAAACAACACATATGGCTGGACCAGCACGGATGGCGTTGTGATCGGTTGGGCTGCGGGCGGGTTCGGCAGGTGCTTGGCTTGGCTGCCGATGAGGTTGGTCGGTGTGCTGGAGGGCGGGTTTCGTGGCGACGCAGGTGTTCGCGGCTGAGGAGTTGGTGCGGCTGCGGGAGTTTCCGGAGATCAGCCGCGAGGAGCTGTTCCGGTTCTTTACGCTGACGCTGGCCGATATCGCGTTCGTTGCGCCGGGGCGGGGTCGTGGTCCGGAGGATCAGCTCGGTTTGGCGGTGGCGTTGTGCACGTTGCCGTGGTTGGGGTTCGTGCCGGACAGGGTCGCGGCCGCGCCTGCGGTGGTGGTGGCGCGGTTGGCGGATCAGCTGAAAGTCGATGCGTCGCAGATCCGTTCGTATGGTCGTCGGGCGCAGACCCGCACCGCGCATCTGCGCCTGGTGGCCCAGTATCTGAGCTGGCGGAGCGCGGGGGCGATGGAGTTGAAAGAGCTCGACGAGTTCCTGTTGGCGCGGGCGATGGAGCACGATTCCCCGACCCTGCTGTTTCGGTTGGGGTGTGAGTATCTGATCTCGGCGCGGGTGATCCGGCCCAGCCCCGACACCGTGGTTCGCCGCGTCGTGCACGCGCGTGAGCAGGCCCAACGTGAGACCTACGACCGGTTGGCGCACGAGTTGACCCCGCAACGCTGCGCGGAGTTGGACGGCTTGCTGGTCACCGATGCCTCGATCCGGATGTCACGGCTGCGGTGGCTGTCGACACCTCCGGTGGAGGCGTCGGCGGCCGCGGTGCGCAACGAGGTCGAGAAGCTGGGGTTTGTGCGCGGCCTGGGCGCGGACACCCTCGATCTGTCGGTGTTGCCGGCGGAGCGCCGCCGGTTTCTGGCCACCCTCGGTCGCCGGCTGACCGGGCAGGCTTTGGAGCGTCGTGATCCGCAGCGCCGGTATCCGATCTTGTTGACGGTGTTGGCGCAGTCGGCCGCTGATGTGCTCGATGAGGTGGTGGCGTTGTTCGATCAGGCGCTGTCGGGGAAGTTCAGCGCCGCGGAGAACCGGATGCGGGAGCGACTGGCCGACCGGGCGAAGACCGGGGAGGACCGGCAGGCGCTGCTGGATGACGTGCTGGCGATCCTCATCGACCCGCAGATCCCTGATGAGGATGTGGGCGGGTTGATCCGGGGCGAAAGCATCGGGTTGGAGCGGCTACGGGCCGCGACCGCGCAGGCCCAGCCGCGGCTACCGCGTGATCACGGGCATCTGGCCGCTCTCGATTCGTCGTATTCGTATCTGCGGAAGTTCACTCCGGCGGTGCTCTCGGCGGTGCGGTTCTGCGGCGGCACGGCGGCGACGGAGTTGCTGATCGCGGTGAACATGCTGCGCGAGCTGAACGCGACCGGCCGCCGCAAGGTGTTCGACGACGCACCGACGGGGTTCGTGCCGACCAAGTGGCGCGGCTATCTCGACGAGGCTCGCAAGACCGGCAATACCGTGGCCTATCGGCACTTTTGGGAGCTGTGTGTGCTGTTGGGGTTGCGGGACGGGTTGCGTACCGGGGACGTGTTCGTGCCCGGATCACGCCGCTACGCCGACCCGGCCGCATACCTGCTCACCTCGGCCCAATGGGAGCCGCAGCGGGCCGAATTCTGCCGCCTGGTCGACAAACCGGCCGACCCGGCGGCCGCGTTGGCCGCGCTCACCGACGAGTGGACAGCGGCGGTCGGTGAGCTGGAGCAGATGCTCACCGCCGGTGACGGGCCGGTGCGCCTGGACGAGGCCGGTGATCTGGTGATCTCTCCCCTGACTGCCGAGGACATCCCGACCGAGGCCATCGAGTTGAAGACCGAGCTGACCGAGATGCTGCCGTTCGCGCCGATCGTGTCGGTGCTGATCGAGATGGACAAACGCACCGGCTACCTGGACTGCTTCACCCACGCGGGCGGCAAGCAGGCGCGCAGCCGCGAGTTGAAACGCAATCTGATCGCGGTGCTGCTGGCCTATTCGACGAACCTCGGATTGACCAATATGGCCGCGGCGTCGGGGATCTCCTACGACATCCTGTCCTGGACCGTGGAATGGTATGTGCGGGAGGAGACGCTGCGCGCGGCGAACCTGGCGATCATCGGCTACCACCAAAGGCTGCCGCTGACAGCCGCTTTCGGCACCGGCACACTCTCGTCGTCGGACGGGCAGCGTTTCCCCACCCGCGGCAAATCGACTACTGCCCGCGCGGTCAATCACTTCTTCGCCGAGGAAGGCCTGTCGACCTACACCCACGTCACCGATCAGCACACCACCTACGGCACCAAGGTCATCGTCACCACCCGCCGCGAAGCCCACTACGTACTGGACGAAATCCTCGGCAACGCAACGGATCTGCCGATCACCGAGCATGCGACCGATAGCCATGGCGTCACCCTGGTGAACTTCGCGCTGTTCGATTTGCTGGGGATGCAGCTGTCCCCACGCATCCGCGACCTGGGCAAGATCACCCTGTACCGGCCGGTGCAGCGCACCGAGGCCGAAACACGGTTCCCACACGCCGGTCCTCTGCTGACACGGAAGTCGAATCTGGACCTGATCGCCGAGCACTACGACGACCTGTTGCGGCTGGCCGGATCGCTGAAATTCGGGCACGCCACCGCGTCCCTGCTGGTCGGCAAGCTGTCCGCGTCCGGGCGCCAGAACGCGCTGGCCGCAGCGTTGAAGGAGTACGGGGCGATGCGCCGCACGATCTACGCCTGCCGGTATCTGACCGATCCTGACTACCGGCGCAAGATCTCGCGTCAGCTCAACAAGGGCGAGTCCATCCATGCCCTCAAACGTGGCCTCATCTACGCCCACGATGGAGCCATCCGCGCCCGTCACCTGGAAGCCCAGACCGAGCAGGCATGGTGTCTGACCCTGGTCACCAACGCCCTGATCACCTGGACCACCGAGTACTACGGGCTCGCCGTCGACCAGATGCGCCGCCAAGGCCGCCGCATCGACGCCGACGTGCTGGCCCACATCTCGCCCGCGCACAGCGAGAACATCAACTTCTTCGGCGCCATCGAGGTCGACATCGACGCCGAACTCGCCGCCCTCGGACCCACCGGCTACCGGCCGCTACGGATGCGCGACACCCTGTTCTGATCCTGATCCTGATCCTGGCCGGCGAGGCACGGCGGGGGAAGTGTGCGGGTGCGCGGGTTCGGGGAGTGTATGGGCATGAGCGAGATCCTGTGCCAGCGTGGTGATCTCGGCGTGCAGGTCGGTGGCGATGGCCTCGGTGCAGGCGAGTGTGATCTGGTGCTGGCGCTGGATGTGTTCGAGCTGGCGCAGGGTGGCCAGGTCGCGGGCGATGTCGTGCAGCAGTGGGTTGATCCGCTCGAGGACCGCGGTGTCGGTGGCGGGCGGGCCGATCGGCGGGGGTGTGGCGGTCATGGTGTGTCGCGGAGCCGGTCGCGTTCGGCGGTGAGCGCGGCGTTGGAGTGGCGTAGTGCGGTGTTGCTGTCTTCGAGGTCGAGGATCCGCGCGATCGCGACGAGGTTGATCCCTTGGCCGGCCAACGCGGCGATGCGCGCCAGCCGGGCGAGGTCGTCGTCGCTGTAGCGGCGGGTACCTCCCGCGCTACGGGCCGGGGTGACCAGCCCGTGCTGCTCGTACAGGCGCAGCGAATGCGCCCCCATCCCCGCCAGCTCGGCGGCCACCGAGATCCCGTACACCGCTTGTCCAGGGCCCGGCCGGTGAGCACCACCCGGACCGGGCAGGGGGTCGTGTCGATCCAGCATCTGCTCTCTCTTTCTCGATGCCACCAGATTACCTCAGCGCGCCGCTTGCACTCTCCTCGCTAGAGTGCTAAAACAAATCTAAGCCAGATGACAGAGGTTATCTGAGCACCACCGAGAGAGAATGGAGTGAGTGGAGGTGGCGACCATGCTGATGCGCACCGATCCGTTCCGGGATCTGGATCGCCTGACCCAGCAGATGTTCGGCACGTCGGCGCGTCCGGCAGTCATGCCGATGGACGCCTGGCGCGAGGGCGACGACTTCTACGTCGAACTCGACCTACCCGGCATCGACCCCGACTCCCTGGACCTGGACATCGAACGCAACGTGATCACCGTCAAGGCATCACGCCCGCAACTGGACCCGGACCGGTCGATGCTCGCCGCCGAACGCACCCGCGGGGTGTTCTCCCGCCAGCTGTTCCTGGGTGAGAACCTCGACACCGACGCCATCCGCGCCGACTACCGCGACGGGGTACTGCGGCTGGTGATCCCGGTCGCGGAGAAGGCCAAACCCCGCAAGATCGAGATCATCCACCACAACGGCGAGCATCAGGCCATCAACGCCTGAGCGCCGGCGCCATCACGGGAGGCCCTGTGATGATCCTCGTGACGAGATGCGCGACCGGGCGCGCACCGAGCGAGACCGCGCAGGAGCTGTCGTGGCTGGATTCGCGGCTGCTGGGCTTGGATCCCGATCTCGAGGCCCTGTTCGCCGAGATCGACGACATCCTGTGCCGCGCCGTCGACCGCTGGGACTGCCCGCCGCACCGCGAACCCCACACACCCCGGCCACGGCCGGGCCGCCGGCGGCCGAGCGCACGGCACCCTAGTCATCGGCCCGGCCCCGCGCAGGGTCGAGGACGCGGCCCGCCCACAGCACACCCGAGCCCGGCTCGAACCGGTGTTCGACGACCAGTGAGAGCGAGGTGATGCCCGTCAGACATCGACAAACAACGCCGATCACACGAAACGTTCTCCTACACAACAGTTCTCGCGACCACGGGCCGACGACCGTGTCCGGGCCTGCGCACCTGCACCCGCGCCTCACGGACACCCCTCGGTCCGGCGCGTGCACAGCCACCGCGAGTGGCACCCGGCAGGGCACGGGTTCGTCGGCCCGCGCGAGAACACCTCACAGGGAAGTCCTGTTCAGATTCCTTCCGTCGACGGGTGAGCCCGGTCAGCTGTGGTTCTTCCGGGCTCACCCGGCCCCTTTCGCTTCATCGACCACGATCGACCCGAGGAGGGCAGAGCAATGAGCAGCACCGCGACCTTCGCCCCGGCAGGCAGCGACTTCGACCGCGCCGAACAGAACCTTCCCATCGGCGACAGCGACCGCGATGCCGGACTGGACCCGACGACACTGGCACCGACGACCGAAACCATGCGCGGCGCGCTCGAGCACGCCACACTCACCGACCGTATCGACCAAGCCTGGATCACCCCACTGGACTGCGATGACGACGACTACGACCACCACAATGCCGACTGAGTGCCCAGACCTCGCCACCTCCCGGGGCGAACCCCACACCCACGACGCACAGCAGCTGCCGCGCTGGCAGCACGGCCACGTCGCCTGGTTCAACACCGAAAAGGGCTTCGGGTTCCTGACACCCGACACCGGCCCCGCGGTGTTCGTCGACTACCAGGCGATCGACGTCCCCGGACTCAAAACCCTGCACACCGGGCAACCGGTGGTGTTCACCGCCACCGATACCGCCCGCGGCCCCGAAGCCACCCGCGTCGTGCCCTACACCCGCACCACCAGCGTCGGGCCCACACCCGCAGCGGGCACCGGCCGGCCGCGCCCCCGAACCCGACCCGATCGGCCGTATCGATCCCGCTGCCGTGCGCGCGCCGCATGAGCCGGACACCAGCACCTGACCGAACCAGACGCGACCGCATCACACCTGCTTCCCAGCACAGCCCGACTCCAGTAATCGCCATGACTACTACACACCCGCCCCAAGCCGCCGGCCACCCGCGCCCTCGCGCTGCTGGGCGCCGGATACCCGCCGCCGCAACCGATCCCGAGGACTCCTCGGTCGTGTACTGGCCCGAGCCCAGCCCCCTGCGCCCGTGGTGGGACACGATCATGCAGCCCGCCATGCGCGCCGATCCGGCAGCACCTCGATCCCCCGACCCCCGTCACCCCCACGCCCGCAACCCCTACCCACGCCGCACCCGACCCGCCCCAAGGGCAACTTCCGCTCACTGACCCAACTTTCGGGACGCCCGCAACCGGGCGGGCCCGAAATGCTTGGCGGGGTGTTCCGTATGCCGATCGGCCAACGGAACACCCCGCCGCGCCGCTTCCGACCCAGCTCGCACCTGTTCCGTAGAGGTGTTCCGAGCACTGTCCCGCTCAACCCCCGCTATCCGGAACAATTCCGGGTATGGGTGAACCGTTCCGCGTCGGATACTGCCGTTGCTCCACCGACGAACAAGACGTCGAGATCCAAACCGACCAACTGCTCGCGCTCGGCGTTCCACGCGAACGGATCTTCATCGACACCGGGTTCTCCGGCACCACCCGCAAAAACCGCGCCGGCCTCGACAACGCGCTCGCCGCGGTGACCTCGGCAGCGGCGGCCGTCACCGGACGGCAGGTGGTGCTGACCACAACGAAATTCGACCGATTCGCCCGCAACATGGCCGAAGCCGGAGAGATCCTGACCGACCTGCGCCAGCGCGATGTCCTGTTCGGGCTCGGCAGCTCCGTCTACGACTGGCACGACCCGTTCGGCAAACTCTTCCTGCAAACCCTGGCCATGGTCGCCGAATTCGAGGCCAACCTGAATCACCTGCGCACCCGCGAAGGCATGGCCAAGGCCCGCGCCAAAGGCCGTCTCAAGGGCAAAGCGCCGAAACTGCCTCTCGCAGCACGCAAAACGATCCACCGCCGCTACCACGACCCCGACGACGACGCCAGCCTGGCCGACCTCGCCGAGGAATACAGCGTCGGCCGCTCCACCATCCACCGCATCATCAGCAACCCCACCCCACCCCAGATCTGACGCCCATCTGCACGTCAGCCCGAACCAACCACAACACCATCGCCGCTGGTCCAGCCATATGTGTTGTTTTCCGCGCGATTACTACCGGAACCCCCTCAGGACCGCGCGGACGCGGACCGGCTGTGGCAGCGGGAATCGGCGGTGATGGACATCGTCTCCGCCATGGGGCTGCGGGCAGCAGTGAAAGGCCCCGTCTCCGAAGCGATCACGGCCTGGCGCGACCAGATCGACCCCGACAACCCGAACGCGCACCTGACCAGCGAGAGCAACCGGCGCGCCAGGCTGGCGACCGCTCTGAGTGGCGTGCAGCTGTCCGAGGCCGACCGGGCGCGGGTGGAGTTCGTTGTGGACTACCTGCGCGGCAAGACCCGCGAGGCGAACCTGCTGGCGTCGCCGGTGTTCGTCGACCCCGGTGAAGAGGCCCGCGGGCGCATCCCCCGAGTCCTCGACGTCTTCCGCGGCAACCCGAACGCCGCGCGGTTCGTCACCGAGGAAATCGCGGTCATGACCGTTGCGGACCAGGCCAAGGTGCGCGAGGTCGGCAAGAAGATCGCCCACGGTGAGCCTGCCGACCTCGACATCTGGCCCGGATACACCGACCGCTACGAGATCCGCGAGAAGCTCACCGACTACGTCGCCGACACCTTCGAGCTGCGCGCCGAGGCCGACTACCTGGCCGAGGGCGCCATGACCGCTGAGGAGCGCGACCGCTTCGGTGTGGTCTACACCCGCCCCGGCGGGCACCTCACCGACGAGGTCCACGAACGGATCGCCCGGCTCGCGGAGAACAACGACGACTTGAGGGCGACGATCAGCAGCGGCCAAGGCCTGGCGGCGATCGAGCGTGGCCAGCTCTCGGAGACCCTCTACGACATCGACGCCGGCCGTATCCGCGACCGCGAGGATCTGCCGGAGCTGCTGTTCGCCGACGAACGCAGCAAGGCTGATGCCGAGGCCGGGCGGATCAGCGCGACCGCGTCGGTCCTGTCCTCGGCCGCGCGTGAGGCCGTCACGCAGGTGATCGAGGGTGCCGATGTCCCTGTTGATCACCGCCACGACCAGCTGCGGTACGCGGTGACCTCGATCTCCGACAGCATCTACACCGTGGCCTGCGGCTCCCGCTCCGGTGACCTGCCCGCCGACCGCAAGAACTACATGGACCGGCGCGACCAGCTGGCCCAGGCCCTCGCCGAGGAGAAGGTCCACCCCGACGTCCAGAAAGACGTCCGGGTCCTCATCGACGGGCGCGCCCGCCAAGCCGGGGAGATCGGTCGGGCCGCCGCCGAGCGCACCGACCAGTGGACAGCGAAGATCGAGCGCGTCGTCGCGGCCCGTGACGACCAGCTCGCCCAGCGTCAGGCCGCCAACGCCGGACAGGCCGCAAGCGCCGCCCGGGCCTGCACCACCCGGCCCGAACGCTCCAACGGGCAGGAACACTCGCGGGCCCGCACCACCAGCCGCGGGCGGACGAGCTCCACCGGTATCAGCCGATAACTCCGATATCTCAGAAGACAGCGACAACCCCGGCGGGGACTATCCGCCGGGGTTGTCGCTGTGTGAGGGTATTGCACCCCCGTGTCCCGGGCTCCATGCGTCCCGGCCTTTCGTCCCATCGCGTCTCGCGCGCGTACGCGCGCCCGCGCGCGAGGAGTTCACCAGTGAAGAGGGCTATCCGTCCTGGTCGTCACCGAACAGCGGGAGCTGCCGGGACGTGGAGGGCCCGCCGAGACGACGCAGGCACCTCGCGCAGGTGACCGCGGCGCGGGTCGGCTGCAGCACGGTGGGAGACCATCCCGCGATCCCTGTGCGGCACAGCAGCTCCGGGACTTCCTCGTCCTCGACCCACGCGCCGAGGCTGACCGCGTGCACGGTGCGCCCGGCCCGCACGATCGCGTGCACGCCGGCGTCGCCAAACTGGGCCCGCGCGCTGGCGGCCAGGGGCGAAATGTCGGTCATAGGCCCAACCATAAGGACGGGAGCCGACAACCGAGGACGCGCCGACTGGAGGCTCTGCGGCCCTGGTCATCGGATTCTGCAACTGCTGCCAGTGGCACCTGGTCCTCGTCCTCGCCTAAACATGTGCGGCGTCACCACCGCCTACTACAAGGCGGTGGTGACCTTGAGGAGGTAGGCCGGGCCGGACAACCGCCGCCGAGATCGGGCTCAGAATCGATGCGGTTGGGCCCATTTGGCGAGCATCGGCACCGGATGGTGCGCTCCGACCGGCAGACGGTATGGCCCTGGATATAGAACGGGCCTCGAGTGGCGCGCCACTCGAGGCCCGTACACAGGCTTTACCGACCGGTGGCCAACTCTGCCTTCCCGAAAGAGGGGCTCAGCTCAAGCGACCAGCAGACGGGGCGATCCATGACTCACGATCCCACCCTGTGCGTGAAGAACGCTACGACACCGGCCTGGCTCCGCGCAACGTATTTCGTCGACAAATCTTGCCCTGCGCAACGCGCGAAGTACGCTAGCGCAACGGGTGTAGTATGGTTAGCGCAACGCACTATGTAATAACTAAAACATGACTACACGATGCGTCCAAACTCGCGGAGAGGCAGATTGCGATGGCGCGGACCGCAACGACCGACTCGGCCGCGAAGCGCTTCAACTCGCGGTTGGACCGTCGGTATCGCCTTGGAGCTCCGTTGCGCAGGGACTTCCTGCAGACCACCTCACCGCGGGGGCGTAGCCCGATTGCTGAGCTCATGAGCAGCAGTAGCGGTGGCAGCGGTGGCGGTCGCGGTGGGCACGTCCGACTGGCCACACTGCTTTCCATCATCTGGGTTGCAGCGGCACCACCGCACGACGCGACACGGCCGGCCCGCTGGTGGGCCGATCTGGCTGGTCTGGAAGATCCCTCGGCTGCAGGTGCCCGTCGGGTACTCAATGCTCTGCACGATCTGGATGAGCGCGGATTTCTGGTTCTCGAGGGCGGCAAAGGTGGCCAGACGCCGACCGTGCGGCTCCTCAGCGAGACCGGCGACGGGACGCCCTACCAGCTGCCTTACAAGGACCAAGAGAGCAGCTATGTGCGGGTACCGCACCAACTGTGGACTACTGGCCTGATCTCACGTCTGACCGGCCGGGGTCTCGCGGTGTACTTGTGCCTGCTGTCGCATCACGATCACAACGACCGTGACAAGGGCATCTGGTTCAACAAGCAAGGTTTCCACGACCTGCACGGACTGGGTGAGAGCACCCGGTTGAAGGGGTTGGCCGAACTCGTCGACGAGAACGTCGTGAGCTTCCAGGAGCGCTCCATCGACACGACCGGCGGCACGGACTACCGGACCTATCGCCGGCGCCTCTACACCATCGAACAACCGTACGTGCCTCCTCCGTCGGCCCAGAAGCCCGCGTAGCGGTCAACGCGGTCGACGACAACAAGGACCCGGCTGGGCGGAGGAACGTGCTCGGGACTGCCCCGAGTTCGGTTGACTCGCGGGGTGTGGTGTTTCAGGACGCGAGTGCGGGCTGATTGATTGTCTCAAACTCGATCGGCGTCAGGCGGCCGGGTCGACGTTGCCTCCGACGGCGGTGGTAGGTCCGTTCTATCCAGATGACGATCGCCAGACGCAGCTCCTCGCGGGTCGCCCAGTGCCGGCGGTCGAGGACATTGCGTTGCAACAGCGCGAAGAACGACTCCATCGCGGCGTTGTCACCACACGCCCCAACTCGCCCCATCGAGCCCCGTAATCCGTTGGCTGACAACGCATGCACAAATCGTCGGGAGCGAAATTGACTGCCCCCTGTCGGAATGAACCACGGTGCCGACCGGCGAGCGGATCGCGACCGCGTTGCGCAGGGCCGCGACCGCCAGGGCGGCTGTCATGCGCTCGTCGATCGAGTAACCGACGATCCGGTTGGAAAAGCAGTCCTTGATCGCGCAAAGATAGAGCTTTCCTTCGCCGGTTCGATGTTCGGTGATGTCGGTGAGCCACAACCGATTCGGTGCTGTCGCGGTGAACTCGCGAGCGACGAGATCGTCATGGACGGGCGGACCCGCACGCTTGCTGAGGCCGCGTTTGCGGGCGAACACCGACCAGATCCGCTGCTGCGAGCACAATCGCTGCACCCGATTCTCACCCGCACGAATCCCGCGATCACCGAGCTCGTCGGCGATGAAGCGGTAGCCGAACGCGGGGTCGTCGGCATGGATGTCACGAGCCGCGTCGATCAGGTGGGCATCGTCCCAATCACGCTGCGAGACAGGGGTTTTGTTCCACTTGTAGAACGCCTGTGGCGTGAATCCGAGAACCCGGCAGATCACCGCGACAGCGAACCCGTCGGCGGCCAGTTCGAGGACCAGCGGGAACCTCATTTTGGGGGCAGCTCGCGGGCAAAGAACGCCGCGGCCCGGCGCAGGATCTCGTTCTCCTGTTCCAGCTGTTTGGTGCGTTTACGCAGCTCACGCAGCTCCGCCGACTCTTCCCGGGTCAGGCCGGGCTTGTTCCCGTCCTCGATGTCGGCCTGTTTGAGCCAGTTGTGCAGGCAGGCTTCGGAGATCCCGAAATCCCTGGCGACCTGCTTGATCGAGGAGTTGCCCTTGCGGGCGACCGCAACGACATCGCGGCGAAACTCCTCCGGATACGGCTTCGGCATGGTGGACATCCTTCCAGCGAGGACGAAGTCCTCACAGATCAGGAATCAACCAAACCGGGGGCAGTCCCCAACGTTCTCCAGTGACGCCCTGTTCGTGAGCGCGGAGTTCTCCGGCGACGCTCGGTTCGATGGCGTGTCCTTCTCCGGCAGCGCCAGGTTCGATGACGCGTCCTTCTCCGGTAGCGTCCGGTTCGATGACACAACCTTCTCCGGCGGAGTCTGGTTCGTGAGCGCGGAGTTCTCCGGCGGCGCTCGGTTCGATGGTGTGTTCTTCTCTTCCAGCCCCGCCAGGTTTGAAGAGGTGAGATTCGGGGCGAAAACTGTTTCGTTCGGAGAGCCGAAGCAGTGGGGCCCACCACCTCCGGTGTTCGACTGGGACCACGACATCCGTCAGAAGCCTGCCAACGTCGAACCGCAGAGCTGGCCACCCGCTGTAGCGACGGACTAGTCACGTGCACTGTGGTGTGTTGAGAATCGGTCGGTCGAATGAACGCGGGCCCTCCGTCGACGGGCCGGACGTTCTCGCGGGACAGGGCGTGCGGCTCGTTATCGGACAGGGCTGGGAAGTGCCCTCCGACTATCCGCCCGCGAGACCCGCCGCGCCCGCGCCGGGCGGGCTGATCCGGCGGTCCGGGTCCGCGGTGCGTCGTAGAGGTCGGCGTGACCAGCCAAGATGGCGGGGCTCCTCCGAGTATTTGGAGCTGACCTTTTGGAGCGTCGTTGGGTGGCCAGGCCGATGCGGTGGTGGGGACGCTACAAAACCTGTCTCTCTATTGATCGGACTTGCGCAGATCTCGCAGGGCGGTGAGGACCGGCTTGCACGCGCTCAACAGCCCGGCCAGAGCGAGGGGGATCTGGGCCGCAGCGTGCAGGATCAAAACGATGGCCGCGATAGCGGCGAGGATGCTGGTGAGAGTCACGAACCCACCGTCGGTGAGTAGCCCGTTCGGTCGCATCCGGTAGGGCGAAGCTTCCGGAACCGCCTGATGACACAGTGCGTTTGCGTCTACAACTGAACGAAAACCGAATGATTCCCAGGGCAGGTGAACCGTGCGAGTGGACCCCGACCGAATCGGCACTCTCGACGAGCTCCACGACGCGCTACGAGCCCTGTACAAAGCCAGCGGCCTGAGCTACGGCAAAGTCGCCGGATTGTGCAAGGTCTCTACGGCAGCGATCCATGGTATGGCCACCGGCGGTTCGTTTCCGCGGTGGTCCACGCTCGCCGAAGTGCTCCCGGTCTGGAAGGTCGCAGCCCAGGACATGGAGGCGTGGAAGCGCGCGCATGAACGTGTCACCGCTGACGAGGCGCGACGTCCTGGGCAGCGATTGACCGTTCTCGATGATCCGTTCGCTCTCGATGTTCACCGGTCGATCACCGTGGATGCTCCCGGTGACCTCAGCCTGCTACCGGAGTACGTGCCTCGCGCTCACGATCGCGAACTGGCTGAGCGGGTCGGCCAGGCCCTGAAGGGCCGCAGCGTCATGGTGGTGCTGGTCGCGGGGTCCTCCGGGGGCAAAACCCGCGCGTTGTGGGAAGCGTTGGCTGCACTCAAACAGTTGGGCGGGTGGCGCTTGTGGAAGCCGCTCCAGGAGTCGGCCGACAGCGAGGTGCGCCAGGAACTGGGGCGGGTGCGCGCACACACGGTGGTGTGGCTCAACGAGACACAGAACTATCTCGGCAACGTCGCTGGTGATCCGCAGCAGCTGGCGCAGCAGATCCGGAATCTGCTGCGCGACCCCTCCCGCGCGCCAGTGCTGGTGCTGGGAACCTTATGGCCCGACCACCACGACGTCTTGTGCAAGGACTCGACCTCGCCGGTGTCGAAACTGCTCGAAGACACCGTGATCCGGGTGCCCGACGCCTTCATCGGCGACGACCTCGACGCCATGCGTGCGGCCGCGCGCCGGGATCCGCGGCTGGCTATGGCGGTCGAACGCGCCCGGGACGGGGAGGTCACCCAGTATCTGGCCGGCGGCCCGGAACTGATCCGGCGATACCAGCATTCCGCGTCCCCGGCGGCGCGGGCGGTGATCGAGGTCGCGATGGATTTGCGCCGCCTGGGGCATCGCAACGCGTTGCCGGCCGATCTGTTGTGTGAGATCGCGCCGTTCTATATCAGCGACAGCAACTGGAATCGCGTCGAGAACAACTGGTTCGAACAAGCCCTCGCCGATCTGGGTGTGCATTGCAAAGGAGCGCCGGGACCGCTCACCCGGAAACGGTCACGCCGACTGCCAGCAGGCACCACCGCCCGCAACGAATATCGGGCACAGCGCCCCGGTCCCGCAGAGAACCCGTCGATGTATCAGTTCGCCGACTACCTGGACCAGCACGGGCGCAAACACCGCGCCGAAGAAATCCTGCCAATCGAATTCTGGAAGGCCGCCGCCCGCCACGCACCTCCCAAGGACCAAGTGACCCTCGGAATGTCCGCGTGGGACCGCGGCCTCTACCGCTATGCCACCCAACTGTGGAAGAACGCCACCCAGCACGGTGACCTCTGGGCGGCAGTACACCTGATCCGGTATCGCCTCCGCGCACACGCCAGCGACAATCACGCAGTGGACTGGGTCATCACCCATGTCGACGTCGCCGACCCGTCCGCCGCCGCCGACCCACACGCCGTCGCTGGGCTGTTGGGTGAGCTGCAGAAGGCAAATGCGAAGGACGCAGCCACTGCCCTCGCCGAACATGTCAATCCCGAACACATCGCCCTCAACGACCCGCACGCCGTCGCCGCGCTTCTGGGTGAGCTGCGGAGAGCGGGTGCGAAGGACGCAGCCACTGCCCTCGCCGAACGTGCCGATTCCGAACACATCGCCCTCAACGGCCCGCACACTGCCACCGTGTCGGTGGAGATGCGGCCAGGGATGAATGTGAAGGCCACAGCCGCTGCCATCGCCGAGGGGGTCGTTCCCGAACACATCCTGGACGACCCGTCCGCCGTCGCCGTGCTGCTGGGTGAGCTGTGGAGGGCAAATGCGAAGGACGCAGCCACTGCCCTCGCCGAGCGTGTCGATCCCGAACACATCGCCCTCGACGATCCGGGCGGCGGCGTCTGGTTGGCGCACGCGATGGCCGAAATCGGTCATCGCCCGCCTCAAGTGCTGTTAGACCGAATAGCCACTAGAGGCATGTTCTCGTACTTGGTCGGTGATGGGGAGGCATTCCGATTTGGTCGAGAACCGGGTGGGGCTGCTGCCTCAGCATGGCATTGGAACGATCTAACCTAGATCTTCGTCGAGAACGCGAATCGTCCAACTACGAAGACCAAGTGGCCGCACCCCGCATTGCGTCCAGTTGGGGTGCCCCATGCCGACAGCCGTTCGGAAAACGGTCGATTTACAACACCCACGACACCTCGGTGCCGTGTGGTTCGGAATCCCAGGTCACCCGAACCGGCCATGTGTCGAGAAAACGTGTCGAAAAGTGTTGGTGTCCAACAAGTCTTGTCGGCCCTTTCTCGTACAGTCTCCGGCATGGCCACCGCGACACGCGATCTCGACAGCCCCGCCCCGCTCGTCCTCGACGGCGACGCGCTCGACCCGATCGGCGGCGGAGGCGCGCTCGTCGGCTACGCCCGGGTCTCGACCACCGACCAGCTGCTCGACCGCCAGCTCCTCGCGCTCACCGCGGCCGGATGCCAGAAAGTCTTCGCGGACAAGAAGTCCGGCAAGAACGCCGAACGCGAGGAACTGCAACGCTGCCTGGAATACCTGCGCCCCGGCGACACCCTCGTCGTGCCCGCACTGGACAGGCTCAGCCGCTCGATGCAGGACCTGCTCGCGATCGTCGCCGAACTCCGCCGCCGCGGCATCGGATTCCAGTCCCTGCACGAAGCACTCGACACCACCACCCCCGGCGGGCGCCTGGTCTTCCACGTGTTCGCCGCGCTCGCCGAGTTCATCCGCGAGCTGATCGTGGAAGGCACCAACGAGGGCCTGGCCGCCGCGCGCGCCCGCGGGCAGCGCCTGGGCCGCCCGCCGGCCATGACCGAGGAACAGGTCCGCCAGGCCCGCGCTCTACTGACCCGCCCCGACGAATCGGTGTCCTCGATCGCCCGGCTGCTGGGCGTTTCCCGGTCCACGATCTACAAATACGTGCCCGAGGTCAGTCGGACGATCGAGGCGTGACGGCATAAATGACATGGCATCCAATCGGAATGGATGCGTTGTCGCGGCCGAATCAGGTACAGACGACTTCACCGCTCGCGGGGAGAAGGTTCGCGAAGAGCTCGGCGCCTACCTCGAGAAACTCGAGAAGGATGGCCTCCGATTCGAGGAACAGCGAGCCCGCATCCTGGCGCGTGAGGCGGTCAAGGCCGAGAAGGGCCTAGCCACCGCGGGCTGAGGGCTCGGTGCCTGAATCACTGATCACTGGGTATTCCGGCCCTCGGTGTGTCGCTGAGCGGCACACCGAAGGCGTTGGGTAGACCCGTAGGCCTGTTCTGTCCGCTCAGTAGACGAAATCCGGAATCAACTGCGCCCCACGGTCGGACTCGATCGCCCAGAACAGGTTCCCCACCGGCTGAATGATCGACTGATGCGTCTCATCGTTCTTCCCGATGAGAATCCCGATGATGGCTCCCTTGCCGTATCCCGTCGAGCGGTAGACGACCCCGCCCGAATCACCCTGCTCGGAGCCCATCCCGTCGGCAAGAATGTAATTGTCGTGGACTTCGGCAATCGACCCGCAGGTTGAGCGGCTGGTCCAGCCGCTCAGACAGATCTGCTGACCCGTCTGAGGGTTCATATCGACCGCGTACAGGTTGACGAGGTGCGGACCGGGTTCGAACGTAATCGAATTCGTGCTGATGTTGTTGTTGAGCCGGATCAACGAGTACCCGAAGCTCATCGCGCGCAGGTCATCCGGCGTACCGGACTCGTACGAGCCGATCACCTGGCCGTTCACTTCGGAAACCTGCGCCCCGGGCCGATAGCAATGGCCTGCCGACACCAGGTACCGCACGCCATTGAGCGTCCCGGGGAAGGCGCCGGAACAACCGACCCCGTCCGCGTTCAGGCCCATGCCATCGAACGTGATCGACACGCACGCATTACGATTCGCGGCCCCGGCCGGGCATACACTCGCATCGGCGACCGGACTCAACGGAGCCCACAGCACCGACGCCACCGAGGCAGCCACGGCCACTACACAGCCCGTCACGCTCCGGGTAGACCCCGAAAACCGCTGAAACACAAAACCTCCCGCTGCAAAGATTCGCCGAGCAGGAATGTCCCTCCCCGAACCGTGCGACCCTATCCAGCCGGAACCCAGGTAACAATCAGCACGTATCGGTAGGCATATCGGTCAAGCAAGGGCGACCAGTCGGTGCGGAGTGGTCGGCACCTGGTGACCGTCGTCGAGCCACTTCGGATAGCGGGGCAGATCTGTCGGCAGGGCGTCGAGCAGGTCGTCAGTGCTTCAGCTGGTCGCACTCGGTGCAGGCTGCAAGCGCAGCGAGATCGAGCTGATGCAGTAGCTGTGCGATCCAGAGAGACCTGCGAGCAGTACGGGGTTCCGGTAGTACTCGGGCGAAAAACAACACACCTGGCACCGACACGGCATCGCTGCTGGTCCAGCCATATGTGTTGTTTTTCGCTCGAGTACTACCGGAACCCCTACAAGTACGTACCCGAGATCACCGTTGGCCAGCCTGGCAGTACCGCACAGCTGTAGCCATCAACCCTTCAGGGGAAAGCGAGACACCGCTGCCGCTCGAGGGACCAACGCTCATGTCCGCTTTTTCGGCGATTACTACCGGAACCCCGAGCCAATCAACCGCGGCCGCGTAGCTGCAAATATCGCTTGAACAGAACTTCTTGACGTTTCCGAGCAGTGGGTCCAGCTGCACAGCCAAAGGCGTGGTCTACGACCAGATCGAGCCGATTGTGCGCCTCCAGCACTTCGCTTGGCATGGAGACGGGGTTGTACAGTTGCGCCAATGACCAATCTGGGTGACACTGCCGCGCGGTGACGATGCCTTTGCCAGCTGCGATAATCTCCTGTTTCAGCGTGTTGGAGACTTCCGGCAGCGGCAGCGTGTTCCAGACGATGGTGTTCGTGAAGCTTGGATCAGACTTCAGCCTGCCTCCAACCGTCCGCTGCCAGACCATGAACATCGATGACGAGATCATCGCAAAGAGATACCCGTCAGGGTCCGGTGATGTGAACAGCTTGATGGATGCGACTACGTCTGCGGAGAGGCGTGCGACCGTCGCGAACGCTCGATTGTCGGTAAACGTTTGTGGGATTCCGAGATAGTCGACCGCAGGCTGTCGTATCTCGCCGAACAGGTGAGGCGTGTCTGCGATTCGTCTGGTGGCGGCTTTCGGGCTTGCTTCACGCTTCTGCTTGACCCCCGCTAGGCGCGCTGCGATCAGATCGCTCTGCTCAAGTTCCTCTAGGTCTGCGTCTACGAACCACAGGCACCAGCGCTCGTCGCCATTGATCAGTTCGTCGCCTCCGCGGTAAGGACGGAGATACTTCGCAGCAACGGGGTCGGCCGCGACAGCTTCGTAGTCATCCGGCTCAACCGTGAGGTAGCCCCAGTCCACGGCTTTTGAGCCTGCGTCGACTTCGGGCAGCCCGGGAGACAGCGGCCGCATCCGCTTGGTCACCAGGACGTTCGGACCATCCACCAGGTAGGCGTTGATACTTGGGACCGGTATCCTGCATACCGCATGGCCACCTGCGCTGGGCTCGATCAGCGTCGCTTCTCCCGCACTCCGGGTGAATCCAATGATCACACAGTGGACTGCTGCTCCGCCGGGAGCCTCGGTTTTCCATGGGAAACTCCGATACGCAAACTTGACCCGCCAGCCCATCTCGAAGACGTGGCCCCAAAGAGCTGGAACCGCTTGCCCCTGCGACACAGAATTCGTGGATACGAAGGCCCACTGGCCTTGGGTTTGCCCGAAATACTCTGTGGCCTTCTTATACCATCCAGCGACGTAGTCCAGAAAGCCGTCGTACTCCGGTCCCCAGACGAGTTGAAGATCGGCAGTCTCGCGGGGGCTTCGTTCTTTGGGTCCATGAAACGGTGGATTGCCCATGATCACGACATGGGCTGACGGGGCGACGACTGCGGCCCAGTCAGTGTGTAGTGCGTTGGCGTGGATGATGGTGGGCGCGATCGCGATCGGCAGACGATCTGGAGCGACGCCGAATTCCTCGGCCATGTTCTGGTTCGCCAGGTGATCGACGAGCAACATGGCTGTCTCGGCGATCCTGGCGGGCCACTCTTCGATCTCGATGCCGTAGAAATGGTCGAGTGTGACCTTGATTTCGGCACTGACGTCGAGCGTTAGCTGGGCGCGGTCGCCGCCGGAGGAGGTTCCGTCAAGCGTATCCAGGTCCCGTCGGCGTTTGAGGATCTCGAGTTCGAGCGCGCGAAGTTCTCGGTAAGCGACGATGAGGAAGTTCCCGCATCCGCAGGCGGGGTCTAGGAACCGGAGTTTCGCCAGGTCGTTGTGCAGACGTGTGAGCTGCCCCTTGTCATCCCAAGCCCGTTTGAGGCGGTCTCGGTACTCGTTGAGGAAGAGTGGCCGAATGGTCTTGAGGATGTTCTCCTCGGTTGTGTAGTGTTCGCCGCCGTGCCGCCGTGCCTCCTTACTCTTGACGGTCTGGAACATAGACCCGAACACTGCCGGGGAGATCACCGACCAGTTGAACTCGCAGGCCTCCAGTAACGTGTCGCGGAACCCAGCTGGCAGCTGCGAGAGACGGAGGGGACCGTGGAAGAGCCCGCCGTTGATGTACCTGAACTGTGCGAGTGGTGAGTCCGCTTCGAGGTCCCGCTGGTCGTCGGGGGTATCAAGGGCGCCGAACAGGTCGATTAGCTGGCGGTCCAGGTCTTCGGGCGTGGTGCTGTCACGGAGGTACCGCTCGAACAGGCCTGTGGGCTCCCACATATCGGCGTCGTCGCCGAACAGCAGGAACAGCAGGCGTGCGAGCAGCAGGGTGGCGTCGTATTCACCGACGCCCGCTGTTTCGAGATAGGTGTATAGGGTGCCCATGAGGCGCGCGGCGGCAACGGACGCGGATTCGGCTTCGTGGTCGAAGGCGTCGCGCATCCGGTCGAGTAGTTCGACGAGCGGCAGGTCTTCGTCGAAGTCGAGCTCGATCGCCTGCAGCCGCTCGGCCAGGTGGGTGCTGCGGTCGCCGACAAGGTGTTCGTGGACTAGGAGTTTCGCGTTGGTACTGCCGAGTTGAGCGCGCCGTGGCCACCGCCATTCCTGTCGGCGGCCGTCGGTGAAAATGACCAGACGTTCCTGGTTGTCCTTCCCGACCAGTACGTCGATCTGACGCTGGATCTTGCGCGGGGGTAGGACGGGGCAGTGCCAAATGCGCAGGCCCTTGTAGTTGGCGACCTGGTGCAGCGTGTAGGTGTCGTCGTCGACCTCGATCGACAAGTCGGGCCGGTCGGGGTTGTTCCAGCCGAGTTCGTCGATGAACAGGGTGCGAAAGTCACACCTGTCGACGAGGTCGAGTAGGCGGTTGTCGGTCACGAACGAACTCCCATGCTGGACACGATGCGGATCGGGTCTTTCCCGGTCCTGGACGCGATGACGAGGTCCCCGTCGCGATTCAGGGCGGTGATGCGGGTGGTCAGATCCTCGTCGCTGGCGCCGGAGCGGATGGCCTTACGCAGGCGTTGTTCGGCGTATTTGGTCAACGGGTGCTGGTACAGCTCGTCGAGGGCGGCCTGAGTGTCGGCACTGTAGTTGTTCAATGTTTCGCCGAGCCGGCGCCACAGGGTTCGGCGCACCCCGCGCAACCGGCCAGCCGCGATCTGTGGGGTGGCCAGTGGGCCGCGCACTAGTTGTTCGAGGAGCTCGTTGTGCTGCTCGTGCTGTTCGAGGCCGTGTTCTTCCTGTGTGGCTTCGAACGCGCGCAGGACCTCGTGCCCGGTGAGCAGTCGCATCTGTCCGTCCATGCCAGCCTCGCCAAAGCCGTCGATGCCGGATTCGGTGCGCACATAGCAGAGGACTCCGTCGGCGCGGTCGCTCAGACGCAGGGCGCGGGTTGCGGAGATCATGTCCGGCAGCGCGGCAATCTTTTTCGCAAGTTCGGGGTCGTTTTTCTCAGCTTCGTGCCAGCGCTGATACGCCAGGCTCGAGGCGTCGACGTCGTCGGCGTTGTCCTGGTCATCGAGGGTGCCGTTGTAGAGGTCGGTGATGGCGCGGATTTCGGTGTCGGTGCCGAAGAACTGCTCGTCGGAGCCGAAGGCTTCGGCGTTGGCGTGCAGACGGTCGCTGATGCGTTGGCGCAGGGAGATGACAGTGTCGACCGATTCGTGGAAGAACGAGTACAGCAGGACCGTGTCGGAGGCTTGGCCGATACGGTCGACGCGGCCGGCGCGTTGGATCAGGCGGATAATCGCCCACGGCAGGTCGTAGTTGACCACGATGTGCGCGTCCTGAAGGTTCTGGCCTTCGCTGAGCACGTCGGTAGCGATCAAGACCCGCAGTTCATTGTCGATGTCGTGCTGTTCCTGCCCGGGCAGGGCGTTCGACCGCGGGGAGAAGCGGTGCGCCAACGCGGTCGGATCTTCGCTGTCACCGGTGGCGACCCCGACACTGTCGATGCCGGCGGCCCGCAGGGCGGTGCCGATGTAGTCGGCGGTGTCCTTGTATTCGGTGAATACCAGTACTTTTTCGTCCGGATGCTCGCCGGTGAGCAGCGCGAGCAGGGCGGCGAATTTGGAGTCGCGGGCGGTGTTCCAGCCGCCGTACGAGGCGAGCAAGCCGCGCAGGGCGGTGGTGTCGCGGTCGAGATCGGCTCGCAGCGCCGGGACGAAGATTTCCGGGCGGACCCAGGTCACCGAGTTCGGGTCGGCGGCGACGAGAGCCTCGTAGCGGCGGGACGGCTCGTCGCCGAGATTCTCGCCGGAGGCGAGGTCGTCGTCGGTGGGGTCCTCGTCGTCGTCGAAGGCGAGGCTGGTGTCGACAATGGTGCCGGTCGGGATCGCCAAGCCCTGATCGATCGCGTAGACGAACAGTTCGTTGCGGGCGATATGGCGCTGCAGGGACAAGGTGAACGAGTGCCCGCACGAGGACAGGCGCTTGTAGAAGGTAGTGCGCACGAACCCGGCGACTTGGCCGCGACCGCGAGTGAGATTGTCGACGAACTCTTGCTCGGCCGTGGTCAACTTGGCGCCCCGGGAGATGTAGTTGCCGAGTTCGTAGCGCGGTAGGACCAGGTTGGTAAGCGTATCCAGGGTGGCGTCGCTGGCCATAATCGCCGCCGGATCATCGGGGCCGAAGGAGTGATCGACCGGCCTGGGGACGCGCATGGGGAAGGTGAACCGCTGCCCGGTGGCGAATTCGAGGTACTGGCCGCCATCCGCGTCGATACGTGAGTAGTTGTTTCTGACGAACGTGCGGGTGCGGCGCACCAGATGCTCGCTCATCAGCCGTTTCCAGTCGTCCGGATCCTCGGACCGACGGAATGCCGCCAACGTGGTGGTTTTGCCGTCGACCTTGTCGATGAAGCGCGGATCGGCGGCGATCGCGTTGGTCGGCGCGATCCCGAGATCGTCGTCGTCGTCGAGGTACAGGCCGAGCTGATTGGCCACATCCCGGAAGCGGATGTTGTAGGGGGTAGCCGTCAGCAACAAGACCTTGCTGTCGTTGTCCTGGATGTAGCGCTGAATCTCCTGGTAGTCGCGCCGGTTTTCATTGCGCAGGGTGTGAGATTCGTCGACGATGACGAACGCGTAGCGTCGCAGCTCCGGCAGGATCCGGTGCGCCATGCTGTACGGGACGACCCGGCCATGCAAGTCATAGGCCTCGAAGTGCTCTTCCCACATCGATACCAGGTTCTTCGGGCACACCACTAGCGGCATATAGCCGTGCTCGTCACGCAGCATCAACGCCACCGCGATCGCGGTGAGTGTCTTGCCGAGGCCGACCACATCGCCGAGCATGGTGCCGCCGCGGGTCATGATCCGCCGCGCCAAGGTCTGCACCGCCGTGGCCTGGTATTCGAGTAGCTGCTTACCGACCTCGGTGGGTACCGAGTACTCGGCCAAGCCTTCGCGCACATCGCGGGACAGGTCGTAACAGACCTTCAAGAACACCTCGTACGGACGACAAGGTTCCTTGCGTACCCACGACTCATCGAGCAGATCGAGCAGATCGGTGGTCACTGGCCGGCTGAACTTATCGTTCCAGCGTGCCTCGAACCAGTCGGCAAGGGTCTTGGCAGCGTGGACATCGAGCACATCGACGTTAAGCTCGAAATTCGAGGTCAACCCGGGGCCTGTGAGATTCGATGAGCCGACGAACCCGGTGATCGGGTTGTTCAGATCCTGCCGGTAGCAGATGTAGGTCTTACCGTGCAGCGGCCGGCGGGTGAATACCTTGATCTCCACTGCCCCGGAATCGAGAAGATCGCGCAGCGACTGCAAGGTGGCGCGGTCAGCATTGGTAGGCATCCCGCGCATCAACTGCGTACGCAACTGCTCGAGCAACTGCGCTTTGCGTTCACGTGCCGCGTTGGCGTCAGCATCGGTGCGCGGCGTGCCGTCGACCGTGGCCTGCAGGTCCTCAAGGGCTTCCTGCTGCGGCCCGGTCATCACCATGCCGATCAGAACCCGCACCACCGGGCCTGTCACGCCGGCGACGATCTTCTTCTGGACCAGTTCGTCGAAGGCAGACCAGCCGCGAAGGTTGAAGTAGCCGACCGCAACGTCCATTCGTTCGGAGATCGCGAAGGTTTGCTGCAGGTGGGTCCCGAGTCGAGTCTCGATATTGTCGAAAATCCTCGTCACCGGGCACTACCTTCCGTCATCTCCACCCCGCAGCTGCGCCGAAGGGACGACCAACCTCCTGCTCGTGTGTGGGTCGTGCTGACGAGTTTGTCAGACACCTCGACCCCTCCGTTACAGACCGCATTCTGGATGTCATCGCCGCCTACAAAGCCGCGCGCGAGAACCTGCTCTCCAGGATCCTGGCCGAGGGCATAGCCCAGCACCGACCCTTACGCGGCAGCTGCACAGCCCCAGAACCCGGAAGCGGAGGCCACACAGGGCGTCCATGGGGCCCGGCGCACCTTGGGACTATTGCGCCCGCCCGAGTCACAGTGACACCCGTCGATCCCGGTATTTCATAAATAAAATAATGATACTTTGTAGATAGTTGCTACGATAGTTTTATGACCGAGATCGAAGACACCGTTGTCGTGTTCACCGGCAAGAGCCTCGAGAAGATCCTCAGCGAGGGCGGGTCCCAGGCGTGGAAGCTCGACGCTGCCCGTGCGAAGAGATGCAAATGGCTCGTCTGCACGCAGAACGCCCACAACTACGAGGCCTTCGCCGATGGCAGCGAACCGCACGGCAGCGCTTTCCTCATCGGCCGGATCTCGCGCATAAGCCCGTCCACCAAGCCGGACGAGATGCCTGGCCGTTGGAAGATCGAGGTCAGCGAGTACGCACGCATCAACGAGCCCGACGTGTGGGCAGGTGACCGCAACCCGGTCCGCTACACCCGCCTCGGCGCGCTGGGCATCGACCTTGACGGGCTGGAATTCCAGAAGATGGAACGCAGCACCACCGCTACCGCCACGCTGCCGGATGCATCAACCGGGCTGACGATCGCGCAGGCCAAGGCGGGGCTCGCGATCAACTACGGCGTCGAGGTCGACTCCATCGAAATCGTCATCCGCGGATAGCTATAAGAAAAGACGTTCGGCCAAGCGGAACTGACCGACCTCGGTTCCACCGAGAGTGGCTGCCGAAACTTGAGGACAGGCTCGACCAGTAGACCCGGCGCAGGCGCCGACCGACCGAGCGAGGCAGGGGCCGATGCCCTGAAGTGCTGCGATGCCCCCACTCAGAACCGGAGTGGGGGGTACAACGCTGTTCGATGCACAACCAGCATGCCCGCAAGGCACTCCAGGGCCAAAGGGCAGGCACGGATCCACTTCAAGAAGGAAAGCGACTCGCGCCTGCCATGCAAGGTGTCTCGGCCCTGGCCGTCGCGGCGGAGCGCCTCGACGAGGACGGCGTCACCGACGACTTCCGCGGATCCGGACTTCGACTGCTGACACTCCGCACGGACACAGGCGTAGCGCTCCCGGAACATACATGGTGTGTTGTGGTTTTGTCGCCGCCTTGTGGTGTTGCGGTGCGCCTGCACGCAGGTCCGGATTGCGGTGTCCGAAGGAATGGGCGCGTGCAGCCGCATCGACCCCGCTGTGTGTGATGGAGTCAGCAGGGTATTCGGACTCCCCAGCAGACCCGGGCAGTGACGACATGTGTCGTGGTCCGGACCGATCGTGCCGACTACCCCGCGGGCATCACCCAGGGCCCGGTCCGCGGCGGAGCGGGCGCGAGGATTGTTCTCTCAGCGCCAGTTTCCAAAAACCTTGTGAACAGTCTGTTTTCGCAGCTCACGGCGACACCGATATGTGTCGGTGGGTGGTGATACATCTCCCTGCGCGCTCGGCGGTTGGGTAGGCCGCTCGCAGTTCCACTTCCCGGCTCACGAGGGGCCGAGGTCGCATCGGCGTTCAGGGAGAAGGGTTTCGACTTGATCGGCATTGGTGTGTTCGTGGTGATGGTGATCGTGGTGGCCGGCCTCACCGGCGGAATCGGGTTCATGGTTGGGCGCGGCCGGATGACCGTTGCCGAGGAGCAGGCCCGGCGCGAGCGCGAGGCGACCGAGCAGATGCGGCGCGAACGTGACGCCGCGGGTGAGAAGGCGAGGGCAGAGCAGGACGCTGCCATCGCCCAGTCGCGGGCCGAACGTGACGCCGCGATCAGCCAGGTGCGGGCCGAACGCGACGTAGCCATCGAACAGGCACGACAAGATCGTGATGCTGCGGTCGACCGAGCGGAGGCGCTGCAGGAGCGGGTTCACGCGGAAACAGCAGCGAGGGCCGGGGTCGAGGCGGAGTTGGTGTCAGCGCGGGAGCGGTACACCGAACAGATCGCGTTGCTGAGCAGCGCGCAGGACGGCATGAAGCACATGGCCGCGCAGGTGTTGGAGCAGTCCGGCGCCCGGCTGGTGAAACAGTTCACCGAGCTGGCTGATCAACGTGCCCAGGCCACCGGCCAGGAGCTCGATCAGCGACGAACCGCGGTCGACGAGCTGATCAAACCGTTGTCCACGCAGGTGGCGACCCTCACTGAATATGTGCGTGGTGTCGAGAAGGACCGCGTCGGATCATTCGCTTCGCTCGGTGAGCAACTGCGACAGATGCGCACCACCAACGAGCAGCTGCGGCTGAGTAACGAGCAGGTGCAGAAGGAGACCGGGCGGCTGGTGAACGCTCTGCGGCGGCCCCACACTCGCGGCAAGTGGGGCGAACGGCAATTGCGGACCGTCGTGGAGGCAGCAGGAATGCTGAACCAGGTCGACTTCGCCGAACAGCCCAGCCTCACCACCAGCGAGGGCGCGACGTTGCGGCCCGACATGGTGGTGCGTATCGGTGGCGAGATGTCGATCGTGGTCGACGCCAAATCACCGTTCAAGGCGTTCCTGGACGCCCATGACGCTCGCGACGAGGAAGAACGCAAAGAGCAGATGTCCGCGCACCTCAAGAACGTGCGCAGGCATATCGACCAGCTCACCGAGAAGGAGTACTGGACGCTGCCGGAGCGATCACCGGAATTCGTGGTGATGTTCGTACCGTCGGAGGTGTTCTTGTACGCGGCGTGGGAGCAGGACCCAGCGCTGTGGGAGTACGCGGCGAGCCGCAACGTCATCCTCGCCACTCCGACCAGCCTGCTTGTGCTGCTGCGGTCGGTGGCGGCAGTCCTGCGGCAGGAAGCGGCCGTCGAAAACATCAAGCGCACCGTCGACATCTGCAAGGAAATGACCAAGCGCCTGCGGGATGTGGTCACCCACCTCAACAAACTCGGTACCAAACTCGACGCCACGGTGGACACGTTCAACGCCACGGTGGGCTCCATGGAGCGGCGAGTCCTGCCGCAGGCACGCAAAGTGGACGAGTTGCAGGGCACCGACAAACCGATCCCCGAACTCACCACCGTCAACCCCTCGACCCGGACTCTCGCTCTTGCAGGCACAGGCATCGATGCCAAAAGTCCAAAAGTATTCGCCGCCAAGGGCGTCGGGATCACGCAGCGGTCGGTGCGTTCCGCCGAGATTGGGCAGATAGAAGCTGCAGTGGCCATCGATGCCGATAGGACCGCGGACGAACGGTGACAGCCTGGCCACATCCGCACGGAGGACCGGGTATTCCTAAGTGCAGCTGGACCGAAATTGCTAGGTGGTGATCAAGGTAAGGACCACTGATCATCACCTAGCAGGTGGCGGAACCTCCATCTCAATCGCGTCGAGGCGCGGCAATGAATCTCCGCGAGGGGTTTAGCGCCGGAATCGGACTTCGCGCCCCGAGGGCCGGGGGCTTCGCGCCACCGCCGAGGATGAATTCCGTTGCGTACCAGTGTCATCGCGTGCCGTATTCGCGCTTTCCGGCGGCAGGCAGGCGGCTGCTGCCCGACGATGGGAAGTGCTGACTCGTCGGCGCGGCGCGCTATTGTTGCGCAAAACTTAAGTGATACTCTGCTCCGACTGTCTGAAACATAAGCCAGCGGGCAGGCGAGGGAGGGTGTTATGAGCGAGCAGGCAGTGCCGACGGCGTGGGAGGTCGCGCAGTTCGGGGACCTGGCGATCGAGGTGCGTGCGGCGGTGTGGCAGGCCTTGGAAGCCGCGCACCTGCGTGCGGTGGCCAGCCACGAAGGCAGCGGGCTGAGCTCCAACGACGCGTACGGGCTGATGTGGCTGATCCTGCCCGAGGAGCTGGCCAAGGCGCTGGCCGCGGTCACCCCGGTGCGTACTCCCCGGCCCAAGGGCGCGCGCTACTGCCTGACCGTCCTGGACGAGAGCAACCTGATCATCTACCCGTGGAAGTACGGCGACACCGCGTACGCCCCGCTGGAGTCGGCGAAGATGAACCTCTCCGACGTGCGCAAACGGCTGTTGGCGCTCGGTGCGACGAACGGATCCGATCAGCTCTCGCTCGACCACGCCGCGATGTCCGACGAGGAGCTGCAGGCTGAGCTGCAGGCCGAAGAGGCGTTCCTGCACGATGCCGCGGAGGCGGGGCGTCTGATCGTGCTGGCCTTCGCCGCCAACCCGCACGCTGGCGTTCTGCGCGTTTTCTGGGGTGATGCCTCGCTGGGCGATGAGTCCGGGCGTCTGGACTGGAGCCATGTCGAGGAAATTCCTCGTATGGGCGAGATCGGCGGCGGGGAATCGCGTCCGGTCTCGGCACGACCGCTCACCTCCGTTCCGAGCCCGGATACGAATACCGTTACGGCCGCGCGGTTCGATCAGGCCCCGCTCGAGGAGTTCGTGCTCTCGCCTCGGAACCCGGCGGTGACCCCGGATGGTGGCCAGCCTCCTGCCCCCGAATCTGAAACCGGAAGTGATGACTGAACGATCCCAGCTACACCTGTTCCGTACCGGCGCCGACTCGGCGCCGGCCACCGCTGTCGTGGTGGCCGATGTGTTCGACGCCGGTCGCCTCACCCAGGCCCGGCAGCTGGCCGGCCTGACCAAGGCCGCGGTGGCCGAGCAGGTCGGGGTGTCCGGCGCGGCGGTGAGTCAGTGGGAATCCCAGACCTCCCCGCCCCGGCCGGATCATCTTGTCCGGCTCGCCGAGGTACTCGACGTCCCGGTTGAATTCTTCGCCGGCGGCCGCCCGTTCGCCCGATTGGACGGATCAGCCGCGCACTTCCGCAGCCTGCGTTCGACCCGAGCCTCCCAACGCGCCAAGGCCGTCGCGTTCGTCGAGCAGGTCTGGGAACTGACCTACGCACTCGAGAAGTACGTGCAGTTCCCGCCGGTCGACCTGCCCGGCTTCCTGCCCGACGACACCACCAGGCTCCCCGATACCCCGGCCGCCGCCGCCCGAGCACTCCGCCTGCACTGGCGTCTGGGCATCGGCCCCATCCCCCACCTGATCCGGACCATGGAACGCCACGGCATCGTCGCCACGATGGTGCCCTTCGCCGGCGCGGACACCCCGACGATCAACGCCTTCTCCACCTCGCGGATGCCGCGGCCGCTGATCGTGCTGACTCCCGATCGCAGCAGCGACGTCTACTGGCACCGGTTCACCGCCGCCCACGAACTCGGCCACCTGGTCCTACACCGCGACGCCGCCCCCGGCGACGCCGAGCAGGAACGCGAAGCCGACGCCTTCGCCGCCGAATTCCTCACCCCCGCAGAGCAGATCCACGAACACCTGCCCAACCGGTTCGACGTCAAGGCGCTCGAGCAGATCAGCCAGGAATGGGGCGTCTCGCTCAAATCGCTGGTGTACCGCTGCCGCGAGCTCGGCACCATCTCCGACGCCAGCGCCCGCCGCGCCTACCAGCGCCTCAACCACCTCTACGAGCTCGAAATCATCGCCCCCGACCCCGCGACGAACTACCCCGGCGAGGTCCCCAGCCTGCTCGCCAAGGCCTTCGAACTCGCCGAATCCAACGGCACCCTGACCGCCGTCGACCTCGCCCGCGAATTGAAGTGGAAGATCCCCCGCCTGCGGCTTCTGCTCGGCCAACCCGATGAGCGCCCCGTTCTGCGGCTGGTCTGAATACCACCGGATCCGACGACGGCGTGGCCGTCACCTGCGGGATCGTTGCCTGCCCGCTTGCGCAGCACCGCCCGCCAGTCGTAGCTCGGGGGTACCAGCAGCGTCCGCACCACCTCCTCGGCGTCGCCGGGGCGCAACGCGTACTCCAGCGGGACCAGCTTGCGCAGCTGGATCTGGAGGGCGGAGATGCTGCGGCCGGTCCGCTGCGCGATCTCGGCGAGCGGCAACTCCGTCGCCAGCAGCTCGACCAGTTCGGCGTATCGTTCGTCGGTCCACAGCTCGTAGGCGTGGTGACGGCTGGTATCACGGCCCATGAGAGGCCCCCTATCGAATTCCCCTGCGATGCACCAGGATCGGTGCACCTTTCATGGTGCCCACCCTCACCGACACACCTCAGGGAAATCGCACCAGCGCTCAGCGCACACCTTGAGGTGTGGGTAAGTTGCTGCAGTCCAACGGTGTTCGGTGAGCGCTTTTCCAGGCTGTCACCGCAGGCCCGAGGATCGGTCCTGTCGCGTTGGTAGCGCCCACGGCGTGGAGCCGTCGGTGGGCGCCTTTCGTGGGCTCAGAGCAGGAGCAGCAGCACGAAGTACACGACGAGAGCGAGCATCGGCAGGAACACCCAGCGCAACCGAAACGGCTTGCGCGGCGAGATGACACCCGCACGTTCGAGCTCGCGCAACTCCAGCTCAGTCTGGATCTCGCCGCGGGTGATCACCCGACGCGGCTGCGGCCGGCGGAAGGGGCAGAACGGGTAGTCGTGCCACATCCTGCAGTGCCCGCACAGATACCTGTACTGCGTCCCCATGTCACCCCCATGCGTCGCCGAAGCTCTCTTGCTCCCTCCTGAGGGTAGGCAGCCGCACCGACATCACCACCCTGTTCGCGAATGCCTCATACAGGTCAAATCTCTTGCATTCTGGCCGTTCACTTCTGCAATTTCGTCCGGCGAAAACACGTGCCGCGACCGGAAGGCCCGCTCAGAACAGTCGATCCGATGGGGGCGGCGGCTCGGCCTGCGGGCGTTCGCGTCGGCGCACCGCCTCGTACTCCTCGGCGCCGCCGACTTCGAGGATGGCGTCGATCTGGTCCTGGAGGTCGTTCGCGTGGTCCTCCAGAGCGGTGGTGTCTTCGCCCGCGGCGAGTGCGCGCTCGATCCGGTCGACGACAGCGGACAGCTCTGCACGAAGGTCGGCGAGCCGGGTGCCGGTCATGGGCGGAACCCTACGTTTCGACGGCCCGCCGCATATGGCTTCGGGTTGCCTACTGCATCAGATGGAGGGCGAGTGGGAGCCGGGCGGCCTCTCAGACCGCGCCAGGATTCGCGCCCGCCGACGCTCGGACGCGCGCCCGTAGGTCAGCTGCAGCGCGATCCGCACACGCGCCTGTCGCCAGCGGGCCGCGACATCGTCAGGCCGCGGCCACATCTCGACAACCTGACCGACTCTCTCAACCTCAACCACACCTACTCCGACGCACCACCACCACGACCCGTTCCGCCCAACCCGCGAACTCCCCCAACCCGATCACCAACTGATCTCAAAAATCCGACACACCTCTTGCACCAACGTGGATATTTCGGGAAATTTCGTCCGGCGAAAATTGGATACCCTCGCGGTCATGGACGCCAAACAGTGTCAGCGGTGCGGCAACACCGTCGAGGATTCGACCGGTCGGCGCGGCCGTCCTCGCGTGTGGTGCTCGCCGGAATGCCGCCGCCTGGCTTCGGAAGAACGCCGTGCCGCCCGCTCCGCCGGCCGCGTGATCGAGGTCCACGAGGAGATCCGCGAACGAGTCGTTGACCGCAGCCGTCCCCTCTCCCCCGACGGCGCGGTCGAGCGCGTGCTGTCCGACGGGGAGGCCACCGACAGACTGCTGCGGGTACTCGCTGCACGGCTACGCAAGGACCCGCCGCGGCCGCGCGAGGCGTGGCAACAGGATCGGATGGAGTGGCTCATCCGCGATCTGTGGCAGGCGTATCACGGCGTGGACGGGTCGGTCCCCCCGGTCGAGATGCCCGAAACCCAGCCCGAAACCACCGCCGCCACAGCCGAAGCGCACCGTGCCGCGGTCGCCCTGGTCCTGGGTTCTCC
Source organism: Nocardia sp. NPDC004151 (assembly GCF_042874235.1). Taxonomy (NCBI): domain Bacteria; kingdom Bacillati; phylum Actinomycetota; class Actinomycetes; order Mycobacteriales; family Nocardiaceae; genus Nocardia; species Nocardia sp. NPDC004151. The sequence goes on along the minus strand of NZ_JBIAMR010000028.1, from coordinate 7,849 downwards.
GCGCAGCATCCGCGAGGTGCTGACCACCCTGGGCAGCTGGGCGCGGACCGGAACCCTCGCCCGCGGCGAGCACGCCGCCACCTTGAAAGCCGCCGCAGCCCTTCACGAAACGCTCCAGGAGTACCGGCTGCTCCCGTGGCGGTGAGGTCGATCCGTGGCAAGCCAACGAAGTTGGTGCGGCAGCAACATCGGACGCGACCACGTCACCGACCGCACGGGCCGTCTCTGGCTCAGGTTCTGAGCAGCCAGAACCCGGACTAGTGGTCGACCGGTGAGCATCGGCCGTCGCGTCAGCCCCGGCTGCGTGACCCCACCGCTATCGGCAGGTTCGACTGCGTCTTGGCATATGGCGGGCCCGAAAAAAGATCGACACGACGTGGCGGGCGAATTACCAGACACCCGAGGGCCTTTCCTACACTGGCAGCCATGACGATCGGCGCCGAGCTGTCCGGCCGGGTGACTACCGGCGTGCAGCAGGCTGTCCTCGGTCGCCTCAATGAGCCGTTCTCGGTCGGTGCCCTCTCGGTGGTGTCGGCGATGCAAGCACTCCCCCGCGAGACGTCGATGACGGCGGCAGTGAAAGAACTCCCCCCGGCGATGCCGGCGATGCAAGCACTAGCCCGCGAGGCTTCGACGGCAGCGTTCTCCGTCTCGTCCGCGATGCAGGACGTAGCCAGACAACTCTCATTCGCCCCGGAGATATCGGTGGCCTCGGCGATGCAAGCACTCCCCCGCGAGACGTCGATGACGGCGGCAGTGAGAGAACTCGCCCCGGCGATGCCGGCGATGCAAGCACTTGCCAGCGAGGCGTCAACAGCGGCGTTCTCTGCCTCGTCCGTGCTGCAGGACGCAGCAAAGCAACTCTCTTCCACGGTGTCCACGATGGACATGGGTCGGTTCGCTGCCACTTTGCAGCCCGACCTGGCCCTCCAATCGGCAGTCCGGGCCTACCAGCCCGACTTGTCTGCACCCTTCCTCACCTTGGAGCTCCCGAACGCCTGGAAAGAGTTCGGGGACAAACTGCAGAGCGTCTCGAACGTCTGGAAAGAGTTTGGGGACAAACTACAGAACGTCTGGAAGGACCTCAAGGACCAGCTGCGCGGCGGCGTGAGCTCACTGCTCGTCAATATTCAGGCGCTCCGCGAAGCTGCGGCCCGGCGGGAAGTCCTCTCTCGAGTCATCCGGTTCCGCCAGCGGTCGAAGGCTTGGATTTCCGGGGCGCATACTGCTGCGAGAATCCGCAGCGAGGACAAACAGCGCGAGGCTTTCCTCCGTGCGCTCGCGGCCAAACGTGCCGAGATCGCTTACGGGCGAGCACGACTGGCTCACCGCGAAGTCGGCTGCATGCCGCCCGGGCGACTGGTCGTCGCCCGCCCTCGCCGCACCCGCGGCCCCAACTCCTGCAAGTCGATCCGAACTCATCGACTTGCAGGACTTTTGCGCACCTGACCCCTGGTCAGGCGTGTGGTCCTGCCTAACTCCCCTAGGAGGGGCCACATGTTTACCCCGGCTATCGCCTCACTGGCGCCCGGGCTTACCGCGGTGATCTGGTTGGTCGCTGCGCCCGTCCTCGTCATCTCACTGCTGATTCCGGTCGTCGTGGCCGTCGCCCTGTGCGGCAGCCGGGAACGCGGCCTGCGGGCCCGGAATATCCTGCGCGACTTGCTGACTGCGCTGCGGGCCTTGCTGCGGGGAGGCAAGCAGTGAGCGGGCGTCGGCCGGGCAGGCCCATGAGCTGCTCCCGTGAGGCGCTGACCGTGATCGTCGTTCTGTTCGACGCCGAATTGTCGTACCGGCGCATCGCGGCCGCACTCAACGAGAAGGGGCTGTCCACCCCTGCCGGCACCGCTCCTTGGAACGGAGCACACGTCCATCGCCTCGTGAGAACGGTGGGTGCCCAGAAGGTGGCCACCGACCTCGGCAAAACCCTTGTGCTGAATCGGCGGGCCGCCTGACCAGTTGCCGAGTACACGGGTGTGTCCAGAAAACTGGACGCACCCGTGTGCGGTCTCGCCTGTTTATCGGCCGATCCCGTGGTCGGGCCCGCGCCTCGGATCCGGTGACCGGTAAGGCATCTCGGGTGCGGGACCGGTCGGTGGTGACACCTGCCAACGGGCAGGGTTCCGGGTCGAGGTCTCGGTGCGCGAGTCGGCTTCACGAGCCTGCTGGGCAGGGGTGAGCTTCGCCCGCCGCGCATGTTCGGTTTCGATGGCCTGCAAATCCCGCTGCAACCCGTAGAGGTAGGTGGCGTCCTCGTCGGTGTTGTGCCGGTCGGTGCTCAGCGCCGCGTTCAGTCGCATCTTCTGGTGCCGCGGATCGGCATGCGAGAGCGTCGAATTCCAGTCGTTCTCGGGCACACCGGTCGCCTTCGCGGCAGCCTCGGCGGCACGGGCGGCGCCGGTGACGTGTGGCGCGATGTCGTCGAGCTCCGTGAGAGTCTCGGCGAGCTCGGCCTGCAGTTTGCCCCGCGCCAGGACCTTGCGGCGTGGCAGCTCGGCCAGCTCCTGCTCCAACCGGGTGCGCTTCCCGACAAGCTTGCGCTGCTCCACGGCGAGCTGGTCGGCGTCGTCTCGCGCCTGCTGCGCGGCGGGAATCTTCTCCGCCGCCCGCGTCTCGGCAACGATGGCCGCACGAACCTCCACCGCATGGGGGCCCTGACCCGCGCGGCACGCCTCGATGTCGGCGGCCAGCAGATCGACCTCGGCCCGCCGGTGCGCCAGCTCGCCGTCGAGCAGGGCATCGGTCCACCCGCGTGGACGCAGGTCATCCGACCCGAACGCTCGACTGGCTACTGCCGCCGCCCGTAGCCCTGCCCGCTCGGTATAAGGCAGATCGCTGTAGAACCTCCGACGAGGATGTGCGGCAACAGGTTCTGCCGCCGACGCTGCGACCGGCTCACCGGCCACAGCAGCGACCTGGCGCCGTTCGACATCGGTCGTGCGGTCGAGTCCGGTCGGCTGGTCGGTGTCGGGCGAGACGGTGACGGCCGCGGCGGCCAGGCCGCGTTGCGCGGCCCGCCCGGCGGCGGCCGTGAACACCTGCGCGGCGTCGCGGTCCCACTGGAAGCGGCGGTCTTCGAGCTCGCTTTCCCATTGCGACAGAACCGGATCCAGGTGGTGGTGGGTCATGAGGTCGACCTCCACCGCGCGCCCGAGTTCCCCGCGCGACCGGTGCGCCCGCGCGACTTCGGCCACGACCGCCACCGCCAGCAGCAGGAGCAGGAGCATCAACGCCAGCAGCAGCGCCGCCATCAGTACCGCGGCGTCCTCGGCTGCCTCCCGCCGATGGCTGCGCGGGACACCGACTCCGGGGTTGTCCAGCAGCAGTTTCGCGGTGTCCGCGAACACGTTCGACCGCGCCGCGCGCGCTGGCCGCCAGCGGTGGGCCGCGCGTTCGACCTGCGCCGACCGTGTCATTTCCTTCGCTGCCGCCGCGAAAGCGCCGGGCTGATCGCCCTCGAAAACCTCCGACCAGGCCGCGAAGACCCCGGCGGCTTGGCCCGCCATGTAGGCCCACTGGCGCCGGTCATCGTGCGGGATCTGCGCGAGCCGCTCGCGCCATCCCGCGATATCGTCAGCGGCCCGCTGCCACGCGTCCACGCCGTCCCCACGCCCACCGCGTGCCGTCTTCGACGCGCCGCCGGTGCGCGCATTCCACGCGGACAGGGCATCTCGGCGAGCTTGGGGACTGTCGTCCCACTGCTGTTCGCGCAATGCGCGCAAGGTGAGGTCCTTGGCGAGCTTGCCGCCGCCGACCCACGGACCGATCTCACTGCCGTCGCGGTGCCAGCGCACCGAGTAGCCGGTCACCTCGTCGGTGGTGCCGGCGGCGTAGCGCGGGCGGATCGAGATCCCCGCCGCCCGCAACCCGGTCACGAACTCCGACTCCGAATCCGAGGCCACCGCGTGCGCACGCACCAGGCGCCGCAACCGTTCCCGCTCGGTCTCGGAAGCATCCAGGCGTTTGGCGCGCTCGATCTCCGCACGCGAATTCTGCGACAGCCCACCACCTTCGGAACGGGTGGTCAGGATCTGCAGCCCGAACTCACGCTCCAACTCCCCGCACACCTCATCAGCACGCTTCCAATCCCCCTTGGCCCTACCCGGCCCATAGTCGAACGTCGAGACCTTCGACCCGTCCTCACGGACCAGGCTCGCAGCGATGTGGATGTGATCTTGACCGTCGCCGTGCTCACCGGAATGCCCGTGCCGCACCGCCGCCCACCGTGCCTGAGCGACCTTGCCGTCCTTGGTGCCCGCGAATCCCATGCGCGCCATGAACTCGTGAGTGATCTGCGACCACTTCGCGTCGTCGAGCTCCTCGCCGGGCTGCAACGCCAACACGCAATGCCACACCGGCGCATTGCGCATCACCGACTTCTCGCCCTTGCCCGCGGGCTCGACCACGTCCAGGCCCGGCTCACGGCCACCCACCCCGACCGCGACCGGGCGGGCTTTCATCCGGGCCTGCGTGCCGTAGAGCGCGCGCGGGATCTCGATCTCGTGCGCCACCGCCAACGCCGCCTCACGCGACGCTGCACCGACCTCCGGACTCTCGCCGTCGAAATGCTCCAGCCACGCCGCCCGCATCACCGTCGGTGAGCCCGCGATGATGTGCCGATCCTTGTGCTCGTTGTGGTCGCTCTTGCCCAGCAGGTAGACCATCAGGCCACCGAGCTTCTGCCCACGGGAAATCTTCGCGATCACGCAGACCACCCCCGACCGCGCGGACCCTGGCGGCTCATCGGCGCACCGCTTCCCGCGCCAACTCCTCCATACGCTCGGCCCGCTCCCGCAACTCCGTCATCGTCTCGCGCAGTTCCTCGACCGCCTCCAGCACCTCCGCGATCTCATCGGAGGCGACACCGTCGGCGTTGAACACGTGCGCGATCTGGTTCAGGTTGCTGCCGATCTTCGCCAGCTGCTCCAGCCGCACCTCGTCCAACGCGCCCGTCGCGCTCATCAGCGACGCCGACAGCGCCTTGCGCTGCGGCCACGGCAGCCACGGCTTGTCCGAGGACCGATCGCCCTTCGACGACGCGGGCGCCGGGTACACCGCCGCCTGCACCACGAACCACGGCACCGTGCAATCCACCTCGTCCGCCAACGCCTGAACCTTCGCGAACTCCGCCTCCGAGAACACCACCTCCAGGGTCTGCTTCTTCCCCTCGATGTTCGGGCGACGCCGCCGCCGGCGCGCCCGCGCCAGGTTCTGCGAACCCCGCGCCCGGCCCTCCAACGACCCCGCCACACCCTGCTCCGCGACCACTCGCGACCACCTCCGCTCGTCGGAAAACCACGGCCCAGCGCAGCGACCACCCGCCCAGGGTGGGCTCCTCCACCAAGGAGGAGACCTCATTTACCAGGGGTAAATGTTACCTTGCTCTGCCTGGGGCACAGTATGAGTGTACCGGGAAGCCGACCGGGCGGGAGCGTTCGCTGACGTGACCTCATAGGGAAATAGTGGCCGCGAACTCGGCTGCTGATCGGCAGTTTCGGACGGGCTGTCTGTCGGACGCCATGTCCGAGATGCTGTCGCGCGCCGAGTAGTGCCCGGACACGAATCAGCCCCGGCGGGTACCGCCGGGGCTGTCGCGTACGTGCGTGCTCAGTCGAGCGCATGTGGACCGGATACTGCGATCGCTGCGCTGATTGCCCGCCCGACCGTGGAGTGCGGGAGGTGAACGATCGTGTCGCCGATGAAGTTGGTCGTCATGCCCTGAGACTTGGCGCGGTAGATCTGCGCCAGCACCTCGATCGGCTGCTTGGACTTGCCCCGCTCCCCCACCGCGCGCGCGAGCCGGGTTGCCTCCGCCGGCGTCATCTCGCGCGCGAACGGGCCGCTGCCGCGTTCCTCGTGCGCGATCGGTGTCGCGCGCGGCGCGCGATCGGCCGCGCGCGCGAGCGCCCCGTCGACCGCCGTTGCGCGCGCGATCGGCGCCCGGTGCGCGCGCGACGGCCGGGTCGTTTCGCGCGTCGCGCGCGAGGCCTGGGGCGCGCGAACCAGCGCCATGAGCGGAGTCAGATCGCGCGCGACCGCCTCGGAGTCGTCGCGCGCAGAGGGCTCTTCGTTGTCCTCGCGCTCGGCGATCGGTTCGCCGTCATTTCCCAGCTCATCGGGGCTATGCGCGGCGCGCGGCGCGCGATCGTCGCGCGCGATCCCCTCTGGATCCGCTGGGGGATTACCGCGCGGGGTGTCGATGTCGCGCGCGATCGATGACGTGCCCTGTGTCGCGCGCGGCTCGGCATATTCCGCGCGCGGCAGCTCCGATTCGTAGCGCGCGAGCGGCGCGCGATCGACGTCGTCGCGCGCGCTTCCGCGCGCGGTCTGGGTCGCGTGCGCGGCGAGCCGTTCGCGCGCGCGCGACTCGTGCGCAGCGGTGCCTTCCGCGCGCGAGGCAAGATCGGTGAACTCGTGTGCGAAGTCCTCCTGCGCCGCGGCGTCGTCGCGCGGCTCGATGCCGCGCTCCGGTACCGCTGTGGTGGTGCGTGCGCGGGTGAGCAGTTCGGCCAGGCGCTCGGCGGTGTCGTCGGTGGCCGAGACTTCCAGCGAGGCCTTCGTGATGGCCGCACCCATCCGTTTGGCGACTGCGGTGTGCCCAAACAGGGCGACGCCCATCATGATCGGCGCGACCGAGTGCACCGCGACCGCGGCCCAGTCCTGCGGGGCGCGCAGGTAGGGGTAGGTGTTGAGCAGGATCGACCCGCCCAGCAGGGCGACTTCGATCCGCTGGATCGTCTTCTCGCCCTCGACGACTTTCCAGCGCGCGACCGCCGACCCGGAGACCATGAAGACCACCAGCACCGTCGAGATCAGCGCCTCCAGGAGGTAGCTCATCCAGTACAGCGGCTCGTTGGGGCCGCCGGGGGCGAGGTTGTGCTGGACGTTGGCGGCCGAGAACGCCATGGCGCCGGCGACGACGCCGGCAAGCGCGCGACCGGACCACTTCTTGATGCGGTACAGCTGGGCCAGCTGGGCGTGGGGACTCGACGCGCGGCGCTGCTCGGCCAGCGCGCGGCGGGCCAGGGTGAGGTCGCGGGCTTCAGTGCGCACGATCTCGGTCGTGGTCTTGCGCACCTCGGCCGCGGTCGCTTCGGCGGTGGTGAGCTCCGCGAGCTGCTCGGTGCGGCGGTGCTCACGGACCCGTTCGGCCAGCTGACGCTCGGCCTGGAGTTCCTGCTCGGACAACGCGTCACGCAAGGCAGGGTCGTGCTGGTAGGCGAGGCGGTCCCGGCCGGTCTGGACCCGTTCGGGCAGGTCGGCGGTGAGCAGCGGATCGGTGTCGGGGACGGTTCTGGTGGGGCGAAGGAACATCGGCGTGCCTCTTCTGGGGATCGGTGTGCCGTCGAGCGGCTCAGAACTCTGGCGGCATGACGCCGTCCTGGTCGGGGTGCGGGACACCGGCGGAGTCGAGGTAGGCGTTGACCGCGGCGTCGACGGTGTCGGTGAGCACGTAGCCGTGTTGGACGACCCAGCTCAGGCGCCGCAGGGTGGCGAGCCTGAGTTGCGTTGAGAACGAGCGCTTCTCGCTCTGGGAACGGGTGTGGCGCACGGGCAGCTTCACCGGCGCGGCGACAGCGGGTTCGGTCATAGACAGGGACCCTAGGAGGCGTATGCAGCCGCACCAGCAGGTAAGCACAGGGCCCGGAACATTTCCTGGGTGTCCGCAAGCCCGCCACTGGAGCGCTTTACCGGCGGTAAAGCGAGGGACCGGGACAGGGGAGTGGTGGGGGGGGGGGGGGGGGGGGGGCCCCCCCCCCCCGGGGGGGGGGGGGGGCCAGAGGGGCCGCCGGGCGCGGGCACAAAAACCAACACAAAGACGGGTTGGGTTTTTTGGGTTGTTGTTGTG
>NZ_JBIAMR010000027.1:0-61776 GCF_042874235.1 Nocardia sp. NPDC004151 | reverse complement strand
CTGAACTTCCGCGATTTCCTCTGCGCCACAAGCCACTCCGTTCAGTCACCCAATCCTAGATTGGGACACTGTCCGAAGAACATCAGGCACCTCACTCTTTGTCTTTGGTCTTGTTCTTTGGGTTTTGTCTTCAACTACGCACGGCTGAGCACCGCGATAGGGAACTGCCGCGGACTCAGCGCACGGTAGGTATTGAAGTGGGGGTACGCCGCGGACAGAGTCTGCCAGTGCGCGTCGTATTCGGCGGGATCGGTAACCACCCGGTAGGTGACGGGAAAGCTGTCGCGCCCGATCCGAACCTGAGCCTTGTCGGTGGCAAGAAGGTTCTTCCACCAGTTGGGCACGCCGGGATTGCCGCCATTGGAACCGCAGACCAGCAGATCGTCGCCGGACCGGACGAGCATCAGCATGACAGGCCGCGGCTCGCCGGACTTGCGGCCGGGAACCGTCAGCTCGAAGACGGGGTCGCCGAAGAGAGTGGCGAAGCGAGTGCCGCCGAAACGCGTGTAGAGACGACGGTGGACGCGGGCGTAGAAGCGGGCCACGCCGCCCAGGTAGGTGCTGGAGTAGAAGTTGAAGCGGCCCATCAGGGTCAGCTTGCCGGGGTCGGCGCCGGTCATTGGATTTCCCCTCGGGACGGCGGACATTCGGGTTGACTGTACATGGTGTCCAGCGAGTTGACGCGAGGGCTACTGGCTAGGCTTCGGGCATGGGGATGGACACGCAGCGGGCGGCCGGGGCGGACGAATTCGATGGGCTGCGACCGTTGTTGTTCACCGTCGCCTACCAGCTGCTCGGGAGCGCGGCCGACGCCGAGGACGTGGTGCAGGACAGCTACCTGCGGTGGCGGGAGACGGACCGGGCGCGGGTGGAGAATCCACGGGCGTACCTGACCACCGTGGTGACACGACAGGCGCTCAACCATCTGCGCACGGTGCGTCGACGCCGTGAGGAGTACGTGGGCAGCTGGCTGCCCGAACCCATCCGCACCGACGCCGGTGTCGAACACGATGTGCTACTGGCGGAATCGGTGTCGATGGCCATGCTGCTGGTACTGGAAACCCTCGGGCCGACCGAGCGGGCGGTGTTCGTGCTGTCGGAGGTGTTCGGGCACAGTTTCGTCGAAATCGCCGGAATGGTCGGCAAATCCGATGCCACGGTCCGCCAGATCGCGCATCGAGCTCGCGCGCACGTGCGAGAGCGCCGCAAGCGGTTCGAACCCGACACCGAGACGAGCAGGGCGGTGATCGAACGATTCCTGCTGGCCACGCAGACCGGCGATACACAGACGCTGATGGATGTCCTCGCACCGGACGTCGTCCAGATCTCCGACGGCGGCGGCAAGGTCACCGCGGCCAGGAAACCCGTCGTGGGCGCGGATCGGGTCGCGATCTACCTGGTGCGGCTGGCACGGAACGGCATCGCGGACATGACCGTCGAGTTCGGCGCGTACAACGCACTGCCGGCCGTCCTGTTGCGCACCGCGGATGGCCGGCTCGACACCGTGCAGCTGATCGAAATGACCGGCGACCGCATCACCGGGCTGTACGCGATCCGTAACCCGGACAAGCTGCGGACCGCCGAACTGACGCGCGTGCTCGCTCGGTGACCGGTCGCCGCGAAGGCTAAGGCTCCAGTACGCGCTGAATCGTTGCGTAACTGGGGATCTCGGCGACCAGCGGATGACCGTGGGCCACGGATTCCGCCGTGTGCACCGCGGCCGCCAGTGCCGCGCGGTACAGCAGTGACCCGGTGCTGATCCGCCGGACGCCCAACCCGCCCAGCTCGGCCACCGTCAGCCCGGTGGGGGAGAACAGGATGTTCAGCGGCGCGCTCAACGCCGCCGCGAGGGCCCGAATCCCATCGGCCTCGGTGATCCCCGGCACGAAAATGCCGTCCGCACCACACTTCTCGTAATGCTGGACCCGCTCCAGCGTGGAGTCCGCGTCGATGCCGAGCCAGTGGGTGTCGGTGCGCGCGTTGACGAACAGCTCGGGCACGCGAGCCTTCACCGCCGCGATCAGCTCGCCGTGCTCACGAGGATCCGCCAACGCCGTATTGGATCGGCTGTCCTCCAGGTTGATGCCCGCGATCCCCGCGTGCGCGAGTTCGGCGCAGAACTCCGCCACCTCGCAGGCGTCGGTGCTGAACCCGCCCTCGATGTCCGCGGTGACCGGGATGGTCAGCCGGCCGAGCCGCCGCGCCAGCGCGAGGGTCTCGGCACGCGTGGCGGCGGTGCCGTCGGGCAGTCCGGCCGCGGCCGCGACGCCCAGGCTGGTGGTGCCCAGCGCCGGGAACCCCGCCTCGGCGAGCATGGCCGCCGACCCGTAGTCCCACGCGTTGGGCAGGACCAGCGGGCGGTCACCGTGGTGCAGACTGCGGAAGAGATCGGTCTTCGTCATGGCGGCGCTCCGTTCGTCGACGGTGGGTCACGCGGGTCGTGGCGATATCAGGTCACGCAGGTGAGATCAGTTCACGCAGGGGATCTTCGAGCCGATGGTGGTGGTCACCGGCTTGCCGGAGTCGGGCGTGTCCGAGGTGGTCGCGTCCGTGGTCGCGGCCAGGCTGTTGCTGGAGCCGTTGGCGGTGGTGGTGGGCGTGGTGGAGGTGGCCGTCGGGTCCAGCGACGTCGGGATCTCGAGGTCGCTGCCGACGACCAGCTTCACGTGCCCGGCCGACACCGAGGTCGACGGGCTGACCGGCAGGCCGCCGAACATCTCCGACACCTGCTTGGCGTCGGTGTCGGCGCCGGTGCCGTAGTAGACGGTCGAGCTGGTGCCGTCGGCGTAGGAGGCGTTGGCGACCTCACCGGCCGGGAATCCCTTGGCGGTCAGCAACTTCGACACCTTCGCCGCCTGACCGGGGGTGCCGCTGGCGTTGACCACGTCCAGCGTCGAGGTGGGCGTAACGATCGGGGCGCTGGGCGCGGCCGGAGTCGACACGCCGAACGCCTCGCGCACCGTCTTCTTGATCGCCACCGGATCGATGACGTTCACGTCCTGGCCGTCGACATTGTCGTAGCGCAGCACCGGCAGCGTGCGGAACTCCACCGACGGCGAGTCCGCGCGGCCCAGGGTGGTGGCGAAATCGGTGAGGCTCCAGCCGTCGGAGAGCACCACGTCCTTGTGCGCCACATCGATCAGCGCCTTGAGCCGACCCGGATTGGTCAGCGTGCCAGAGCTTTTCATGGAGTTCGCGACCGAGGTCAGGAACGCCTGCTGCCGGTGGGTGCGGTCCAGGTCGCCGTTCTCGAGGCCGTGCCGCTGCCGCACGAACGCCAGCGCGTCCGAACCGTCCAGGTGCTGCGGTCCCGCCGGGAACTGCGCGCCCGAGTAGTAGCTGTCGTCCACGGCGTGGTTGAGGCACACGTCGACGCCGCCCAACGCGGTCGCCAGATCGTAGAAGCCCGCCAGCGAGATCTCCGCGAACCGGTTGATCGGGACACCGGTCAGCGCCTTCACGGTCTGAACGATGCTGGCGCGCCCGGCTTCCCGGCCCTGCCGCTCCAGCTCGGGACCCTCGGCCATGCCCTTGGCCTTGAGCTTCTCCTCGACCGTGTACTTCTTGAGGCCGTACGCCTCCTTGATCTTGGCGTGGTCGTAGCCCGGGATGCCCTGCACCGGCACATAGTCGTCGCGCGGGATGGAGAACGCGACGATGTGCTTGAGGTCCTTCGGAATGTGCACCAGGATCAGCGAATTGGCGTTGTAGCCGCCCTCGGAGCCGTCGCCGGCGTGCAGCTGGTCGAGGATGTCCTTGGGGAGGTCGTTGCCGTTCAGGTCTTTTCGGGTGTCGAGACCGATCAGCAGCATGTTGATGTCGCCGTCGAGGTTCACGTCCTCGGGCGAGATCGCGCCGGAGCGGGTGAAACCCTGGTCCAGGGTGGTCTCGCCGTACCAGACGATGCCGGTGACGCCCATCACGCTCGCCGCGACCATGGCCATGGCGCCGCGTCCGACCAGCCGCAGCTTCTTGTCGCGCGCACGTTCGGCGGGGGTGCGTTCGCGGCGGTCGGCGCCGCGGCCCGGCTTCTCGCCGCCGCCCTGTCGATCCCCGGTACGACGGCGGCCCGCGCGCGGGGGATTCGAGTCGCCCTCGGCGCGCCGCGAACGGCGAGGTGCGGGATTCGGCGTCTCCGGTGCCTGGCGAGAGCGGCCCGGCTGGGGGCCGACGACCGGCAGCGGTTGGGTGGCGTCGTCGTACATGGCGCTGTCGAGTGTGCCGTAAGCGGCGCGTCCTGTCAGATTTCCGCCCAGTTGTGAATGAGCTTGCACAGTCGTGCATAATCATCACATGGTGGATACCTCGAACGGGCCCCTGCGGGTCGCGGTAGCTGGTGCGAGCGGCTACGCGGGGGGTGAAGTGCTGCGCCTGCTCCTCGGACACCCCGCCTACCGAAGCGGGCGCCTCGAGATCGGGGCGCTGACCGCGGGCTCCAACGCCGGCACCACCCTCGGTGAGCTGCAGCCTCACCTGCTGCCGCTCGCCGACCGGGTGCTCGCGCCCACCACCGTCGAGGAACTGTCCGGTCACGACGTGGTCTTCCTCGGCCTGCCGCACGGCCAGTCCGCGGCGATCGCCACGGCCTTGCCGGACTCCACGATCATCATCGACTGTGGCGCCGACTTCCGGCTCACCGACGGCGCGGCCTGGGAGAAGTACTACGGCACCCCGCACGCCGGCCACTGGCCCTACGGGCTGCCCGAACTGCCGGGCGGGCGCGACAAGCTGCGCGGCGCCACCCGGATCGCGGTCCCCGGCTGCTACCCCACCGTGTCGAGTCTGGCGCTGGCCCCGGCCGTCGCGGCGGGCATCATCGAACCGCGGGTGAATGTGGTTGCGGTGAGCGGCACTTCGGGCGCGGGCCGCAAACTCGACGTGGGCCTGCTCGGCTCCGAGGTGATGGGCTCGATGCGGGCCTACAGCATCGCGGGCGCGCATCGGCACACCCCCGAGATCGCGCAGAACCTGAAGGCCGCCCAGCTGTCCGGCGGGACCGCCGGTGCCGACGTGAGCGTGTCGTTCACCCCCGTGCTGGCCCCGCTGCCGCGCGGCATCCTCGCCACCTGCACCGCCCCCACCACCGTGGACGCCGCCCAGGCCCGGGCCGTCTACGAGAAGGCGTACGCCGACGAGCCTTTCGTGCACCTGCTGCCCGAAGGCGTGCTCCCGCAGACCGGTTCGGTGCTCGGCTCCAACGCCGTCACCCTCCAGGTCACCGTGGACACCGACGCCGGACTGCTGGTGGTCATCGGCGCGATCGACAACCTGACCAAGGGCACCGCCGGGGCCGCGGTGCAATCGATGAACCTGGCCCTCGGAATCGACGAGACCGCAGGACTTTCCACCGTAGGAGTGGCACCGTGAGCAACGACAACGTCAGCAACGACAGCGGGGCTGTGGGGAACGGCAAGCTCGTGCGGTCCCAGGGCGTCACCGCGCCGCTGGGCTTCCGGGCGGCCGGTATCACGGCGGGCATCAAGAAGAGCGGCAAGCCCGACCTGGCGCTGGTGTTCAACGAGGGCCCCGAATATTCGGCGGCGGGCGTGTTCACCCGCAACAAGGTCAAGGCCGCACCCGTGCTGTGGTCGCAGCAGGTGCTGACCGGCGGGCACCTGCGCGCCGTCATCCTGAACTCGGGCGGCGCCAACGCCTGCACCGGCCCCGGCGGCTTCCAGGACACCCACGCCACCGCCGAGGAACTCGCGAAGGCGCTGAGCAACTGGGGCACCGAGACCGGCGCCGGCGAGATCGCCGTCTGCTCCACCGGTCTGATCGGTGACCGGCTGCCCATGGACAAGTTGATCCCCGCCGTCACCGAGATCGTGCACGAGATGGGCGGCGGCCTGTCCGGCGGCGCCGAGGCCGCGCGCGCCATCATGACCACCGACACGGTGCCGAAGGAGACCGCCTTCCACCACCGGGACAAGTGGAACGTCGGCGGTATGGCCAAGGGCGCGGGCATGCTCGCGCCGTCGCTGGCCACCATGCTGGTGGTGCTCACCACCGACGCTGCCGCCACCCCGGACCAGCTGGACGAGGCGCTGCGCAACGCCACCCGCTACACCTTCGACCGCCTCGACGTGGACGGCTCCTGCTCCACCAACGACACCGTGCTGCTGCTGGCCAACGGCGCGTCCGGAGTCGTCCCGAGCCAGGCCGACCTGAACGCGGCCGTGCTCGGGGTCTGCGACGACCTCGCCGAGCAGCTCATGTCCGACGCCGAGGGCGTCACCAAGCGCGTGCACATCACCGTGAAGGGTGCGGTCAGCGAGGAAGAGGCGCTGATCGGCGCGCGGGCCCTGGCTCGCGACAGCCTGGTCAAGACCGCCTTCTTCGGCTCCGACCCGAACTGGGGCCGGGTGCTGGCCTCGATCGGCATCGCGCCCATCGAACTGGATCCGAACCGGGTCTCGGTGTCGTTCAACGGATCCCCGGTGTGCATCGACGGCGCGGGCGCGCCCGGCGCGCGCGAGGTGGACCTGTCCGGCCCCGACATCCAGGTGCTGGTGGAACTGAACCTCGGCGACGGTGAGGCCACCGTCCGCACCACCGACCTGTCGCACGGTTACGTCGAAGAGAACTCGGCCTACAGCTCATGAGCGATGTGGTGAAACAGCTTTCGGCCCTCGACAAGGCGCACGTCCTCGCCGACGCGCTGCCGTGGCTGCAGAAGTTCCGCGACAAGATCGTGGTCGTGAAGTACGGCGGCAACGCCATGATCGACGGCGACCTCAAGCGCGCCTTCGCCGCCGACATGGCGTTCCTGCGCACGGTCGGCGTGCACCCGGTGGTGGTGCACGGCGGCGGGCCGCAGATCAGCGCCATGCTGAAGAAGCTCGGCATGACCGGCGAATTCCGCGGAGGCTTCCGGGTCACGACGCCCGAGGTCATGGACGTGGTCCGGATGGTGCTGTTCGGGCAGGTGGGCCGGGAACTGGTGGGGCTCATCAACGCCCACGGCCCGTACGCGGTCGGTATCTCCGGTGAGGACGCGCACCTGTTCACCGCCACCCGCCGCACCGTGCAGGTCGACGGCGAGGCCACCGATATCGGGCTGGTCGGCGACGTCACCTCCGTGGAACCCTCGGCCGTGCTGGATCTGATCGCGGCGGGCCGGATTCCGGTGGTGTCCACCATCGCCCCCGACGCCGACGGCGTGGTGCACAACATCAACGCCGACACCGCCGCGGCCGCGCTCGCCGAGGGCATCGGCGCGGAGAAGCTCGTCATCCTCACCGATGTCGAGGGCCTGTACACGAATTGGCCCGACCGGTCCTCGCTGACCAGCCGCATCGACACCGACGAACTGGCCAAGTTGCTGCCGTCGCTGGACGAGGGCATGGTCCCGAAGATGGAAGCCTGCCTGCGCGCCGTCGAGGGCGGCGTCCCGACCGCGCACGTGATCGACGGGCGCGTCGCGCACTCGGTCCTGCTGGAACTGTTCACCGGGGAGGGCATCGGCACGATGGTCACCCCCGCACAGGAGATCTCATGAGTACAGCCGACATTCAGCAGCGGTGGCAGACCGCCCTGATGAACAACTACGGCACCCCGAAGGTCGCGCTGGTGCGCGGCGCGGGCGCGGTGGTGTACGACGCCGACGGCAAGCGCTACCTCGATTTCCTGGGCGGCATCGCGGTCAACAGCCTCGGGCACGCGCACCCGGCCATCCTGAACGCGGTCACCCAGCAGCTCGGCACCTTGGGCCACGTCTCCAATCTGTATGCCTCCGAACCGGTCATCGAGCTCGCCGAGCGGCTGCTCGCGCACTTCGGCGACGGCCACGGCAAGGCGTTCTTCTGCAACTCCGGCACCGAGGCCAACGAGGCCGCGTTCAAGATGGCGCGACTGACCGGACGCACCAAGATCGTCGCCTGCGAGGAGGCGTTCCACGGCCGCACCATGGGCGCGCTCGCGCTCACCGGCCAGTCGTCCAAGCGGGAGCCGTTCGAGCCCATGCCCGCCGGCGTCGTGCACGTGCCCTACGGTGACGCGCTCGCGCTGGCCGCGGCCGTCGACCAGGACACCGCCGCGGTGTTCATCGAACCCATCATGGGTGAGAGCGGCGTCGTGGTGCCCCCCGCCGACTACCTGGCCAAGGCCCGCGCCATCACCAAGGACCAAGGCGCGCTGCTGATCCTGGACGAGGTGCAGACCGGTATCGGCCGCACCGGCGCGTTCTACGCCCACCAGGCCGCGGGCATCGTGCCCGACGTCATCACCCTGGCCAAGGGGCTCGGCGGCGGCCTGCCGATCGGCGCGGTGCTGGCCCAGGGCCCGGCCGCGGATCTGCTGCAGCCGGGCATGCACGGCACCACCTTCGGCGGCAACCCGGTGTGCGCGGCGGCCGCGCTGGCCGTGTTGCGGACCATCGACGAAGAGGGTTTGCTCTCGCACGTGGAGAAGGTCGGCAAGATCCTCGTCGACGGCATCGAGCACCTCGGGCATCCGCTGGTGGATCACGTGCGCGGCGCGGGCCTGCTCATCGGCATCCAGCTGACCGACGACGTCTCCGCCGAGGTCGATCTCGCCGCCCGTGAGGCCGGCTACCTGCTGAATCCCGCCAAGCCCAATGTGATCCGGCTCGCCCCGCCCCTGGTGCTCACCGAGACCCAGGCCGAGAACTTCCTGTCCGACCTGCCCGGCATCCTCGATGCCGCCCAGGCCCAGAAGGAGTCCAAGTGACCATCCGGCATTTCCTGCGCGACGACGACGTCACCCCCGCCGAACAGACCGAGATCCTCTCCCTGGCAGCGGAATTGAAGGCCGCGCCACTGGCCCGCAAGCCCCTGGAAGGCCCGCGCGGCGTCGCGGTCATGTTCGAGAAGAACTCCACCCGGACCCGCTTCTCCTTCGAGATGGGCATCGCCCAGCTCGGCGGCCACGCCGTCGTGGTGGACGGCCGCGACACCCAGCTGGGCCGCGAGGAGACCCTCGCCGACACCGGCCGGGTGCTCTCCCGCTACGTCGACGCCATCGTGTGGCGTACTTTCGAACAGGCCCGTCTGGACGAGATGGCCGGAGCCGCAACGGTTCCCGTCGTCAACGCGCTGTCCAACGAGTTCCATCCGTGCCAGGTGCTGGCCGACCTGCAGACCCTGCGCGAGCGCAAGGGCGACGATCTGACCGGCCGCAACCTCACCTTCCTGGGCGACGGCGCGAACAATATGGCGCACTCGCTCATGCTGGGCGGCGTCACCGCGGGCATGAACGTCACCATCGCCGCCCCCGAGGGTTTCGAACCCTTCGGCTGGATCGTCGACGCCGCCCAGAAGCGGGCCGCCGAGACCGGCGCGACCATCACCATCACCCACGACCCGCTGGCCGCCGTCGACGGCGCCGACGCCCTGGTCACCGACACCTGGACCTCCATGGGCCAGGAGAACGACGGCCGCGACCGCGTCGCCCCGTTCCGTCCCTTCCAGGTCAACGCCGAGCTGCTGGCCCGCGCGGCCGCGGATGTGACGGTCCTGCACTGTCTTCCGGCCCACCGCGGCGAGGAGATCACCGACGAGGTCCTCGACGGCCCGCACAGCGCGGTCTGGGACGAGGCCGAGAACCGCCTGCACGCCCAGAAGGCCCTGCTGGTCTGGCTGCTGGAACGATTCGCGCGAGGCGACAGGTGAGCAGCGGCGAACGACGCACGGCCGCACCGGCTTCGGGTAAGTCCGGTGCGGCCGTCGCACGCACGCGCGCGGGCCGGCAGGCCCGCATCGTCGCCATCCTGGCCCAGCACGAGGTCCGCAGCCAGTCCGAACTGGCCGCCCTGCTCTCCGCCGAGGGCATCGACACCACCCAGGCCACCCTCTCCCGCGACCTCGACGAACTCGGCGCGGTGAAGCTGCGCGCCGCCGACGGCGGCGCGGGCGTCTACGTGGTCCCCGAGGACGGCAGCCCCGTTCGCGGCGTGACCGGCGGCACCGAACGCCTCTCGAAACTCCTGGGCGACCTGCTGGTCTCCACTGACGCCAGCGGCAATATCGCGGTCCTGCGCACCCCGCCCGGCGCGGCGCACTTCCTGGCCAGCGCCCTCGACCGCGCGGCGCTGCCCGAGGTGGTCGGCACCATCGCCGGCGACGACACCATTGCCGTCATCGCCCGCGAACCCATGACCGGTGCGGAACTGGCCGCCAAGATCGAACAGCTGGCCTGAGCGTTCACCCCGCCCGAGTGTTCACTCGGCCTTGTGCGCCACCGCGAAGACGCGGCGGAACGGCAGCCACGTCGTGCCGTCGGGGTTGCGGGGGTAGGCGTCGCGCAGGATCGGGGCGAGGTCGGCGCGGAACTGCTGCCACTCCCGGTCGTCGAGGGTGTCGCGGACCGGACGCAGGGCCGTGCCCGTGACCCAGTGCAGGACCGGGTCTTCGCCGGTCAGGGGCTGGAGGTAGGTGGTTTCCCAGGCGTCGACCGCGCATCCGGCGGCGGCCAGGACCGAGGCGTACCCGGCGGGGTCCGGAACCGCCTGGCGGTCGGGAATGCCTGCCGCCGACAGGCGTTCGCGCCAGCGCGGGGAGGAGGCGACCTCGCGGATCGCGACATGGGAAGGGGCGTCGAAGTTCCCGGGCACCTGGAGGGCGAGCCAGGCGCCGCCGGGCAGGACGTCGATCCATTTCGGCAGCAGGGCAAGGTGATCCGGGACCCACTGCAGGACCGCGTTGGTGACGACCACGTCGGTGTCGGGGGCGGGGTGCCAGTCGCGGACATCGGCGACCGTGGCGTCGATGCCGAGTTCGCGTGCGGCGGCAACCATGTCGGGGGAGGAGTCGAACGCTTCGAGTGCCGCGTCCGGCCAGCGCTTCGTGAGGGCGGCGGTGAGATTGCCGGGGCCGCAGCCCACGTCGGCCACGCGCCGGGGCCGGTCGGCTCGTACACGGTTGACCAGATCGAAGAACGGTCGCGCGCGCAGATCGTCGAAGGCGAGGTAGGTCTCCGGGTCCCACATGGGGTCCTCCGATCGTCGAATTTCCCAAACCGTACGTCCGTACTGTATTCCTGTTCTGGTGTCGAGGCAAGGCTCTCGGCGGCGATGGGCGCGGCGATCGGCGCAGGCGGGGACCCCGGTTAT
Organism: Nocardia sp. NPDC004151; assembly: GCF_042874235.1. Taxonomy (NCBI): domain Bacteria; kingdom Bacillati; phylum Actinomycetota; class Actinomycetes; order Mycobacteriales; family Nocardiaceae; genus Nocardia; species Nocardia sp. NPDC004151. The sequence goes on along the minus strand of NZ_JBIAMR010000027.1, from coordinate 50,708 downwards.
GAATGGGATTGCATCGTCATGCATAATCATTTGCAGGACGACGGAGCGCACCATGGGACCGGGTAGGGACCGCGGGCGGCGCACCGGTCGAGGGCCTAAACGGACTACTGAGGAGCACACGGACTATGACCAAGCGCGTCGTACTCGCCTACTCCGGCGGACTGGACACATCGGTCGCCATCAGCTGGATCGGTAAGGAGACCGGCGCCGAGGTCGTCGCCGTCGCCATCGATCTCGGCCAGGGCGGCGAGGACATGAACGACGTGCGCCAGCGCGCGCTGGACTGCGGCGCGGTCGAGTCCATCGTCGTGGACGCCCGCGACGAGTTCGCCAACGAGTACTGCCTGCCCACCGTGCAGGCCAACGCCCTGTACATGGGCCGCTACCCGCTGGTCTCGGCCATCTCCCGGCCGCTGATCGTCAAGCACCTCGTCGAGGCCGCCGAGTACCACGGCGCCGACACCGTCTCGCACGGCTGCACCGGCAAGGGCAACGACCAGGTCCGCTTCGAGGTCGGCATCGGCGCGCTCGCCCCCGACCTGAAGGTCATCGCCCCGGTCCGCGACTACGCCTGGACCCGTGAGAAGGCCATCGAGTTCGCCGGTGAGAACAAGCTCCCGATCAACGTGAGCAAGAAGTCGCCGTTCTCCATCGACCAGAACCTGTGGGGCCGCGCGGTCGAGACCGGCTTCCTCGAGGACCTGTGGAACGCCCCGACCAAGGACGTCTACGACTACACCGTGGACCCGACCGTCAACTTCGAGGCGCCCGACGAGCTCATCATCACCTTCGACAAGGGTGTCCCGGTCGCCATCGACGGCCGCCCGGTCACCATGCTCGAGGCCATCACCGAGCTGAACCAGCGCGCCGGCCGTCAGGGCGTGGGCCGTCTGGACATGGTCGAGGACCGTCTCGTCGGCATCAAGAGCCGTGAGATCTACGAGGCCCCCGGCGCCATCGCGCTGATCGCGGCCCACCAGGAGATGGAAGCCGTCACCATCGAGCGCGAGCTGGGCCGCTACAAGCGCCAGGTCGAGCAGCGCTGGGGCGAGCTGGTGTACGACGGCCTGTGGTACTCCCCGCTCAAGCGCGCCCTCGACGCGTTCGTGCAGGACACCCAGCAGCACGTCTCCGGCGAGATCCGCATGGTGCTGCACGGCGGCAGCGTGGTCGTCAACGGCCGTCGCTCCGACGAGTCGCTCTACGACTTCAACCTGGCCACCTACGACGAGGGCGACACCTTCGACCAGTCGCTGGCCAAGGGCTTCGTCCAGATCCACGGTCTGTCCTCCAAGGTCGCGGCCCGACGGGACCTCAACAGCAAGTAGTAGCGTCGATCCGGGCAGTGCACGCACCCGGCCGAAGGAGACGCGCCCATGCGAACCGATGACGATAGTTGGGACATCACGGAGAGCGTGGGCGCGACCGCCCTCGGCGTCGCCGCCCTGCGCGCCCACGAGAGCGGACGCGAGGACGCGCTGTTCCAGGATCCGTACGCCGCGAAACTGGTGAGCGCCGTCGGCTCCGACGGCTGGAACAACCTCATGGCCGGGATGCGGAACCTCGGCGACGGTGAGCAGGGCGGCGAGGACACCGACCTGAGCAACTGGTCGATGGGCAGTGTCCTGATCGCTCGCACGATCTACTTCGACGAGTACTTCGCCGCCGTCCAGCGCGCCGGGATCCGGCAGATCGTGATCCTGGCCGCCGGGCTCGACGCCCGCGCCTACCGGCTCGAATGGCCCGAGGGCACCCGCATCTTCGAACTGGATCAGCCGAAGGTGCTGGCGTTCAAGGCACGAGCGCTGGCCGACGACGAACCCGCCGCCGACCGCAGGGAAGTGGCTATCGACCTGCGGCATGACTGGCCGAAGGCCCTGCTGGACAAGGGTTTCGAACCCGGCGAGCCGACCGCCTGGCTGGCGGAGGGGCTGCTGCGGTACCTGCCCGGCCACGCCCAGGACAACCTGCTCGAGCAGGTGGCCGAACTCAGCGCGCCCGGCAGCCGGGTGGCGTTGAACCTCGGCACCGACAAGGACATGGCCGACCAGTTCCGGGAGCGGCGCGCCAAGGTGATGGCCGACGCCGGCGTGAAGATCGACCTGGAAAACCTGTTCTACCCGTGGGAGGACCGCAAGGACCCCCGCACCTGGTTCGCCATGCACCAGTGGCTGGTGACCGAGGGCGACCCGGTCACCGTGCTCGAGGACCGCGGCCGTACCGTCCCGGAGACGGCCAAGGCCGGTATGGGCCACCACATTCTGATGACCGCACTCCGACCCCGAGGAGACGACACGCTATGAGCCAGGGCGGCAGCACCAATGCAGGCGCGCTGTGGGGTGGACGCTTCGCGTCCGGTCCCGCCGCGGCGATGGCGGCGCTGAGCAAGTCGACCCACTTCGACTGGGCGCTCGCGCCGTACGACATCCGCGCCTCCAAGGCGCACGCGCGTGTGCTGCACAAAGCCGGGCTGCTCTCGGCGCCGGATCTGGAGGGCATGCTGGCCGGACTGGATCAGCTGGCGGCCGATGTGGCGTCGGGCGCGTTCGGGCCGCTGGAATCGGACGAGGATGTGCACGGCGCGCTCGAGCGCGGCCTGATCGACCGGGTCGGCGCCGAGCTCGGCGGGCGGCTGCGCGCGGGCCGCTCCCGCAACGACCAGGTGGCCACGCTGTTCCGCATGTGGCTGCGGGACGCGGTGCGGCACATCGCCGCCGGCGTGCTCGACGTGGTCGACGCCATCGTCGCGCAGGCCGCCGCGCACCCCGACGCCGTCATGCCCGGCAAGACCCACCTGCAGGCCGCCCAGCCGGTGCTGCTGGCCCACCACCTGCTCGCGCACGCGCATCCGCTGCTGCGCGACATCGACCGGATCCGCGATTTCGACAAGCGGGCCGCGGTGTCGCCCTACGGTTCCGGCGCGCTGGCGGGCTCCTCGCTGGGCCTGGACCCGGAAGCCATCGCCGCCGAACTGAACTTCGACTCCTCGGCCGCGAACTCCATCGACGCCACCTCCTCGCGCGACTTCGCCGCCGAGGCCGCGTTCGTGCTGTCCATGATCGCCGTCGACCTCAGCCGCATGGCCGAAGAGGTGATCATCTGGAGCACACCGGAATTCGGCTACATCACCCTCGCCGACGCCTGGTCCACGGGCTCGTCGATCATGCCGCAGAAGAAGAACCCGGACGTCTCGGAGCTGACCCGCGGCAAGGCCGGTCGCCTCATCGGCAACCTGACCGGTTTGCTGGCCACCCTGAAGGCGCAGCCGCTGGCCTACAACCGTGACCTGCAGGAAGACAAGGAACCGGTCTTCGACTCGGTCGCCCAGCTGGAGCTGCTGCTGCCCGCCATCGCGGGCCTGGTCTCCACCCTGACCTTCCACACCGACCGCATGGCCGAGCTGGCCCCGGCGGGCTTCACCCTCGCCACCGACATCGCCGAATGGCTGGTCCGCCAGGGCGTTCCATTCCGCGTCGCGCACGAGGCCGCGGGCGGCTGCGTCCGCGCCGCGGAGGCGCGCGGCGTCGGACTGGACGAGCTGACCGACGCGGAGTTCGCGGCCGTCGACCCGGCCCTGACCCCCGGTGTGCGTGAGGTGCTGACGGTGCAGGGCTCCATCGCCTCCCGCAACGCGCGCGGCGGCACCGCCGGAACCCAGGTCGCCAAGCAGCTCGAAGAGGTGCGCGGCACGGCCGCCACCCAGCGCGCCTGGCTGGGCTGACTCACCGACGACAACGGCCCGTGGGGGTTCCTGCTCCGGAACCCCCACGGGCCGTTCGTCATCCGCGACGGTAATTCATGTGTTTCGCGGCGGGCACGGACGCGCGACCGGAGTCGTGCACCTTGCCGTCGCGATTGTGTTGTTTCCGCGCGCCTTTGCCGCGCCGTTCGGCGCGCGAGAGCCGAGGCTCCTCGGGAGCGTCGACAGGGATGTCGGGCGACGCGGGGACAGCGGGCGACGCCGGAATTGCAAGCGACGCCGGGATTGCCGGCGACGCGGGAATTGCATCCGGCGCGGGAGTTGCATGCGGCGCGGGAGTTGCAGGCAGCGAGAAGTGCTCGGGCACAAGTCCTCCTAGAAATATGCGTGACCGACTAACCGGATCGGATGCCGGTCGGAATCGGGAAAGCCACGGGCGGTCGAGACGGCAGACCGCCGGGCGTCAGACGCGAATCGCGCTCAGGAGAACAGGAACAGCCACATGCCGAGCACTGTAACCACAGGCCCGCATCCGCCGCATCCCATTTAATTCCGCGTGTCCCGCAGGGCGAGGACGGCCGCGGTGATGCCCTTCCGGTCGTAGCTGCTGACCGGCATGGTCGCGCCGTGGGCGTGGCGGACGGTGCCCTCGGCGTCGACGAGCACCGTCCCCGACTGCCGCATCGAACCGAACATCCGGCGGGTCAGGCCGACCGACTCGTGCGGGTCGCCGGTCGAGCCGGTCAGGACGGCGAACGGTATGGCGTGCTTGGTCTTCCAGGCCAGAGCGGCGTCGCGATCCTCGGGGACCACGATCACGACCCGGATGTCCTCGTCGTCGAAGAAGTCGCGCCGCGCGATCAGATCACGGACGTGCCGGTTGCAGATCGGGCACGAGGTCGAGCGCATGAAATACAGCAGGGTGCCGCGCGCGTCGCGGCCGTCCGACAGCAGCCAGGGCTGTCCGGCGGTATCGATCAGGTCCAGGTTCGGCGCGGGGTGTTCGGTGGTGAGCATGGCGGGGCGTCCCTTCGCATGGGGTGGTACGACATGGCCGGATGGCGTGAGATGACCGGTGGTGCGACCGGCCCGGCGGTCAGCGACGGTCGTCGAGACCCTGGCGGACCGCGGCGCGGGCGCGGTGCAGCTGCGATTTCATTGCCGCGGTGCTCAATCCGAGCGCGTCGGCGGTCGCGCGGCCGGGATAGCCCAGTACATCGCGCATGATCAGCACCCGGCGCTGCACCTCGGGCAGAGCCGTGATCGCCTCGGCCAGCTGGTCGGCGTCCAGCCGCCGCAGCACCTCGTCCTCGGCGGAGAGGACGACATCGCCGGTCTCGGTCCGCGGCGCGTGGTCCAGGACTCGGCGCGCCCGGCGCAGGCACTCGTTGCGGACGATGCGGAACATCCACGACGCCAGCGCGGTGGTCGCGCGCAGCGTGCCGATCTTGCGGTACAGGATGATCAGCGCTTCCTGCGTGGCGTCCTCGGCATCGGTGTCGGAGGCGCACAGATGCTGCGCGAACCTGCGCACATGCGGATGCGCGCCGTACACGACGGCGGCGATCGCCTCGCGGTCACCGTTCTGGGCCGCCGTCACCAGCTGCTCACCGGCCCAGCCGCGCTCCACGTCCTGCTCTCTCACTTCGATTCGTACAGTCACCACCATAAGAGCGTCCCCGGCCGGAAAAGGATTCGAATCCGGCCGGGGAAAGTTCGCCCGTAGGTGTTTCCGAGCTCGGGGGTCTAGCTCAGTGCCTGCCGCATGAGTTCGGTGATGCGTGCCTCGGTGGCGGGCGTCATGCTCCGCAGCGCGTAGTTGACCGGCCACATCTCGCCGTCGTCCAGGTTGGCGGCATCGTTGAAGCCCAGGATGGCGTAGCGGTACTTGAACTTGGCGGCGGGCTGGAAGAAGAACACGATCTTGCCGTCGCGGGTGTAGGACGGCATGCCGTACCAGGTCTTCGCGCCGAGCTCGGGGGCGATGGACTTGACCAGGGCGTGCAGGCGTTCGGCGATCGCGCGGTCGGCGTCGTCCATCTCGGCGATCTTGGCCAGCACGTCCTGCTCGCCGTCGGCCTTGGCGGAGCGGGAGTTGCGGCGGCGGGCGGCGGTCTTCAGTTCCTCGGCATGGGCTTTCATGGCGGCGCGCTCGTCGGCGCTGAAACCGACGGTGGTCTTCTGGGCGGGGTTCTCGGTGGCCATGGCTGGATTCCTTTGCGGGAGTGGGGGAGAGGCGGGAGAGGATCGGGGGCGACGGGGAGGGTCAGCGGTCCTGGATGAGGCCCAGGACATTGCCGTCGGGGTCGGTCACGGTGGCGACCAGGCGGCCGCCGCCGACCTCGCAGGCGGCCTGCTGCACCGTCGCCCCGGCCGCGGTGAGCGCCGCGATCTTGGCCTCGATATCGGCGACATGCCAGTAGGAGACGGGGGATTCCGGGCTCTGCGGGCTGCCCGCCGGGACCAGGCCGATGTGCTGGCCCTCGGCCTCGAAGCCCACGTAGTAGGGGGAGTCGGTCTGCGGCTCGAGGCCCAGCAGAGCGGCGTACACGGTCTTGGCGGCGGCCAGGTCGGCGACGGGGTGCAGCACGGTCTTGATGCCCTGGGTGGTCATTGTTTCTCCTGGTGAGAGGGTGTTCGTTCGGTGTGCTTCCAGCTTCGCCTCCGGGACCCCTCGGTCACATCCGTGGCGACCACGGAATCCACCACGGAGAGCGACACCGAGCCCGTCCGTACCGCCGCGGCCGATCCCATGCGGCAGACTGGGTTCATGGCTGTGACGTTGGAAATCTCCACCCGCGAAGCCGAGGTGCTGGCCCTGGTGGGCGAGCACCTCAGCAATGCCGAGATCGGTGCGCGACTGTTCATCTCGGTGCGCACGGTGGAGAGCCACGTCTCCTCGCTGCTGCGCAAACTCGACGTGCCCGACCGCCGGGCCCTGGCCCAGCACGCGGCCGCCACTCGCACCGCGAGCCCGCAGACCGCGCCCGTGCTGCCGAAACCGTTGACCTCGTTCATCGGCCGCACCCGCGAACGCGCCGAACTCGCCGAACTGCTCCGGACACAACGTCAGGTGACCGCGGTCGGACCGGGTGGCGTCGGCAAGACCCGGTTGGCTCTCGCCGTCGCCGCCGAGGTGGCCGCCGATTTCGCCGACGGCGTGTGGTTCGTCGACCTGGTCCCGCTCGCCAGCCCCGACACCTGCGTGGTCGCCGGCACCGTCGCCATGGCCCTCGGCATCGGCGAACAGCCCGGCCGCCCCTTCGACCGCGCCGTGCTGGCCGCGCTCGCCGACCGCAATGCCCTACTGGTCCTGGACAATTGCGAACACGTCCGCGACGGCGTGGCCCCCTTCATCGAAGAGCTGCTGGCCACCTGCCCCGGCATGCGCGTGCTCGCCACCAGCCGCGCCCGCCTGCTGGTGCCGTTCGAACACGCCTACACGGTGCCGCCCATGTCGCTTGCCGGAGAGGGTGATTCGGACGCCGTCGCCCTGTTCATGGACCGCGCGGCAGCCGGCGGCTGGCCGCCCAACCACGCGCTGCGCGACCAGGTCGCCGCGTTCTGCGGGCGCCTCGACGGCGTGGCCCTGGCCATCGAACTGGCCGCCGCCCGCTGGACCTCCCTCGGATTGGACGGCCTCACCGCCGGTTTGGACGACCAGCTGCGCATGCTGTCGGGCGGCGCCCGCGCCGACGACCGGCACCGCTCGGTCCGCGCCGCCCTCGACTGGAGCCACGCCCTGCTCGAACCCGAGGATCGCACCCTGCTGCGCCGGATCTCGGTGTTCATGGCCGCCTTCCCCGTCGAGGCGGCCGCCGCGGCCGCGGACGTCGACAAGGGCACGGTCGCTGCCGGTTTGGCGCGGCTGGCCGAGCAGAGCCTGCTCGTCGTCACCGATACCCCGACCGGCACCCGGTTCCGCGCCCTGGAGACCATCCGCCAGTACGGCCTCGAACAGCTCGACGCCGCCGGTGAGATCGACGCCGCCCGCGCCGCCCACCTGCGCTGGTGCGCGTCGGAGGCCACCGAGCTCGATTCCGTCCGCGACGGCTGGCGGCCCCGATTCGATATCGCCGCGGACGATTTCCGCGCCGCCCTCGGCTGGGCCTTCGAACGCCCGGATCAGCGGGCCGACGCGTTCGAACTGGCCCGAGGCTTCGCCCACCTGCTGTTCGCCCGCCACCACACCGGCGAATCCCAATGGCGCCACGAACAAGCCGCCTACCTCAGCGACGATCCCGCCGTCGCCGCCGACCTGCTCCGCCAGTCGGCCGCCGCGGCGGGCTGCGGCGGCAACGGCGACGACATGTACCGCCTGCACCGCTCCGCCGCCGAATTCGCCCAGCGCGCCGGTGATCCCGCCGCCGCGGCCATCGACCTGGCCACCGCGGCCTCGGATGCCTACCGCTTCTGGGGCAAGTTCGTGCAGCTCCCCTCCCGGCAGGACGCGGCGGCGCTCATCACCGAGGCCCGGCAGCTGGCCGACACCGCTGCGGGCGGGGATGACGCCCGGGTGGCGGCGGCCCGGTCCGCCATCGCCTCGGCTGAGGCGACAGTCTTCGCCAATCCGTTCAACGCGCCGCAGGGCACCGCCGAAGCGACTGCCGCCGAAGCGATGTCGCAGGTCGAGCAGGCCGTCGAACTGGCCCACGCCACCCGCGACCTGTTCGCCGAATCCGCCGCTCTGGACGCTCTCGCCGCCGCCCAGAGCGCCGCCGGGGACGTCCGGGCCGCCGCCGCCACTGCCCGCAAGCGAATCCGGCTGCTGTCCACCACTCCCGACAACCCGGTGGGCACCCACGAGCTGATGGACGCGCTCGGCCAGGCCGCCGAATTCGGCCTCGGCGCAGGCGATCTCGCCGGTGCCCGCCGCTGGGGACGGCAACTGGCCGAGCACCCCATGCTTGCCGAGGTCGGCCACACCGCCACCAGCCGTCTCCTGGTCGCCGACGCCCTGGCCGGCAATGTCGACGATGTCCTCACCCACGGCGCCCGCTTCCTCGAGGCCTGGCACCGCGAGGATCGCCCCGCCCGCTCCGCCCTCGGCGCCGCCGTCGCCGGCGTCCGAATGATCCACGGCCTGCGCGACGACTTCGACGCCGAACGCGAATGGACCGGCGTCCTCCAGCAACTCGGCACCCCACCCGCCGACGCCGACGGCTACCAGGCCGTCTTCGACGCCCTCCTGATGCTCCACCACGGCCAGCCCGAAGACGCCCTCGAACGCACCGAACTCACTCCGGCCGAGGCGACCACCCGCGTCCCGGGCGCCTGGCTCCCCTGGTACCTCGCCCTGCACGCCGAGGCCGCGGTACTGGCCGGAAATGGCGATGCGTCAGAGGACTTCGATCAGGCGCGCCTCACCGCCGCCGGAAACCCGGTCGCCGCGGCCATCATCGACCGGGCCGAGGCGCTGCTGACCAAGGATCGGGACCGATTGCTGTCCACCGCGGCCACTTTCGACGCCACGGGCTGCCGGTATCAGGCGGCGCGAACCAGGATTCTGGCCGGTGGCGCAGAGGCGGCCGACGGGGCCGCCGTGCTCACCACACTGGGCGTGACCCCGATGACCGCGCTGGTGCACCTCTAGCGGCTCAGCAGTGCGGGGTCGCGGCCTGCCTCCGACAACGAGGTAATCCTGCACTTCGCGCGGCCCGCGCTCTGCTTCGCGGCGGTGTCGAACGCTCCGGCCAGTGCACCGGCGCGGGCCCGGCCCAGGATCGGTCGGCGGTCTGGGGGGACACGCGGTTCTGCGGTCGATCGAACAGTGCCGATGCTCAAATCTCGGGACGCGCTACTTGCCTGAATATAACATCTATGTTATGAATTGGGGAGAGGTGGAACTGGAGTCCGAAGTTTGCGACTGGTTCGACACGCTCGGCCAGGACGATCAGGAAACTGTGATCTTCTACGTCGACCTATTGACGGAGCGTGGTGCATTACTGGGAGTGCCGTACACGCGGCAGCTGTGTGGCAAGTTACGTGAACTGCGGTTCTATCTCTCGCGCGACGCGGTCCGGATCACCTACTGGATCGCGTCGGGCAGGCGCATCATCTTGCTGACGGTGTTCCGGAAGCACCGAATGCGTGAGACGGCCGAAGTGGAGCGGGCGGTGCGAGCGATGGATCGCTGTGCCGCCGAGGCTCATACCGTGGAGGAGGAGAATTCCATGGGCGAACGCAAGAATTGGGCCGAAGTTCGGGCCGAGGTCATGAATCGGCCGGGGGCGGGAAGCGCCTACGACGCTGCGAAGATTCGATTCGAGCTCGGTGCCGCGGTTCGGCAACGTCGGGAGGAGCTGGGGCTTACTCAATCCGAGCTGGCGGATCGGGCGGGATTGAAGCAGCCCGCGGTTGCGAGGTTCGAGGCCGGGGGGACCATGCCGACGATTCCGATGCTCGAGCGATTTGCCGAAGCGTTGGAGTTGCGGCTCAGTGTCGAGTTCCATCGGTTGCCGGAAGCGGGGTGAGGGCTCGCTATTGTTCGGGCCATGACCTTGTTGTTGCTGGCGTTGGCGATCGTGTGTGAGGTGACGGCGACGGTGTCGCTGAAGATCTCCGAGGGGTTCAGCAAGGTGGTGCCGTCGGTCATCGTGGTGATCGGGTACGGGGCTGCGTTCTACTTTCTGTCGCAGGCGTTGAAGCGGGGGATGGCCATCGGGGTGGCGTATGGGATCTGGTCGGCGGTGGGGGTGGTGGCGGTGGCGACCATCGGTGCGCTGTTCTTGGACGAGCGGATCACGGCGGTGCAGATCGGGGGGATCGTGTTGGTCATCGCGGGGGTGCTGGCATTGGAACTCGGTGGGGCGCACTGAGGTTCGGCGGCTACCTCAGTCCTGGACGCGGACCTCGTAGCCCGCGTCGGCGAGGGTGGTGAGGACCTCGTCGCGGTGGGCGGGGCCGCGGGTTTCCAGGGTGAGGAGGACCTCGACCTCGTCGATGCCGAGCCAGGCGCCGGTGCGAGAGTGGGCGACGTCGAGGACGCTCGCGCCGGTGCGGCTCAGCTCGGACAGGAGGCGGGACAGGCTGCCGGGGCGGTCGGAGATGGTGATGCGGGCGGCCAGGTAGCGGCCCGCGGCGCTGAGGCCGTGGCCGATGACGCGGGTCAGCAGCAGGGGGTCGATATTGCCGCCGGAGAGGATGGCGCAGACCGGGCCGTCGAGGGCGAGTTCCTCTGCGCTGCAGGCCATCAGGGCGGCGACACCGGCCGCGCCCGCGGGCTCGACGATCAGCTTCGCTCGTTCCATGCACAGCAGCAGGGCCCGGGACAGGGCGTCCTCGTCGACGGTTACGATGGTGGGCGCGGAGTCGAGGACGTGTTCGAAGGGGACCTCGCCGGGCAGGCCCACCGCGATGCCGTCGGCCATGGTGGACATCTGTTCCAGGGCAATCGGTTTCCCCGCGGCCAGGGACGCCGGCCAGGCGGCGGCCTCGGCGGCCTGAACCCCGATCACCCGGACCTGCGGGCGCAATCGTTGCAGGGCCGCCGCGACACCCGCGAGCAGGCCGCCGCCACCGGTGGGAACCAGCACGGTGCCGACATCCGGGAGCTGCTCGAGGATTTCGAGCCCCACCGTCGCCTGCCCGGCCACGATATCGAGATGATCGAACGGATGGACCAGCGTCGCCCCGGTGCGATCGGCGAATTCCTTTGCCGCGAACAGGCATTGGTCGACGGTGTCGCCCACCTGGTACACGGTCGCGCCGTACGCCCGGGTGGCCACCAGCTTCGGCAGGGCCGCGCCGACCGGCATGAACACCGTGGAGTCGAGGCCCAGCGAGGTCGCCGCCCAGGCCACCCCCTGCGCGTGATTGCCCGCGCTGGCCGCCACCACACCGCGCTCCCGCTCGGCGGGCGACAGATTCGCGATCCGGTTGTAGGCGCCGCGCGGCTTGAACGAGCCGGTGCGCTGCAGGTTCTCGCACTTCAGCCACACCGGGTGCCCGACCAGCTCCGCCAGCACCCGCGAACCGACCACGGGCGTCCGGCGGATCACCGGTTCGAGCAGGGTCGCCGCCGCCTCGATCCGCGCCATGAGCTCCATGCGCGCCATGTTGCCAGGAATTCACCTCACCCGCGGGGTGGCGCGACGCGGTGGATAATCGCGAATTCCGCACCTTGTGCCCGAGAAATGTGAAGCACGTGTGAACGGGCTGGTCGGAAAAGATATACGGATCACGCAATGACCCGGAAACCGAAAAGCAATCCATGGGGAACGGCTCGTTCCTACCTTGAGCACACTCATCGGCTTTCGGATCGGATGCAACCCCATGACCGACATCGTCACTCCCGCATCGGCGGGTGCGGAATCAGCGGCGCCGCCGCCCGCTCCAGACTACGACCTCAGGCTCACCAATGACGATCTCGCCCCCCTGAAGAAACAGACCTGGGGCTCGTACCACATCTTCGCCTTCTGGATGTCGGATGTGCACAGCGTCGGCGGATACGTCACCGCCGGCAGCCTTTTCGCGCTCGGCCTGGCGGGTTGGCAGGTGCTGGTCGCCCTGCTCATCGGCATCACGATCGTATATTTCCTGTGCAACCTGGTGGCCGCGCCCAGCCAGCGCGCGGGCGTCCCCTACCCGGTCGTGTGCCGCAGCGCCTTCGGCGTGAAGGGCGCCAATATCCCGGCCATCATCCGCGGCCTGATCGCGGTGGCCTGGTACGGGATTCAGACCTACCTGGCCTCGGCCGCGCTGATCGTGGTGGCGGTCAAGCTCTTCCCGAGCCTGGCCCCCTACGCCAAGTCCGGCGACTACGGCTTCCTCGGCCTGTCGCTGCTCGGCTGGGGCGCCTACCTGGTGCTGTGGATCGTGCAGGCCGCGGTGTTCTGGCAGGGCATGGAGTCCATCCGCAAGTTCATCGACTTCTGCGGTCCCGCCGTGTATGTCGTCATGTTCTTCCTGTGCGGCTATCTGATCTACAAGGCCGGCTGGGGCGCGATCGACCTGCAGCTGGGCGCGGTGAAGTACCACGGCTGGGACGCCCTGCCGGTGCTGCTGGGCGCGATCGCGCTGGTGGTGTCCTACTTCTGCGGGCCCATGCTGAACTTCGGCGACTTCTCCCGCTACAGCAAGTCCATGGCGGCGGTGAAACGCGGCAACCTGCTCGGGCTGCCGGTCAACTTCCTGGCCTTCTCGCTGCTCGTGGTGATCACCGCTTCGCTGACCATCCCGGTGTACGGCGAGCTCATCACCGATCCGGTCGAGACCGTCTCGCGCATCGACTCCACCTTCGCGATCGTGCTGGGCGCGCTCACCTTCACCATCGCCACGGTCGGCATCAATATCGTCGCGAACTTCATCTCCCCCGCCTTCGACTTCTCGCACGTGAGCCCGCAGAAGATCTCCTGGCGGATGGGCGGCATGATCGCGGCGGTCGGGTCGGTGCTGATCACGCCGTGGAACCTGTACAACAACCCGGACGTGATCCACTACACCCTGGAAGTGCTGGGCGCGTTCATCGGACCGCTGTTCGGCGTGCTCATCGCCGACTACTACCTGGTGCGCAAGAAGACCATCGTGGTCGACGAGCTGTTCACCATGGCCGAGACCGGCAAGTACTGGTACCGCAAGGGATTCAACCCGGTCGCGGTGATCGCCACTGTGATCGGCGCCATCGCGGCGGTGTTCCCGGTGCTGGCCAAGAACGTGTACGGCATGCACACCGCGGCCCAGTACAGCTGGTTCATCGGCTGCGGGTTGGCGCTGGTCATCTACTACGGGCTGGCCACGCGCACGAAGCTGATGGTCGCGGCCTGAGGGAAACTCTTCTCCCTCACCGAAATCCCTGGCAGCGGTGCCGGTCGCTGCCAGGGATTTGCTGTATCGGTTATAAGGGGTGCGGTTTTGGTGTGGTGCAGGTTACATAATCCGCACGGATTCGCGTATTAAAGCGCACACCAAGATAATCTGCTTTTCGGAATCGGAATTAGCTACGGTGGATCTCATGCAGCTCTCCCGGTTCACCGATCTCGGCCTACGGTCGCTCATGCGGCTGGCGGTCAGTAGTGGGGCCGAGGAACGCGTCACCGTCAAACTCATTGCGCGACAGGTGAACGCCTCCGAGAACTACGTCGCCAAGGCCGTCTCCAAACTCGCTGAACTCGGTTATGTCGAGTCGCAGCGGGGGCGCACCGGCGGGATCTTCCTGACCGAGGCTGGCCGAACCACCACTATAGGCACCATTGTCCGTCACCTCGAAGGCGACGACGAAGTCATCGACTGCGTCGGCGACAATCCGTGCCCGCTCGCGAATGCCTGCCGATTGCGGGGTGTCCTCCGGGCCGCGCAGAACGCATTCTATGCCGAGCTCGATCGGTACCTGCTGTCCGATCTGGTGGATCAGCGCACCGTGGAGTTGCTGCATATGCCGGTATTCCCGGCAGTCGCACTCATCGATACCTAGGAGACCTCATGAGGCTCGCGCCGGATTCCACACTGCACAACGCCGTCGACCTGGAACCCGAGCATGCCGAGGTGATTCGCGCGACCCTGCCGCTGGTGGCCGCGCACATCGACCGGATCACCGCGCTGTTCTACACCAAGATGTTCGCCGCCCATCCAGAACTGCTGCGCGACCGCTTCAATCGCGGCAATCAGCACGACGGAGCGCAGCAGAAGGCGCTCGCCGCCTCCATCGCCACCTTCGCCACCCACCTCGTGGACCCGAATCTGCCCCATCCGCGGGAACTGCTGGCCCGCATCGGCCACAAGCACGCTTCGCTCGGCGTCACCGAACCCGAGTACCGCATCGTGCACGAGCACCTGTTCGCCGCCATCGTCGAAGTGCTGGGCGCGGACGTGGTGACCGCGGAGATCGCCGCGGCCTGGGATCGCGTGTACTGGCTGATGGCGCGGACCCTCATCGATTTCGAACGCGAACTCTACGACGCGGCCGGGGTCGAGCCCGGCGACGTGTTCCGCGCTACCCGCGTGGTGCAGCGCATCGACGACCCCTCGGGTGTGACCACCTTCGTGGTCGAGTCCTCCGACCCGGCGGCCCCGCTGCCCGGATTCGCGCCGGGACAGTACATCTCGGTCGGCGCGCGGCTGCCCGACGGTGCGCGTCAGCTGCGCCAGTACAGCCTGGTCAACCGCGGGGGCGACGGCCGGCTCGCGTTCACGGTGCGCAAGGTGCTCGCCGAGGCGGGCACGCCCGCCGGTGAGGTCTCGACCTGGCTGCACGACACCGTCGTGGTGGGCGATGCCCTCGAGATCACGCTGCCCTTCGGCGATCTCACGATCGACACCGAGGCCACCACACCGGTCGTGCTGATCTCCGCGGGCATCGGCGTGACTCCGATGGTCGGAATCCTGGAATACCTGGCGGCCGAAGCTCGTACCCGCCGAACCGTCATCCTGCACGCCGACCGCTCCACCACCGCGCACCCGCTGCGCGAGACGATCGCCGATCTGGCCACCCAGCTGGCGGACGTCGATCTCCGCGCCTGGTACGAAGCCGACGGCCACGGCTTGCTCGATGTGACCCGGATCGATCTCCCCGAGGACGCGGACTACTACCTGTGTGGCGGCACCGGCTTCCTGCAACATGTCCGCGCCCAGCTCGAATCCATCGGAATCCCTTCCGACCGAGTGCATTTCGAGCTCTTCGCGCCCAACGACTGGCTGCTCGACGGGGAGCGCGAGCCCGCCCTGGCCTGACACCCACCGACCGGGCGCCGCTCGGGTCGCATCGCACCGTGGTGGTGCGGCCCGGCGGCGGGGATGCCGCCGGGCGGCGACGTCGGTCGGCGCCCGGCCTTCAGCCGCGTGCGGCGATGACCTTCAGTACTCCGCTCAGCCAGGGGGTGTAGCGGGCGGGCTCGTTCGCCACATCCTCGGCCAGGGTGTCCGGCCGGATCCACGCGGTATCGGCCACCTCGTCCGGATTCGGGTGCGGGACGGCCTCGTCCAGCCGCCCGATCACCACGTGGTCGTACTCGAACTCGACGCGGCCGGTGTTCGGGTCGGTGGCCTGGTAGGTGAACGCGCCCACCTCGGACAGTTCCGCGGTGACGCCGAGCTCCTCGTGCAGCCGCTTGGCCGCCGCCTCCAGCACCGGCTGCCCGGGTTCGGGATGCCCGCAGCAGGTATTGGTCCACAGCAGCGGGAAGCGGGTCTTCACCGCGGCCCGCTGCTGCAACAGCACCCGCCCACCGGCGTCGAACAGCAGCACCGAGAACGCTCGGTGCAGCTGTCCGGGCGCGGTGTGCGCCGCCGCCACCGACAGTGATCCGCGCGCGTCGCCCTGCTCGTCGACGAGTTCGACGAGCAGGGTCTCACGGTCGGCCACCGGGGTGGCGTCGGATGCCGCCACCGGGGTGGTGCCGGATGCGTCAAGGGTGCCGGTCACCTGCCCACCTTATCGGCGACGATCATCAGGTACTGGAAGCTGCCCTCCTTGTACGAGGTCAGGAAGGGTTTCTCGACTCCGGTCGCGAGCTCGGAGTGGGTGCGCAGCTCCCAGTACGGGATGGTGTCCGGGGTGAGGTCCCTGACCGCGACCGGGACCAGGTTGTTGGCCGCCAGCGCCTTGAAGTACTGGCTGCGCGGGTGGATGTTGCAGCCGTAGTGGGCGTCGATCCAGCTCACCGAGGAGGACCGGGCGCCGAACACGTCATTGGAGCAGCCGGTGATGCAGACGTAGCGCCCGCCCGGCTCGAGCAGCCGGGAGAACTCGGCGAACAACTCGAACAGGTCCACGTACATGGTGGTCTCGTTGGTCCAGATGCCGCGCTTGGAGCCGGACTCGAACCCGGTGTCGAGCATGTTCTTGAAGTGGAACCGGACCTTGTCCGAGACGCCGCGCTCGCGGGCCTGGTCGTTGGCGAAGCCCACCTGGTACTCGGAGATGGTGACGCCGTCCATCCGGCAGCCGAAACGCTGGTTGGCCATGAAGCTGGTGCCGCCGCGGCCGGATCCGCCGTCCATCAGCGCGTCGCCGGGGCGGACGTCGCCGAGCTGGTCGAGCAGTAAGTCGGCCTGGGCCGTCTCGAGCCGGTGCAGCTCCGTGACCAGGCGTTCCTGACGGGTCTCCTCCGGACCCTCGAGGACCGACAGATCGGGTTCGCCGATGCCGTAGTGGTGGTGATAGAGCCCGTCCACCTCGCCGAGTTTGGTGTTGACCCGGTCGTCGTTGGGGTTGTTGTTCCAGTACGACGCGACCGATTTCTGATACTCGGTCTTCAGCACGGCGTCGGCCTGGGGGTGGAGCGCGGTCATGGCAGGTCATCCTCTCGAATGGGTGATATGACACTGGAAGTACTGCGCGAACGGACACACCGGAGTGCGGGACGGGAACACCGGATCGCGTGGAATGCGAAGCGGCTCAGGGATTATCGTTGTAGCGGCGACTGTCCGCGTGCCAGGCGCGGTTGCCGCCCATCCAGGACCACAACCCGGTCAGGAAGCGGCGCAGTTCGGGGGACCCGGTGGCGGCGAGCGCGCCCGCCTCGGCCTCGAAGCGGTGCACCAGTTCGTCGTGGACCTCGGCGGTGCGCTGCACGGCCTCGCGGCGGGAACAGTTCTCCTCGGCGGCCAGTACGGTCGGGAGGTTGAATTCCCGTCCGCCCGAGAGATCCTCGCGAGCCATCGAGTAGAGATCGTTGACCATCTGGCTGGCCAGTGCGGCGGTGGTGACCACCCGCCGCACCCGCGGATCGGCGTACTCCGCGGCCGGTAACTCGTACCCGCCGACCGCGTCCAGCGGGGCCATACAGGGCAGGAAGCTGTGCGGTTGCCGGTTCAGCAGGTATTCCCACACCGGCGGCGTCCGCCCGGCCGCCCGCCAGCCCGCCTCGGCGCCGAGCGCGATGAACCAGCCCGCGATCTCGGTGCGCAACCGGGCCACCTGGGCCGGGGTGGCGAACCGCGACAGGTGCTCGAAGGAGGTGCGGAAAGCGCGCAGGATGGGATCGGCGCGCATCGCCTCCTCCACCTTGACCTGGTAGCGGGGTGGCAGGTGCACCGGATCCATGGCGGCGGCGGCCAATTCGAGCCGGGGACCCAGCTCGGCCTCCGCGCTGGACTTGGTGCCGTCCGGCGCGATGTCGCCGGCGTCCTCCTCGCAGTAGTAGTCGTCGACCGACCACTCCGAGACCGCGCATTTGGCGACCGCCAGCAGTCGGTCCGCATCGTCGCAGTCCGGATGCGCGAGCATGATCAACCGGCCGAAGTCGGCCTTGCGTAGATCGTCGAGCCGGCCCTCGTAGAGTCCGATCTCCTCGGCCCACGCGATGATTCCGACGTTCACCGCCTCCGCGAGCGCGGGGTTGTCCCGCACCGGCGGCGGACAGTAGAGCGTGGGAATCATCGACCCGCGCGGTCGGCCCCGATGGGTGGAGGCCGTCCCGATGCCGGTCGGTCCGTGCGAGAACTGGCGGGGGTCAACAGAACTCGGAACCGCACCGGAGACCGGGATGACCGGTGCGGCGGGCGGAGTGGCCGGGGGCGCGGGAATCCGCCCGGAACCCAGGGGCCGGGGGATGGGACCCCGCGACCGGGCCGGGGAGATCGGCGGACGCGGCGTCGGCACCGCGCCGCCGGCAGGCGACGGCGGACGCGATGCCTGTCCCGCGAGCTCCGTGATCACCCGGGGGGTGGGTAGGTTCACGCGGAGACTCGGGGCCCCGAGGCCCGAGGGGCCGAGCAGCCGTCGGGGGGAGAGCTCCTCGGGCGCGCCGAGGCCGGGATCGGCGCGGCCGAGGGATCGATCACCCTGGGCCGCCGCGGCTTCGGCGGCGGCGACCAGGGTCTCGGGTGCGGTGGTGTCGAGATTGGTCAGCAGAGCGGCGACGGCCACCGCCACCTCATGGGTGGCGGGCGGGGCCGCGGCGCGGGAGAGCACCGACATGGGTGGACACCTCGCTCAGTCGGACTGACGGGCGACCAGCACGTTGTCGAGAATGCCGAGCGCGTCGGGGACCAGGACGGCGGCCGAGTAGTAGCAGCTGACCAGGTAGGAGATGATCGACTGATCGTCGATGCCCTTGAATCGCACGTTCAGGCTGGGCTCGTACTCGTCCGGAATTCCGGTCTGGTGCAAGCCGATCACGCCCTGATCCTTCTCACCGGTCCGCATGGCGAGGATGGACGTGGTCTGGGTGTCGGAGACCGGGATCTTGCCGCACGGGAAGATCGGCACCCCGCGCCAGGCCGGCACGCGATGGCCGTCGACCTCCACCGGGTCCGGATACAGTCCGCGCTTGGAACATTCGCGGCCGAACGCGGCAATCGCCTTGGGGTGGGCCAGGAACAGCTTGGTGCTGCGGCGCATGGACAGCAGGTCGTCCATGTCGTCCGGGGTGGGCGCACCGGATTCGGTGTAGATGCGCTGCTTGAGGTCACAGTTGTTGAGCAGACCGAAGTCCGGATTGTTGACCAGGTCGTATTCGCGGCGCTCGTAGAGGGCCTCGATGGTCAGGCGCAACTGCTGTTCGATCTGATCCATCGGATCATTGAACAGGTCGGCGACGCGGGTGTGCACGCGCAGCACCGACTGGCCCAGGCTCAGCTCGTACTGGCGGGGCTGGTCGTCGTAGTCGACGTAGGTGCCCTCGAGCATCGGCTCGCCGGAATGGCCGGAGGAGATGAGGATCTCGGCCTCGCCGTACTTGTTCTGCGGCAGCGCGGGCGCGGTGGCCACGGCGGAAAGATGTTCCGCCAGTGCCGGAATGTTCTCGGTGAGCTGCTCCACGGTGGAGCGGGCCAGCACCAGCATGGTGGTCGGGGTGACCGTCTTGATGGTGACCGGCCAGATGCCGTCGCCGCTGGTGAGGGTCTCGTCGCCGAAGAAGTCGCCGCCGCCGAGCATGCCGAGCTTGGTGGTCTCGCCGTATTCGCCGGCGCCGATCTTGGACAGCTTGCCGTGCACGATGAGCAGCACCTGGTCCATGGGGTTGCCGAATTCGGCGACCACGGTGCCGGCGGGCAGATCCCGCTGCTCGAAGCGCCCGGCCACGGCGGCCAGCACCTCCTCGTCGTCGAATCCGCGCAGCTGTGGCAGCTCCTGCAGCTCGAGCGGGATGACCCGGGCGTGCGGGCCGTTGATGATGTACTCCACCTCGCCGTTGCCGACGGTGTGGGTGAGGCGGCGGTTGACCCGGTAGACGCCACCCTTCACCTGGGTCCACGGCAGGGAGCGGGTCAGCCAGCGGGAGCTGATGCCCTGCATCTGCGGTTCGGATTTGGTGGTGTGGGCCAGCTGGCTGGCCGCGGCGGTGCTGAGGGACTTGCGTTGGCCGTTAGTGAGCTCGATGGGCAATTCGATGGTCATGCTGCGGTCCTCACCTAGAAGGGCCACCGCGGTAAGAGGGCGGTGGAGTCCACGGCAGAGCAGCAGGCCCGGACGGGGCCTGCGGAAATTAGACAAGTGAGTGAATTGACAAGCGCGACACTGCGTTCCAGCGATACCGATGGTAGAGCTCTGTCCGGTGCGGCGGACCGAAAAGGCAAAACATGATGCCTGGAATGTTGCTGTATCCCGTAAACCCCGAACGCCCGGTTTGGTTAGCCACGAATAGCTCGCATGGTGCTGGTCACAGCGCCAGCGCAGTAGGCTGGGGGTATGGCAAGCTCATCGGGACGCGTCGGGGCGGGTGACGCTGGTCAAGGCCAGGAAATGTCTGGGAGAGAAGCCGTGAAATTCAATACGAGGTCCGTCGTGGGTCCGATCGAGCGACTGGTCGCGACCGCGCAGAACGGGCTGGAGGTGATCCGGTTCGGGGGGCTGGTTCACGAGATCGAATCGTCACCGTACGAAGTGGTGGAGCGGAAGCGGATGTACCGCCTGCGGCACTACTTCCCCGATGACGCCGGGGCCGAGCGCCCCGTGGTGGTGCTGGTGCCGCCCATCATGGTGACCGCCGAGATCTGGGACGTGAATGCCGCCGATGGGGCGGTCGGCATTCTGCACCAGGGCGGAATCGATTGCTGGGTGGTCGATTTCGGCTCGCCCGCCACCGAGGAGGGCGGCTGGGACCGCGACCTCGCCGACCACGTGCTGGCGGTCTCGAGCGCGATCGACACCGTCACGGAGATCACCGGGCGCGCCGTCCATCTCATGGGCTACTCGCAGGGCGGCATGTTCGCGTATCAGACCGCGGCCTACCGCTACGGCAAGGGCATCGAGTCCATCGTGACCTTCGGCAGCCCGGTCGACGCCGTGGCCGGAATGCCGTTCGGCCTGCCGCACGGCCTGGCCGCCGACGCCGCGGACTTCCTCACCGACCACGTGCTGAACCGGCTGCCCATCACCGATTCCATGGTGCGCCTGGGCTTCCAGGCCCTGGACCCGGTCAAGACGGTGCGTTCCCGGCTGGACTTCCTGCGCCAGCTGCACAACCGCGAGGCGCTGCTGCCCAAGGAGCGTCAACGCCGCTTCCTCGAAGTCGACGGCTGGCTCGGCTACCCGGGCCCGGCGCTCACCGACCTGCTGCAGCAGTTCGTCAAGCACAATCGAATGATGCTGGGCGGCTTCGTGATCCGCGACCAGCTCATCTCGCTGGCCGAGATCAAGTGCCCGATCCTGGCCTTCGTCGGCGAGGTCGACGACATCGGCCAGCCCGCCGCCGTGCGCGGCATCGTGCGCGCCGCCCCGAACGCCGAGGTGTACGAGACCAGCATTGTGGCAGGGCATTTCGGACTGGTGTCGGGATCCACCGCCACCAAACAGACCTGGCCCGTGGTCCGCGACTGGGTCAACCACGTCAGCGGGCGCGGCGACCTGCCCGAGCAGGTCGAGCGGATGAGCACCGAGGTGGTCCGCGGCGGCCCGCGCACCGGGCTGACCCGGGTGGTGCACGCCCTGGGCACCCTGGCCGAGGCCGGGACCAGCGTCGGCAAGACCATCGAGGGCGTGGCCGGGCAGACCCTGCGCGGCACCATCGAGCTCACCAGCGAGGCCGCCCGCGCGCTGCCCCGGCTGACCCGGCTGGGCATGATCCAGCCGCACACCCGGATCTCGCTGGGCCGCCTGCTCGCCGAGCAGGCCCGCCGCGCGCCCGGCCGGGACCTGTTCCTGTTCGACGACCGCGTGCACACCCAGGAGGCGGTCAACCAGCGCATCGACAATGTGGTGCGCGGACTGATCTCGGTCGGCGTGCGCCCCGCGACCCGGGTCGGCGTGGTCATGGAGACCCGGCCCAGCGCCCTGGCCGCCATTGCCGCCCTCTCGCGCCTGGGCGCGGTGGCGGTGCTGCTCGCGCCGGGCAGTGAACTGTCCAAGATCGCCGAGCTGACCGGAACCAAGCTGCTCATCGCCGACCCGGAGAACCTGGCCAGCGCCGCGGCCACCGGGCACCGGGTGCTGGTGCTGGGCGGCGGCGACACCCGCGACCTGGACGTCCCGCTCGGCGCCGACGTGGTCGACATGGAACAGATCGACCCCGACACGGTGGAGCTGCCCGCCTGGTACCGCCCGAATCCGGGCCTGGCCCGGGAGCTGGCCTTCATCCTGGTCACCGGCACCGGCGACAAGTTCGACGTCAAGTACGTGACCAACCACCGCTGGGCGCTGTCGGCCTTCGGCACCGCCTCGGCCGCCGACCTGGGCCGGCACGACACCGTGTACTGCCTTGCGCCGCTGCACCATTCGTCCGGATTGCTGGTGAGTCTGGGCGGCGCGGTCGCCGGCGGCAGCCGCATCGCGCTGGCCCGTTCGCTCGAGCCCGCCCGGTTCGCGGAGGAGGTGCACCACTACGGGGTCACCGTGGTCACCTACACCTGGACCATGCTGCGCGACATCCTCGACACCGACACCTTCGTCGCCGGGCACCCGCACCCGATCCGCCTGTTCATCGGCTCGGGCATGCCCGCGGGCCTGTGGCGGCGCACCGAGGAGCGCTTCACCCCCGCCAAGGTGGTCGAGTTCTACGCCTCCATCGAGGGCGACGTGGTGCTGGCCAACGTGGCCGGGGCGAAGATCGGTTCCAAGGGCCGGCCGGTGCCGGGCACCGCGAAGGTGGAGCTCATCGCCTACGACCCGCTGACCGACGAGATCCTGACCGAGGACAGCGGTTTCGCCCGGCGCTGCGCCGACAACGAGGTGGGCCTGCTGATCGGCACGGTGACCGACGCCGTCGACCTGTCCGCGGGCGGCCTGCGCGGGGTGTTCACCCCTGGCGACGCCTGGATGCCGACCGAGAACCTCTTCCGCCGCGACAGCGACGGCGACTACTGGCTGATGGACCGCCGCGACACGGTGATCCCCACCCCGCGCGGTCCGGTCTACACCCAGCCGATCGTGGACGTCCTCAACGACATCACCGCGGTCGACATGGAGGTGGCCTTCGCCATCCCGGCACGCGACCGGGTGCTGGCCGTGGCAGCGGTGAGCGTCCGCAAGGGCTTCACCCTGGCCCCCAAGGACGTCACCGAGGCGGTCCGGGCCCTGGCTCCCGAACAGCGCCCCGACATCGTCTACGTCGTCGACGACATCCCCCGCAGCTCCACCTTCCGCCCCTCCACCCGCGCGGTGCAGGCCGCGGGCCGGGCCGAGCCCGACGACCGGACCTGGTGGTACAACCGCACCGCCGACGCCTACGAGGTGCTCACTCCGGAACTGGCGGCGCGCCTGTTCGCCTGACCGATGTCCGGAAAGCGCCCCGGCTCCTGTACCGGGGCGCTTTTCCGTGTGTCCGGCCCTTCGTGGTCACCGTGCTGGACGTCGTCCTGAAAGTCCGCGCACCGTAACGAGATTCGACGATCCTCACGGGTGAGCGGAGTCAGCGCCCGCTCGACTAGGGCGGTGTCGCAGTGTTCGGCGATCCGGTCGCCCGCCGACCCACTGTTCTCGCCTACCGTCGTGCCACCACCACTCCGATCACCCCATGATCGAGGCCCCGCGCGACTCCGCCGCCGGCCTGGCCGCCGAGGTGCGCACCCGCCTGCGGGGGTGACCCCGAAACGGTGAACGCCCCCGGAGGGCGGAGCCTCCGGGGGCGTTCAGCCGATGGGGCGGGTTACTGCGCGCTCAGGCTGCTCTGCGAGGTGCAGGAGGCGCTGCCGGTGCCGAGCAGCTTCGACACGATGCTCTGCTCGGAGACGTTGACGTCGGTCGACTGGCTGCTGATCAGCTCCTGCTTGGCGGTGATCGTGTGCTTGCCCGCGGTCTTCGGGGTCCAGTTGATGGTGGCCTGGTTCGCGGCCAGGACGACGCTGGACTTGCCGAACTCGACGCCGTTGTCGAGGAAGGTGACGGTGAACAGGCTGCCGCCGATCGTGGTGTTCGCAGTGACCAGGTACGAGCACCCGACCACCGGGTTCTGGCTCGCGACGATCACATTGTTGATGAGCGCGTTGGCGTTGGGTGCCGCCAGCACCGCGACGGCGGCCATGGCGCCGAAAGCGCCCACACCGTAACCAGCTCGCATCTTGCCCATGTGTGTCTACCTCTCAATCCGGTCGGCCAGACGCGCCGACTGGATGTGAAAGGTATCTGCTCCACACCCCCGGTGAGTGATTTCGAGAGAAATTCTCTCAGTAAATTTTCAGCTCACAGTTGGTCATATGCCCAGGTTAGGACCGTGACTTGCGGTACCAGATATGTGTTCCGCTCGCCCCGAGGGCTAGACGGCGAAGCTCGTGACGCCCTCGACGACCCGGGTCAGCTGAGCCTCGGTCAAGCCCGGCCACAGCGGCAGCCGGACCAGGGTGGCGGAGAACTCGGCGCTGCGCACACACGGGTTCGGTGTGCGGCCCAGCTTCAAACCGGCGGGGGAGGAGTCCAGGGGCACGTAGTGGAACGGGGCCACGATGCCCAGACCCGACAGATGCGCGATGAGCGCGTCCCGGCGCTCCTCGGTCGGGACCCGCAGGTAGTACAGGTGCGCCGTGTGCTCCCGGTCCGACGGCACCGACATCAACCGAATGTCGTTGCGGGCGGCCCACTCCGGCAGCGTCGCCGCGTAGTGGTCCCACACCCGGTGCCGGTTGCGCTGGATAGCGTCGAACTCCGCCAGCTGCGCGTCCAGCACCGCCGCGTTCAATTCGCTGGGCAGATACGAGGATCCGATGTCCTGCCACGAGTACTTGTCCACCGCGCCGCGCAGGAACCGAGCCCGGTCGGTGCCCTTCTCGCGAATGATCTCCGCACGCGCCATGAGGATCTCGTCGGTGAGCAGCACCGCGCCGCCCTCACCGCAGTGCACGTTCTTGGTGTCGTGGAACGACAGCGCGCCCACCGTGCCGATGCTGCCCAGCGGACGGCCGCGGTAGGAGCCGCCCAGACCGTGCGCGTTGTCCTCGATGATGGCGAAACCGTGCGCGTCCGCCAGCCGTTGCAGCCCTTCCATATCCGCGGCCACACCGCCGTAGTGGATGACCACCACGGCCTTGGTGCGCGGGGTGACCGCCGCCGCCACCGACTCCGGGTCCAGGCTGCCGGTCGCGAGATCGATGTCGGCGAACACCACGGTGGAGCCGCGCAACGCCATCGAGGTGGCGGTCGAGGTGAATGCGAAGCTCGGGACGATCACCTCGTCCTCGGGCCCGAGTTCCAGCAGCAGCCCGGCCATTTCGAGCGCGTGCGTGCACGAGGTGGTCAGCAGCGCGTGCGGCGCGCCGGTGATGTCGCGCAGCTTCGCGGTCGCCGCGGCGGTGAACGGACCGTCGCCGTGGCTGTGATCCGACGTCAGCACGGCTTCCACATTCGGCAGCTCGCGCGCGGCGCGGAACGGGCGGCTGAAGATGATGCGGTCACTGCTCACGCGCGGGGATCCCCCTCGATACCGTCGAAACGAGTTGCGGTGTGGCGGATTCCGGCGCCCACGCCCTGCTCCGGGCGCGGTGTCGGCGAATCCACTGTCAGATACAGGGGCTTACCGACCAGCACATGCAGTGCCACCCCGAGGTATTCGGCGATCAGGCCCAGCGAGAACAGCACCGCGCCCGAGCACAGCAGCAGCACCGTCATCAGCGACGCCCAGCCTTCCGGGTCCCGGCCGCTGTTGGTGAGCGCGTGGTAGACCACCCAGCCCGCCATGCCGAGCCCGCCCAGCGCGAGCGTCACGCCCAGCATGCTGACCAGGCGCAGGCCGCGAGTGCCGCTGCACAGCACCATCTTCCAGAACAGCGAGAACAGGCGGCGGTAGTTGTATCCGGACTCGTCGCGGCCCTCGGCGCGCAGCTGCACCGGCACCTGCGCCACCTCGCCCACCACCCAGGTGAGCGCCACGTCCAGGTACACGCCGTTGGAGGCCACCCGGGCCAGCTGCCGCGCGATGTCGCCGCGGATCAGCCGGTAGCTCTCGAAGCGGGTCGAGTCGGGGAAGGCGAACAGGGTCGCCAGCACCAGCTTCGCCCCGCGCGAGGTGATGTTGCGCAGGAAGCCGTGCGGGCGGGTGTTGACCGGCTTGGAGTAGACCAGATCGGCGCGCTCGGTGAGGGCGGCGTCGAGGAAGTCGGCGATGAACGCCGGATCGTGCTGACCGTCCTCGTCCATGGTGACCGTCCAGTCGCCCTGGGCGGCGGCCATGCCCGCGATGGTGGCGGCGTCCTGACCGTAGTTACGGCTCAGCCACACCACCCGCACCTGCGGGTAGGTATCGGCGAGCTCGCGCAGCACCACATCGGAGCGGTCGGGGCCGTGATCGTGCACCAGCACGATCTCCTCGACCCGGAAGCTCGCGCCGCGCGGCGTGGTCACCGGCTCGCCGAGCTTGTCCAGTTCACTGACCAGCGAGGCGATGGTGTCCTCACCGCGGTACACGGGCACCACGACGGAGACCGCGTGCACCCGCGCCGGGCGCTCGCCGGAGGTCACGCTGGGGTCGCTCGCGTAGGTGCGGGCGGACGGAATCGGCATCAGCTGAATGTACTTTCGATGACGGAGTGCGCCGGAACTCCACACCGGAAACCGGAGCCCGAGCCGTCGTGAACTCTAACACGCTGCTCGGCGCGGCATTCGGCGCGAAGTGTCGACATCCGCCCATCATTCCCCATCCCTGCCGGACGCGACGGATCGGCGTAAGCGGCATGGACGCCCGCCCGCTCGAGGCGCTGTCGGGGCACCGGCGTAAGTGCCATCGACAGCACCGCCCTGTAGGGTCTGGAACTCGTGGTGGACAGCTCAGTTTCCCAGGCGGTCGGGGCCGCCGAATCCGGGCCGGACGACGGCGACGCGGCGCGCCGCGCGACCCGGCGTGAGGTGTATCGCTGGGGCGGGGTGACCGTCCTCGGCGTGATCCTCGGTTACCTGGCCGTGGTGCTGGCCAACCCCCGCCACTTCTTCACCGACGACACCGAATCCCAGTACACCGGACTGTGGGTGTTCTTCGGCCGCGCCTTCCGCGACGGCCACTTCCCGCTGCTGCAGCCCCAGCAGTGGATGACCGGCAACTACACCAATGAGGAAGCGGGACTGTTCAACCCGCCGCAGCTGCTGATCGACCTGATCGCGCCCTCGGTGCCGAACCTGGCCCTCTACGCCACCATCGTGAAGGCGATCTACGCGATTATCACCGGGCTCGGCGTGTACCGCGTCTGCCTGGCGTACGGCGCGCGCCCGCAGTGGGCCGCGGTCGCCGGCGTGGCCATGCCGTTCACCGGCTTCTTCCTGTTCTTCGACGAGGCCAGCTGGTTCACCGCCATGGCGGGCACCGCGTGGATGATCCACGCCTGGGCCTCCTCGGAGCGCTACCTGCGCGGCGAGGGCGGTCCGATCCCGGTCTTCGTCTACCTGTACCTGGCCATCTCGGTGCAGTACGTGTTCCCCGCGGTCGAGGCCGTGCTCATGCTCCTCGCGGTGGCCGTCGGCTTCCTGGTGTGCCGGGGACCGCGCACCTGGCCGCAGTGGCGCGCCGCGTTCGGGCCGCTGCTGCGCCTGGCCGCCGCCGCGGGCTGCGCGGGCGCGGCGGGCCTGCTGACCTTCCTGCCGTCGATGCTGTCGGCGCAGGTGAGCTGGCGCGGCAATTCGCAGATCAATAACGACCAGTTCCTGACCGTGCCGTGGTCGGAGTCGCTGAACGCGAGCCTGCCCACCACCATGCCCGCGTTCAATTCGTGGTGGGGTTATGTGCAGCCGCTGCCCATGACCTACATCGCCTGGTTCCTGATCCCGGCGCTGGCCTTCGTGGACTGGAAGGCGGCGCAGAAGCACTGGAAGCAGTTCGTCGCCATCGCCCTGTTCGCCTTGATGGCGCTGATGTGGACGGCCGGGCCCGGCACCGTCGGCCCGCTGCGCTGGCCCGCCCGCGTGCTGCCCATGCTGGCGCTCGGGCTGCTGGTGCTGGTGTGCGTGCTGCTGGGCCGCTTCGCCACGCTGAAGGACCGCAGCAACCGGATCATCGCGGCGCTGGTGCTGGTGCTGGCGCTGTGGGTGCGCACCTTCTCCGCCGACCCGCACCGGGTGCTGTGGCATCTGGGCTCGGCCGCCGTGGTGATCGCGCTCGGATTCGGCGTGGTGTGGCTGGGCCGCGCCCGCGGCGCGTCCGGGGCCACCGCGCTGGTGATCGCGGCCATGGTGCCGATCGCGTGGTTCCAGGTGTGGTGGGTGCAGCCCACCCCGATGTCGTGGAACCTGCCCGCGAATCGCACCGAGGCCATGGCCGCGTTCCCGAAGTTCTCCGGCGGCACCACCATTCAGCTCTCCGATCGCGGCAGGCTGCAGCCCGCCGACAAGAGCCTCGAGGGGGCGTACGGGTCGCTGGTGTGGGGCAACTACGCCAAGGACCTGGAACAGGACTACGTCAACGGCTACACCCCCAACGGGCACTTCTACTTCGGCGAGATGCTGTGCATGAAGTGGGATTCCAGCGTCTGCCCCGAGGCTTACCACCGCCTGTTCAGCCCCGAGCCGACCACCGGCCGAATCCTGGCCGACCTCATGCTCATCGACCGGGTGGTGCTGCAGAAGGCCATGCTCCCCGACGCCGGTGACCAGCCCGCCCCCGAGGGCTGGCATTTCGTGGACGTCCCCGGCCACGAGAAGTACATCTGGGTGCTCGAACGCGACAACGGCCCGATCTCCACGGTCAACGGCCGCGTCGGCGACGCCCACGATGTCACCGCCACCTCGATCGAGGACACCGACACCACCAGCCGGGTGCGCGTGTCCTCGGAGACCGGCGGTCGCGTCACCTTCGCCCGCCTGGGCTGGCCCGGCTACCGGGTCACCCTCGACGGCAAGACCATCCCGTTCCACACCGTGTCGAAAGTCTTCGTCGCCGTGGACATTCCGGCCGGCACCGAGAACGCCGAACTGGAACTGAGCTGGCGGCCGCCGGGCTGGAAGATCGGAATCGCCAGCGCCGGAGCCGGACTCGTCGGCCTGGGCCTGCTGCAGTGGCTCTACGTCCGTTCCCGCCGCCGTGGCGTGGAGGCGCCCGCCGCCGAACAGCTCGACGACGAGCAGGATCGCGAACTGGTGGGTTCGCCGAAGTGACCGACGCGCGGCGCCGGCCGACCGACGACACGGCGGTAACCGGCGGCCACTCGCCCGGCGCCGATGCGAGCGCGCCCGGGCACGGCGAGAACGCGCCGGCCGGTCCGCTGCTGCGCCTGGTTCGCCGCCAGGAGGTGGCCTTCGCGCTGGTCGGCGGGTTCAACACGCTGATGGGCATGGTGCTCACCATCGTCTGGCTGACCGTCCTCGGCGACGCGGTGTCCAAGGATGTGGCCGCGGCCCTGTCGGTGGCGCTGGCCTACGCGGTCGGCATGGTGATCGCCTTCGCCCTGCACCGCACCCTGGTGTTCCGGGTGCGCGGCCACGTGCTGCGCGACTTCGTGGCCTTCGTCGGCGTGAACGCGGTCGGCATGGTGCTGAACATGGTGCTGCTGCAGGCGGCCGTCTCGCTGCTGCACGCCCCGGCCGAACCGGCCGCGGTCGTGGTCATGGGCCTGGTCGCGGTGGCCAGCTTCTTCGGCCACCGCCACATCAGCTTCCGCCGCCCCGCCGATTCCGTCGCCGCGACGCCCGACCGGTAGGTTGTCGGACATGTCGGAGGAAATCCTGGACCCCACCCTGCTGACCCTGCTGGCCTGCCCGCAGGACAAGGGCCCCCTGCAGCTGGTCCACACCGCCACCGGTGACACCGTGCTCTACAACCCGCGCCTGCGCCGCGCCTACCCGGTCGACAACGGCATCCCGGTCCTGCTCGTGGACGAGGCCCGCGATGTCTCCGACGACGAGCACACCTTGTTCCTGGGCCAGGACTGATCCCGGCCGCGGGCCGAGTTCGCTCAGCCCGCGGTGAGCCCGTCGAGGTCCCCGGTGAAGTAGCGCTGCAGCGTGGGACCGATGGCGCCGGCCAGCTGCTCGATCGGCATCGAGGCGATCGGTTCCAGCCGCAGGATCTTGCGGGTCACCAGCAGCCCCGCCAGCTGCGAGGCCGCCAGGACCGCGCGTTGCGCGCCGGTACCGGGCGGCGAATCCACGCGCGGGCGAATCTCTTTCAGCACCACCTCCAGCAGGAAGGTGCGCGCCAGCGTGGGATCGTCGCTGGCGAGCATGCTGCGGAAGGCGGCGACGGCGGGCATGCCGATGGGGGAGTCCCAGATGCCGACCACCGTGCGGATCATGTGCTCGCCCAGCTGCTCCACGGGGACCAGGGCGAATCCGGCCAGGATCTCCTGCGGGTCGATCGGCAATTGCAGTGCCGCCGCGAACAATTGGTGCTTGGTGCCGAAGTAGTGGTGCACCAGCGCCGGATCCACGGCGGCGGCGGTCGCGATCGACCGGATGGAGGCCTTGTCGAAGCCGACCTCGGCGAACCGCACCCGGGCGGCGTCGAGAATCGCCTCCCGGGTGCCGGAGTTGCCGGGACGGCGGCCGCTGCGCGTGCCGGAGCTACCCGTCACGCGGTCCGCCGACGTAGGGTCGCGGCCGCCAGAACCAGTGCCACCGCGGCGAACACGGCCACGATCAGAATGTCGCGCCACATCTGGCCCGTCGCCCCGGTATGCGTCGACACCTGCTCGAGCGCGTCGACGGCGTAGCTGAGCGGCAGCACATTGCTGATCGCCTCCAGCCAGCTCGGCAGCTGACCGCGCGGCACCAGCAGCCCGCACAGGAAGAACTGCGGCAGCACGATCACCGGCATGAACTGCACGGCCTGGAACTCGGTGCGGGCGAACGCGCTCGCCAGCAGGCCCAGAGCGACGCCGAGCACCGCGTCGATGACCGCGATCAGCACCACCAGGGCGGGACTGCCCGCCGCGTTCAGACCCAGCAGCCAGAACGCCACCAGGCACGCCACCCCGGCCTGCGCGGCCGCCGCGATGGAGAACGCGGTGCCGTACCCGGCCAGCAGATCCAGCTTGGACAGCGGGGTGGTCATCAGCCGTTCGAGGGTGCCCGAGACCCGTTCGCGCTGCATGGCGATGGCGGTGATCAGGAACATGACCACGAACGGCAGGATGCCGAGCATGGTGATGCCGATCCGGTCGAACAGCCGGGGCGCGCCGGGCATCATCGGATAGTTCTTGTACACGAAGTACAGCAGCGTCATGAGCAGCGCGGGCACCAGCACGATCATGGCGACCGTGCGGTGATCGGCGCGCAACTGTCGCAGAATGCGCACCGTGGTGGCGGTGTAGCAGCCCAGCGGGCGCGGGCCCGCGGGGCGCGAAAGGGTCGCGGTCACAGCTCTTCTCCCATCCGGATCAGCTTGAGGAAGGCGTTCTCCAGACTGGATTCGCCGGTGTCGGAACGCAATTCGGCGGGGGTGAGCTGGGCCAGCAGCCGGCCCTCACGCATGAGCAGCAGCCGGTCGCAGTGCTCGGCCTCGTCCATGACGTGACTGGACACCAGCAGGGTCCGGCCCTGCTTGGCGAGCGCGTCGAACTGCTCCCACAGATCCGCGCGCAGCACCGGATCCAGGCCGACGGTCGGCTCGTCGAGCACCAGCAGCTCCGGATCGGCCACCAGCGCGCACGCCAGGGACACCCGGGTGCGCTGCCCGCCCGACAGCTCGCTGCCGCGATGGCCGGAGTGACTGCTCAAGCCGACCGCGGCCAGGGCGGTCGCGACCTCGGCCCGCGAGGCGCCGTACAGCGCGCCGAAGTACGCCACATTGTCGGCGACGGTGAGGTCGTCGTAGATGCTGGGCGCCTGGGTCACGTACCCGACCCGCCGCCGCAGCGCGCGTGATCCGGCGTCGTCGCCGAGCACCCGCACGGTGCCGGATTCGATGATCTGCGTGCCGACGATGCTGCGCATGAGTGTCGTCTTGCCGCACCCCGACGGGCCCAGGAGCCCGGTGATGCTGCCCTTCGGGACGGTCAGGGAGATGTTCTGCAGCACCTGATGCCCGCCGCGGCGCACTTCCAGGTGCTCGATGGCGATGGCGTCGGTGGTTGTCGCTGGTGCCGTCACGGTCACCCTCAATTCATCGAGTGTTGAATTCACTACGTGATGAATTGTGCGCCGGTCGGCGACGCGAGGCAAGACCCCCGCGGGCCGGCCCGCCGCGATCTGACCAAATCGTGACGAACCCGGCGACCTCGGCCGGTCCGGGCGCATTCCGGCGGCACTGCGGCCAGAATCGCCGCATGCGTGTACTCCTGACCGGCGCAGCCGGGTTCATCGGCTCGCACATCCACCGCGCGGCGCTCGCCGCCGGACATGAGGTCGTCGCGGTCGACCTCATGCTCGCCGCCGCCCACGGCCGCGACGCCGTCCCGCCGCCCGGCATCGTCCCGGCCGACGTCCGTGACCCGGATGCCCTGGCCGAGCTGCTGACCGGCGTCGACGCGGTCTGCCACCAGGCGGCCGTGGTCGGCGCGGGGGTGAGCGCGCAGGACGCGCCCGCCTTCGCCAGCCACAACGACCTCGGCACCGCGGTCCTGCTCGCCGCCATGGACCGGGCCCGCTGCCGCCATCTGGTGCTGGCCTCGTCCATGGTGGTCTACGGCGAGGGTCGCTACGTCGACTCCGCGGGCGACCCGGTCGACCCGGCCCCGCGCACCCGCGCCGACCTCGACGCCGGGCGCTTCGACCACCGCGGCCCCGACGGCCGCCCACTGTCCTGGGCGCCGATCGACGAGGACGCCCCGCTGCGGCCGCGCAGCCTCTACGCCGCCTCCAAGGTCGCGCAGGAGCATTACGCGACCGCCTGGGCCGCGGCCACCGGCGGCACCGTCACCGCGCTGCGCTACCACAATGTCTACGGCCCCGACATGCCCAGGGACACGCCGTATTCCGGTGTCGCCGCCATCTTCCGGTCGGCGCTCGAGGCGGGCGAGGCCCCGCGCGTCTTCGAGGACGGCACCCAGGCCCGCGATTTCGTGCACGTCCGCGATATCGCCGCCGCCAATGTGGCCGCCCTCGAACAGCCGCTGGCGGCGTTCGCCCCGCTCAATATCGCCTCGGGCATTCCCATCACGATCGGCGACGTGGCGGCCACCCTGGCCGCCGCGTGCGGGGGCAAACAGCCGGTGGTGACCGGCGAATACCGCTCCGGCGACGTCCGCCACATCGTGGCCGGACCCGAACGGGCCCGGCGCGCACTGGGTTTCACCGCCGCCGTCACCCCGACCGCGGGCCTGGCCGAATTCTCGTCCGCGCCGTTGCGTGCCGCCTGCGGGGAGGGAGCGCCCACCTGGCGGTGAATCCGCGTGTTGCGGTCACCAGTTCGTCAGGATCAGATGATTGACGATCAGCGCCCCCGCCGCCTGCACCACGAGCCAGAACCGTGCACTGTGGCGGGGGAGCAGTGCGGTCGCCGCCAGCGCCCACACGTCGAACGGCAGCCAGATCCGTTCGGTCTCGGCCTTGCTCAACCCGCTGATGTCGGCGATCAGGATCGCGGTGAGCCCGGCTCCCGCCATCAGCGCGGCGGGATCGACCTGAGTACGCCAGCGCGACAACCATTCCCGTAGCGGGCGTACCGCCTGGATCTCCAGCTCGACCAGGACCCGGGAGCCGGCCGCGGCGGTGGCCAGACCCACCGCGCACACCGTCGCGGCCAGATTGCCCCACACCCAGTACCCGTACGGTCGCTCGTGCGCGATGCCCTGGTAGTACCGCTGCACCACCAGGTGATAGCCGGTGAACCACCAGAACCCGGCGGCCGCGAAGGCCGCCACCACAGCTAGCGCTCCCGCGAGCGCCGGCAGCGTGGGCCGCGGCGACCGCGCCAGCAGTACCGCCGCGGCCGGAATCGCCATCAGCACAAGGCCGTAACTCAGGAAGACGGTGAACCCGAACAGCGCGCCCGACCCCAGCGCGGCCGCGATCCAGCCCCGCTCGAGCCGGGTGGCGAGCGCCAGCAGCGCCACCGCCCATGCCGCCACGCCCGCGAACAAGCCGTCGGCGGAGACCGCGATCCAGATCGCCGCGGGCATCAGGGCCAGAAACGGCGTCGCCGCGCGCGCCCGATACTCGGCGCCCAAGGCCCGCAAGGTGAACGGCACCGCGGCCGCCGTGCTCGTCCCCACCACCAGGCACACCAGGCCCGCCCACGCCCCGCCGCCCAGCCCGATCCGGTCCAGCAGCACGAACACCAGCAGCGCCCCCGGCGGATGCCCGGACACGTGCGTGGTCCACGAGTCGGGCTGGAAATCCAGGATGCGGCCGGAGAATCCGCGCACCATGGCCCCGATGTCGCGCACCCCGCCGACCTCGTGCAGGTATTCGTCGCGGGTGGTGAGCCGCCCCGCGAAGCCCCGCTGCCAGCCGTCGACCATGGCCAGCGCGAACGCCCACGCCGCCGCCGTCGCCCAGGTGACCAGCAGCAGCCGCCCGAACGACAGCCGCCGCGCCAGGTCCGGGCCGAACCGCACCACCGCCGCCGCGATGGCTACCGCCGGGACAGTGCCCCAGCCCAGATGCGGGAGCCAGCCGCCGAAGAGCGGTGCGGCCCCGGCGTACAACGTGTCCCGCCAGGGTTTGCCCTCGATTCGCGGAATCAGGAAGGCGGCCAGGACGAGAACGAAGGCCGCGAGTGCGCCGTAGCCGTCGACGCGAGTGGAGACGTAGCGCGCGACCCTCGTCGCGGAAGCGTTCGCCATGCCGGAAACCATAGGCCCCGAAACCCGCCGGAACTGTCCGGATCGCCATTCTTGCTGCTCCCGTCATACTTTCGTCATGCGTGTCCCGTGGGTCGAACGCCCCGATTGGGCTTACCGTCGAGGCCATGACCGAGTTGGACTCCGAGCCCGGGGTCACGGTGGTGATCCCCTGCCGGGACGAGGCGGAAGCCCTGCCCGGCGTACTGTCGGCAATTCCCATCGGGTACCGGGTGATCGTGGTGGACAACGGCTCCACCGATGACACCGCGGCGGTGGCCCGCGCGGCGGGCGCGACCGTGGTGACCGAATCGATGCCCGGATACGGCAGCGCCGTCCACGCCGGCGTCGATGCCGCCCGCACCGAACTGGTCGCCGTCCTCGACGGCGACGGCTCCCTCGACCCCGGCGAACTACCCCGGCTGGTGGCCGAATTCGGCCCCGACGTCGACATGGTGGTGGGTCGCCGCCGCGCCGTGCCCGGCGCGCTGCCGGTGCACGCGCGAATCGGCAACTGGGCCTTCGCTTTCCGGCTGCGCCGCCGGTACGGCCTACCGGTGCACGACATCGCCGCCATGCGCGTCACCCGCCGCGACCGATTGCAGGCGCTCGGCCACCTGCACGCCCGGTCCGGATATCCGCTGGCGTTGCTCACCGGCGCGGCCCGTGCGGGCTGGCTGGTGCTGGAGCGCGACATCACCTATCGGCCGCGGACTCACGGCGAGTCCAAGGTCTCCGGTTCCTGGCGCGGCACCCTGCGGGCCGCCCGTGACTTCTGGAGTGTGCGATGACCACCGAGATAGACCACGCCCCGCTCGACGACACCGTTCCCGCCGCCCTGCTCGTCATGGCCAAATCACCCATCCCGGGCTTCGCCAAAACCCGCCTCACCCCGCAGTTCTCGCCGGTCGACGCCGCCTACCTGGCGGCCTGCGCCCTGCTCGACACCCTGGACGCGGTGCGCGAGAGCGGCATCCGCCACCCCGTCGTCGCCTGGACCGGTGACCTGGACCGGGCCGAGCGCTCGGTCGAACTGAACGCCGCCCTGCGCGAGGTGACGGTGATCCCGCAGCGCGGCGACAGCTTCGCCGAGCGCCTCGCCCACGCCCACGTCGATGCCGCCGAGTTCGGCGTCCCGGTGCTGCAGATCGGCATGGATACCCCGCAGGCCGACCCGGTCCTGCTCGCCCGCTCGGCCGCCCGGCTGGTCGCCACCGGTGACACCGTCCTCGGACCGGCCACCGACGGCGGCTGGTGGGCGCTGGGCCTGTCCGGGCCGCGCGCCGCGCACCTGCTCGCCGACATCCCCATGTCGACCGACCGGACCGGCGAACTCACCGCGACGGCCCTGCGGCACAGCGGATTACGGGTGCACGCGCTGCCCACGCTCACCGACGTCGACACCTATGCCGACGCCGTCTCGGTGGCGGCGGTGTCCCGGGGCCGCTTCGCCCGCGCCGTCACCGAGCTGGTGACCACGAAAATGCCTGTCCCACTCTGATATTCAGTTCTCGAAAGGAGCCCGCGGTGTCGCCGAGCCAGCCCACCGAAACCGCGGACGCCGGTCCCGACCCGATCGAGCGGCCCGAACTACTACTGCCGGAAAGGCTCGCCCGCCGGTGGAGTCCGGGCCGCTCGACGGCTGTGGCCGCGCGAACCGGCCTGGCACTCGGAGCCGGAATCACCATCCTGTTCGGGACGGGGCTGATCAGCCACCTGATCCAGCATCCGCCCGACTGGTTCTGGTGGCCCGCCCACCCGGTGTGGCTGTATCGGCTCACCCAGGGCGCCCACGTCACGGTCGGGGTCATGATGATCCCGCTGCTGCTGGTGAAGCTGTGGTCGGTGTATCCGCGCTTCTTCATCAAACCGTCGCTGCGGCGCGGACTGCCGGAGGCGCTCGAGCGGTTTTCGGTGGCGGTGCTGATCGGCGCGGTGCTGTTCCAGATCGTGACGGGCCTGTTCAATACCGCGCAGTACTACCCGTGGAAGTTCTTCTTCACCACCACGCATCACGCCATGGCCTACGTCGCCTTCGGGGCCGTCGCCGTACATCTGGCGGTCAAGCTTCCTGTCGTGCGCCAGGCGCTGTCGAAACCTGTCGACGAGACCCTCGATGAGGAAGTGCGCCAAGGTATTTCGCGCCGAACAGTGTTGGCGGCGGCCGGGCTGGGCGCGGTGGCGGCGGGCATGGCGGTGGTCGGTCAGTCGATTCCGTTCCTGCGCTGGGCGTCGCTGCTGGCTCCGCGCAGCGGCGAAGGACCGCAGGGAATTCCGATCAATAGAACGGCAGCGGCGGCGGCTGTCACCGAGACGGCCCGCTCGCCGCGGTATGTCCTGACCGTCACGGTCGGTGGCCGGGAACGCGTCTTCTCCCGCGCCGAGCTCGAAGCCCTGCCGCAATACGACAGCGCGCTACCCATCGCCTGCGTCGAGGGCTGGAGCGCCCAGGGTCGCTGGTCCGGCGTACGCCTGCGCGACCTGCTGGCCCGGGCCGGCGAATACGGCGGCGGCGATGTGCGTTTCGTGTCGCTGGAGACCACCGGCATCTACGGCTCCTCCGTGCTGCCGCACACCCACGTCGTGGATGCCGCCACCCTGATCGCGCTGCGTCTCAACGGCGAGGATCTGGCCCTGGACCACGGCTACCCCTGCCGTCTCATCGCCCCGAACCGGCCGGGCGTACTGCAGACCAAATGGCTGAAGACCATCGAGGAAATCGCATGACGGCCATTCGAATCCTGCTGGGCGCGTTCGGAGTCGGCTGTGCCGCCTACGGGGTGGACCTGCTGCTGACGATGAGCGCCACCGACCTGCGATCGATCGCGCTGTGGTTCGTCGGCGCGATCCTGGCCGAGAACCTGATCTTCGGCCCGGTCGCCGCTCTCGCGGGCACCCTCGGCCACTGCGTGCTCCCCGCCCGCTGGTGGCCCGTCTTCACCGTCGGCGCGTTCGTCAGCCTCGCCCTGATCCTGCTCGCCATCCCGGTCCTCGGCCGCGAGGGCGCGGTCCCCGGCAACGACACCGTGCTGGACCGGAATTACACCGTCGGCCTGCTGATCTCGCTGACCGTGGTCTGGGCGGTGGCCGCCGCCTGCCTGCTCACCGCCGCCCGGCGGACTCCAGCAGCGGCAGCCGGATCTCGAATCGCGCCCCCTCCGGACGGTTCCGCGCCGTGATGTCCCCGTGGTGCGCGGCTACCAGCCCGGCCGCGATGGCCAGCCCCATCCCGCTGCTGCTGCCCAACTCGGCCGCGCCGGGGGAGCGGGCGGAACTGCCGCGATAGGCGACCTCGAAGATGCGCGGCAGATCGGTCTCGGAAACGCCCGGCCCGGTGTCGTCGACCCGCGCCCACGCCTGCCCGTCGGCCGCGCCCGCCGACATGTCGATGCGCCCGCCCGGCGGAGTGTGCGCGATGGCATTGGCCACCAGATTGGTCAGCACCCGGCCCAGCGCCCGCTCACTGCCCGCCACCAGTACCTTGTCAGCAGGCTGGGTGGCGGACAACGTGATTCCGGCGCGGGCTGCGGTCGGCCGATTGGTCGCCAGCACCTCGTCGATCACCTCGCGCAGATCCACGGGTTCCAGGTGCAGTTGCAGCGCCCCGGCGTTGATCTTCGACATCTCGAACAGGTCGTCCACCATGGCCGAGAGCCGATTCGTCTCGCGCACGATCTGATCCGCGTACCGGCGCACCTCTTCCGGCCGCGTCACCACCCCGTCCTCGAGCGCCTCACCCATGGCGCGGATCCCCGCCAGCGGCGTCCGCAGATCGTGGCTGACCCAGGCCACCAGCTCGCGCCGCGACCGTTCGGCGGCGCGCTCCTGCTCCAGCATCTCGCGCTCCCACACCGTGGCGCGGGCCTGCGCGCGGCCCAGCAGGATCGCCGCGGGCACCGTCACCGCGGTGACCACCGCCAGCACCACGGCCGTGCGCTCGAATTCGGCGCCGAACATCAGACCGCTCACCGCGACGATGCCGCACAGGGTGGCCAGCGTCGGAATCAGCACCAGCACGGCCATACTCGTGGTCATGGCGCGACCGCGGGTGTAGCGCAGCAGCAGCGCGCCGATCGCCACCACCGGCAGCGTGCCCGCCAGCGCGTACCCGATCAGGCCGGGCGTGTCAGTCGGCATCGCTGGCCTCCGCGCCGAGATCGGCTCGGCCCCAAGCGTATCCGCGGCCCCACACCGTCTCGATGCGATGCGCGGAACCCAGCTTGGCCCGCAACCGCTTGACGTGCACGGTGACCGTCGACAGATCCCCGAAATTCCAGCCCCACACCTCGGCCAGCAGTTCCTGACGGCTGAACACCCGCCGCTGATGCGCGAGCAGGAAAGCCAGCAGATCGAATTCGCGTGCGGTCAGCTCGACCGGCGAACCGCCCGCCGTCACCGTCCGCGCCGCCCGAACCAGCTCCACCGCGTCGCCGCGCAACACCTCCTCGGCCACCGGCTGCGGACGCGTCCGCCGCAGCACCGACG
Organism: Nocardia sp. NPDC004151; assembly: GCF_042874235.1. Classification (NCBI taxonomy): domain Bacteria; kingdom Bacillati; phylum Actinomycetota; class Actinomycetes; order Mycobacteriales; family Nocardiaceae; genus Nocardia; species Nocardia sp. NPDC004151. Next base: position 11,575 of record NZ_JBIAMR010000027.1, on the reverse strand, counting down.
CCACCCGCAATGCCAGCTCCCGGGGACTGAACGGCTTGGTCACGTAATCATCGGCCCCCGCCTGCAATCCGATCACCCGGTCGTCCTCCTCCCCGAGCGCCGTCAACAGAATGATCGGCAGCTCCGGACGCGCCCCCGCCCGCACCGCCCGCGTCAACTCGATCCCGTCCGGCCCCGGCATCATCACATCGAGCACCGCCAGATCGACGTCGTCGCGTGCCAATGCCGCCGCGGTCGCCGTCCCGTCCGCGGTCTCCACCACCTCGAGCCCATCCCGCTCCAGATACCGCCGCACCACCTCGCGCACCACGGGATCGTCGTCCGCCACCAGAATCCGCATCGCCTCACAACTCCCGATCGACCTGCCACCCCGACTCCACCCTAGGTGGCCGCCCCGGCAAAACCACCTGGTCGCGGCCATGTCACCGCGCACGTCATGGATTCGTCACCCGTGTAGCCACGGTGCCGGACCCGCCGACCACGTCGGCCCCCGAGTCCGAAGCCGCGCCGCTCGAGGAGCAGGGACTGGGCCGGCGCCACCGCGACGAGGGCGGTCTGTCGCAATCGGGCTCGCGGCGGTCGGGTGTGGCGCGGCAAAAGCGGCGGGGGAGGCGGGGCGGCTCTACGATCTGCACGTGACCAGCGAAATGTCCGGTTCGGCGCGCGAGCTCGAGGCCGAAGGGGGACAGGTCCGGGCCTCGACCCTGGAACTGTTCTTCGACCTCGTGTTCGTCTTCACCATCACCCAGCTCACGCACGCCTTCACCCATCACCCGGGCTGGCCCGAACTCGGGCACGTGGCACTGATGTTCGCCCTGATCTGGTGGATGTACAGCGGGTACGTGTTCCTCACCAACGAGGTCGCGCCGAACAGCTCCTCCCGGCGCACCTTCCTGCTGCTGGGCATGTTCGGATTCTTCGTCATCGCCATCGCCGTCCCGAGCGCGTTCGGCGGCTCCGGCCTGGCGTTCGGGCTCGGATACCTGCTGGTGAACACCGTGCACAGCTTCATGTTCGCGACCTCGGGCGGTGCGGGAGCCAGCTCGGCGATGTGGCGGCTGGCGCCGCTGAACGGCCTGTCCGCGCTGCTGGTGCTGGCGGGCGGCATCACCCACGGTGGCCTGCGGACCGTGCTCTGGTCGGCCGCCGTCGTGATCCAGGTGGTGTCGCCGTATCTGATCCGCGCCGAGGGATTCGCGGTGCGCCCCAGCCACTTCTGCGAACGCCACGGCCTGGTCGTGATCATCGCGCTCGGCGAATCCGTCATCGCCATCGGCGCGAACCTGACCGGCATGGACCTCACCGTCGGCCTCGTCGCGACCGCCGGCCTCGGCCTCACCCTCGGCTATGTGCTGTGGTGGGCCTACTTCGGCTTCGACGACGAACGCGGCGAACACGCCCTGCGCGCGCTGCCCGGCCCCGCCCGCATCCGCCCGGCCGTCTACGCCTACGGCTATTCGCTGTTCGTGCTGATCCTCGGCATCATCCTGACCGCGGCGGGCATCTCGATGACCATCGCGCACGGCAACGAACCCGCGAGTACCGCGGCGGCCCTGGCCCTTTCGGGTGGCGTCGCGGTCTTCTTCGTCGGCCAGGCCCTGTTCCGGCTGGCGCTGCGCATTCCGCGGGCCTGGCTGCGGCTGGTCGGGGCGGTCGCGGTGCTGGCCACCACGCCACTGGGCATCGTCTGGGTGGCGTGGGGCCAGCTGGTGCTGCTGATGGTCGTCGCCTACGGCTTCGTCATCGCCGACGACGTGCTGCGCCTCCGCTCCGGCGAGCGCAGCGCCTACATTCCGACCGTGGACGCGGTCGGCTTCCGGATGCACCGCGGCAACGGGCGCTGACGCTCACCGCCGCGGCGACCGGCTCAATCCCGCTGCGGCACAGCGCAACCGTCGGGCCCGCAGGCGTCGCCGTCCGCGACCATGGCCAGCTCGGGCGCGTGATCGCTCCAGGCCTGCTCCAGCGCCTGCGCGAACACCTCCGGCGGCTGCGCGCCCGACACCCCGTACTTGCGATCCAGCACGAAGAACGGCACCCCGCGGGCCCCGAGCCGTGCCGCCTCGGCCTCGTCGGCGCGCACCGCGTCCGCGTAGGCCTCGGGATCGGTGAGCACCGCCCGCACCGCCGACTCGTCGAATCCGGCCGAGGCCGCCACCTCGACCAGCCGCTCGGTGTCACCGAACAGCGCCCGCTCCTCGGCGAAGTTGGCCGCGTACAAGGCGTCCAGCATCTGCTCCTGGCGGCCCTGTTCCAGCGCGAAATGCAGCAGCCGGTGCATGTCGAAGCTGTTGCCGAAATCGCGGCCCGAGGTGACATAGGTCAGCCCGGCCGCCTCGGCCTGCGCCCCGAGACCGCGCTCGTTGGCGGCAGCCTGCGCCTCGCTGATGCCGTACTTCTCGGCGATGTGCGGGATGACCGCGTCGCTGTGATCCTTGGGCAGTGTCGGGTCCAGCTCGAAGGATCGGTGCACCACGGTCACGGCGTCCTTGTGCGGAAAGGCGTCGAGCGCCTCCTCGAATCGCCGCTTGCCCAGGTAGCAGAACGGGCAGTTGATATCGGTCCAGATCTCGACCTGTACGGCCATCACACCTCACTCCGACGCTGTTGTCGCAGGCCGGGGGCCCGGCCATCCCCTGTCCCAACCGGTCATCCGACCCGGATGTTCCGTGGTGACCCACGTCACATCGCCTGATTGTCACGTTCCCGAGGGCTGTCCTGTCCCATAGCCGACCCAGCAGGAACGACCCCCGGAGCCGATCATGAACGCCACCACCACAACCCACGAGATCGTCATCCTCGGCGCGGGCTACACCGGCATGATGGCCGCCGCCCGCCTCGCCCGCCGCACCCGCAAGCTCGAGGTCCGCATCACCCTGGTGAACCCCTCGGACCGCTTCACCGAGCGCCTGCGCATGCACCAGATCGCCGCCGGGCAGGAACTGGCCGACCACCGCATCCCCGACGTGCTGGCCGGATCGGGCGTGGCCTTCCGCCGCGCCGCCGCCGTCGCCCTCGATCCCGCCGCCCGCGTCGTCACCCTCGACGACGGCGCGGAACTGCGCTACGACACCCTGATCTACGCGCTGGGCAGCCGCACCGACACCTCGACCGTCCCCGGCGCCGACCACCACGCCTGGACCCTCGACGACCCGCGCCGCGCCCGCCGCTTCTCGCGGCGCCTCACCGAGATCGCCGCGACCGCCGGCACCGTCACCGTGGTCGGCGGCGGCCTGACCGGCATCGAGGCCGCCACCGAGATCGCCGAGGCCCACCCCGGCCTGACCGTCACCCTGATCAGCGCCGCCGAACCCGGGAACATGATGGGCGACAAGGCCCGCGCCCACCTGAACCGCGCCCTCGACCGTCTCGGCATCGTCCGCCACACCGGCGTCCAGGTCGCCAAAGTGCTGCCCGACGCCGTCCGCCTGACCACCGGTGAACTCCTCGCCTCGGACCTGACGCTGTGGACCGCGGGTGTGCGCGTGTCGCCGCTGGCCGAGCAGGCCGGAATCGCCGTCGACGACCGCGGCCTGATCCTGACCGACACCACCCTGCGCTCGGTCTCGCACCCCGACATCCTGCCCATCGGCGACGCCGCCGCGATCCGCATGCCCTTCGGTGTCCTGCACGGCACCTGCCAGAGCGGCATCCCCACCGGCGCGTACACCGCCGACGCCGTCGCCCGCCGCCTGCGCGGAAAGACCGTGAAGCCCTTCCGTTTCGGCTACCTGCACCAGCCGGTCAGCCTGGGCCGCCGCGACGCTGTCATCCAGTTCACCAACGCCGATGACACCCCGCGCCGCTGGTACCTGAAGGGCCGCGCCGCCGTCGCGTACAAGGAGATGGTCAGCGCCAGCCCGGTGCCCAGCTACAAGCTGAGCAAGCACATGACTGTCAGCGCGCAACTCAGCAATGGCGGCAGTGCGACCCGCGGCCTGGCATGAGGTAGGCATGTGCCCATGCAGGACGATCCGATCGACCCCTTCGTCGCCCACCGACGGCTGCTGTTCGGCACCGCGTATCAGATGCTCGGCACCGTGACCGACGCCGAGGACGTCCTGCAGGACGCGTGGATCAAATGGCATGAGGTGGACCGGGATTCGGTCACCCACCCCAAGGCCTACCTGGTCCGTACCGTCACCAACCTGGCCCTCAACCGCCTCACCTCCGCCCGGGCCACCCGTGAGACCTACGTCGGCCCGTGGCTGCCCGAACCCCTGCTCACGAACACCGCTGACGCCGCCGAGGAGACCGAGATGGCCGACACGGTCTCCACCGCCATGCTCGTCGTCCTCGAAACCCTCGGTCCCGTCGAACGCGCGGTCTTCGTGCTGCGCGAGGTGTTCGGCTACTCGCACGCCGAGATCGCGGGCTTCCTGGACCGCCCCGAGGCCACCGTCCGGCAGATCTCCCACCGCGCCCGCTCCCACGTCCATGCGCGCCGGCCGCGTTTCGACACCGATCCCGCCACCCGCACCGACATCACCGACAGGTTCCTCGCCGCCGCCCACGGCGGCGATGTCAATGCCCTCATGGAACTACTCGCCCCCGACGTCACCCTCTGGAACGACGGCGGCGGCAAGGTCACCGCCGCCCGCCGTCCGCTGTACGGCCCCGACCACGTGGCCCGCTGGATCCTGGGAGTGCTGGCCAAACCGGTCCTCACCGGCGTGCGCCTCGAATCCGCCCAGCTCAATGGCGAACTCGGCGTCCTGGTCCTGCTCGGCGATTTCCGCGTCGGCGCCCTCACCTACGACATCCGCGACGGTCACATCGAAAACCTCCGATTCCAGGTCAATCCCGACAAACTCGCCGGCATCCAGCCGCCGAGCGCCACCGAATAGGCCGTCCAATCGGTCGGCGACTCGAGAACCCGGCCTCGGGGCGGCGGCGGACCCGTACTATTCGGCGCTCGTCGGGGGGAATCCGCCTCCCGTGTCGAAACTGCTCTTCTGTAAGGGATTCCGTAGTGAACGGCTGGACAACGCGCCGCGCGGCGCGCCATCTTCTGCCCTGGGCCGCCGCGGCCTTCATCGGTGCGAGCACCGCGCTCGCCGGACCGGCGGTCGCCGCGCCGGTACTCCACACCGCCTGCACCGCAAGCGAATACGAGAACTCAGACGGCGCCTGCGTGCACCGCCCGGAACAGTCGGCCACCGTCCCCGACGGGGCCACCGCCCGCTGTAAGGACGGCACCTACAGCTTCAGCCAGCACCGCCGCGGCACCTGCTCGGGTCACCGCGGCGTCGCCGAATGGCTGTAGCCACGCGGCACTGACCCGGGCAACTCGCTCGACGCTCGCTCGGTCGTCCCGGCACCGCGCCCGGGACGACCGTGCGGAAGAATGATCCGCCGTGAGTCCCGAAGAGCTTGCCGTCGAACCGCTGCGTGCGGCGCGGCGACTGCTCGGCGGGGTCCTGCGATCCGGTCCGGTGGCCCTGCGCATCGTGGAGGTCGAGGCCTACGGCGGGGATCCCGCCGGGCCCTGGCACGATCCGGCGGCGCACTCGGGGCGGGGCCGGACTCCGCGCAACGCGGTCATGTTCGGGCCGCCCGGGGTGCTGTACGTCTACTTCAGTTACGGCATGCACACCTGCGTCAATGTGGTCAGCGGGCCCGACGGCACCGCCAGCGCGGTGCTCATCCGGGCGGGCGAGATCATCGAAGGGCACGACGTCGCACGCGGTCGCCGCCCCGCCGCCAAGACCGACGCCGATCTGGCCCGCGGGCCCGGCAATGTCGGCAGCGCCCTGGGAATCGGGCTGGACGACTACGGAACTCACCTGTTCGATCCGGACGCCCCGATCCGGCTGGAACTCGGACCCGAAATCACCGATTCCGCCGCCGTTTCGGTGGGACCCCGGGTCGGTGTCAGCCTGGCCGCCGACCGCCCGTGGCGACTGTGGCTGCCGGACTCCCCGGCGGTGTCGGCCTACCGGCGCAGTCCGCGCGCCCCCAAACTGGACCGATCCGACTGGACCGCGCTCTCGGGCCGAGCCCGTATCGGTGGGACGGCCCGGAGGACTACGGTGGATTGATCGACAGCTCACCCCTAGGTGGAAGCCCCATGTTCGAACGGTTCACTGATGCGTCCCGACGCGCCATCGTGCTCGCCCAGGAAGAAGCCCAGGTACTCGGGCACGACTGGATCGGCACCGAGCACCTGCTGCTCGGCGTCATCGCCGGCGACGACCCGATCGCCGCCCGCGTACTCGGCGACCTCGGCCTCGACGTCTCCAGCGTGCGCGAACGCATCCGGCAGGCGGTCGGCGAACACGAGCAGAAACCGCCCAGCGGGCACGTGCCCTTCACCCCGCGCTCCAAGAAGGTCCTCGAAGGATCACTGCGCGAGGCGATGCGGCTGCGGCACAACTACATCGGGCCCGAGCACATCCTGCTCGCCCTGATCGAGGAGGGCGACGGCATCGCCCCGCAGATCCTGATCAGCCTCGGCGCCGAACCCGCCGACATCCGCACCCGCGTCTCCCGCGTCGCCGACGGGCCCCTCGCCGGTCCCGCCCAGGCCCCCGAATCCGATCTGCGCCGGCGCATCGCGGATCTGGAGGCCCGGGTCACCGAACTGGAGCGCTTACTGGGCGCCCAGGCCAGATGAGGACCGTGCCGCCTAGATGAGCACCGCGCTGCGCGACCCGGCCGCGGCCACCAAGGCCGCGATCGTCGCGCGCGCCGCCGTCTCACCGGAACCGAACGCCCAGGCCGGGCCGTCGGAGGTCCGGTACTCCAGGTAGGTGACGGCCGGAGCCGACCCCGCCCGGTCCACGGTCTGGTGGGTCATGGACATCACTTCGACCGAATAGCCGTGGCGGCCCAGCAGTTCCGCCGCCTCCTCGACCGTCGCGTCGGCGGGCATGCCGGGCGTCGTCGCCACGATCGCGCCCGCGTAGGCGGTCTCGAACAGCTCCCACAGCGTCCGCGCCGACACCTCCGTCCCGGTCCGATCGGTGTGGCGCTGGACGTGGCGGGCGAAATCGATCTGCAGGCGGCGCGGCAACTCCAGCCCGTACTCCGACTCCAGCAGATACGCGATCCCGCCCTTGCCGGACTGCGAATTCACCCGGATCACCGCATCGTAGGAACGGCCCACATCCGCCGGATCGATCGGCAGATACGGTACCTCCCAAGCGATTTCACGCTCCGGGGCGCCCAGTCGTGCCGCCCGCTCCCGGTGTTCGGCGAAGCCCTTCCGGATCGCGTCCTGATGGGTGCCCGAATACGCGGTGTACACCAGATCCCCGGCGTAGGGATGCCGGTCGTGGACCGGCAGCCCGGTGCAGTACTCGACGGTCCGGCGCACCTCGTCGATATCGGAGAAGTCGATCATCGGATTCACGCCCTGCGCGTGCAGATTCAACGCCAGCGTCCCCAGATCCACATTGCCGGTGCGCTCGCCATTGCCGAACACGCACCCCTCCACCCGCTGCGCCCCGGCCAGCACCGCCAACTCCGCGCACGCGATGCCGGTGCCGCGATCGTTGTGCGGATGCACCGACAGGATCACCGCCTCGCGCCGCGCCAGATTCCGGTGCATGTACTCGATCTGGTCGGCGTACACGTTCGGCGTCGCGACCTCGACGGTCGCGGGCAGGTTCAACGTCACCGGCCGCTCGGGCGTGGCGTCCCACAGCGTGGTCATGCGGTCGCAGACGTCGAGCACGAAGTCCGGCTCGGTCAGCATGAATACCTCGGGGGAGAACTGGAACCGGACATTCGGCATTTCCCCGGCCAGTTCCAGGACGTCGCGCCCACCGGTGGTGATCAGCTCGGCCAGTTCGTTACGGGTCTTGCCCAGCACCACGTTCCGCCAGGTCGGCGCGGTGGCGGTGTACAGGTGGATCACCACGTCATTGGGGATGCCGCGCACCGATTCGACGGTCCGCTCGATCAGATCGCGGCGCGCGGGGGTGAAGACGACGATGGTGACGTCGCCGGGAGCCAGTCGCTCGCTGCCGATCAGCCGCACGAAGTCGAAGTCGGTCTGCGAGGCGCTGGGATACCCGACCTCGATCTCCTTGTAGCCCATGGCCACCAGCAGTTCGAAGAACCGGCGCTTGCGGACGGGATCCATCGGCTCGGCCAGGGCCTGATTGCCGTCGCGCAGATCCACCGGCACCCACAGCGGGGCTTCGGTGATCCGGTTGGACGGCCAGTCGCGTTCGATCAGTGGTACCGAAACACGCTGGTACACATCGCGATACCGATGCGACGGCATGGCGGAGGGCTGCTGACGATTCCAGATCGGGGGAGTGCGCACGGGGCAATCGCTTTCGCGTCGGAGGAGGTGACCGGCGCAGCACCGCGAGCCCGCTGACGGGGTGCCGGTCGATCAGACCCCGTCGCGGCAGCGAAGGAGAAGCAGGGCACCGGTCAGCATGTGGACTAGACTAGAGGGAAACAACTCCTCAGACAAGTAGAGAGGACGGCGACACGTGGCGCAGGTCCAGAGGCATCCACTCGCCGCACAAGCCGCCGAGGTGCTGCTCACCCGGATCCGTGCGGGGGAGTGGCAGCTGGGCCACAAACTGCCCGGCGAGACCACCCTCGCCGCCCAGCTCGGCGTCGGCCGCTCCACCCTGCGCGAGGCCATCCGCGAACTCGCCGGGCGCGGCGTACTCGAAAGCCGCCAGGGGGCGGGCGTTTTCGTCACCGCCCTGGACACCGCCGAGGACTGGGACACCGTGCTGCGCCGCAGCGACATCGTCACCGTCATCGAGGCCCGCATCGCCATCGAGGCTGAGGGCGCCGCCCTGGCCGCTCGCCGCCGCACCCCCGCCGACCTGCGCGCCATGCTGCGCGCCCTGGCCGCCCGTGCCGAAAGCGGCGACACCGTCGAGGGATTGGTCGACGCCGACACCGCCTTTCACCGCACCGTGGTGGCCGCCGCCCACAACGACATCCTGCTCGAGCTGTTCAACGCCTTCGTCCCGCGCTCACGCCACGCCATGATCGACATGCTGCGTATCCGCCCCATGCGCACACCCGAGCGCGATCAGGACGCGCACGAACACCTCTACGACGCGATCCGCGCCCGCGACCCCGAGGCGGCCGCCACCGCCAGCCGAGTGCACCTCAGCGCCCTCGAGGCAGCCTTCGACACCTAGCCCGACCTGCGCGGAAAAGAAATTTTCGGGACCGCGATGAGTTTTCGCGACGGCCCCCGTCCTATCCAGCAAGCGGTTCGAAACCGAACCGACAAGCCCCGGAAGGACATTCGACATGACCACCATCGCCGCCACTCCGACCATCGCCGTCGCCGCCCCGACCAAGCTCCGCAACCGCGTGCTGTGGACCCTGCAGATCGTCCTCGGCCTGTTCTTCATCATCGCCTCCGGCCTGCCGAAGTTCGTGGGCCAGGCCGACGCCGTGCGCATCTACAACGAGATCGGCTGGGGCGACTGGTTCCGCTACCTCACCGGCCTGGTCGAGGTCTCCGGCGGCCTGGGCCTGATGATCCCCCGCCTGTCCGGCCCGGCCGCCGCGGGCCTGTCCATCACCATGGTGTGCGCCGCCGCCACCCAGGCCTTCCTGCTCGGCGCGCCGGGCCTGGCTATCTTCCCGCTGGTCCTGGTCGCCGTCTTCGCCTGGATCGCCTACGAGCGCCGCGCCTCCTTCGCCACCTTCACCGACCTGGTGAAGTGACCGGACTACCGCAGGCCCCCGGCCCGTCGCCTCGGCGACGGGCCTGTGGGCGTCTCCGGTAGTTCCACCCGCCGACGCGGCGGATCGGTCCGGGCTTGTACCGATCCGCCGCGACGGCTCAACCCTGTGCAACCGCCATATTCACGTGCGGAAAGATAGAGGTCGTGAGCGGCGACATCATTGATGAACTGACCTGGCGCGGACTGATCGCGCAGTCCACCGATCTGGACGCCCTGCGCGCGGCCACGGCCAACGGCCCGATCACCCTCTACGCCGGGTTCGACCCGACCGCGGCCAGCCTGCACGCCGGCCACCTGGTCCCGCTGCTGGCGCTCAAGCGCTTCCAGCGCGCGGGCCACCGCCCGGTGGTGCTGGCCGGCGGCGCGACCGGTCTGATCGGCGATCCCCGCGACGTCGGCGAGCGCACCATGAACTCCACCGACACCGTGGCCGAGTGGGCGGGCCGCATCCGCGCCCAGCTGGAACGCTTCGTCGATCTGGACGGCGGCGACAACGCGGCGATCATCGCCAACAACATGGACTGGACCGGACCGCTCAGCACGGTCTCGTTCCTGCGCGACATCGGCAAGCACTTCTCGGTGAACGTCATGCTGGCCCGTGACACGGTCAAGCGCCGCCTGGAGTCGGACGGCATGTCCTACACCGAGTTCAGCTACATGCTGTTGCAGGCCAACGACTTCCTGCAGCTGCGCCGCGAGTACGGCTGCACGCTGCAGGTCGGCGGCTCCGATCAGTGGGGCAACATCATCGCGGGCGTCGAGCTCAACCGCCGCGTCGACGGCGAGCACGTGCACGCGCTCACCGTCCCGCTGGTCACCTCGGCCGACGGCAAGAAGTTCGGCAAGTCCACCGGTGGCGGCAGCCTGTGGCTGGACCCGGAGATGACCAGCCCGTACGCCTGGTACCAGTACTTCGTGAACACCGCCGACGCCGACGTGGTCCGCTACCTGCGCTGGTTCACCTTCCTGTCCCGCGAGGAGCTCGACGAACTGGAGAAGGCCACCGCCGAGCGGCCCTTCGCCCGGGAAGCACAGAAGCGCCTGGCCGCGGAGATGACCACCCTGGTGCACGGTGAGGAGAACACCCGCGCGGTGCAGCTCGCCAGCCAGGCCCTGTTCGGCCGCGGCGACCTGCGCGAACTCGACGAGTCCACACTGTCGGCGGCGCTCGCCGAATCCGCGGTGGACGGCAAGCTCGCCGAGTCCACCCCCACCTCGACCATCGTCGATCTGCTGGTCGACTCCGGTCTGTGCGAGGGCCGCAGCGCGGCCCGGCGCGCGGTCAACGAGGGTGGCGCGTCGGTCAACAACGAGAAGATCGCCGACCCCGAGTGGATCCCCGCCGAGGCCGACTACCTGCACGAACGCTGGCTGGTGCTGCGTCGAGGCAAGAAGAACTTCGCCGGCGTGCGCCGCGCGGGTCACTGAGGCGTGAGCCGCGCGGGCCACTGATAGGGCAACAAGATCGAAATGACCTGAGTCACAAGCCGGTGGCTCAGGCCCCCGATTCGCCCGGTCCGCAGCCGTTTCACCTGCGCAAACGCCTCGGTGACCAGCGGATTTGACCTTGCGTTATCCGCCGCGTAACTTAATCCAGGTCAGAGCGACACGGACACCGACCGGGACCGAAACGCCCAGCTCAGAGGCTGGAAATCGGGAACGGAAACGAGGTTGGACGAGGAGCGCCGGACATGAACACCTTCCAGTCGGAAAACTAGTTCTTGACATCTGTCGGGTTCTGCGACTAGGCTGGAAAAGTTGCCTCGATAGGGAATCTGATCAACTTTGGATTCACCGTCGTGTGCGTGTGTTCTTTGAGAACTCAATAGTGTGTCGATGAATGTCAGTGCCAAATTTTGAAATTTGGTTCCGGCCTCACACCCCCCGTGTGTTGG
>NZ_JBIAMR010000026.1:18196-66309 GCF_042874235.1 Nocardia sp. NPDC004151 | reverse complement strand
CCGGTGAGAACCGCGGTGGCGGCGAGGAAGGCCGCGGCTCGCGCCCCGCGCCGGCCGTTCCGGACATGTCGACGAATCAATGTTTCGCACCTTCATCTCGTGTCGTTTGCTGGTCGGAGACCACGCGGTCCGGTATTCCGGTTGTCTCGACCCCCGACAGACCATACGGCTTATCCCATCGCCGCAACAGCCGCAATGTTACGGGCGGGTCGCGCGGCGCGGCCCATCGGCCTGCCGCGCGTCGCCCATCGATTGCCGTTCGTGTCCAGCTCAGCGGCTGTGCTGTCGACAGCGCGGCCGCTGTGCCGTCACCGCTCAGCGGCCATGGTCGGCGAGACCGGCCAGCGCCTGCACCCAGCCCTCGACCAGCTGCTTGACCTGGTCCAGGGTCAATACCGCGCCGACGAAGTCGAAGCGGGCGACGAGCCCGTCCTGACTGGTGTCGACGGTGACGTCCAGGTACAGGTCGGCCGCCACCGGCTCCGGGTAGACCTCGGCGGGACGCAGATCCCGGTAGCGGAAGCCGATGCGGCCCAACGGAAGCACCGCGATCTCGGCGACCGTGTCCGGGTTCAGGTACCGCAGCAGCCCGAATCCGACACCGTGCGAGGGCACTTCGCGCGCGAAATCCCGGATCTGCTCGATGACCGAGCCCGCGCCGGGCCCGCCGGAGCGCACCTCGGCCAGGTCCAGACCCTCGAGCCGGAGCGGGAACGGGTAGCTGGTGCTGAACGCGCCGACCGTGCGCAGCCCGTCCCGGTCGCCGGGGACGCGGCCGTCGGCGATCAGGCGCACCACCGAACCCAGTGTGTCGCGCAGCGCTTCGGAGTCCGGGTCGAGCAGGGTCGCGGCCAGCGCGGCGAGCAGCACCTCGTCGATGCTGGCGTGGTAGCGGCGGGCGACGGCGTCGACGGCGGCCGCGCCCTCCCCGGTGATGGCCACCGAGACCCGCCCGCGGCTGCCGGAGTCGGCCTCGCCGAGCACCAGGTCCGGGGAGATGCCCTCGGTCACGCCCGCGAGCGCCTGACGCCACCAGTCCAATTCGTCGACGGTGGCGTCGTCCACGGCACGGTCGGCCAGGGCCCGGGCGACGCCGCGCGGGTGCGCGTCGGCGCTGTGCGGGGTGGCGTGGCCGCCGGACCAGGAGGCCGTGAGGTCCTCGATGACGGTGCGCCACGAGGCGTCGTCCACCACCAGGCCGTTGGCGACCACCACCAGCACGGCGGCGGGATGGTCCCCGGCGTCGCCGTCCGCGGCCCCGTTCTCGAGCAGGACGAAGCGCATGTTGTAGCCGCGCTCCGGGTCGAGTTCGGCTGCGGCGGCGTGGATCACGGCCTCGATGGGGTCACCGACGGCCTCGACGTTCGGGTCGATCTGCCACACCACCGCCGCGCCACGCGGCTGCACGGCGGGAATGTCCAACGCCACGGTGTCGCCGTCACGGCGCAGGCGAGCCCACAGGCCGGGGTGCCGGTCCAGGAGACCGGCGACCGAACGGCGCACGCGGGTGCCGGAGATGCCGGCGGCGATGTCGAGGGTGATGGCCCGGACCCAGATGCCGGACGGCTCCACCTCGAGCAGGCCGATGGCTCCGGCGGGCAGCGGCGACACCTCGCCGACCGCGCTCAGCGCGGGGCCGGACGCGGCGGGCACCGGGACCGCGGGGCGGCCGGTGCTCGGCGCGACCGGAATGGCGGGGGTGTCGACGGCCGAATCCGGTTCGGTCCCGAGCTGATTTGCCGCCCCGGCGTCGCGGGACGCGGTGGGCCCGGATTCCGAGACCGCCGGCATGTCGTACCGCGGCGCGGCGGTCTCCGGCTCCGGCCGGAACGCGACGTCGGGTTCGACGGCGACATCGGGTCCGGAGCCCACCGAGCGCGCGGGTTCGGCGGGATCGTGCAGTTTGACCGGCGGCGCGAGGTCCTCGGGCCGGATGATCGGCAGCACCTGGGTGATGGCCCAGTCGTCGGCGTTGTTCATCGAGTCGGCGTTGTTCGCCGGTTCGGCGCTCTGCACCGGTTCAGCCTTGTCCACCGTCGCCGAGTTGTCCGCCGGTTCGGCGGTTTCCGCCGTGTCGCCGCGGTCGGCGCGTTCGATGAGCTCGGCCAGGCGCGGGCCGATGACCGCGAACGCCTCCGGGGTGCACATGAGCTGATGCCGCACCGGGACAACGTGTTCGGCGATGCGGCCGGTGACGTAGGGCCGCCAGTCCTCGACGCTGTGCGGTTCGCCGTCCTCGCGGCCGAATTCGGCGGAGAACAGGTCCATCCGGGTGTCGAGCACCGAATGCCGGTAGCGCGCACCGAGTTCCACGGTGCGGACCGCGCCGCGGTACATGCGCCGCAGCCGGTCCACGGTGAGCACGGCCAGTTCGGCGGGGATGGCGGCGTGCAGGGCGTGCAGCGCCTCGTCGCTGAGGTCCTGCAGGTCGCCCGCGGGCAGCGCGTCCTCGCCGACGCCGAATTCCGCGAACTGCGCGCGCAGATCCTCACGGAAGCTGTCGAATTCGGCGCCCGGGTAGGCGTCGAGCACGGCCAGCAGGCCGACCCGGTCGCCGGCGGCCCGCAGTTCGGTGGCGATGGCGTGCGCGAGCACGCCGCCGAGGGAGTAGCCGAGCAGCCGGTACGGGCCCTCGGGCTGGACCTCACGCATGGCCTCGATGTAGGTCCGCGCGACCTCGGTCAGCGATTCGGGCCGATAGTCGTCCGCGGTGAGGGCCGGGGACTGCAGACCGTAGATCGGCTGGTCCTCGGGCAGGAACCGGGACAGTCCGGCGTACGGCCAGGCCATGCCGACCATGGGCGGCGCGCAGAACAGCGGCGCGCGGGTGCCGGTGGCCCGGATGGGCAGCAGCACCCCGAGGGCCGAGTCGGCCGCGGCGTCGAAGTCGTGCTCGCCCTCGAGGGCCGCGGCGATGCGGGCGCTGAGCCCGGCCACCGTGGGCTCGGTGAAGAACCAGGACACCAGGACCTCGGCGCCGGTGCGCTCGCGCAGTTTGGCGACGATGCCGGTGGCCAGCAGCGAGTTGCCGCCGATGGCGAAGAAGTCGTCGTCGACGCCGACCCGGTCGAGGCCGATGGCCTCGGCGAAGGCCCCGGCCACCGTCTCCTCGAGCGGGTTGCTCGGGGCGCGGTATTCGCCTTGGCGCAGTTCGGGTTCCGGCAGGGCCTTGCGGTCCAGCTTGCCGACCGGGGTGAGCGGCAGTTCGTCGAGGACCAGGATGGCGGCGGGCACCATGTGCGGCGGCAGGGTCCGCGCGGCGTGCTCGGTGAGCAGGTCCGGGTCGGGCGAGTGGCCGGGCGTGGCCAGCACGTACGACACCAGGACGGTGACGCCCGCGTGGTTCTTGCGGCCCACGGTGACGGCGTACTCGACCGCCGGGTGGGTGGCCAGCACGGCGTCGATCTCGCCGAGTTCGATGCGGAAGCCGCGCACCTTGACCTGGAAGTCGGAGCGCCCGACGTAGTCGAGCTCCCAGCTGACCTGGGTCCCGGCCAGATTGCCGTCCCGGAGTTCGGGTTCGGCGAACCAGCGGACCACGTCGCCGGTGCGGTACATGCGCGAGCCGGGTTCACCCCACGGGTTCGCGACGAACCGTTCCGCCGAGAGCGCGGCCCGGTTGCGGTAGCCGCGCGCGAGCGCGCCGCCGGACAGGTACAGCTCGCCCGCGACGCCCGGCGGCACCGGGTTCAGGCGGGAGTCCAGCACCAGCGCCGACATGCCGTGCACCGGGGAGCCGATGGTGATGTGGCGGCCCGGTTCCAGCTGCGCGTAGGTGGAGATGATGGTGGTCTCGGTGGGCCCGTACGCGTTGTGGTAGACGCGATTTCCGGTCTTCCACTTGGCCACCAGTTCCGGCGGGGTGACGTCGCCGCCGACCGACACCACTTCCATCTGCGACTGCCCGGCCGGGTCGACGGTGCCGAGCACCGCGGGGGTGATGATCGCGTGAGTGACGTTCTCGCGGCGCATGAGTTCGGCGAGTTCGGGTCCGCCGAGGATCTCGCGGGGCACGATCACGAGGGCCGCACCGGTGGCGAACGCGCAGATCCATTCCAGCACCGAGGGATCGAAACTGGGCGAGCAGATGTGCAGCATCCGGTGCTCGGGGTCGAGGTCGTAGAGGCCGGTCGCGTAGTCGCTGAGGCCGCCGAGGCCGGCGTGGGTGACGGTGACGCCCTTGGGCATTCCGGTGGAGCCGGAGGTGTAGATGACGTAGGCGGGGTTGGCCATGCGGATCGGGGCGACGCGATCGGCGTCGGTCACCGGTTCCGGGGACTCGGCCGCGCACCGGCGGTCGGTGGCGGCGTCGTCGAGGCACAGCCATTCGACCTCACCGGGCAGCGTGGGCTGGAAGGCCTTGCTGGTGATGCCGATGACGGCGCCGGAGTCGGAGACCATGTGCCGCACCCGGTCCGCCGGGTAGGCGGGGTCGACGGGCACGTGCGCGCCACCGGCCTTGGCAATGGCGAGCACCGCGGCGACCATCTCGAACGAGCGCGGGAAGGCCACGGCGACCAGCTTTTCCGGGCCGACGCCGTGCCGGATGAGCACCCGGGCCAGCTGCGAGGAGTAGTCGTCGAGTTCGCCGTAGCTGATGGAGTGCCCGCGGTAGCGGATGGCGACACGGTCGCGGCCGAGGGCGACGCCGCGGGTGAGCAGCTCGGGCAGCAGCGCGGTGGCCATCACCTCGTCGCCGTGCACGTGGGTGAGCAGTTCGTACTCGTCGGCGTCGAGCAGCGGCAGGTCGCCGATGGCGGTGACGGGCCGGTCCACGATGGCCTCGAGCAGCCGGACGAAGCGCTCCGCGAAGACTTCCACGGTGCGCTGTTCGAAAAGGTCGCGCGCGTAGGTGAACACGGCGTGCAGGCCGCTGTCCGCGTCGCCTTCGCGGACGGTCAGCGACAGGTCGAACTGGGAGGTCTGGATGCCGGAGTCCAGGGCGCTGATCCGCAGTCCGGGCAGCTCGAAGTCGCTGTCGGGGGTGTTCTGGAAGGCCAGCATGACCTGGAACAGCGGGTTGCGGGCGGTGGACCGCTCGGGGTTGAGCACCTCGACGAGCCGCTCGAACGGCAGGTCCGCGTGCGCGAAGGCCTGCAGGTCGGCTTCCTTGGTGGCGGCGAGCAATTCGTGGAAGCGGAGTCCGCCGTCCACGTGCGAGCGCAGCACCAGGGTGTTGACGAACATGCCGATGACGTCGTCGAGGGCGGCCTCGCCGCGGCCCGCGACGGGTGTGCCGATGGCGATGTCGTCGGTGCCGGACAGTCGCGCCAGGAACAGGGCCAGCGCGGAGTGCACGACCATGAACAGGGTGGCGTTCTGCTCGCGGGCGATGCGCGCCAGACCCTGCTGGAGTTCGGCGTCGATGTGGAAGGGCACCAGGCCGCCGCGGAAGCTGGACACCGGCGGGCGCGGGTGGTCGGCGGGCAGGTTGAGCTCGTCGGGCAGCCCGGCCAGCGCGGTGCGCCAGTAGGCGGCCTGCTCCGAGATCAGGCTCTGCTCATCGGTTTCCGAGCCCAGGACGGTGCGCTGCCACAGGCTGTAGTCGGCGTACTGGACGGTGAGCGGGGTCCACGCGGGCGCGGCGCCGGCCGAGCGCGCGATGTAGGCGGTCATCAGGTCGCGGGCCAGCGGGCCCATGGACCAGCCGTCGGCGCTGATGTGGTGGGCGACCAGCACGATCACGTGCACGGCGGGTTCCACCTCGAAAAGGCGGACGCGCAGCGGGATCTCGCGGGTGACGTCGAAGCCGGTGGCCAGCAGTGTGCCGATCAGCTCGGGCAGGTCGGCGACCGTCGCGGGTTCCGCGCGCAGTTCCGGCACGGCCTGCTCGGCGGGCAGCACCACCTGGTGGGCCGCACCGCCGGTCTGCGGGTACACCGTCCGCAGTGTCTCGTGGCGGGCAACCAGGTCCGAGACGGCGTGCCGGAGAGCCCCGACGTTCAGTGCGCCGTCCAGTCGCAGGGCCATCGGGATGTTGTAGGCCGTTGCGGCGGTGTCGAACTGGTTGAGGAACCACATCCGCTGCTGGGCCAGCGACAACGGCACGAGCTCGGGACGCGGCCCCGCCACCAGTGGCGGGCGGCGGCGGCCGCCGGCGGTCGAGACGCGGCGCGCCAGTTCGGCGACGGTGGTCGCCTCGAAAAGGTCGCGCACGCCCAGCCCCGACTCGAGCGCGGTGTTGATGCGGGCCACGACCTGGGTCGCGACCAGCGAGTTGCCGCCCAGACGGAAGAAGTCGTCGTCGGCGCCGACACGGTCGACACCGAGGACCTCGGCGAAGACCTGTGCCACGGCCTCTTCCTCGCCGGTCGCGGGCGCACGGAAGTCGGCGGATGCGGCCGCCTGCGGTGCGGGCAGCGCACGGCGGTCGAGCTTGCCGTTGCCGGTGAGCGGCAGTGCGTCCAGCACCCCGACCACGTCGGGAACCATGTAGCTGGTGAGGAATTCGGAGACGGCGTTTCGCACGGTGTCCGGATCGAGCACCGCGCCTCGTTCCGCCACCACGTAGCCGACCAGCCGATCGCCGACATGTTCGTCGCGGTGGACGGTCACGGCGGCCTGGCTCACGCCGGGGCACCGCAGCAACGCGGCCTCGATCTCGCCCAGCTCGATGCGGAAACCGCGCAGCTGAACCTGCTGGTCGCTGCGGCCCGCGTACTCGAGCGCCGGATCGGCGCCGGCCCAGCGGCCGACGTCACCGGAGCGGTACATGCGGGAACCGGGCGGGCCGAACGGATTCGCCACGAATCGGGCCGCGGTGAGGCCCGGGCGGCCCAGGTAGCCGCGGGTGAGCTGGTCGCCCGCGATGTACAGCTCGCCGCTCACCCCGAACGCGGCCGGATGCAGACGGCCGTCGAGCACGTAGCTTCGCAGGCCGGGCAGCGCACGGCCGATGATGCTGGCCGGATTTCCGGCCGCGGACTCGTCGAGGGCCAGGAACGAGACGTGCACCGTGGTTTCGGTGATTCCGTACATGTTGACCAGACGCGGAGCGTTGTCCGGATGCCGGTCGTACCAGCGCCGCAGCCGGCGCAGGTCGAGGGCCTCGCCGCCGAAAATGACCTCGCGCAGCTCGAATTCGCGGTCGTCGGTCGCGGCCCGGTCCGCCTCGATGAGCTGGTAGAAGGCCGACGGCGTCTGGTTGAGGACGGTGACGCCCTCCTGTATCAGCAGCTCCCGGAACTGTTCGGGTGACCGCGAGGTCAGGTAGTCGACCACGACCACGCGCCCGCCGGTGGCCAGTGCGCACCACAGCTCCCAGACCGAGAAGTCGAAGGCGAAGGAGTGGAACAGGGTCCAAACGTCGGAACGGTCGAATCCGAACAGCGGTCCGGCGTTCGCGAACAGCTGCACCACATTCCGGTGCGTGACGCCGACGCCCTTCGGGACGCCGGTGGAGCCCGAGGTGTAGATGACGTAGGCCAGCTGATCGGGCGACAGCGGCGCGACACGCTCCACGTCGGCCACCATGGTGTCGGAGAACCCGGCGGCCTCGTCCAGCAGGACGACCGGAAGATCGGTGCCGGGCAGTCGATCCCGTTCGGCGGCCGTGGTCAGCACACAGACCGGGGCGCCGTCCGAGAGCACGAATTCGAGCCGCTGCCGCGGGTAGGTGGTGTCGATCGGCAGATAGGCCGCACCCGCGGTGAGCACCGCGAGCAGGGCGACGGGCAGTTCCTCGGTCCGCGGAACCGCCACCGCCACCAGGCTTTCCGGCCCGGCGCCGCGTGCGATGAGCGCCCGCGCGAGCTGGTTCGCCCGGCGCTGCAGCTCACCGTAGGTCAGTTGCGACGACCCCGCGCGGACCGCGATGGCGTCGGGCGCGCGGCGGGCCTGTTCGGCGACGAGCTGGGCCAGTGTCGCTGCCGGGATCGAGCCGCCGGGGAGCTGCCAGGCTTCGAGCAGCAGCTCCCGTTCGCCGACCGCGAGCAGGTCGATGTCGCCGACCACGACGTCCGGACGGGAGGCGATGGCGACCAGCAGTCGCCGGAAGCGGTCCGCGAATCCACGCACCGTCGCCGCGTCGAAAAGGTCGGTGGCGTAGGTGAACAGGGCGGTCAGGCCACCCGCCACGCCGGCCTTCTCGGTCAGCGTGAGCTGGAGGTCGAACTTGGCGATCGGGACTTCGAGGTCGACGGCCGAGACCGCGACGTCGGGCAGTTCCAGTGCGGCGGGGCCGGTGTTCTGGAAGGTCAGCATGGCCTGGAACAGCGGATGGCGGGCCTGGGAGCGGGACGGTTCGAGCACCTCGACCAGCCGCTCGAACGGCGCGTCGGCATGTTCGAAGGCGGCGAGGTCGGTGGCACGGGTCCGCGCCAGCAGCTCGGTGAACGAGCCCGCCGGATCCACGTCGGTGCGCAGCACCAGGGTGTTGACGAACATGCCGATGAGATCGTCGAGTTCGGCCTCGCCGCGGCCGGCCACGGCCGTGCCGACAGCGATGTCGCGGGTGCCCGACAACCGGGCCAGCAGGGCCGCGTAGGCGGCGTGCACGACCATGAACAGGGTCGCGTTGTTGGCCTGTGCGACGCGGTTCAGCGCCGCGTGCACATGCTGGTCGATCTCGAAGGCGACGTCCGCGCCGCGACCGGAGGCGACGGCGGGCCGCGGGCGGTCCGCCGGCAGATCCAATTGGTCTGCCAGCCCGGCCAATTCGGCACGCCAGTAGCCGATCTGCCGAGCCAGCGGTGATGCCGGATCGGACTCCTCGCCGAGCGCTTCGCGCTGCCACAGTGTGTAGTCCGCGTACTGCACGGCCAGCGGTGCCCACCCGGGCGCATCGCCGCGCAGGCGATGGAAGTACGCGGTCATCAGGTCGCGGGTCAGCGGGCCCATCGAGAAGCCGTCGCCCGCGATGTGGTGGACCACGCAGACCAGCACGTGATCATCCTCGGCGAGGCGCAGCAACCGTACACGCAGCGGCGGTTCGGCGGTCACGTCGAACGGCGCCAGGGCGGCTTCGGAGACGGCCGCAGGGAGATCCGCCTCGGTGACGGCCTGCACCGGCAGCGCCGGTACCGCGTCGGCCGCGGCCACGTCCAGCACATGCTGGTAGCCGACGCCCACGTGCTCGGGATACACCGTCCGCAGCACTTCGTGCCGCTCGATCAGGTCCCGGACCGCGGCGCGCAACGCGATCACGTCCAGTGGACCGGTGACGCGCAGGGCCGCGGGCAGGTTGTAGGTGGCCGCGGCGGCGTCGAAGCGGTTGAGGAACCACATGCGCTGCTGGGCGTAGGACAGCGGGATCAGCTCCGGGCGCGGCATGGGCCGCAGCGGGGCGGCCCCGGCGACGGCCGAATCGGCCAGCGCGTCCAGGGAATTCGCGAGTTCGGCGACGGTCGGGTGCTCGAACAGGGCGCGGACCGGGACCCGGGCGCCGATGGCCGCGCCCAGGCGGGCCACCACCTGGGTGGCGTTGAGCGAGTTGCCGCCGAGTTCGAAGAAGTCGTCGTCGGCGCCGACGCGGTCGGCGCGCAGCACGGTCGCGAAGATCTCGGCCACCGTCTGCTCGGCGGCCGTGGCGGGCTCGCGGTATTCGCGGGCCTGGAACTGCGGCACCGGCAGCGCCTTGCGGTCGAGCTTGCCGGAGGCGTTGAGCGGCATGGCCTCCAGGCGCACCACGGCCGAGGGCACCATGTAGGAGGGCACGGATTCGCGGGTGTGGGCGAGCAGGTCGGTGTCGGTGACCTGCGTATCGTCCTCGAGGACGACATAGGCGACCAGGCGGTCGCCGGTCTCGCCGCGCACCAGGGAGACGGCGGCGCGGTGCACGGCGGGGTGGCCGAGCAGCACGGTCTCGATCTCGCCGAGTTCGATGCGCTGGCCGCGCAGCTTGATCTGGAAGTCGCTGCGGCCCAGGTATTCCAGGGCGTGGCCGGCGCCGGACGGCACCCAGCGGACCACGTCACCGGTGCGGTAGAGCCGCTGCCCGTTCTCATGGGCGACGAAGCGTTCAGCGGTCAGCGCGGGCGCGCCGAGGTAGCCGCGCGCCAATTGCACACCGGCGACATACAGTTCGCCGGCCGCGCCGAACGGCACGGGGCGCAGCTGCCGGTCCAGCACCAGGACTCGGGTGTTGGCGACGGGGCCACCGATCGGCACCGCGACGCCGTGCGTGTGCTCGGCCGGGTGGGCGGTGACCACGGTGGCCTCGGCGGGGCCGTACCAGTTCACCAGCTTCGTGTCCGGCAGCGCCGCCGCGAATTTCGCGGCGCTCTCGGCGGACAGCGCCTCACCGGCGGCGAACACCCAGCGCAGCGAGGGGTGCCGCCGGGCCGCGCCGTCGAGGTACGCGTCGAGCATGGACGGCACGAAATGCACCGAGGTGATCGCGTATTCGTCGATCACGCGCGCAATGTAGGCCGGGTCGCGGTGCCCGTCCGGCTCGGCGACCACCACGGTCGCGCCGGTCTGCAAGGGCCAGAACAGCTCCCAGGTGGAGATGTCGAAGGTGATCGGCGTC
The DNA here is from genome assembly GCF_042874235.1 of Nocardia sp. NPDC004151. NCBI lineage: Bacteria > Bacillati > Actinomycetota > Actinomycetes > Mycobacteriales > Nocardiaceae > Nocardia > Nocardia sp. NPDC004151. Next base: position 55,841 of record NZ_JBIAMR010000026.1, on the reverse strand, counting down.
TTGTGCAGCACCACGTCGCCGGGACGGTGCGGGTAGGTGCGCTGCGACCAGCGGAACTGGTTGGCCATCTGCCGGTGCGTGATCACCACGCCCTTGGGGCGGCCGGTGGAGCCGGAGGTGTAGATGACGTAGGCGGCATTGTCCGGGCGTACCGGAGCGGGGGCCACCTCGACGAACTGGTCCGCGCCGGCGAGCGCGTCCACGAAGAACAGCGGGACGCCGGAAGCGGTTTCGAAGTCGTCGGCGGCGCGGGTGAGCACGCACACCGGCGCGGATCCGGCCAGCACGTACTCGTTGCGCTCGGCCGGATGATCGGGGTCGACCGGCACGTACGCGCCACCGGACCGCAGCACCGCGTAGACGGCCACGACCAGGTCGATGCTGCGCCGCATGGCCACGGCCACCCGGGATTCCGCGCCGACGCCGCGCAGGGTGAGTTCCTGGGCCAGGCGACGGGAGCGGGCGTCGAGCTCGGCGTAGGTGAGGCTGATGCGGTCGAAGACGACGGCGGGGGCGTCGGGGGTCCGGGCCACCTGGGCGTCGAACAGGGTGAGCAGCGTCGAATCGTCCTGCAGCTCGGGCACTTCGGTGGCGTTGACCTCGGCCAGCGCGCGGCGTTCGCCGTCGAGCAGCGCGTCGATCTCGGCCACGCGGGCCCGCGGATCGGCGGCGATGCGGCCGAGCAGCGCCGCGAGCCGGTCGGCGATGGCCTGCGCGGCGTCCTCGTCGAAGAGGTCGCGCAGGTACTTCACGCCGAAGCCGAGGCCCTTGCCCCGCGGCTGCACCATGACGGTGAGCGGGTAGTGGGTGCCGTTGGTCGCGGACGCGCCGAGGATGCCCGCGCCGTCGATGGGCGCGGCGGCGTCGTCGAGCGACTCCTCGTCCACCGGGAACGAGGCGAACACCACGATGGAGTCGAAAAGCCCGTCGACGCCCGCGATCTCCTGGATCTCGCCCAGCCCGACGTAGTGGTGGTCGAGCAGGGCGGCCTGCTCGTCCTGCAGCGACCGCAGCACCTGCGCGAGGGTGTCGCCCGCGTTCAGCCGCACCCGCACCGGAATAGCGTTGAGGAACAGGCCGATCATGGTCTCGATGCCCGCCAGCTGCGGCGGACGGCCGGAGACGGTGGCGCCGAAGACCACGTCGTCGCGGTCGGTGCTGCGGCCGATGAGCAGACCCCACGCGGCCTGCACGACGGTGTTGAGCGTGACGCCCGCGTCGTGGGCCACCTTGGTCAGGGTCGCGGTGTCGGTCTCGGACAGCGTGAAGGTGATTTCGCCGATGCCGGAGGTGATCTCGCGGGAGGGGTCGACCGCCGCCAGCGGGGTCGGGTCATCGAATCCGGCGAGGGTCTCGCGCCAGGCCTCGCGCGCCGCGCCGTGGTCGCGGACGGCCAGCCAGGCCAGGTAGTCGCGGTAGGGGCGCACCGCGGGGATCCGGGAGGCGTCGCCGTCGGCCGCGTAGAGCAGCAGCATGTCCTGCACCAGCAGCGGCATGGACCAGCCGTCGATGAGAATGTGATGGCTGGTGACGCACACCCGGTAGCGGTCCGCGGCGGTCCGGAACAGCGTGATGCGCAGCAGCGGGCCCGCGCCCATGTCGAAGTGGCGGGCCACGTCGAAGGCCATGAGCCGGTCGGTCTCGGCCAGCGCCTCGGCGGGTTCGCGGTCGCTGAGATCCAGGTACTGCCAGGGCAGTTCGACGTCGTCGAGGATGACCTGCAGCGGATTGCCCGCGCTGTCCTCGGCGAAGACGGCCCGCAGGTTGACGTGCCGTTCCAGCATGGCGCGGGCGGCGGCGTGCACGCGCTCCACATCGATCTCACCGGCCACGTCGAGGGCGAACTGCACCATGTAGGCGTCGACCGAGGATTCGGCCAGGCGGGCGTGGAACAGCATGCCGGACTGCAGCGGCGTCAGCGGCCACACCTCGGACAGGTTCGGGTACCGCTCGCGCAGCCGCGCCTCGTCGGCCGCGTCCAGCTCGACCAGCGGGCCGGTCGCGAGTTCCTCGGTGGCGGTGGCGTTCTCGACCGGCACCGCGACCTCGGCCAGCGCGGCCACGGTGCGGGCGGCGAACATCTCGCGCGGCTTGAAGCCCAGGCCGCGGGCGCGCGCCCGGGACACGATCTGGATGGCGGTGATGGAATCCACGCCGAGGCTGAAGAAGTCGTCGTCGAGGCCGACCCGGTCCAGGTGCAGCACCTCGGCGATGACCTCGGCCACGGCCTGCTGCGCGGGGGTCTCCGGCGCGCGGTACTCGCCGATCTCGAGCTGCGGTTCGGGCAGCGCGCGGCGGTCCAGTTTGCCCGCGGGGGTCAGCGGGATCTCGTCGAGCTCCATGATGGCGGCGGGCACCATGTGCGCGGGCAGCGCCCGTTCCGCCAGCTCGGACAGCTGCAGGGTGTCGATCGAATAGCCCGGGGCGGCATGCACGTACGAGACCAGCGCGGTGGCGCGCCCGTTCACCTCGTGGCCGATGGTCACCGCGAAGTCGACCGACTCGTCGCCCGCCAGCACGGCGTCGATCTCGCCGAGTTCGATGCGCAGGCCACGGATCTTGACCTGGAAGTCGTTGCGGCCCAGGTACTCCAGTTCCCCGGCGGCATTGGCGCGCACCCTGTCGCCGGTGCGGTAGAGCCGGGAGCCGTTGGCCTCGAACGGATTCGCCACGAAGCGCGACGAGGTCAGTTCGGGGCGGGCGTGATAGCCGCGGGCCAGCAACGCTCCCGCGATGTACAGCTCGCCGGGCGCTCCCGCCGGGACCGGCCGCAGCCGCTCGTCCAGCACGTGCGCCATCGCGCCGCGGACCGCCGCACCGATGGTGACCGTGCGGTCGGCCGCCAGCGGATCGGAGATATTGGTGGCGATGGTGGCCTCGGTCGGGCCGTAGGCATTGAAGAACCGGCGGTTGCCCGACGGGCTCGTCGACCAGCGGCGCACCAGCTCCGGCGACACCGCCTCGCCGCCGCCGACGATGGACTCCATACCCGTCAGCTGCTCGGGATCGAGGGAGGCCAGCACCGACGGCGTGATGAGGCCGTGTGTGACGCCCTCGCGGGCGATCAGCGCGCCCAGCTCCGGGCCGCCGTACACGTCGGGCACGGTGACTACCAGGGTCGCCGCGGCGCCCACGGCCATCAGCAGTTCCATGATGGAGGCGTCGAACGACGGGGTGGCCACGTGCAGCACCCGCGACTCCGCGCCGATGCCGAAGCGTTCCCGCATCTCCGCGGTGAGCGCGGCCAGGCCGGTGTGGGTGACCACGACGCCCTTGGGCAGCCCGGTGGAACCCGAGGTGTAGATGGCGTAGGCGGCGTGCTCGGCGCGCAGCGGGCGCACCCGGTCGGCATTGGTGACCGGTTCGGCCGAGTAGGTGTTCGCGGCGGCCAGGAACTCGTCGGTATCGATGTCGAGCCACGGCACGGCGGCGGGCAGCGTGGTGCGGGTGTCGGCGACGGTCAGGCCGAGGACCGCGCCGGAGTCGGTGACCATGTGCAGCACGCGGTCGGCCGGGTAGCTGGGGTCGACGGGCACGAAGCCGGCGCCGGTCTTGGCGACCGCCCAGACCGCGACCACGGACTCCACCGAGCGGCGGATGCCGACCGCGACCAGATCCTCCGGGCCGATGCCGCGCGCGATGAGCAGCCGGGCCAGCCGGTTGGAGCGTTCGTCGAGTTCGCCGTAGCCGAGGCGCGCCAGGGCGGCGTCGGCGTCGGCCAGGACGACGGCGGTGCCGCCCGGGTTGGCCTCCACGGCGGTTGCCATGAGTTGCGGCAGGGTCGGGACGTGCGGTCCGCGGCGGGTCCGGGTCGGGCGTACGCGAGCCGTGCGGGTCATGCCTGCACCGCCACGAGCTCGTTCTTCCGGTCCCCGACCACCCGAATCATGCAGCTTGTCCTCATCCTGTCCGTGTTGCTCTACCGCCGCGTGCACCGACAAACTTCATCGGATCCACGTAGGCCGCGTTACTCCGCCCTGCCGGTGGCAGGGTGGTTCGCCGCCCTCGGAGACGGCGGGTTCACGCGGGGCTTCCCCAGAGTATTCAGCCCGGCGGGCGGGAGAGCCACTCCGGGAGGTCAACCCGTGGTCATCACACCCCACCCGCCCCGGGAAGGGCGATCACGGTGTGACCGGACCACTGCGCGGGCACCGGGAGTGCGTCCACCACCAGGGCCCGTAGATCCTCCAGCTCGGCGGGGTCCACCCGGCCGACGCCGTCGCGTTCGGCGAACAGGTGGGTGACCCATTCGTCGGCGAGCGTCCCGGTCAGGTCGACGCCCGGCTCGGCCAGCACCATGGACGCCCCGACGCCGCCGGCGGCGATCACCTCCAGCAGCGCGAAGGGATGGTCCACCGCGCCCGTCCGGAAGGTGCGGGATTCGAAGGTCAGCTCCGATTCGCCGCGAATCCGGTCCACCAGGGCGGCCACCGCGTCGTAGCCCAGGGAGGCCCGCCCGGGGGCGGCGAAGGCCGTGTCGTCGCCGCGCAGGGCGCGGGTGCGGTGCGCGTAGGTGACCGGCCGCGCGGATTCGGCGGCGATCTCGGCGGCCACGCCCGGATCGTCGAGGGCCAGCCAGTCGAGGCCGGCGACCGCCATGGGCGTCCCGGTGGTGAGACCGACCTTCATATCCAGTCCGGCCGGGGGCAGCCGGTCGAGGGAGGCCAGCGGTATCGCGGCGGCACCGGCCTTGAGCACCGCCCAGGTGGCCACGGCCAGGTCGACGCCGCGGTCCAGGCGCAGGCCCACGCCCGTGCCGGGGCCGCAACCGCGCCCGATGAGGACGCGGGCCAGCCGGGAGGAGCGGGCGTCGAGGTCCTGGTAGGTGACGGTTTCGTCGCCGTGGACCAGGGCCGGGCCGTCCGGATCGTCCTCGACCGTGACCGACAGCGACTGCGGCAGCGCGGCGCCGTGGGCGGTGGTGGCGACCACCGGTATGGGGGCGGGCGCGGCCTGGACGCGGGAGCGTTCGGCCGAGTCCAGCAGATCGATATCGCCGACGGGCATGTGCGAGTCGGCGGCTACGGCGGCCAGCACCCGCAGCAGTCGCGCACCCAGCGCCTCGATGGTCGACTCGTCGAAAAGGTCGGTGGCGTAGGAGAAGACGACGGCCAGATCGCCGGGGGTGCCGTCGGCGGCGGGCGGGTGCGCCTCGACGCCGATCTGCAGATCGAACTTGGCGGCGGTCAGGTCGGCGTCCACGCCGGAGACGGTCAGCCCCGGCAGTTCGAGTTCGGCGACCTCGTTGTTCTGCAGGGCCAGCACCACTTGCAGCAGCGGACCCGCGCCGGAGGCGACCGCCTCCACCACCCGCTCGTAGGGCAGGTCCGCGTGCGCGAAGGCCGACAGATCGGTTTCGCGAGCCGCGGCGACCAGGTCGTCGAAGGAGGCGGCGGGGTCCACGGCGGTGCGCAGGGTGAGGGTGTTGACGAACATGCCGACCAAGCCGTCGAGCACCCGTTCGCCGCGGCCCGCGACCGCGGTGCCGATCACGATGTCCGAGCCGCCCGACTGCCGGGCCAGCAGCACGGCGAGGGCCGCGTGCACGACCATGAACAGCGACGCGTTGTGGCGGCGCGCGATGCGATTCAGTTCGGCGTGGATCTCGGCGGGCACCACGTAGTCGACCAGCGCGCCCCGCATGGACGGCGCGGCCGGGCGGGGCCGGTCCAGCGCCAGCGGCGGCCGCACCGGCAGGTCCGCGAGCTGTTCGCGCCAGTACGCCAATTGCGCTGCCGCGACGGAGTTCTCGTCGGTGTCGACGCCGATCATGGCGCGCTGCCAGAGCGCGAAATCGGCGTACTGCACCGGCAGCGGGGCCCAGCCGGGGGTTTCGCCCTCGGCGCGGGACAGGTAGGCGGTCATCAGGTCGCGGGCCAGCGGGGCGAAGGACGCGCCGTCGGCCGCGATGTGGTGGGCGACCAGGATCAGCAGGTAGTCGTCGGGCGCGTCACCGGCGAGCAGCCGCAGCCGCACCGGAACCTGCTGCGCCACATCGAATCCGGTGCCGACCAGCTGTTGCACGCACGCGCCGATATCGCCGGTGCGTTGCAGTTCGAGGCCGCCGGGTAGCGCCTCGGTGAGCGAGAGCACCTCCTGGTACGGCGCGCCGCCGGGCTCGGATTCCGGGTAGCGGGTGCGCAGGATCTCGTGCCGGGTCAGCACGTCCTCCGCTGCCAGGGTCAGCGCCTCGACATCGAGTGCGCCGGTGAGCCGGATGACCATGGGGATGTTGTAGGCCGCCGACTCCGGGTCGAGCTGGTTGAGCACCCACATGCGCTGCTGGGCCAGTGACAGCGGGATGCGGGCGGGCCGTTCCCCCGCCACCAGCGCGGGCCGGGTGCCCGCCGCCGCGCCCGGAACGATGCGGGCCGCCAGGCCGGAAACCGTTGGGGTCTCGAAGAGTTCGCGCACGGTGACGGTGCCCTCGAGGGCCTCGTTGACGCGGGAGACCGCGCGGGTGGCGATGAGGGAGTTGCCGCCGAGTTCGAAGAAGTCGTCGTCCGCGCCGACTCCGTCGACGCCCAGCAGGTCGGCGAAGACGCCCGCCACGATCTCCTCGATCGGGGTCGAGGGCGCGCGGAATCGGCGGGGCTGGATCAGCGGGGCGGGCAGCGCCCGGCGGTCCAGCTTGCCGGAGGCGTTGAGCGGGAAGGCTTCCATCACGGCGACCGCAGACGGCACCATGTAGGCCGGAAGCTGCTGCGCGACAGCCGTTTTCACCTCGGTCGGATCGACGTCGACGCCGGGTTCGCGAACCACGTAGCCGATCAGCTGGTCGCCGGTGACGGCATCGGACCGCACCACCACGACCGACTGCGCGACACCCGACTGAGCCAGCAGCGCGGCCTCGATCTCCCCCAGTTCGATGCGCAGGCCGCGCAGTTTCACCTGGAAGTCGGTGCGGCCCAGGTATTCGATCTCCCCGTCGGCGGTCCACTTCACCAGGTCGCCGGTGCGGTACATGCGCTCACCGTGGCCGAAGGGGTCGGCGACGAAGCGGTCGGCGGTCAGGTCCGGGCGGGCCACATACCCGATGGCCAGCTGGTCGCCGGCCAGGTACAGCTCGCCCGCGACGCCGGGCGCGACCGGCCGCAACCGCGAATCCAGCACGTAGAGGCGGGTATTGAAGACCGGCCGCCCGATCGGCACCGACACCGTGTCGGCGTCGGTCACCTCGTGATAGGTGACGTCGACCGCCGCCTCTGTCGGACCGTACAGGTTGTGTAGTCGCGCACCGGTGAGTTCCCGTAGTCGCTGCGCGGTGGGCGCGGGCAGCGCCTCGCCGGAGGCGAACACCTGACGGAGTCTGATTGCCCTCCGCTTCGCTCCGGGCGGGTTCGCGGCGCTGGAGGTCTCGTTCTTCCCTCCCTCCGCTCCTCCGCTGCGCTCCCCCGCTCCGCTCAGTCCAGAACCAGCGCTCCGCCACCCCGCGCTTGCGCCGCGAACCACCTGGTCATTCTCGCCCAGCGACGATAGGAACACCGTCAGCATGGACGGCACGAAATGCGCCGTGGTGACGCCTTGTTCGGCGATCACCTCGGCCAGGTACATGGGGTCCCGGTGCCCGTCCGGCCGGGCGACGACCAGGCGCGCGCCGGTCTGCAACGGCCAGAGGAACTCCCACACCGACACGTCGAAGGTGGCCGGGGTCTTCTGCAGCACCACGTCGGCGTAGGTCAGCCGGTACTGCGCCTGCATCCAGACCAGGCGGTTGACGATCGCCGCGTGGCTCACCGCGACGCCCTTGGGGCGACCGGTCGACCCCGAGGTGAAGATGACGTAGGCGGGATGTGCGGGCCGCAGGGGCCGCACCCGGTCGAACTCGCCGATCGGTTCGGCCGAGCGGTGCCGCGCCCGTTCCTCGGCGTCCTCGACCAGCACGGTGGACATGGCGTCCCCGCCGTCGAATTCGTCGGCGCGGGTAGTGAGCACCAGGCGCGGACGGGCGGTGTCGAGAATGTGGGCGATGCGATCGTGCGGCTGTTCGGGATCCAGCGGCACGTAGGCCGCGCCCGCCTCGGCGATGGCGTACATGGCCACCACCAGTTCGGTGGAGCGCCGGATGGCCAGGGCGACCAGGGTTTCCGGTCCGACGCCGTACTCGTCCACCAGTTCGCGGGCGAGACGGCGGGCGCGCTGGGCGAGCTCGCGGTAGGTGAGGCGTTCGCGCTCGAACACGAGCGCCACGGCATCGGGGGTACTCGCCACCTGCGCCTCGAACATCGAGACCAGGGTCGGCGCACTGCCGCGCGGCAGGCCGACTGCCGCGACCACATCGCAGTCGGTGGCGTTCCAGTCGGTGAGGACCCGGCGCTGTTCCTCCTCCGACAGCAGGGCCAGGTCGCCGACCGGAGCGGTGGGGTCGCCGCCCACCAGCTCGAGCACGCGGGCGAACCGGCGCGCGAAGGAGGCGACGGCAGCCTCGTCGAACAGGTCCAGCGCGTAGGAGAATTCGGCCGCCATGCCGGTGCCGTCACCGTGTTCGTCGACTCGTTCCTGCACGGTCAGTTGCAGGTCGAATTTGGCGAACGGCACCTCGAGGTCCGCGCCGGAGACGGTCAGGCCGGGCAGGCGCAGGTCGGCGGGCGCCAGGTTCTGGAACGACAGCATGACCTGGAACAGCGGGTTGCGGGCCTGCGAGCGGGCCGGTTCGAGCAGATCCACCAGTCGTTCGAAGGGCACGTCGGCGTTGCCGAAGGCGCGCAGGTCGGATTCGCGGACCCGGCCCAGCAGTTCGGTGAAGCCGAGCGCCGGGTCGACGTCGGTGCGCAGCACCAGGGTGTTGACGAACATGCCGATGAGGTCGTCGAGTTCGGCGTCGCCACGGCCCGCGACCGGGGTGCCCACGGCGATGTCGCGGGTGCCGGACAGCCGGGCCAGCAGCACCGCGAGCGCCGCGTGCACGACCATGAAGGTGGTGCCGTTGTGGGCGCGGGCCAGTCGCCGCACGCCCGCGTACACGTCGTCGGCCAGCTCGAAGCGGAAGGTGCCGCCGCGATAGGACGCGACCGGCGGGCGCGGGCGGTCCGCGGGCAGCACCAGTTCGTCGGGCAGTTCGGCGAGGGTGTCGCGCCAGAACGCGAGCTGCCGTGCGATGGCCGAGTTCTCGTCGTCCTCGCTGCCGAGCGCGGCCCGCTGCCAGAGCGTGTAGTCGGCGTACTGGACCGGCAGCGGCTGCCACCGCGGCGCGTCACCGGAGCTGCGGGAGACGTAGGCGGTCACCAGATCCCGCACCAGCGGTCCCATGGAGAACCCGTCGGCGGCGATGTGATGGACCACGCAGACCAGGACGTGCTCGTCCGGTCCCAGCCGCAGTACGCGCAGTCGCAGGGGCGGTTCGGCGGTGACGTCGAAGCCGGTGCCGCCGAGTTCCATGACCCGCGCGGTCAGGTCGGCGAGGTCGATGTCGTCGATCGGAAGTGCCGGGATCGCACGGGAATCGGTGAGGGCCAGCACCTGCTGGTAGCCCTCGCCGTCGACCTCCGGGTAGACGGTGCGCAGCACTTCGTGCCGTTCCACCAGGTCCCGCGCGGCGGCGCGCATGGCGTCCAGGTCGAGCGCGCCGGACAGCCGGACCGCGAGCGGGACATTATCGACCGCACTGGCGGGATCGAACCGGTTGAGGAACCACATGCGCTGCTGCGCGTAGGACAGCGGCACCCGGTCAGGGCGCGGCCCGGCGACCAGTGCGGGCGCGGCGTTCCCGATGGTGAGTTGGTCCTCGACCAGCCGGGCGAGCGCGGACACCGTGGAGGCGTCGAAGAGCACCCGGACCGGCACCCGCGCGTCGAGCGCGTTCCCGATGCGGGCCACGGCCTGCGCGGCCAGCAGCGAATTGCCGCCGAGTTCGAAGAAGTCGTCGTCGGCGCCGACCCGCACCGGGTCCGCGCCGGGCGGGGTGAGCAGGCCCGAGAAGATCTCGGCGATGGCCTGTTCCGCGGGTGTGGCCGGGGCCCGGAAGGCGCGGGCGGCGAAGACCGGTGCGGGCAGGCGGGCGCGGTCGACCTTGCCGACCGGGGTCAGCGGAATCTCGTCGAGGGCGACGATGGCCGCGGGAACCATGTAGGCGGGCAGCGATTCTCCCGCGAAGGCCGTCAGGGCCGCGACGTCCACGGTCGCGCCGGGGGTGGGGAGCACGTAGGTGACGAGGGCGGCGGCGCCGGTCGGCAGGGTGGCGCCGAGGGTGACGGCGAAGTCGACGTCCGGGTGCGCGGTCACCGCGCTGTCGATCTCCCCGAGTTCGATGCGCAGGCCGCGGATCTTGACCTGGAAGTCGGTGCGGCCGTGGTGTTCGAAGGTCCCGTCCTCGCGGCGGCGGACCAGGTCGCCGGTGCGGTAGAGCCGTTGCCCGGGTTCGCCGTAGGGGCTCGCGACGAAGCGTTCCGAGGTCAGCCCGGGCCGGTTCAGGTAGCCCATGGCGAGCGCCTGACCCGCCAGATACAGCTCGCCGATCACGCCGGGCGGCACCGGCCGCAGGCCCGCGTCCAGCACGTACGCGCCGATGCCGGGGAGCAGCGACCCGATGTGGGTGCCGCCGCCGGGCTGCAGCGCGTCGGTGGCGGTGGCGATGGCGGTGACCTCGCTCGGGCCGTACTCGATGAAGAACTCGCGATCGGGGGTGACCCAGCGGTCCACCAGCGCGGACGGCACCCGCTCGCCACCGCACATGACGGCCTGCAGGTCCTGCGGCACCGCCGGGTCCAGCGATTCCAGCACGGCCGGGGTGATGCAGAGGTGGGTGATGCGTTCGCGGCGTAGCAGTTCGGTCAGTTCCGGGCCGCCGAACACGTGCGGCGGCACCACCACCAGGGTCGCGCCCGCGCTGAACGCCCACAGCAGTTCGACGATGGAGAAGTCGAAGCTGGGGGTGATGAGCTGGGTGAGCCGCGAATCCTCGGTGATGCCACGGTGCTCCCGGCGGCCGGCCAGCACGGCCAGGCCCGCGTGGTCGATGGCCACGCCTTTGGGCTTGCCGGTGGATCCGGAGGTGTAGATGACGTAGGCCAGGTGCTGTTCGGTCAGCGGGCGGGTGCGGTCGGCGTAGGAGATGGGGTGCGAGGGCCGGGCGGCGACGCGTTCGGCGCGGGCCGGATCGTCGAGTTCGACCCAGTAGGCGGCGGTTCCGAGACCGCGGCGGTGGGCGGCCACGGTGACACCGAATTTCGCGCCGGAGTCGGTGAGCATGTGCTCGATCCGGTCGGCCGGATAGGTCGGGTCCACCGGCAGGTAGGCCGCGCCGGTCTTCACGATGGCCCACACCGCGAGCACCGATTCCACCGAGCGCGCGATGGCCATGGCCACCACGTCGCCGGGACCCACACCCAGCGCGATCAGTTCGCGAGCGACCTGCGAGGACCGCTCGTCGAGTTCGCGGTAGGTGAGCTCGACCAGGTCTGCGGGATCTCCGGTGGGGTTGAAACTGACGGCGACGGCGGTGGCGGAGGATTCGACCGCGGCGGTGAGCAATTGGCCGAAGAACGGGCTGCCGGAACGGCGTCGCCGACTACCACGGGCTGATCTGCGGGCAGTTTCCATACAGTTGTTCACCTCACAGATACAGCAATCCACACGCGTCGAAGATCTTCGACCAGTTCGAGCCGACAGAGCCTGCGCAGCCGGACGAACCGGCACAGCATAGCCGCGCGCGGCAGGTCCGACCGCTCGAACTGGAAGGACTATCGATGGCAGCGACACGGCGTTGCATGATGTGATCTGCGCCATAGCCATTCGCGATGGCTACCAACGGGGGCGGCGGGAGGTGAATTCCGCCGGCGCCGACGCGGTCCCGGGGGACCGCTCTGCACGAGGGCTACCGCGACGCAAACGCGGCAGCGGCGTCTCCGCTACTCCGGCGGCACCGTCCCATGGTCCGGCAGTACCGCCACGGTGGCGGTCTGTGCCCACGGCTCGGCGGCCGCGGTGGGGGCGTCGAGTACGACGGCCCGAAGATCCTCGAGCGGAGCCGGATCCAGCTCGCCGAGGCGATCGGCCTCGGCGAAGACGTGGGTGACCCACTCGTCGGCGAGTGCGTCCGACAGTTCCGTACCGGGCTCGGCGGGCACCAGCACCACCGACGCCCCGACCGCTCCGGCCGCGACCGCTTCGATCATGGCCAGCGCGGAATCCGCGGCGCCGTGATGGAAGGTGCGCGATTCGAAGGTGAGGTCCAGACCGCGGGCGCGGTCCACGGCGGCCGCCAGACCGTCGTAGGTGAGCGTCCCGTCCGCCGATGTGCGGGCCCGGTCGTCACCGCGCAGCGCCCGAATCCGGTTGGCGTAGGTGACCGGTCGCGCCGATTCGGCGGCGACCTCGGCCGCGGTCTCCGGATCGTCGAGCACCACCCAGTCGATGCCGCGCACGCCCTCGGGCGCGCGGCCGGCGGTGATGCCGACCTTCACGTCCTGGCCGGGCGTCTCGGCGGCGGCGAACGGCACCATCATGGTGCCCGCCTTGAGCACCGCCCAGATGGCGACCACCTGGTCCACGCCGCGGTCCAGGCGCAGCACCACTCCGGTGCCGGGTCCGCTGCCGCGGGCGATGAGCACCCGGGCCAGCCGCGAGGAGCGGGCGTCGAGTTCGGAGTAGGTGAGCGCCTCCTCGCCCCACACCAGCGCGGGGCCATCCGGGTCGTCCTCGGCGGCGGTGGTGAGCAGCTGGGACAGCGCCGCACCGCGCACGGCGAGCCCGGCCGGTTCCGGCGCGGACTGCGACATCGCCTGCACCGCAACCGATTCCGCGGCGTCGAGCAGTTCGATGTCGCCGACCGGCAGCTGCGGGTCGGCGGCGACGGCGGTGAGCATCCGTTCCAGCGCCCGGCCGAACGACGCCATCGAGAATTCCTCGAACAGCTCGGTGTCGTAGTTGAGGATGACGGCCAGTTCACCGGTGGCGCCGTCCACGCCGGGGCGCGGTTCGACGCTGATCTGCAGATCGAATTTGGCGGTGGCCAGGTCGGTGTCGACGGCGGCCACGGTCAGGCCCGGCAGTTCGAGCACCGGGGTCTCGGTGTTCTGCAGCGAAAGCACCACCTGGAGCAGCGGATTCGCGGTGGTGCGGGCGGTGAGCTCGGAGACCCGTTCGAACGGGATGTCCGCGTGCGCGAACGCCGACAGGTCGGTCTCGCGGGCCCGCTCGACCAGCTCGTCGAACGAGGCGGCCGGATCCACGTGGGTCCGCAGCGTCAGCGTGTTGACGAACATGCCGACCAGATCGTCGAGCGCGCGTTCGCCGCGGCCCGCGACGGCGGTACCGAGCACGACGTCGGTGCTGCCCGACAGCCGCGACAGCCAGGCCGCCACCGCCGCGTGCACCACCATGAACAGCGACGCGTTGTGCTGGCGCGCCAGGCGATTCAGGCCCGTGTGCACCTGCGGCGACAGCGTGAAGTCGAGCAGCGCGCCACGCATGGACGCCACCGCCGGGCGCGGCCGGTCCAGCGGCAGCATCGGGCGATCGGGCAGTCCGGCCAGCTGATCGCGCCAGAACGCGATCTGCGCGGCGGCCGCCGAATCGGCGTCGTCCTCGAGGCCGAGCGCGGCCCGCTGCCACACCGCGTAGTCCGCGTACTGCACCGCGAGCGGCTGCCAGGCCGGGGCCTCGCCCGCGGCGTGCGCCAGGTACGCGGTCATCAGGTCGCGGGCCAGCGGCGCCATGGAGGCGCCGTCGGCGGCGATGTGGTGGGCCACCAGGACCAGCAGGTAGTCGTCCGGGTCGTCGCCGGTGATCAGCCGGATCCGCACCGGAACCCGCTGCGCCACATCGAATCCGGTGCCGACCAGCGCGCCGATCCGGCCGCCGATGTCAGTGGACCGCTCCACCTCGAGACCGTGCGGCAGCACGTCGGCGACCGAGAGGATCTCCTGGAAGGCCGGCCCGCCCGGCGTGGTCTCCGGGTAGCGGGTGCGCAGCACCTCATGGCGGGTGAGCACGTCCTCGACGGCGTGGCGCAGGGCGGGCACATCGAGTGCGCCGGTGAGCCGGATGACCATCGGGATGTTGTAGACCGGGGAATCCGGGTCGAGCTGGTTGAGCACCCACATGCGCTGCTGCGCCAGCGACAGCGGGACGCGGGCGGGCCGCTCCCCCGCCACCAGCGCCGGCCGCGCCCCGGCGCCCGCGCCGGGCACGATGCGCGCGGCGAGCCCGGAAACCGTTGCGGTCTCGAAGATCTCGCGCACGGCCACGGTGGTGTCGAGAGCGGCGTTGATCCGCGCCACCGCCCGGGTGGCGATGAGCGAGTTGCCGCCCAGTTCGAAGAAGTCGTCGTCGGCGCCGACCCGGTCGGTGCCGAGCAGCTCGCCGAACACCCCGGCCACGATCTCCTCGATCGGGGTCGACGGGGCCCGGAAGCTCTTGGCCTCGAACACCGGGGCCGGAAGCGCCTTGCGGTCCAGCTTGCCGGAGGCGTTGAGCGGGAACTCCTCGAGCACCACGACGGCGTTGGGCACCATGTACGCCGGAAGCGACCGGGCCAGACCGGCTTTCAGCTCCTCGGGGGTGGTGTCGGCGGCGACGGCGTAGCCGACCAGCTGGTCGCCGGTGTGCGCGTCGGCGCGCACCAGGACCACCGACTGCGCGACGCCCGGCTGCGCCAGCAGCGCGGCCTCGATCTCGCCCAGTTCGATGCGCAGACCGCGCAGCTTCACCTGGAAGTCGGTGCGGCCCAGGTACTCCAGCTCGCCCTCGGCGGTCCATTTCACGAGATCGCCGGTGCGGTAGAGGCGTTCGCCCGTACCGAACGGGTCGGCGACGAAGCGGTCCGCGGTCAGGTCCGGGCGCTCGACATAGCCGCGCGCCAGCTGCACACCCGCCAGATACAGTTCGCCCGCGACCCCGGCCGGGACCGGGTTGAGGCGGGAATCCAGCACGTAGACACGGGTATTGAAGACCGGCCGCCCGATCGGCACCGACACCGTGTCGGCGTCGACGGCCTCGTGATAGGTGACGTCGACGGCCGCTTCGGTCGGGCCGTACAGGTTATGCAGACGCGCGCCGGTCAGCTCGCGTAACTGCCGCGCGGTCGGCGCGGGCAGCGCTTCACCGGAGGCGAACACCTGACGCAGGCGGTGCCCAATCTGCCCCTCCGCTTCGCTCCGGGGCGGGTTCGCGGCGCTGAAGGTCTCGCTCTTCCCTTCCTCCGCTCCTCCGCTGCGCTCCCCCGCTCCACTCGGTCCAGAACGAGCGCTCCGCCACCCCGCGCTTGCGCCGCGAACCAGTGCGCCGGTCTCGCCGAGGGCGGAGACGAACATCGACAGCATGGACGGCACGAAATGCGCGGTGGTGATGCGCTGTTCGGCGATGATCTGGGCCAGGTAGACCGGGTCGCGGTGGCCGTCGGGCTTGGCGATTACCAGGCGCGCACCGGTCTGCAAGGGCCAGAAGAACTCCCACACCGACACGTCGAACGTGGCCGGGGTCTTCTGCAACACAGCGTCTTCGGCGGTCAGCGCGTATTCGTGCTGCATCCACACCAGGCGGTTGACGATGGCGCGGTGCTCGACGGCGACGCCCTTGGGGCGGCCGGTCGAGCCGGACGTGAAGATGACGTAGGCGGTTTGCTCGGGGCGCAGCGGTCGTACGCGCTCGGCCTGGGTGATCGGCGCGCCGCTGAGGGCCCGCGCGGACGCCTCGGCCCGTTGGACCGACAGGGTAGCGACATCCCTTGCCCCGGCCTCGAATTCGTCCGCCTCGGCGATGAGCAGCAGACGCGGCCGCGCGGTGTCGAGGATGTGGCCGATGCGGTCGGCGGGCTGGTCCGGGTCCAGCGGCACGTAGGCCGCACCGGCCTGCAGCACCGCGTACATGGCCACGACCAGCTCGGTCGACCGCCGCAGGGCCAGGGCCACCAGCGATTCCGGCCCGACACCTTCGGCGATCAGCAGTCGCGCCAGACGGTTGGAGCGCTCCGCGAGCTCACGGTAGGTCAGCGTCTCGTCCGCGAAGACCAGTGCGACGGCGTCCGGGGTCGCCGCCACCTGGGCTTCGAACCGCGAAATCAGGGTCGCCGCAGCGCCTTCGGGCAATGTGGCCGCCACGTCGAAGCCGGTGGCGTTCCAGTCGGTCAGCACCCGCTGCCGTTCCCCGGCGGAGAACAGCGCCAGATCGCCGACCGGGGCGGCCGGGTCGGCGGTCAGCGCGGCCAGCACCCGCTGGAAGCGGTCGGCCAGTTCGGCGACCGTGGCGGCGTCGAAAAGGTCCATGGCGTAGGAGAACTCGGCGGCCATGCCGGTGGCGTCACCCCGCTCGTCGTGCGATTCCTGCAGCGTGAGCTGCAGGTCGAACTTGGCGAACGGGATCTCCAGGTCCGCGCCCGCCACCGTGAGGCCGGGCAGTTCCAGCCGGGTGGGGGCCATGTTCTGGAAGGTCAGCATGACCTGGAACAGCGGGTTGCGGGCCTGCGAGCGGGCCGGGTCCAGCAGTTCCACCAGGCGCTCGAACGGCACGTCGGCGTGGCCGAAGGCGCGCACGTCGTTCTCGCGCACCGCCGCCACCAGGTCGGTGAAGGAGGCGGCGGGGTCGATGTCGCTGCGCAGCACCAGCGTGTTGACGAACATGCCGATCAGGTCGTCGAGTTCGGCCTCGCCGCGCCCGGCCACCGGGGTGCCGATGGCGATGTCGCGGGTGCCGGAGAGCCGGGCCAGCAGCACCGCGAGCGCGGTGTGCACCACCATGAACAGCGTGGTGTTGTGGGTTTCGGCGAATCGGCGTGCGGCGGCGTAGATCTCGTCGTCGAGCCGGAAGTTGTGGTTGCCGCCGCGGTAGGAGGCGACCACGGGGCGCGGCCGATCCCAGGGCAGCACCAGCTCGTCGGGCAGGTCGGCGAGGTTCTCGCGCCAGTAGGCGATCTGGCGGGCCAGCGGCGAGTCCGGGTCGTCCTCGCTGCCCAGCGATTCCCGCTGCCACACCGCGTAATCGGCGTACTGCACCGGGAGCGGGGCCCACTGCGGAGCGGCCCCGTTCATGCGCTGCGCGTACGCGGTGACCAGGTCCCGGGCCAGCACGCCGATCGAGACGCCGTCGGCGGCGATGTGATAGATCGCGGCGACCAGCACGTGCTCGTCGGGCGCGAGGCGCAGCAGGCGCAGGCGCAGCGGCGGCGCGGCGGTGACGTCGAAGCCCGCGCCGACCACCTCGGCGACCCGGTCGGCGATCTCCGCGGCGTCGATCTCGGTGACCGGCAGTTCGGGCAGGGCCCGCGGGTCGGTGGCGGGCAGCACCTGCTGGAAGCCCTCGCCGTCGACCTCGGGGTAGATGGTGCGCAGCACCTCGTGGCGGGCGACCAGGTCCGCGGCGGCGGCGCGCATGGCGTCCACGTCGAGGGCGCCGGTGAGCCGCACCGCGAGGGGCATGTTGTCGACCGCGCTGTTCGGGTCGAAGCGGTTGAGGAACCACATGCGCTGCTGTGCGAAGGACAGCGGCACCCGGTTCGGGCGGGGCAGCGAGCCGAGCGCGGGCCCGGTGGCGGCCGAAGCCGTCTCACCCTCGAGGCGGCGCGCGAGTTCGGCCACGGTGGAGCCGTCGAACAGCACGTGCACCGGCACCCGCACGCCGAGGGCGGTGCCGATGCGGGCGGCGGCCTGGGCGGCGAGCAGCGAGTTGCCGCCGAGTTCGAAGAAGTCGTCGTCCGCACCGACCCGGGCGTCCGGATTGTCGGGAATCAGCAAGGCGGCGAACACTTCCGCGATGACTTCCTCGGCGCGGGTCGCCGGGGCGCGGAACTCGCGGGCCGCGAACACCGGCTCCGGCAGCGCATTCCGGTCCAGCTTGCCGACCGGGGTCAGCGGAATCTCGGCCAGCACCACGATGGCCGTGGGCACCATGTACGCGGGCAGCGACTCGCCGACGTGCGCGGCCAGCGCCGCGGTGTCCACGGTCACGCCCGGGCGGGGCAGCACGTACGAGACCAGCGCGGTCGCGCCCGACGGCAGCGCCCGGCCCAGGGTCGCGGCGAAATCCACGTCCGGGTGTGCGCTCAGGGCATTGTCGATCTCGCCCAATTCGATACGCAGACCGCGGATCTTGACCTGGAAGTCGGAGCGGCCCAGATATTCGATGACGCCCGGCTGCTCGGATTCGGCCGGATTGCGGCGCACCAGGTCACCGGTGCGGTACAGCCGCGAACCCGGGGATCCGGCGGCCTCGCCGAACGGGCTCACCACGAAACGCTCGGCGGTCAGGCCGGGACGGCCCTTATATCCCTGCGCCAGTGCGGGTCCCGACAGGTACAGCTCGCCGACCACGCCGTCCGGCACCGGCCGCAGCCGCGAATCCAGCACGTACGCACCGACACCCGCGATGGCGGCGCCGATGGTGATGGGCTCGCCCGGCAGCAGCGGGGCGCTGGAGGTGGCGAGAATGGTCGCCTCGGTGGGGCCGTAGCCGTTGAAGAAGGAGCGCTGATCAGTCGCCCAGCGCGACACCAGTTCCGGGCCGAACTTGTCACCGGCCACCACGACGGTGGTCAGCTCGCTGAGCCCGGCCGGATCCACCGATTCCAGCGCGCCGGGCGTGATGAAGACGTGGGTGACGCTCTCGCGGTCCAGCAGGTCGGCCAGTTCCACACCGCCGAAGACACCGGCGGGCGCGATGACGAGGGTCGCACCCGCGGTGAAGGTCAGCAGCAGTTCCAGCACCGAGACGTCGAAGCTGGGAGAACAGACGTGCAGCACCCGCGAATCCGCGGAGACCGCGTAGTGCTCACGCTCGGCGGCCACCAGTCCGGCCAGGCCGGTGTGGGTGACCACCACGCCCTTGGGCTTGCCGGTGGAACCGGAGGTGTAGATGACGTACGCGGGGTGCTGCTCGGTGAGTGTGCCCACCCGGTCGGCGTAGGAGATCGGGTGGTCCGGGTGCGCGGCGATGCGCTGCGTCTGCGCCGGATCGTCGAGTTCGATCCAGGTGGCGGCGTCGCCCAGGCCCGCGCGGTACTCCCGGGTGGTCAGGCCCAGCACCGCGCCGGAGTCGGTGAGCAGGTGTTCGATGCGGTCGGCCGGATACGCGGGGTCGACCGGCACATAGGCCGCGCCGGTCTTGGCGATGGCCCAGACCGCCAGCACGGATTCGATCGAGCGGGTGATGCCGATGGCGACCATGTCGCCCGGGCCGACCCCGCGGGCGATCAGTTCCCGGGCCAGCTGCGAGGAGCGCGCGTCCAGCTCGCGGTAACTGATCTCGCGCTGAGCGGCCGGATCCCCGGTCGGGTTGAAGCGGATGGCGATGGCGTCACCGGCGGATTCGACCGCCGCGGTGAGCAACTGCCCGAAGAGTGGGCTGCCGGACCGACGCCGACGAGTACCGCGAGCTGTACGGCGGGCAGTATCCATACGCGTGCATTCACCTCTCGGGTTGGTCTTTTCCGCAGCCGAAGACACTCGGCGGACCCACGAAAACTGACGTCTGTTCCCGGGACGTCAAAAGGTCAGCGGACGGAAACAATCATATCGATGCTCGCGAACTGCCTCGAGCTGCCATGCATGATGAATATCGCTGACCAGCGAGAAGTGTTGCTATGAGGTGACTTGCGCCACAGACCCCTAGAGCCAGCCGCGGCGTGTCGCCTGCACTCCGGCCTGGAAACGGGTGCTGGCGCCCAGCCGCTCGAGCAGACTCGCGGTGCGGCGCACCACCGTTCGACGCGACAGGCCCAGCCGGCGCGCGATGGTGTCGTCGGTCGCGCCCATGCTCATCAGGGTGAGGATGGCCTTGTCCCGATCGTCGAGCGCCTCGGACGGGTTCACCGAGATCGGCGTGGCGGTCAGCCACAGCGCGTCGAAGGTCTTGACCAGCAGGTCCAAGGTGGGCGACGGGCCGACGCGGACGCCCATGGGGTCGCCGCGGCGCTCGTCGGTGTGCAGCACCAGCACGGCGCGCCGATCGTCGGCGACGATCAGCTTCATCGGCGGGTCGGCGAGCGTGCGCGCCTGCGCGCCAACGGCGTTGGTGGCCAGCACGTGGCGCAGCCGCTCCGGATCCTGGTAGATGGTCTCCTGGTACAGGGTCCGGTAGTCGATGCCGGCCGCGATGCGCGAGGTCTTGAGCTCGAACATCCGCTCCTCGGTCTCCACATCGGAGAGGAACGGGCCGCGTTCCACCACCTTCACGGTGGCGTGCGCGGTGTGCTGCAGGTCCTCGAAGTCGGCCAGCAGCTGGCGGCGCTCGTAGACGGCCACCACCGCACCGTCGGCGTCGGTGGTGCGACGCACCGAGCGGAAGGTCTCCCCCAGGCGCGCGGCGGCCGACTGCATGCGCAGCATGTCCTGATTACGGCGGCGAGTCTCGGCCTCCGACAAGGCTTCCGGGGCGTGCGCGTCGAAGCGCACCACGCCGTTGCCGTCGGTGAGCCGGACCACGGCCTCGAGCTGGCACAGCGCCTCCAGCGCGGACTCGGCCACGCGGGGCGGCACGGTCAGCCGCTCGGCCACCTCGAGCGCGGTCGAACGCGGGTGCTGAACCAGCACCGCGTAGGAACGGCCGTGCACGGAGGCAGGGTCGAAGAGTTCGTCCAGTGTCGTCACCGCACCCACCGGCAGACGCCGGTCCGGAAAACGCCCGGTCATCGCGGAGGCCGGTGAACGATCTACTGGTCCGGTCCCCACTGCTGCTGCATGAGAACGCCCTTGCTGGCTAGCCATGGCAGCGGATCCATCTTGTTGTCGGCGGCGTCCCAGATCTCGAGGTGCAGATGGGGACCGGTGGAGTTGCCGCGGTTGCCCACGGAGGCGATGACATCGCCGGTGTTCACGCGCTGACCCACGTTCACGTACATGTCGTTGACGTGTCCGTAGACCGCGGTGGTGCCGTCGTCCTGCTTGACGCGCACCCAGAGGCCGAAGCCCGAGGCCGGGCCGGCATCGATGACCGTGCCGCCCATCACCGAGTGGATGGGGGTACCGATCGGGTCGGCGAAGTCGATGCCGTAATGCATTGCGCCCCAGCGCATGCCGAAGCCGGAGGAGAGCTGGCCATTGACCGGCTTCACCACGCCCGGGCCCGGGTTGAGCTGCTGCTGGAGGGACTTCAGAGTCTGTTCGGCCTGCGCCAGCGGGGCGGAGATCTCCGGCGGCAGGTTCTGCAGGCCGAAGGGGGCCGGGTTCGGCGCGGGGGCCGCGACCGGGGCCTCGGGGGCGGGCTCGGCGATGGGGGCCGCCACGTCCTTGGCCTGCTTCAGGTCGGTGGTCGCCGCGACGGGGGCGACGTCCTCGGCGACCGTGGCTGCCTTCTCGTCGTGCGTGGGAAGCAGCGGGGCGGCGTGCGCGAGAGCGGGGACCAGCTGCGATCCGGTGCCGATGAGCGCACCGGCCGCGACCGCGAAACTGGCGGCGGTCTTGATCTTGTCGGTGGCGGCGGGCTCGGCCCGGTGCCGCCTGCGCGAGGTGACGCCAGTGCGGACAGCACCGGAATCACCAAGCAAATCCATGACTGATACGGAGTTCGCGGTCGTTCGGTGATGCGGCACTGCAAGTCCTAGCGTTCGGAGGGTCCGGTAACGATTCGGCATCGCTGTGATGGAAACAGTACTCGCTTGTGACCATTTCGCAACCTTCTGTGCGATAACGCCAGCTCGAGCGCTCGAACCCTTGATCACAAACCGTAACCGAAAAGGCACAATGGTGAGATGGTTCTCGACGAGTTGCGTACGCCGATCGTCCTGGCACCCATGGCCGGGGGGCCGTCCACCCCGGAGCTGGCCGCCGCCGTGACCGACGCGGGCGGGCTGGGCTTCGTCGCCGCCGGATATCTGCCCGCGAGTGAACTCGCCGCGCGGATCGCCGCGACGCGAGCGCTCACCGCCGGCGCGTTCGGGGTGAATCTCTTCTATCCCTCCGAACCGAGCCCGGCCGATCGGTTCGAGACATATGTCGGCGGCCTGGCCGCCGAGTTCCCCGTCGGCGAGCCCCGCTACGACAGCGACGACTGGGACGCCAAACTCGACCTGCTCACCGCCGACCCGGTCCCGGTGGTGTCGACCACGTTCGGCTGCCCGTCCGCCGCGGAGATCGCGCGGCTGCACGCGGCCGGGACCGAGGTGTGGGTGACGGTCACGACCGTCGCCGAAGCGCGCCAGGCCGTGGCCGCGGGCGCGGACGTGCTGATCGCGCAGGGCGCGGAAGCGGGCGGGCACCGCGGCGTGTTCGTCGATGATCCGGCCGACGATCTCACCGACCCCCTGGGTCTGCTGACCCTGCTGCAATTGCTGCGTGATGCCGTGGACGCCCCGATCGTGGCGGCGGGCGGGATCGCGACCGGCGCGGGCGTGGCCGCCGCGCTGTCGGCCGGAGCGGCCGCCGCGCAGCTGGGCACCGCGTTCCTGCGCTGCCCCGAGGCGGGAACCGCGCCGGTGGTGCGCGCGGCGATCGTCGCCGACACCCCGACCATGCTGACCCGCGCCTTCACCGGACGACGGGCGCGCGGACTGCGGAATCGATTCCTGGTGGAGCATCAGGACGCTCCGGTCGCCTATCCCGAGATCCATTACGCCACCGGGCCTTTGCGGGCGGCGGCACGGGCCGAGGGCAATGCCGACGCGGTGAATCTCTGGGCAGGTCAGGCGCATGCGCTGACGCCGGAGCTACCGGCGGGCGAGCTGGTCCGAACCCTGACCGCGGACGCGAAAAAGGCTCTGGAGCGGGCACTTTCGTCACGAATCCAGACTTATTGACAACGGATTCCATCTACAATCGGCTGACACCTTCCGCCATCCCATGAGGAGAGCGTTATGTCACTCGACGTACCCACCGCACTACTCGAGCGCGCCGAACGCGGTGAAGTCAGCGACGCAGAGTTCGTCGAATGCGTCCGTAACTCGCTGCCCTACGCCTACGAGGTCGTCAGCCGGGTAGCCGACGATCTGCGTTCCGGCACGGCGGAATACGCCGACAACACCATCGCGCCGCCGGACGAGACGGCCCGCGGTCAGCTGTTGCGGGCCATGGCCTCCGATGCCATTCGCGGCGGCCTGGAGCGCCATTTCGGAATCAAGCTCGCCTTCCAGAACTGCCACCGGGTCGCGGCCTTCCCGCTCGCCTCGGTCGGCGGCGACACCTACTCCACCTTCATCTCCACCCGGGCCCAGCTGCTCAACCAGAGCCCGGAACTGCGCAACTGCTGAGCGCCCCATCCGGATTCGGCGCGACCGCGACCCGGTCGCGCCGTTTCCGCGCTACCGCCGCGCCCGGAACCGGCGCACCTCCAGCACCGTCACCCAGATCGATCCCGCGAACGGCGCGACGAAGATCAGGTACGCGATCAAGGTCTCCAGCCAGCCGTCGAACCCTTCGGAGAACGTCACCGCCAGCACGCCGACGCTCATGATCCCGAAGAACAGCACTACCACCCCCAGCACCGCCCACCACACCGGCTGCCACGGCCGAATCCCCTCCCGCCGCACCGGCTTCGCCACCGCCCCGCCATGACCGGCGGCATAGGGCGACGCGAAGCCCATGGCCCCGGTCATCGGCTGCTCGACCCGCCCAGCCGAACCCATGCCGCCCGGCAGCCTCGCCACGCCCGCCGCGATCCCGCCCGGCAGCGGCGCAGCGCCCCCAGCCATCACTCCCGGCGGTGGCGTCGCCATCCCACCCATCACGCCGGGAAGCGGCGTACCGCCCGAACCCATGGCACCGGGAGGTGGCGTTGTGACCGAGCCCATTCCAGGCGACACGCCTCCATTCGCGCCCAGGCCGGTCGGCGGAAGTGCCCCACCCGCGGCGATTCGGCTGGGCGGTGGAGTCGCACCCGCGCTGAACCGGCTCGGCGGTGGTGTCGCACCGGCGTTCATCCGGCTCGGCGGAGGTGTTGCGCCCGAAGGGTTTCTGGTTTGCGGCGCCGGTGCCGGACCTGCTGCCGAGCGCCCATAGGACGCCGGGCCGCCCGGCCCGAGGCCCGGTGCCGAACCGGGGCCAGGGCCTGATACCGAGCCAGAGCCAGAGCCTGAGGCTGGGCCGGAGCCGGGGTCTGAGGCCGAGCCCGAACCCTGGACTGGGCTCGACCCGAGGTTCACCGATCCCGGAGGCGGGGTGTAGGGCGCGTACTGGGATGCGGGCGTGGGAGTGTGGCTCGGGAAGCGGTCCGCGCCATCCCATTTCGCGGTGGGTTCGGCCCGGCGGTGCGGGGCCTGACGCGGGACCGGGGTCGATTCCAGGGCGGTGCGGGCGGCGGCGGCCAGCGCGCCCGCGGAGGAGAAGCGGTGGTCGGGATCCTTGGCCATGCCGCGCGCGATGACGGCGTCGAGGGCGGCGGTGACCCGGGGGTTGCGGTCGGCGGCGCGGGGCGGGTCGGTGGTGAGGTGGGCGGCCATCTGCTGGACCGGGTCGGCATGGGCGAAAGGTTTCGCGGCGGTGAGGGTTTCGTACAGCAGGCAGGCCAGGGAGTAGACGTCGGAGCGCAGGTCCTCGGTGCCGGAGTAGCGTTCGGGCGCCATGTAGGCCCAGGTCCCCACGGCCACACCGGTGCCGGTGATGGTGGCCTGGCCGACGCCGCGGGCGATGCCGAAGTCGATGAGGTAGGCGAAGCCATTGGGCAGCGTGAGCACGTTGGAGGGCTTCACATCCCGGTGCACCAGCCCGGCCTTGTGCGCGATGTCGAGGGCCTCGGCGACCTGTGAGACGAGTTCGACAGCCCGCCCGGGCGTCATCGCGCCCTCCGCGCGCAGGGTCTTGCCCAGATCGGAGCCGTCGATCAGCTCCATATCGATGTAGAGCCGTCCGTCGAGTTCGCCGAAGGCGTGGATGGGCACCACGTGCGGCCCGCGGAGTCGGGCGGCCAGCCGGGCCTCGCGTTCGAAGCGCCGCTGGTAGTCCTCGTCGGCGGCGAGTTCCGCGGGGAGCAGTTTGAGGGCCACTTCCCGTTCCAGCCGGGTGTCCTCGGCCAGCCACACCTGCCCCATGCCGCCGCGACCGAGCAGCTCGACGAGCCGATAGTGGCCGAGATTACCTGCCCCCGGCACCTGTCCTCCCCTGGCTCGACCGCGTACTGCGATGCTCAGCATACGGCGCGGTCCGCCGGAAGGGCAGGTGCCGGATGCGCCTGCGGCTCAGACCTCCTGGAGTTTGCGCTTGAGCACCTTGCCGGTGGGGTTGCGGGGCAGTTCGGCGAGGAACACCACCTCGCGCGGCACCTTGTACCGGGCCAGGTTGTCCTTCACGAACTCCTTGACCTCGGGTTCGGTGCACGACTGGCCGTCGTGGACGACGACGAAAGCCTTGAGCCGCGCGCCGAATTGCGCGTCGGCGACCCCGATGACGGCAGCCTCCCGCACCGCCGGATGGGTGTAGAGCAGTTCCTCGACCTCGGCCGGGAAGACGTTCTCGCCACCGGAGACGATCATGTCGTCGTCACGGCCATCGATGAAGAGCCGTCCGGCGCTGTCGAAGTGGCCGACATCGCCGGAGGACATCAGCCCACGGATGACTTCCTTGTGGCCGCCGCCCGTGTACCCCTCGAACTGGATGGTGTTGCCGACGAAGATCCGCCCGGTCGCACCGGTCGGCACCGTGCGGCCCCGCTCGTCGAGGATCTCCACCCGCGCCCCCAGCACCGGTTTGCCCACGCACCCTGGCTCATCCGCGAGATCGGCGGGCGTGGCGATGGTGGCGTAGGCGACCTCGGTGGACCCGTACAGGTTGTAGACGACGGGCCCGAACGCCGCCGTCACCTCCCGGCACAGTTGCGCGCCGAGCTGGGATCCGGCCACGAACACGATGCGCAGCGCGGACAGGTCGCGCCCGGTCAGTGCCTGCCCGCCCAGATCCATCATGCGCGACAACATGACCGGCACCACGATCAGCGTGGTGGCCCGGTGCCGGGCCATGGAGTCGATGGCGGTCTGCGGGTCGAAGCGGCGACGGATCACCAGCGTGGAGCCGAAGCCGAGGCTCAGCATGGCCATGGCGAAGCCGAGGGTGTGGAACATGGGGGCGCAGCATTCGGTCACCTCGTTCACCCGGAACGGGACCTTGGACAGCAGACCGCCCAGGGACAGCAGCGATTTCGGTTCCGCGCGGGGCGCGCCCTTGGGGGTGCCGGTGGTGCCGCTGGTGAGCAGGATGATCTTGGGTTCGGCCCCGGGCGCGGGCGGCGCGTCGGGCGAGCCGGTGGCGATGAGGTGTTCGAGGCTGTCCTCGCGCGGCTCCTCGGTCCAGGCCCGGTAGCTGCCGCGCTTGGGATGCACCTCGCCGAGCAGTTCGGCGTACTCGTCGTCGTAGACGAGCAGGTCGGTGCCCTCGCGGGTGGCGACGTCGCGGATCTGCGGGGCCGCGAAATCGGTGTTGAGCAGGATGATCCGGGCCCCGCACTTGGCGGCGGCGAAGATGGCGTCGAGCAGGCCGCGGTGATTGCGGGCCAGCACGGCCACGCCCTCACGGGGTTTCAGCCCGCGTTCGCGCCAGGCGTTGGCGAGCCGGTTGGAGCGGTCCTCGAGTTCGGCGAAGGTAAGTTCGCCCAGTTCGTCGATGACGGCGGTGCGGCTGCCGTAGCGCGCCGCGGACAGCCGCAGCCCGGCGGCCAGGGTGCCGTAGCGCAGCATGGCGGTGGCGGCGGCCAGCAATACGGCCGGGGATTCCAGTCGCGCCAACCCGGCTTCCATGGCCAGGCGCGCGGATTCGGCCTCCAGGTAGGCCCGCTCCCCCACCGACTTGATCAGCCCGAATGTCATGCCTGACCGCCCTGTTTCGATTCCACCCCGGACCTCCTCGTCCACCCCTGCGGATTGCGGGCATCTGCCCTCAAACTAACCGTACGGACCCGGGACCGCGACCGGAACTGCCTATCATGGCGACCGTGACAGATCCGTTGTCGGCGAATCGGCGGAACTGGGATGCCCGCGCCGGCATCCACGCCGCCAGCCGTTTCTACCGTGATCACGATGCGAGCTACTGGTTCGCGCCCTTCGAATGGGATGTCCTGGGGGATGTGGACGGCCTGGATATCGCCCATCTGCAATGCCATCTGGGGACGGAGACAATCGAATTCGCGCGCCGGGGCGCTCGCGCGGTGGGCCTGGACTTCTCGCCCGAGTCGGTGCGGCACGCCCGCGAATTGGCCGGAGACGCCGTCGAATACGTGTGCGCTGACGTATACGACGCGCGAGAGGCCCTGGGCGCGAAGAGTTTCGACATCGTCTACACCGGCAAAGGCGCGCTCTGCTACCTGCCGGACCTGACCCGCTGGGCGCGGGTGGTCGCCGACCTGTTGCGGCCCGGCGGGCTGTTCTATCTGGTGGAATTCCATCCGCTGCTGCACGCGCTGGGACCCACGCCGCCGCCGGAGATCGACCCGAGTCAGCTCGTCCTGCACGACGACTATCTGGCCGGGCGCGGGGCGCAACGCCGCGACAGCGCGCACACCTATACCGACGGCCCGGACCTCACCTCCGACACCACCGCCTACGAATGGCGGCACGGTCTCGGTGAGGTGGTCACCGCGCTGCTCGACGCGGGGCTGCGCATCACCGGACTGACCGAGACCGACACGCTGCCGTGGCCGCGCTGGCCGCAGATGGTGCCGACCGAGACCGGTTGGTGGCGCCTCCCGCCCGCGGATCCGATCGTCCCGGTGCTCTACGGATTGAGCGCGGTCAAGACAAATAGCCACAAGCTATTGACCGGCGATCCCTACGGCGAGACAATTGAATTCACACCGGAACACCAGGGCGAGCCATAGTGTCTGACGAGACGTCGAAAGACATGGGTGGCATGTTCGAGGAATCCGGCCAGGCCCCCGGCAAGCCAGTCGGATGGAGAGTAATCAGCGACGACTGATACTCCGAATTCGATGGAGACTACCGGGGACTGATCTGTATATGGGGGAATTCGAGCCGGTCAGGCACCTTTTTCTAGCCGCATCTTTTCGAGCCGCATCCCGACGGGATGCGGCTCGTGCCGTATGTCGGCCGCCTCTTTAACGCTGCACGGGCGCCTTGCTCCAGCGCGACGCGGGAGCAAGGCACCGAGCGGTCAGGACAGTGTGACGACGGTCAGCGAGCCCTCGGCGTGCTGGGCGCGCAGCCGCTTCTTGTCGAACTTGCCGACACTGGTCTTGGGCACCTCCACGATGAAGGCCCAGTGCTCGGGCAGCTGCCATTTGGCGAACTTCGGCGCGATGAAATCACGCAGCTCTTCGGGTTCGGCCGCGGAGCCGTCGGTCAGCACGATGGCGACCAGCGGACGCTCGTCCCACTTCTCATCCGGGATGCCGATGACGGCGGCCTCGGCCACGGCCGGGTGGCCCATGACCGCGTTCTCCAGGTCCACCGAGGAGATCCACTCACCGCCGGACTTGATGACGTCCTTGGAGCGGTCGACCAGGGTGAGGTAGCCGTTGGGGCTGATCTTGCCGACATCGCCGGTGCGCAGCCAGCCGTCGTGGAACTTGTCCGGGTCCACCTCGCCGCCGGACGGCGAGTAGTAGGAGCCGGTGATCCACGGGCCGCGAACCTCCAACTCGCCCAGCGCTTCTCCGTCGTTGGGCAGCACCGAGCCGTCGTCGGCGACCAGGCGGGCCTGCACGCCGGCCGGGAAGCGACCCTGGGTGTAGCGGTAACTCCAGGCCTCGTCGCCCTCGGCGCCGGCGGGCGGGTGCGCGACCGAACCCAGCGGGGAGGTCTCGGTCATGCCCCAGGCGTGCAGCAGCTTGACGCCGTGCCGCTCCTGGAAGGCCTGCATCATCGACGGCGGCACGGCCGCGCCGCCGACCACACAGGTGCGCAGGTGCGAGATGTCCTGCGGCTGCGCCTGCAGCCCGGCCAGCACGCCACCCCAGATGGTGGGCACGGCGGCGGCGAAGGTGGGCTTGACCTCGGCCATCATCTCCAGCAGCGGGGCGGGCTGCAGGAAGCGGTCGGGCATGAGCACATTGGCGCCCGACATCATGGCGGCGTACGGGATGCCCCAGGCGTTGGCGTGGAACAGCGGCACGATGGCGAGCACGGTGTCGGAGGCGTCGAAGCCCATGCCGTTGGGCGAGATCACCTGCATGGCGTGCAGCCAGTTGGACCGGTGCGAGTAGACGACGCCCTTGGGGTCGCCGGTGGTGCCGGAGGTGTAGCACATGCCGGCCGCGGAACGCTCGTCGATGACCGGGAAGTCGTAGCTGTCGGACTGGGCGTCGAGCAGCTCGCGGTAGGAGTGCACGGTGACGCCCTCGGGAGCCTGGAGCGCGGCCGCGTCGCCATTGGCGACGATCACGTGGCGGACGGTCTTCAGGTTGGGCAGATATTGGGCGAACATCGGCAGCAGCGAGCCGTCGACGATCACGACCTGGTCTTCGGCGTGGTTGGCCACGAACACCAGCTGTTCGGGGAACAGTCGGATGTTCAGGGCGTGCAGGACGGCGCCCATCGCGGGGACCGCGATGTAGGCGACCATGTGCTCGTTGTTGTTCCACATGAAGGTGCCGACCCGGTCTCCGACGCCGATGCCCAGATCACGCAGGGCATTGGCGAGCCGGGCCGCGTCCTGGCCGACCTCACGATAGGTCTGGGTGCGCAATCCGTCGCCGGTCCAGGTGGAGACATGACTGTCGCCCTGGAAGGTGGACGCGTAGCGCAGCAGTGTCGCCAGCGACAGCTGCTCGTCCTGCATGGTGCTCAACATTTCCCAACCGCTCCTTGCATGTGCCTACGAGTGACGTGAACTGAGTCACTTGCGGCGAGCCTAGCCGAATTCGGACATGAGCTGCGAGGAAGTCGTCCCGGGGCGGGGGACGAGGTCTCGGGCTGCGGACGACGAACCCCACCCTCGTCGTCCGCAGCCCGTCGCCGACCCGCCGCCGCCCAACACGACGACCAGCCGGCCCCGCGGTCCTGATCAGCGACTCGGCGCGCTGACGACGCCCCCTGCGGCGGCGCAGAATAGCCAATCACTAACCAGGACAAGCAAATTGGAGCAAAGACTTCCGTGAATATAGGGAGTGTGACACCGGGCTGTCCAGTCGGGGACAGCGTCGCAGGTCAGACCGCGCTCACTGACCCGGACAGTGCGCGGTGAGAACGACATTCGGGCAACTATCGGCATCCGAACCCTGGCCCACAACCCGCCATGGCCGAAAATACCGATTCACTGACCGGCGATGTCTGCATGACCAGCGGTAATGCGCTCTACCGTTGCTGGTATGCAGCGGGAGCCGTCCATTCTGATCATCGGTGCCGGATTCGCCGGACTGGGTATGGCGCTGGAATTGCAGCGCCACGGCCTGACCAACTTCACCATTCTGGAGAAGGCCGCCGACCTCGGCGGGGTCTGGCGGGAGAACACCTATCCGGGCGCGGCCTGCGATGTGCCGTCGCCGCTGTACTCGTGGTCGTTCGAGCCGAAATCGGATTGGCCGCGGCGGTTCTCGCAGCAGGCCGATATCCACGCGTACATGCGCACGGTCGCGGAGAAGCACGGCCTGCCGGCCAAGATCGAGTTCGGGGCCGAGGTGGTGGACGCCGAGTTCGACGAGTCGAGCGCGATGTGGCGGGTCCGCACCGCCGACGGCGTCACCCACCTGGCGGATGTGCTGATTCCGGCGGTCGGACAGCTGTCGCGACCCGCGATGCCGAATCTGCCCGGCATCGACTCCTTCACGGGCGCGGCGTTCCATTCGGCCGAATGGGATCACTCGGTGGATCTGACCGGTAAGCGGGTGGCCTGCATCGGCACGGGAGCCAGTGCCATTCAATACATTCCGGCGATCCAGCCGAAGGTCGACCACCTCACTTTGTTCCAGCGTTCGGCCGCGTGGGTGCTGCCCAAGTTCGACGTCGAGTACACGCCGCTGCATCACGCCCTGTTCGAGTACGTGCCGGGCGCGCGGCTGGCCGAGCGGTTCGCCATCTGGACGTTCTTCGAGGTGATGGCGTTGGCGCTCACCGATATTCCGGCGATCAAGACCCCGGTGATCGCCATCGCCGACCGGCACCGCGCCAAGCAGGTTCCCGATGAGGCGCTGCGCGCCAAGCTGACCCCCGACTACGCGGCGGGCTGCAAGCGCGGCCTGTTCTCCAATGAGTACTTCCCCGCCCTGTCGCAGCCCAATGTGACGGTGGAGACCACCGCCATCGAAGCGGTGACCCCCAACGGAATTCGCACCGCCGACGGTGTCGAGCACCCGGTCGACGTGATCGTCTACGGCACCGGTTTCAAGGGCACCGAGTTCCTGGCCCCCATGCACATCTACGGCCTGCAGGGCCGCAAACTGGCCGACGAGTGGTCCCCCGAGGGCGCCCGCGCCTTCCTGGGCATGTCGGTCCCCGGTTTCCCGAACCTGTTCCTCATGTACGGCCCCAACACCAACGTCGGTTCCGGCTCCATCATCTACATGCTGGAGTCCCAGTCCCGCTACATCCGCCAGGCCATCTCCTACCTGTCCCGCCGCCCCGGCCGCTACCTGGCCGCCACCCCCGAGGCGGAACAGTCCTGGGACGACTGGCTGCAGCGCCGCCTGAAGGACACCCCCTGGAACTTCTGTTCCAGCTGGTACCGCAACGCCTCGGGCCGCATCACCAACAACTGGCCCGGCGCCACCCTCCTGTTCCGCTGGAAAACAACCAGATTCACCCCCGCCGACTACCTCGAATCCGAAGCCTCCCGCCGCTGACCCAGCGGATGCGACCCCCGAGCCCCCAACCAGGTAGACTGCCGACGACCCGGCCACGGCCGGGCGGTCAGCCCTCGTAGCTCAGGGGATAGAGCACCGCTCTCCTAAAGCGGGTGTCGCAGGTTCGAATCCTGCCGAGGGCACAGTTTCCATCGCAGGTCAGGCCGTTTTCCTGCCAGAGTCCGTGCTCTCTGCCCCCGGATCGGTACGCAGAGAGTACGCAGTGGCAAAACCCGTACGCGCCGAATCGAGTTTCGCGGCCACATCATCGAGATCGTCATCGAACAGATCGGCGTAGAAGTCCAGCGTCGTACTGGGCTTGTCGTGACCCAGCATCCGCTGTAGCGCCAGCACCGAAGCCCCCTGCGACACCGCCAACGACGCCGCGGTGTGGCGGAGCTCGTGCGGAGTCAGGCCCTCGATCCCCGCCGCCGTCGCAGCCGCATTCCACCAGTCACGCCGCATGTTCCGCACACGCAGCACCGCGCCTTGCCGAGAAGTGAAGACCTCAGCGTCGGGACGACGGCCAGCCAGATGCTTCCCCAGCGGCTCCACGAGGAACCCCGGAAACGGAACGCTCCGACGCTGGTGATCCTTCGGGGCCTTGGTGACCAGCACCCCATCCACCTCGGTGATCGTTTGCTCCACCAGCAGGCGCCGGCGGGTGAGAGACACCGCCGACACCTGCATCCCCGCGAGCTCCGCGAACCGCAGGCCGCAGTAGGCGAGCACCATCACGGCCAGCCAGTTATCACCCGCCTGTTCGGCCAGCCGCTCCACCTCCAGGCCGGAGAGATACCGACGTTTGGCGAGCCGCTGTTTGGGACGATTCACTGTGCTGCAAGGATTTACGGCGATTCGCCGCGTGATCACCGCGTGGTCGCAGATCTGGGAGAGCACGCCGAGGTTCTTCCGGACGGTACCGCCCGCCGCACCATCGGCTATCTGCCGATTGACCCAGCCCTGAATCTCGTCATGCGCCAAATCCGAGAGGCGCACGCTCCCCCACCGCGGGCGGATGTGCCGCTCCACGATCGACTTGTACCGCGCCCGCGTCGACTCCTCCCACGAGGGATTCCCAGCCAACCACGCCGTAGCCACCGCCCCGACGGCTTCCCTACCCGCAGACGGGGCCGCATGGACACCGGTAACCACCGCCGCCGTCTGCCCATCCAGCCATCCCTGGGCATCGACCTTGCGCACGAAGCGTCTCGAATGCTCCTTGCCGATGCCATCGACATACCTTGCCCGCCACCGCTTTCCCTTGCCGAACAGCTTGGAGTTCACACGCAGCACTGTGCCGTCCGGCTGCCGTTCCTCCTTAGTCCACAGGTCTTCCACGCCCGAGCGACGGCCGCGACGAACCCCGGTCACGCGATCTCACGCAGCGTCGCCGCTTCCTGTTCCGCGATCCAGGCCAGCACCACCGACTTACGCCACACCCGCCGCCGCGCACCGAGCTTGAAACTGGCCGGACCACGGCCGACATGCGCCCACCACCGCCAGGTCGCCTCCGGAATCCCGGTCAACGCCTCGCAGTCCTTCGCCCGCAGGAAAACGTCATCCTCGATCATCTCGACTCCCCCTCATCCCGATCTTCAATTGACGAATACTCTTGCGCCCCAGGTGGATCGACCATCCGTGCCCGGTCGTACTCCCCCTGTCGCCGGAGCTTCTCCGTGACCATGGCCATGATCAGATGCTCACGGGGAGGCGCATCCGGATCACCCGGGGCCGCCGGGACGATCTTCGTGCGGTCGATCTCCTGCATCGGAATGCCCGCCTCGGCCAGCCGCTGCCGAACGAACTCCACCCGGTCGGCCTTGTGGTCGGTCAGGTTCTTCCCGGTCCACTTGCGCGACACCAGCACCCGCCGACCCCGCAAACCGAGAGTCTCGCGGCGGTGCGCCTTGCCCTTGCAGACACCAGGGATCGTCTTCGCGGTGGCGCCCTTGGGGATCACGCCGTAGCGGAACCAGACCCCGCACGACGGGGAGCACGGGGTGCGCTGAAGCTCCTCGTGCAGACGGTCGTAATGATCGGCCACCCTTTGCGAGTCGGTGTCGATGACCTCGCTGATCGACTTCGTGAGGTACTTGGTCAGATAGCCGATATGGCGGCCCGCCTCCTCCGTCCCGCCGAGGATGCCCTTGATGTCGATCTGCGTACCGAAGCGGATCACATGCGCCGGTTCGAGATCGTCCAACTCGTCCATCACGTCCATGACCTCATCCCAGGTCGGCACCGGCACCGGTTCCCCGGTCTCAGGGTCGGCCTGTTCCGCGTCCACGAATCCGCCAGCAGGGTGGCTCCAATACGGCAGGCGACCTGATGTGTAGACCTCGTGGTCGAAGTGCGGCCACCACACCTGGTGATAGGTCGCCGCGTCCACCTGCCTGATCAGCTCCCGGGCATCGGAACCGCGAACAGCCATGTGAGCGTGCGGAGCTCCCCGCTTCTGAGGTTCGACCGTCGCGAAGTACTGGATATCGCGACCGGTCGCGCGCCGGTAGTTCTGGATGAACCGATCGAACAGCCGCGGGAAGTGGATGATGTCCCGGGCGGCCTGGCGGTAGTCGTAGGAGTCGGGATCGAGCGGAGCACCCGCGTCCGGGTGATCACCGTTGTAGACCTTCCCGTAGGACGGCAGGGTCAACGTGATGAACATCGAGGGCCGGTACTTGCCCGCGTACACGCGCCCGACCGTGGTGCGCTCCACCTTCTTGCGCGGCAAGTCCGGGGCTTCCTGGCGCCGCGAGGTCGAGCGCTTGCGGGCCGGTTTGGACTCCATACCCAACGCGGGGAGGCGACCGCGGATACCGGTGTCGCGGAGCTCCGAGTCCAGGTCGGCCACGAGCTCACGGATTTCGTCCATGGCTTCGGTGTCGCCGGTGTCCTGGGCCTTGTCGTACTCGCTCACCATCGCGGCCCTGGCAAGGAACAGCTCTACCTGCCGTTCGGTGGGTTCGTGCTTCTCGTCCACTGGTTCCTCCTCGATGTGCCAGCCCTCGCGGCATTGATGAATCCGCAGGGCGCGAGCGCGGGCGGCACACGCGGGGCAGACGCACTCCATCGTCGATTTGCACGGTGCGCCAACATATTTCGTGTGACCGGTATCCAGATCGGTCGACTGCATGATCAGCGGACGACGGCACACCCCGAACCGTTCCGCCACCGCCGGAGCCAACTCCACCAAGTTCAGCTGAGCACGACGATCAGCCGCCGTCTCCCGCTCCGGCTTCCCCACGGCCGCCCCCGATTCCGAGACGGCCGCATCCGTATCGACGGCCGCCGTCACGCCTGTGCCTCCATCGAGGAACTGCCACCGACTACCGTGTACGGCCCGCACTGCTGCTCGCTGCCATAGACCTTGTGGTTGTACTGCGGCCAATGCCCCCGGTCGATCGCATGCATCCCTGAGCCCGGAACGATCTCCCGCCGACGCTCAATCTCGGGGGCCACCAGTGCCAGCCCGAACGCGCACGTGCAGCCCATCGGTTCCGCTGGAGTGCTCTCCCCGGTCCCCTTGCAGTCGCCGCACACAACCCACTCCGAAATATCGTGCAGGCCGATGCAATCCGGCTTCGCGCAGTCCTGGGCGCCGCACCACAGGCAGCAGCCTGCGAAGGTCAGCCTGGGCGGGCGGAGCTCCAGGGCTCGATTCGGAACGGGGAACGGGATCACTCTCGCGGAGGTCATCACAGACCCGCCGCTTCTACCGGCGAAACCACCACGGTGGCCGCCCGCATCCACGCCTCATCGGCTCCGGCCTGCGAGGCGTATTCGACCAAGCCGCTGTGGCAGTGGCACTGGGTCAGGGCGCCGAAGTACCCGGTCCCGTCGCACCGCTCACACGGACCCCAGATCGAAGAGGCGTGCCACACAATGCATCTCGGCTCCTCACACCAGCGGCGGACGCAGTTGATGCACCAGCCAGCGAGATTCAGCCGAGACGGACGGACCGTAGTGAGAACTGGATTCTGAGGGACCTGACGAACCTGCATGATGACCTCCGGACAACCCAACCAATCGGCTTCAATAGGAGTAGCTCTATTGAAGCATCGCCAGGTCAACGATGCAATAGAGATGGTTCTATTAGCCTGTCTAGGTCATTTGATAGATTACAGCTACCCTTAATCGGGAACCTCCGCGTAACGGCAACGAGAGAGCATTTGAGCGAGATGAGCGGATACCGAGAAGTTGCGACCAGCCTGCGCGACGCAATCAACCAGGGCGAATACCTCCCCGGTGCAACTCTGCCCAAGCAGAACGAACTGGCCGAGCGCTACGCCGTGAACATCAAGACCATTCGTCAGGCGGTCAACCTACTTGAGGCCGAAGGGCTCGTGACGCCCATCAGGCGACGAGGGACGGTCGTCCGTGAGCGTCCGCCTATGCGCCGACTCGGAGCCGAGCGCTACTCCAAGCGGAAGTGGAAGTACGGCGACACAGTCGCTTTCATCGCTGATCGCGAGGCATCCGGCCGCCCGTGGAATCGGACCGACCAGACACAGACCGTGGGACTCGTGGAAGCCGATACAGAAGTCGCGGAAGCCTTTGGACTCGAACCAGGGACGCTTGTCTACGAACGAGCTCGCACGGTACGTGATGCCGGTCAGCCGACGCACACGCTCACCAGCTACTACATCCGCGAACACGTTGAGGGAACGCCCCTGGTAGATCCGACTCCCGGCCCTGCAGGTCCCGGCGGCGGATTCGCAGTTCTGACCTTGCAGGGCTACGAGCCTGATCACATGTCCGAGACGATCTTTGGGCGGATGCCGACACCGGACGAAGTCGAAACCCTCGAGCTTCCGGCTGGAGAACCTGTCATGATCCTGAAGCGGCGTACCTACACCGCAGATGATGTACTGATCGAGTTTGCACGCGGT
The DNA here is from genome assembly GCF_042874235.1 of Nocardia sp. NPDC004151. Taxonomy (NCBI): domain Bacteria; kingdom Bacillati; phylum Actinomycetota; class Actinomycetes; order Mycobacteriales; family Nocardiaceae; genus Nocardia; species Nocardia sp. NPDC004151. The sequence goes on along the minus strand of NZ_JBIAMR010000026.1, from coordinate 19,371 downwards.
GTCCACGCGGCATCGAGGTTCGCGTGGACCTACGAATTCAAGCTTCCCGACTAAGGAGGTCTCCGGTGCTAGCAACGACTCTCCCTCCGGAGCTCCGCCCCGACGTCGAAACCCTCTGGGACTACAGCCAGATGCACCATGAGCTCGGACCAGCCGACATCGGCATCGGACTGGGCAGCCATGACCGGGACGTGCCGGCATACACAGCTGAGCTGTATCACCAGGGTCTATTCCCGAGGATCGTCTTCACCGGGGCCAATGCACCGGGCACGATCGACTTGTTCCCGCGCGGAGAGGCTGTGCACTTCCGCGAGCGAGCACTTGAGCTCGACGTCCCGGAGAGGGCAATCCTGGTCGAACCCAGAGCTACAAACACGAGCGAAAACATCGACTTCACTCGGACTCTCGTCGAGGAACAGTCGGACCTAGGTCCTGTGCGGTCTGTCATGCTGATATCCCGGCCCTATCAGCAGCGGCGGAGTTATGCCATCTGCCGGAAGCGTTGGCCGGACGTCGAGGTGAGATGCGCATCGCGCCCACTACCCCTCGATGAGTACATCGAGCAAATCGGCGATCTCGAACGCGTCGTCAACATGCTGGTTGGAGACACTCAGCGCCTCTGGATCTACCCGGCAAACGGCTGGGCAATCGAACAATCCATCCCAGACGCCGTGCGGGAAGCCTTCGCGCGCTTGGTAGATGCCGGATTCGATCGACGGCTACTACCGGAGTAAGTACGCTCCGCTCCGGACTCCGGGGCTGAGGCTCTCCCGGTTCGCTCGACCATCGAATCGGCTGAGTCCCAGCCTTTTTCGTGCCTACGGGCCTACACGGCCACTCGCGTTCCAGCGGAGTCCTTGCCGAATTTGCCTATATAGGATCAAGAGCGCCCCGGCGGCGCTGCGCGCCGCCGCCGCGCCACGCCGCACGGCGGCGCCCTCCTCGTACCTCGTCGGTCACCGGTCCGGCGGCGCGTCGGCGGCACTTGGCCGCCGGGGCGCAACTCTCACCAGAGCGCACACGGCATCGATGAGTGAGCCGAGCCGCTGGCCAGCACGAACGCGGACCCTTCGGTCGACGAGTGAGCCGAGCCGCTGGCCAGCACGAACGCGGACCCTTCGGTCGACGAGTGAGCCGAGCCGCTGGCCAGCACGAACGCGGACCCTTCGGTCGAC
>NZ_JBIAMR010000026.1:0-18097 GCF_042874235.1 Nocardia sp. NPDC004151 | reverse complement strand
CGAGTGCGTGTGCGCTGATTCAGCCCGGACTCAGGCCATGATCGGCAGGCCCCAGCGATACCGAGTCCGCTACGAATGGGCTGCCGCACGAGCTCCGCTCGCTTGCCTCATAGACGACCTGCCGCACATCGAGCCGTGGTCATTCCCAGCGGGGGAACGTCGACCAGGCCGACAACGAACCCAGCGGCGCACCGGGTCTGACCTGCGTGGATGAATTGCTGAACGAATCCGGCGGTATCGAGAGACGTGGTTGCGGAGTTCCCTGCTTCCTCATGGCCCGATTGTCTGACCTCACTCGGCCGAGTCAAGGGAAAGAGCGCCCTTGACACGACCTCACTCCGCTCAGGGATGGCCAGTATGAGGAAGCAGGGGGATGGAAGTCGCCCTGCCCATTGGATAGGTGCCGGACTACTCCTTGTCTGACTGGTCTGCACCCTCATCGTCAGCCGGAGGCAGCTCCTCGACCTGCTCAGGCTCCGGTTCGAACTCATCGGGAGTACCAGGGAGTTGCGGCACCATCCCTGCTTGCCGCAGAGCTGCCTCCACGATCAGCACATACTGTGCGTCCCGCTTTCCAGAAGGAAGCCGCTCAGCTACTCGTTCCGCAGTAAGCAAGTAGGACTGCACCAACGGCTGCCCAAAGTAGTACCGAACATGTTGCTGCGCTGCGGTGTTGACCCGAATGAACGTTCGTGCAATATAGCCACCTGTAGCGGTACCCACCGCAGCGACAATCGCAGCCGAGTACTTCGTGGCTGTGTCGTCCGCATTGACAGTTATCCAAAGTCCAGCACCGACGATCGCTAGCCCTGCCATCATGGCGAACAGACTGCTGCGGTGGGATGATCGGCCCTGTGCACGAGCCTGAACGTCGTACGCCTCCATCTGCCGTCGGTTGACCTCCATAAGTTTCAGAAGGTCATTCGGGTCTGCCACGTTCTCGACCGCCTCGTCGAGATTTTTCCTGGCATCAGCCGTAGCGGACGAAGGCAATAGGTCTGGGTTCAGGTAGAAAAGGAGCGTGAATATCAGTCCGAGGAGTGCCAGAAGGCCGAACAAGGTGAGTCCGAACACCCTCGTATAATCGTCCGCGACTGCATTCGGATTGCGAAGCCAGACAACGAGTAGCGGAACCCCAAAAACGACGGGCGTTAAACCAACTGCAGCAAAGTAGAGCCGGGGGTTTTCCTTCATGTGGCGCACGGAGTAGAGCCGCGGTGCAGTAGATCCCGAACTTGTCGCCATCGTGACTCCCCTTCGTCCTTCGAAGCGGCAAGGCTCACAACCCGGCGCGCTCTGGCACTACCCCTGGTCATTATGTACGCCCCGATCGATCGGGCGATCAACGGCAAGACGACCCTACTGCCAAAGACATCTCTGCGCTCGATCTCAGCCATCGAGGTGCGTTCCGGACATGCAGAACTCGCGGCGCATCACACCGCACCGAGCTCCGTACGCAGTACGTACGCAGCGCCCCCAGTCATCACCGATCACCACCAACGACGCCAATACCGAACCCGCAGGTGAAGCCATCACTGCAAACGATGCCGGACACACCAAAACTCGGCAAATCGGCCATAGGCCGCTCTCCTAAAGCGGGTGTCGCAGGTTCGAATCCTGCCGAGGGCACAACTTGACCTGAAGATTTGCACACATGCCACGCTTCAATGCCAGATACGTGCCAGTTCCTCGTGTTCGACGGCCACAGAAGTGGACATTCAGGCATAGGACGGAGCAAGGTCCGGGGCCGCTGGCGGGCATCCGCGTGCCCCCAGCAGCGTCCAGCCCTTGCCCGACGTCAAACCAAGCATGAACGGCGAACGGAGCCAGTGCCCTCGGCATGCGGGTCTCGACCAGATCGACTAAGTGAACCGGTGGCAAGCGTTGCTCGTCGGTGCCAGTCGACTCACTGTGTGTAGGACAGGACGGTCATCATGCCGGCCTCGCCGTGGTAGGCGTTGTGGCAGTGCAGCATCCATTGGCCGGGGTTTGTGGTGTCTAGATCGGCCCCGATGGTTTGCATCACCGGCACGATTGCGGTGTCCTTACGTGGCCCAGAGCCGGTCGGGGTGACGAGTTGGAAGGTGTGGCCGTGCAGGTGCATCGGGTGGAACATCATCGTCTGGTTGATGAACCGCAGTCGAACTCGTTGTCCCTGCACCACATCCAGCGGTGTCCGTTGGTCGTAGACGCGGCCGTTGATGGTCCAGATGTATTTGCGAGCGTCCGCTCCGAGTGTGACATCGAGGGTGTGGTCGGGCTGTTTCGCTGGCAGCCGCGCGGCGTCGGCGGCGGTGAGCCTGTCCGCGGTCAGCGGTGGGGCGGTGAGTTCGGTCGGGCGCACGTCGGCCGAAGGTGGGGTGCCTGCACCGGTGCGGATGAGGGCGAACCCTTGACCTGTTTTGCCTTCCGCGGCCGCGACGATGGGGAAGACGCCGTCGGCGAGGTCGACGATCGCGTCGTAGCGTTCGCCCATCCCGATCAGCAGGCTGGAGGTAGTGACCGGTTGGACGGGGTAGCCGTCGGTGTGGGTGATGCGCATCCTGTGGCCGCCGATTGCGACGCGGAAGGCGGTGTCGGCGGCGGCGTTGATGATGCGTAGCCGGATTCGCTGGCCCGGCTTGCCGGTCAGGGTGACGGGGTCGGTGTCGATGCGGCCGTTGATGAGGTAGTAGGGGTAGTCCTTGATGTCACCGGTGTCGGAGCCGAGTGGGGTGTTGGGGTCGGTCGGCATCGACATGCCGCCCATGTTCATGCCGCTCATTCCGCCCATGCCGGACATGCCGGACATGCCGGTGGTGCGTAGCTGTTGCATCTGTTTGTCGGGATCGCGACCTTTGATCCCGTCGAGCCAATCATCGAGCACCACAACAGCTTCGGTGTCGTAGTCGCTGCCGTCGGCGGGGTCTTCGACGATCAGCGGCGCATACAGGCCGCGGTCGAGTTGCACCCCGACGTGCGGGTGAAACCAGTAGGTGCCCGCGTCGGGCACAGTGAACTCGTAGCGGAAGCTGCTGCCGGCAGCGATCTCTGGCTGGGTGATGGCGGGGGTGCCGTCCATGTCGCCGCGTAGCCCGATGCCGTGCCAGTGGATAGTTGTCGGCGCGGGCACAGCATTGGTGACCTCGGCGCGCAGCACATCGCCGCGCGTCAGCCGAATCTCTTGTCCGGGCAGCCGGCCGCCGTAGGTCCAGGTCTGCGCCTGCGCACCGCCGAGATCGACGGTGGTGGGTTCCGCGCGCAGCGTCACGTCTCGGATGGTCGCCGAGGCTGCCCGCCGTTGGTTCTCGACAGCACGGACCGCATCAGAGTCGGGCAGGACGAGCTTGCGCGCAGGAGGGGTGGGGTTCGAACACGCGGCAAGCGCGGCCGCCGCTGCGGTGTCGGCGGTCAGCGCGAGGAATCCGCGTCGGGTCATGGGCGTGGTGGATGGGAAGTGCTTGGACGACACGGGATCTCCCTGGATGGTGAACTGTCGATGAGGTCGGGCAAGCGCACCTGCATCCGTGCCCGAAGTGGACGCCGGCGCAACCTGTCAGATCCGCATTCGTCACGATCGCCCGCGCCCGCGGCGGCGCGGTCTACCTCGGCGTATCCTTCTCGATCATCGTCTTCCTCATCGCTGAGCTTCACGACCCTGCTGGCCACCGGAGTCAACGTCGTGCCAGTCGGTGTTCTGGTGCTGGGTATCGGCACCCCGGCCCACGCGGTGGCCCCCCGCCTTGCCGCGGTTGTCGCCTATGGCGTCGTCGCCTGGTCGTTCCTGCTCGAGATCATCGGCGCCAGCCTGGGTGTCAGTCACTGGCTGCTGGATCTATCAATGCTGCACCATGTTTCACGCGCCCCCGCGCAGGCGGTGAACTGGAACACCGCGGCGATTCTGATTGCCCTCGGTATCACTGCGACCGCTGCGGGCGCGCTCGTTTTCGGTCGCCGTGATCTCGTGAGTGCGTAATCTCGTGACTGATTGAGAAGAATTCCCTCTGACCAGCCAGGTTGCGGCTGAGGCGGTTGCGTCAGCCTACGGTGACGGTTGTTGTCATTCCTTGCTCCCGATGGCCGGGGACCGAGCACCAGAATTCGTAACTTCCGGCGTCGAGTGTCGTAGTCAGTTGAGCGCTGGCGCCGCCGTTCAGTATCGGGGTGCGCGTATCGACGCCCTGGCCGGTGATGACCAGGTCATGGGGGGCGCTCCCGGCGTTCGTCACGTTGAAGGTGTACGTGCCCGGCGCCAGACTCGTGGGCACGCTGATCGCGTACTCGGTTTCGGTGACAGCGATCTCGGTCGCGTCCTGTGCGCGCACGAGCTGCACGGTTGCAGGGGGCACCACTGCCGAGGATGGCTGATCCCCCTGCGCAATGCCCGCCGTGGACGCCGCTGCCGCGAGCGCTGCTGAGAGTACGGAGACTGTTTGGGTGGTTCGCCGCTTTGGATGCGGTTCCATAACACACCTCCCGGGGCCGACGATGTCGATACGGATGGGTGTTCTACTGAGCTTCACAGCCTACTCCTGCGATCCCGCGGGGTCGATGACACCACTGCCCTTGCGGGTGGTAGCGCGCTGCGGGCACCGCCGACAGTCGGTTGACAGGGCAGCAATGGCCCGCACACGGGAACCTTCACTGATCTGGCCTGCGGAAACCTGCTGCGGACGAGGGCGTTTCGTGAACGATCGCTCTCCGATCCACAATGTCGCGCACCCTGTGCACGAGCGCGTATCGACTGCGTGGCGCCCGCAACCAACATCGAGGTAGGGGCGGTCCACGAGGGGTTTATCCGACCTTGTCCAGATCTCGTGCCAGGTGCTTTTCTCGCTTCTTTCGTTGCCCGTACCGGGTCATGCCGGGCGGTTTGTACACCGCCAGGACGGTCGCCGCGATCAGTAGCACCACGGCCGCGATGCAATGGCCCACATTCGTCGGGGACTGCACCATCGCCAGGTCGTCACCGGTCCAGGAGGAGTGGGAGGCGATGCCGATGATGGGTTCCAGATCAACCCGGGTGTACAACAGCAAGATCAAGCTGGCCATGACGTTACCATCGCCTCCTTCCGTGGCCGTCAGCGCGGAAACTGCCTTTGCGACAGCATTCTCGAGTGGAGTGTGCGCCACATGTACCTCGCGTTGACAGGGCATTCCACCCTTGCGTGGCGGACTTCCGCTTCTCACCGGTTGATTCATACCCCCTTGGGGTATAAAGTCGCGGCGGCGTAGTAACAGCGACTGCCGAACAGGACGAGACGAGGATGGCGATGAACGCTATCGGACACGCGCTGGCGTTGGCCGGGTCGATGACCTGGGAGATTCTCTGGGCACTGATTCTCGGTTTCGCACTGTCGGCGCTGGTGCAAGCCGTGGTGCGCAAGTCCACGATCGTCCGACTGCTGGGTGATGACCACCCGCGCACGCTCGCCGTCGCGGCCGGATTGGGTGCGGCTTCGTCCTCGTGCTCGTATGCCGCTGTGGCGCTGGCACGTTCGCTGTTCCGGAAGGGCGCGAACTTCACCGCGGCCATGGCCTTCGAGATCGGCTCGACCAACCTGGTCGTCGAACTCGGCATCATCTTGGCCCTGTTGATGGGCTGGCAGTTCACCGCGGCCGAATTCGTCGGCGGACCGATCATGATCGTGCTGCTGGCGGTGCTGTTCCGGCTGTTCGTGCGCTCCCGGCTGGTCGATGCGGCCCGCGACCAAGCCGACAAGGGGCTGGCCGGATCGATGGAAGGCCATGCCGCCATGGACATGTCGGTTCCGACAGAAGGATCGTTCCTGCGGCGACTCTTCTCACGGCCGGGCCTGACCGCCGTGTCCCACGTCTTCGTCATGGAGTGGGCCGCCATCCTGCGCGACCTGGTCATCGGCCTGCTCATCGCGGGCGCAATCGGCGCCTGGGTACCGGATTCGTTCTGGCAGAAGTTCTTCCTGACCGACCATCCGCTGGCATCGGCGATTTGGAGCCCACTGGTAGGACCGTTGGTGGCGATCCTGTCGTTTGTGTGCTCGATCGGCAACGTGCCCCTGGCCGCGGTGCTGTGGAACGGCGGCATCAGCTTCGGCGGCGTGATCGCCTTCATCTACGCGGACCTGCTGATCCTGCCGATCCTCAACATCTACCGCAAGTACTACGGCACCCGCATGATGCTGACCCTGCTGGGCACCTTCTACGCCGCGATGGTCGGCGCCGGGTATATCGTCGAGATCCTCTTCGGCACAACCGGTCTCGTCCCGCACGAACGCAACGCCATGGTGATGACCGAGGGCATCCACTGGAACTACACCACCTGGCTCAACATCGCCTTCCTCATCCTCAGCGCACTCCTGGTCATCCGCTTCGTCCGCACTGGCGGCATCCCCATGCTGCGCATGATGGGCGGCACACCCGACGTCGAGCACACCCACCACGACCACAGCGGGCACGCCGACCACGACGACACTTCCACCGGACATGATCACACCGCCCACGACCACACCGGGCATCATCCGTCCGGCGAAACCCACTGATCCACAGCGCTATCCGGCAGTTATCTCGTCGATAGCCGCACGGGGTCCGTGGTCGACACGGCCGGCGGCGGTGTCTGCGTGGGATCGCCGGGGACGGTGACAGGGTGGCCGAGCACCAGCGCAGTCGCTTTGCCGGTCGAGTTGGTGGCGGTGAACTGCTTGTCTGCACTAGTAGCTACCCGGCCACAAGGTGCCCAGCGGCACGGTCCAGGTGCCGTCCGGCGCCGAGCTGAGCCTCAGCACCCTGCTGGCCGCCGGAGTCGACGTCGTGCCGGTCGGTGTCCTAGCGCTGGGCATCGGCCCCTTCGCGCGCGGTCGCCGATATCCGGGACCGCGCTGTGGGACGAGCACCGATCTTTCGACACTAGTCGCCGACGCGAACTGGGCTGGTGCGCGACATGCGGTCCTCCCCAGCAAGAACCTGGGCGGACTATATCGGCGTAAAATGCGTGGTACAGGCGTTGCGGTGGGGTTTTTTGGTGCTCTTGTCGGCTCCGTGGTTGATCACGCAACTCCAGCCGCGTACGTACTGGGCCAGTAGGTCTTTCGGAACGGTCCGGACCAAACGGTTCGTGGGAGGAGGCTTCGGCAGTGAGTCAGGAGGGTTGCCGACGCGTCGCGCGTCGTGGTGCTTCCAGCCACGGCGGGGATGTGCCGAACGCGACCGTGGCGGTCGGCATAGACCGCGAGCGTCGAATCCGCCGGGCCCAGACTCCTCACACGGACGGACGCGATTCGTGATGAGCGTTGCTGGAGTGTGGTCGCGGGTGAAGCCAATCGGTCGGTCGCGGCCCGCTGGCTTGGCGTTGGCGGTGCTTGCCGCGGCGCTGCTCATGGCGCCACTGGTGCACTGCTCGATACCCGGCATCGGCGTCCAGTCCGATGGGGCCGCTCCCCACTCCCACACGACCGCAACTCAGATCACCGCGTTGGTGGCCTCGGCTGTGGATCGTCCCGCACATGCCATCGCCGATGTCGGTGATCGCCATGATGCGCCGCACGCCGTCCACTGCGTCATCACGTACGCGCTACCGGCAGCTGTCGGAAGTTTCGTGCCGCTGCTACTGCTCTTGAGTGTGCTGGTCGCGGCCACGGTCGTCGCGGCGGCGGTGTACCGGATGGGTTCCGGTGGAGTTCGAGGTCCGCCTGTCGCGCGTGTGCCTATCGTCTGCGGCAGAGTTCTGCTGACGCGTCTTTGTATCGCCCGACGCTGATCGGTCAGCGCCAGGCCGGCGAATGTTGTCCTCTTGTCGGCCGGTGTCCGCTGCCCGCACGTCTCTGCGCCCTTCGGGGTCTCGATACAGAAAGCGACAGTCATGGACGACATTGCGCTCGGCATGCGTGCCGAGGTTCCCGCGGCGCTGGTGGCCGCGCCGGGCCCGGCCCTTCACCCGGACGCGCTGGTCGGCAACACCCCGGTGCTGTGGGTCGGCGCACCGCTGGCACCGGCGGGCCGAGGGTTCTGGGCCAAGCTCGAGGGATTCAACCCCGGCGGAATTAAAGACCGCCCCGCGCTGCACATGGTGCGGCGCGCGAAGCAACGCGGTGATCTGACACCGGGTGCGCGGATCGTCGAATCCACCAGCGGCACATTGGGTTTGGGCCTAGCACTGGCGGGAATAGTGCATGGACATCCGGTCACCGTGGTGACCGATCCGAGCCTGGAGCCGATCGTGGCGCAGATGCTCGCCGCGTATGGGACACAGATCGATCTGGTGACCGAGCCTCATGCCAGCGGCGGCTGGCAGCAGGCCCGGAATGAGCGAGTCGTCGAGCTGCTCGAGCGTGAGCCCGATGCATGGTGCCCAGACCAGTACAACAACCCCGACAACGTCGACAGCTACGAATCGCTGGCGCTCGAGCTGATCGAACAGCTCGGGAGTGTCGATGTACTGGTGTGCGCGGTCGGCACCGGCGGTCATTCGGCCGGAGCGGCGAGGGTGCTGCGCCGGTTCAACCCGGACCTGAGACTGATCGGGGTGGACACCGTGTCGTCCACGATCTTCGGCCAACCCGCCGGTCCACGGCTGATGCGGGGCCTCGGTTCGAGCATCTACCCCCGCAACGTCGATTACGACGCCTTCGACGAAATCCATTGGGTCGCGCCATCGGAAGCAGTGTGGGCGTGCCGCACACTGGCAGCGACACATCACGCCAGCGGCGGCTGGAGCGTCGGTGCGGTCGCGCTGGTAGCGGGGTGGGCCGCCCGGATCAACGACCCGGACATCCGGATCGCGGCGGTGTTCCCCGACAGCCCGCAGCGTTACTTCGACACCATTTACAACGACACCTATTGCGAGAAACAGGGTTTGCTCCACGCCGATCCGCCGATCGAACCGGACACGATCACCCACCCGGCCGAGAAGGTCGTGCGAGTCTGGACCCGCTGCACCACCGTCATCGATCCCAGAGATCTCACCCGTAACACAAGGCAGTCGTCGTGACGGTCGTCGTGAAGTTCCGTAGCTTCGATCTCCCCGCGCGGCTGCTGATGATCAACCAGTTCGGCATCAACCTCGGCTTCTACATGCTGATGCCGTACCTGGCCGGATATCTGGCCGGGCCACTGGGCTTGGCGGCATGGGCGGTCGGGCTCGTGCTGGGTGTGCGGAACTTCTCCCAGCAAGGCATGTTCCTGCTGGGCGGCACGCTCGCCGACCGGCTCGGCTACAAACCACTGATCGTCGCCGGATGCTTCCTGCGCACAGGCGGTTTCGCGCTCCTGGTGTTCGTCACGTCACTGCCAGGGTTGCTGATCGCCTCGGCCGCAACAGGTTTCGCTGGAGCTTTGTTCAACCCGGCGGTGCGTGCCTACCTCGCCGCCGATACTGGGGAACGACGGGTGGAGGCGTTCGCCGTGTTCAACGTCTTCTACCAGGCCGGCATCCTGGCCGGGCCGCTGGTGGGACTTGCCTTGATGGCGCTGGACTTTCGTCTCACGGCAGGCTCGGCGGCGGTAGTGTTCGCGGCATTGACCGTGGCGCAACTGTTCGCGCTCCCGGCCCGCCGCGCGGAAACGGCCGCCAACAAGACGTCGGTTCTGCAGGACTGGCGCACGGTGGCGGCCAACCGTCGGTTCGTGGCCTTCGCCGCGGCGATGATCGGCTCGTACGTGCTGTCGTTCCAGGTGTATCTAGCACTGCCGCTGCAAGCCGAATACATCGACCGGGCGTGGGCGCAGGCGATCACCTCGGCGGTGTTCGTTATCACCGGTGTCATCGCAGTGGTCAGCCAGCTGCACATCACCGCATGGTTACGAACCCGGTGGAGGACCGGGCGCAGCCTGGTCATCGGTATGAGCCTGCTGTCGGCGTCGTTCCTGCCCCTGGTGATCGTGCCCGAACCGCAGCGGTTCGGCACGACCGTCGCGATCGCCGCACTTCTGGCGGCGGCGGCGCTGCTGGCGATCGGAACCGCGGCGGTGTTCCCGTTCGAGATGGACACCGTCGTATCCCTGGCCAACGGAAGGCTGGTGGCCACCCATTACGGCTTCTACAGCACCGTGGTGGGTGTCGGGATTCTCATCGGCAACCTCGGCACCGGCGCTGTGGTAGGCGCTGCCCGCGACTCCGGAGCCGACTGGGCGATATGGGTCGGGCTCACCGCAATCGGCGCCCTCTCGACGCTAGCCCTGCACCGACTTGACCGGTCCCGGCCCACGCAGGCCGCCACCGTCGGTATCGATCAGCCGAAAACCACGATCAGCGGCGGCCAGCACCAGTTTTCCACAGCCGAGCAAGCACCGCCGGGCACCCGGCGAGCCGCTCCGAAGGCCACCCCGTTGCCAGCTGATCGCCCCGACCGTTCCCAATTGGGACGTGGTGCTCGCCGTCGAGGTCTTCCGACCTGAGCACATCCGCCCGCGTACCAGGTGACACGGTTCTTACCGGCACCCACAGAACGCCGAACCCTTCCGCGCCAACACTGTTCGAGTTCGCACGACCGTATTGCCGAGGGATGCGCGCAGGGTCGCCGACATGGTCGTGTTCGCTGTTAGCCCCTTTCCAGCGACGCTCCGGCGCACGGTCAGCTCGACACGTCGGTGCCGAGAAGCTTCAGGCGGCGGGTGTATTCCTCGTCGTCGATCTCCCCGCGCGCGTACCGCTCGGCCAGCATCTGCTGCGGGGTCTGCCGCGCGCTGGTGTCGCTGCGCGGGGCGGGTCCACCCGAGTAACGAACGAGGGTGACGAAGCCCCCGATCACGAGTGCCCAGAAGATCAGCATGCCGATGGTCATCAGGGCGTAGCCCCAGCCACCCATACCGCTGCCGTACCACATCATCATGTCCGTACTCCTTCGAACCGATCAACCGCCGCAGGTGATCACATCGTCATCGGGGCCAGAATGCCCTGCTGATGCAGCCACATCATGACCGCGTGACACACCTGCATCACCGGCGACTGCATGTCCATGTTGCTCATGTCCATCGACTCCACTCCTCGCACTCGGGTCGGCGAACATCTCCGACCGTGTCGACTTCGACGATCACACGGCGCCCCCGACATCAGCAGGGTCCGAAGACCCCACCGCCGAGCCCAACGTCCTCAGCAGCCACCTGACCGCTGACAGGTGTTCAAGCGTAGAAGTCGTACACGCAGGCCTCGCACACGACAGCGTTGCTGCTGCCGAACAGGTATCCCTTGTTCTCCCCGACGGGCCCTTTGCAATCGACGCAGGTGTCTCGGTAGCGGTTGCGGCGCATCATCTCTCCTCGATCGGTCACAGCGGCTCGAACGTTGTCGTTGGTCAGTAGATCCATCCCGCGATGGCCGCGATCGCGAGCACGAAGGCGATCAGCAGCAGCACCTCGGCCCAGCGGGTCCGAGACGTGAGCTCTTCGGCGGCACCGCGGTATCGCTGGTCCTGCTGAACCACAGCGGCTTTGGCGGCGTCGAGGTTCTTCCGCACGGCCTGCAAGGTGGCATCGAGTCCGGCGATGATCTGGTTGGCTTCGGCCAAATCGGTGTTGGCGGCGACGAGATCGGCGGTGACCGTATCCCGTTCGCCGGTGCGCGCGGTGAGATCACGCTTGTGCCGGGCACCCTCCGCGATCAGTGCGTCGATCCGCATGTTCTGCTTGCCTATCGCCTCGGCCTGTTTGGCGACGCGGGCGTTGGCGGCCTCGACCTTGCGGCGCATCTGGTCGATCTCGTCGGCCTGCTCGGAGGTGTATGCGGTCCAGTCGGTCATGGTGGCCCACCCTGCTTTCTCGGTCTCTCGATATCCCCAGGCGAGTTCGCCCCCGATCCACACGTCGAGGAACTGGCGCACAGCGATCGGCTCGACGCGGAGTTCGGCGCGGCGGCCGTGACGTAGGTATCCGGTGTGGGCGAAGTAGTGCCCGCCGCCCGCTGTCGGGGTGAAGCTCTTGATCCCGAGCGCGGGCAGCTGCTCGACCCAGGTGCACGAGCGGGTCAGCCACAGCACCTCATCGGCGCCGGCCGCGCGGTGGTGCTCGGTGCGGGCGCGGGCTTCCTCGACGGTCAGTGGCGACCATTGGATTTCGACGGCGTAGCCGCGGCCGTCACATGTGCCGAACACGTCCGGGCGGCGCCCGTGCCGCGCGCCGACGCGGGGGGCCGCGTACTCGTTCACATCGCGGGAATCACCAGCATCGGATCGCTCGGCGTGGCGCATTGGTTGGATCGGAATCTGAGCGAGGTATTCAGCTCGTCCTCGACATTCATCAGCGGAGTAGTCGAATGCGACTTCGACGCTTACTTCGCCGTGACCGACAGCCGTTTGGTCGTCGGCCCATACTCGGAGCGCTCATGAAGGTCGCTACGGCTCAGCTTCCCGCGCTGGCGGACGAGGATCGGGTACTCGTCACCGATCACGGCGTGATTGTGCTCGACGGAGCGACCGCACATGACCCAGCCATGCCAGCCGCTCACGGATCTGCGAGGCATTCTCGCCGAAGCCATTGCCGCGACTGCGGATCACCTCCAGCTGCATTCCGGCATCGCCCCATCGAGCACGGTCGCACTGCTTCGGGTCTGTGACAACATCGCCGAGATCCTCACTCTCGGCGATTCTCCGGTGATCGTCGGCCGAGCGGACAACGGCTTTGACATCGTCACCGACACCCGCCTCGACGACCTCCATCTGCCAGAGTCCACGCAGTACCGAAACAGGCTTGCCTCTGGCAGCGGCTACGACGAAACCCACCGCGGCCTACTCCGAGTGCTTCAACGCAAACAACGAGAGCGCCGAAACCACGCCGATGGCTACTGGATCGCCGAGACCGACCCCGACGCCGCATATCACGCCGTAACCGCCCGCTACCCAGTTGAATCAGTCCCGTGGGTCGTGCTCGCTACCGACGGAGCCGCAAGCCCCCTCGCACCAATGGAGACCTCTTGGCCGGACATCGCGAAGATGGACGCCGCCGGACTCCGGCAACTCCTCGAACGTGGTCGACATTGGGAAGCCAACCACGATCCAGATGGCCAGATCCAGCCACGTTCCAAGCGCCACGACGACATGACCATCGCCTTGCCGTAACCCCTTGCGGCCGCCCCGTCTCCCCCAGCTTTGACTCACCCCCTTACTGAGGGCGGGCCAATACGAGGAGGTTGAGAGGACTAGGCAGGCAGCCAGATCGAGCGATCAGCGGCATGAGCGGATATTCGAGTTCTGGGGTTTCATCGTGTTGAGTGGGGTAATGGGTCTGGCGCGCAAGGGAACTCGAATTCTCGACGTTGACGGCGAGCGCTTCAGATGGGTCGTCGCACCTGACGACGAACCTGGTCTCGCCATCGTCGTCGAGATCGCCGAAGGCCAGGGACAACGCATGGTCACCTGGGTCGACCACGGCACAGTCATCACGCCCGGTGTGGTCGCGGAGATCATTCGCAAGGCTCTCCGCAACGGATGGACTCCGAAGCAGCGAAATCGACAGATCACCTACCGCGTTCAAGATGCCAAGTTCACAACCTGGCCACCTCTGGCACCATGAACCGCTCACTGCACTGAATTCAGCATGAGCGTGCGCTCCGCGCCGCACCAGGTTCCGGCCGTCGGCGCCTCGCGCCGGCCGGTTCGGTCAGCGCGATCAGCGGCAGAATAGTGCGTTTACTGCAATGGAACTCGCTGCGCGGGGTGTCAGAGACTCATGGCCTGACGTATTCGAACGGTCTGATGGTCGTCGGCAAACGAGGGCGGGTTCGGACAACCGGGTTGTGAGCGGCGACGGGACATAGGCAGTCAGACGAGCTTCGTTTGGTGGCCGCTATCGGTCGGGCCGGGCTGCCTTGTCTCGGAGGTAGCGCTGTTCGGGAAGACTGGTGGTGCGCTGGGCTGCCAGACTGTAGTTGGCCCAAGCGGCGGCGAACTCGCCTGCCAGCTCCTGTAAGTGGGCGCGAACGGCGTAGAGGCGGTGGTGCCGGGCGATCCGAGGGTCGGTGTCCAGTCCTTCCAGCAGTTCGAGTCCGGCGTGGGGACCGTGGGTCATCGCAACTGCTACCGCGTAATTCAGCGTGACCATAGGGTTCGGCGCGATCCGGCTCAGGATTTCGTAAAGGATCCGGATCTGTTCCCAGTCGGTATCCGCGGCCCGCGGTGCTTGGACGTGCAGCGTGGCGATCGCTGCCTGGAGTTGGTAAGGGCCGAGAGGTGAGGAGGACATGGCGGCGGTCACCAGTGCTGTGCCCTCTTCGATCAATGCGGCGTCCCACCGGTTCCGGTCCTGCTCGGCCAGCGGAATGAGGGCACCGTCCGGGTCGGTGCGGGCCACGCGGCGGGCGTCGGTCAGCAGCATCAGCGCCAGGATTCCGGCGACTTCACCGTCGTCCGGCAAGGACCTGTGCAGCATGCGGGTAAGGCGGATCGCTTCCGAAGTGAGTTCAGCGCGATGCAGATCCGGTCCGGAACTGGCGGTGTAGCCCTCGTTGAAGATCAGGTAGAGCACGTGCAGGACAGCGTCCAGCCGTTCGGCCCATTCTTGGGGACCCGGCATCGCGAACGACGCTCCGGCTGCCTTTATCCGTTGCTTGGCGCGGCTGATCCGCGGCGCCATGGTGGCCTCCGGCACGAGAAAGGCTCGGGCCACCTCGGCTGTGGTGAGCCCGCCGACGGCCCGCAGTGTCAGTGCGACCTGAGAGGTGGGGGTCAGCGCCGGAAGGCAGCACAGGAACAACAGTGCGAGCGTGTCGTCCTGGTCGCCGGGGCTGTCGTCGCCCGGCGGCGGCGAAAGGTCGGCCTCCGGTGTCTCCTGCGCGGCGGTGGCTTCCCTGCGGCGACGTGCCTGCTCGCTGCGCACCTGATCGACCAGACGGCGGGCGGCGACGGTGATCAGCCAGGAGCGCGCGTTCTCCGGGATACCTTCGGCGGGCCACTGCATCGCCGCGGCGAGCAACGCCTCCTGGACCGCGTCCTCGCATTCCTCGAACCCGCCGTAGCGGCGTAGCAGCACCCCGAGGACCTGCGGCGCCAGCTCGCGCAGCAGGTCCTCGAGACGTTCGGACGTGCTCACATCTCCATCCCGGCCGAGTCCATCAACGGGCGCACCTCCACGGCACCGATCTGATCGCTGGGTAGCAGGGCCGCCAATTCCACAGCGCGCTCGCGGCTTTCGCAATCGACCAAGAACTGTCCGGCGACATGATCCAGGGTCTGCAGGTACGGGCCCTCGGTCACGATCACCGCGCCATCCAAAACCCGTACTACGGCGCTGATGGACGGATCAGCGAGTAGGTGACCGTCGATCAGTTCCCCCGCATGCCCGGTCGCGGCCAGCAACTGCTCGGGATCGAACGCTTTCCCAGATAAGGCCGCAGCGCTCGGATAGAGATTCAGCAGGAACTTCACGGCGTGCTCAGCGGTCGGCTGTGTCTTCGAAGACGATCTGCCGCACCTCGATGCCGAGACCCTCGACACCGGCGTCCGGGATGAGCGCGGCCAGCTCCAGCGCACGCTCCCTGCTGTCGCACTCCACCATGTAATACCCGCCGAGGTACTCCTTGGCCTCGAGATAGGGCCCGTCGGTCACCGCGGGAACGCCGCCCCGGACCCTGACCACAGCGCTCTGCGACGGGTCGGCCAGTACCGCGGTGCTGATCATCTCCCCTGACTTGGTAACGGTTTCGATGAACGCGCCGTGGCCGCTCATCACCTTCTGGCGCTCCTCATCAGTCAGCGCCTCCCAGATCTGCGGGTTGTTGTGCATGATCAACAAGAACTTCACGTTGTCTCCTTCGATGGTCGGGCGGCGCCGTCGAGGCACCGTTCACCATCAAGTCGGAGCCAGTAGCGCATTCTTGCGGTGCCGGACCGCAAAATTCTGCTGTCCGCTCCGACCAAGACCCGAAGGGCCGCCTCGACTGAGCGTTCCGCACCAACGGTCAACAACGGAGTATAAGAATGAATCTTCCACGCATCGGCGTCAGCCTGCCGTACGTCGGCCCGCACGCCGGCCCAGACGCCATCGTCGCAGTGGCCCAGGCGACCGAACGGCTCGGATTTCACTCCGTGTCCGCCAGCGACCGGCTCCTGATCCCCGCCGGACCGCACTGGAACAACGACGCGGGCCTGCCCGAATCCCATGTCTGGGACTCACTCGAGGTGTTGAGCTGGGCGGCCGCCCACACCCAGCGGATCCGCATGTGCACCGACATCGTGAACTCGATCTTCCACTCACCGATCAACCTGGCCCGTCGACTGGCCACGCTCGACCGGCTGTCCGGCGGCCGGTTGGATGTCGGGGTCGGTCAGGGCGGCGGTACGCGACTGCCACCGTTCTACATCCCCGAGGAGTTCATCGCGGCGGGGGTGCCGGCCAGCCGCAGAGGCGCCGGGTTCGTCGAGCACATCGCCGCGATGCGGGCGTGCTGGGCGCCCGACCCCGTCGAGTTCGACGGCGAGTACTACCAGATCCCGCTGTCCATGGTCGGTCCGAAGCCGTACGCGGGCAAAATGCCCCTGTTCATCGGCGCGATCACCCGTCACACGATCGAACGGGCAGCCCGCATCGCGGACGGCTTCATCACCACCGCGGTCGACTGGGACGACACCCAGAGAAACGTCCGCTGGTACCGAGAGGCCGGCGGCACAGGCACCGTAATCGTGAATACGCTCCCGGGCCGACGCGACCAGCACCCGTCTCCCAGCGCTTTCAGCGACACCGCGCTGAGCGACCTCGACCGTGCCGCAGCCGTCGGTGCCGACGAGATGCACATCGCGATCCACCTGCTGCCCTCGGACCCCGAGCAGCAGGTCGAACTGCTGGAGGCGCTGGCCACCAAGCTTGGTTTGCCGATGCGCAAGACGACGCAATAGCACCGGCCCAGCGTCCTGCCGCCGCAGCCGCCGGGCGCAACGAGGATGCCGGCACCGATGGAATGCGCCCGATCGCTGATGTGCCTGTGTCCCCGGATTTCCATGTGGCGCAACGCGGTAACCTCCACGATGCGCATGGAGGTTACCGCCTTGGTGCTACCGCAGACGGCGGCACGGCGCGTGGCCCCGGGGCCGTTGTCCGGTGTTGTCTTCTCATCGACCGGCCTCCGTAGTACTGCGGTCTCACCGGAGGGCAGTACCACAGGCCGAGCAGTCCGAGCATGGCGACCAGGGCGAAGTCCGGCGGGTTGTCCGAGTCGCGGGCGGCGCACAGCAGTGCCTCGAACTGCGGGTGTGAAAGTCCCAGTGTCGGTGACTCGTTCGATACCCGCGGCCGCCGGACATACTCGGCGGGTGAGCGGTCCAGGACGCCGTCGATAACGCAGGTGCGGTAGAAGCCTGCGACGACGGCCAGGCGGCGGGCGACGGTGGCGGGTTCGAAGCGGCGGACCTCCTGCACCCACCGCATATACCGTCGACCTCGGTGCGGGCGACGGCGAGTGGGGTCAGTTGCTGGTCGGTGCACCAGTAGAAGTAAAGGCGCAGACCGGATTTGGTGTGAATGCGCGATACCGCGGACAAGCGGGCGAGGTAGGCGAGGGCGGCCAGCCGGAGCACGAGGTCGTCACCGGCGAAGGTGACATCGAGGTCGGGTGAGGAAGCCATCCTTCACGATGCCGCGATCCCGGCGAACCGCCCGAACAGACGCGCGGGACGCGGCAACTGAGGACGTTCTGGTGATGCGACACGGGAAGTGTTTGCACAACGGCCTGGTCGGTCGGTGTTCCCATGGTTCCATGGATATGCCTGACCGCACTGCGACCGTGACTGTCAGCGACGAGGAGTACGAGCCGAGCGTTGCCGAAAACCTCGATGTCGCAATCACGTTGGAGCGAGAATCTGCCGGGGTCATACGGCTTCGATATGTCGGCGACCTGGAAGTCCCGGACTCACAGACTCATGTCACCGTCGCGCTCGAAGGTGCTCAGTCGTACCGGGGACGCGTTCTTGCCGGCCATAGGGGACCCGGAGGTGGGTGGATCACATTCGAATGTGACACACCGATTCCGGGTTCGCATGGCGAGTAGACCAGAGTGGTAGATCCGTTCCTCGGCATGATGGTGTGTTCGCCAGCGGAGCCCGCGGCGGCTCCAGGACGCCCGGGTCGCGGCTAGTAAGAAACTGGTGTCAGGATCGGATCCCGGCCAGGATCAGGTCCAGGTGCCCGGTGGGAAGCTCCCTTTATGCGGCTGCCCACCATC
>NZ_JBIAMR010000025.1:0-69826 GCF_042874235.1 Nocardia sp. NPDC004151 | reverse complement strand
CACGCCGAACGAAGTAGAGTCCGCCTGGTTCGCACGGAACAAAACAGCCTGAGAAATCAAACCCTCACTGTCCGAGAACATTCCAGCCCCTCACTCTTGATCTCTTGATCTCTGAGTCTCTTACTCCGCGACCAACTCCGCCTCACTATCCAACGCCTGCCGCGTCTCTTCGGAAACCCCCACAGCCCCCGGCTGATACGTCACAGCCCGAACCTCCCCGCTGTACCGGAACACACCCCGGCGCTCACGGAGATCCCACGACACCGGCCCACGCGCGTCAACCCCGACCGAGATTCCGGTCCATGGTGACATGCCCACGAGCTGTACCTGGCCGGGCAACTCGCCCGCCCGCACCCCGTCGATGCCCAGCGTGAAGTCCCACCGCAGGTGCGGCCGGACCGTCGCCGACAGGGTGAGAAGCCGACTGCCCTCGGGGATTTCGCCCGCGTCGAGGGTGGCGTACCGCCCGTAGGCGTTGTAGCCGAAGATCAGTCGCCCGTTCTCGATGTAGAGCAGGTAGCCGCCGAGCGGGTCACCGTGCGCGACCAGGACGCCCTCGTTCCCGGCCCGATAACCGGAGAGTTCGACGGTGACGGTGAAGTCGCGGTAGGCGATGAGCCGCTGGGAACGGTATCGCTCGAGCGTGGGCGTGCCCGGCAGGATCCGGACCGGATCGGCGAGCCGCGCCTCCTCGGGCCGTCGCCGTGCCAGATCCCCACGAGTGAGCAGCGGGAAAACCGTGTTGCGCCAGGCGGCTTCGTCCCACGAGGCGGCCAGTTCGGTCACCTTGTCGGGTAGCTGCCCGGATAGGTCGTGCAGCTCGGTCGGGTCGGTGCGGACGTCGAAGAGCTGCCAGCGCGGGTCGTCGATGTCGCGGCCGGGCTCGTGCAGAGCGAGCAGTTTCCAGCCGTCGCGGTAGAAGCCGCGATGCCCGGTCATCTCCGAATACTGCTCGACATGCTGGGAGACCGCAGAAGGATCGTGCAGCACCCGCGCGGCGGAGACCCCGTCGAAGTCCTTGGCGGGCAGCCCGTTACGGACGCTCGGACGCTCCAGGCCGATCAGGTCGAGCAGCGTGGGAGCCAGGTCGGTGATGTAGACGTACTCCTGGCGCACCCCGCTGTCGCCGTCGGTCCGCGGCAGCCCCCGCGGCCAGGACAGCACGAACGGCACCCGGACCCCGCCCGCGAAGGTCTGGCCCTTGTAGAACCGGAACGGCGTGTTCGAGGCCTGTCCCCAGCCGCGCGGATAGTGCACGCCGAGCTTGGCGGTGCCGATCAGCTCGTCGTCGTGCGGGACGTCACGCTCCCACTCCGGCTCGTCGACCTGGGCGAACTGCGCGAAGTAGGTGCGGGTGCCCTCCGGCCCGCCCTCCGCGGTGCCGCCGTTGTCCGAGGTGAACACGATGATGGTGTTGTCCAGCTCGCCGAGCTGTTCGAGGGTGTCCACGATCCGGCCCAGGCTCTGGTCGATGCTGTCGACCATGCCCGCGTACACCTCCATGTACCGCTCGAACCGCGAGCGCTGCTCGTCGGTCAGCGCATCCCATTCCTGGGCCTCGTAGCCCGGCTCGGTATTGCGCGGCTTCTGCTCGGTCCCGGGCGGGAACAATCCTTGCGCGAGCTGTGAGGCGAATCGGCTCTGCCGCAGTCGATCCCAGCCCTCGCGGTAGCGGCCCCGATACTTGGCCTGATCCTCGGGTTTGGCCTGCAACGGACCGTGCATGGCGGTGTGCGCGAAGTAGAGGAAGAACGGCTTGGTGGCGTCGTGCGCGCGCAGTTCCTTGATGTAGCCGACCGCGTGATCGGTGTAGTCGTCGGTGAGGTAGTAGTCCTCGGGATACTCCTCGATATTCACCGGCGAGCTGTCCGAGATCAGCTGATTCGGGTAGTAGAAGGAGTTCAGGCCCTCCAGAGAGCCGTAATAGCGGTCGAATCCCCGTCGCGTCGGCCAGGAATCGCGCCGCGCGGCCGGATGCAGCGTGGCGTCGCGCACCAGATGCCATTTCCCGACCGCGTACGTCGCATATCCGTTGGCGCGCAGGATTTCCGGCAGCGTCAGCACATCGTCGGCCAGTTCCAGCCGCAACCCTGGATAGCCGGGATCGGCATTGGCGACGAAACCGAAACCGGCGCGGTGGGAATTGATTCCGGTCAGCAGCGCGGCCCGCGACGGCGAGCACAGTGGCGTGGTGTGGAAGTTGGTGAGCCGCAATCCATTCGCGGCCAGCCGATCGAGAACCGGGGTGTCGATCTCCGAACCGAACGGGCCGATATCGCTGAACCCCATATCGTCGACCAGCACCACCACGACATTCGGCGCGCCGGCGGGCGCGACCGGCGGATACTGCCATTCCGGTGTGGAATCGGCGGTGGTGCGGCCGATCTCACCGGAGAAACTCTCATAACCACGGGCATGGGCGGGGACTGACATGCTCCCCAGCAAAGGCCGCCCGCCGGTGTGGCGGCCAGGGTTTCACTCTGGCTGCGTGCAACCGGTGATCCGTCATGCATTCGCGGTTAGCGTCGCCGCACACAATCCAGCGATCGGTCCACACTCGAGGATTTCCAGATGAATTCGTCCCCCGGCGCCCTCCACCGCCGTCACTTCCTGCGCGGCTCGGCCGTCGCCGCCCTGGCGATCTTCGGCGGCGGGGCGCTGGCCGCCTGCACCTCGGCGGTGAGCCGGCCGAAGGGCGGCGACGACAATGCGCAACCCGTGCGCGGCGGGACCCTGAAGTACGGCGTGCTGGTCGACCTCGTCCCCGCCAACCTGCTCACCAATACCGGCACCACGCCGTACGTGGTCGGCCTGGTCTTCGAGTCCTTGGTGCGATACCCGCACGACAAGCTCGAACCACAGCCGCTGCTGGCCAAGAGCTGGACGGTCGCGCCCGACGGCAAGTCCATCACCCTGGAACTGCGCGACGACGTGACATTCCACAGCGGCCGCCCCTTCACCTCCAAGGACGTGGAGTTCTCGCTGCGCACCTACGCCGACCCGAAATGGTCGGGCCAGCTCAAGAGCACCGCCGCCGCCGTGACCGGCATCGACACCAGCGCCCCGCACCGGGTCACGCTCACCCTGGCGCACCCGCTGAGCAATCTGTTCGACCTGCTCGACACCGTGCCCATCCTCGACAGCGAATCGATCGATCAGCTCGGCACCGGCGAGAAGATCATCGGCACCGGGCCGTTCCGGTTCGTGCAGCGAATCCCCAACCAGCAGTTGGTGTTCGAGAAGAACACGAACTACTGGGTGCCGGATCGCCCCTACCTCGATCGGGTCGAGATCGCCATCATCTCCGACAACCAGGCGCAGCTGAACGCCCTCAAGACCGGGCAGATCCACCTCGCCGACGGCGTCACCTACCGCGACAACGAGAATCTGGCCAAGGCCGACGGCTACCGCGTCCACACCTACGAGGGCGCCGAGCTCGAGATCTACGTCGGCGTGAACGTCGCCGACCCGGCGCTGTCGGACGTGCGGTTGCGGCAGGCCATCGCCTACGCGGTCGACCGCGAGCGCATCATCGCCGAGGTGTTCCGCGGCGCGGGCTACGCCGCGAATCTGCCGTGGCCCAAGAACTCCCCGGCCTTCGACGCCGCCCGCAACACCCGGTACTCGCGCGATGTGGCCAAGGCCAAGCAGATCCTGGCGCAGCTGCCCAAGCCGCCGAAGATCCCGCTCACCTACAACACGGCGGTGTCGGCGTACGAGGCCGCCGCGCAGATCGTCCAGGCCAACCTCGCCGAGGTCGGCGTCGAGGTGGAGCTCGCGCCCACCGACAACGCCACCTTCGTCAAGCAGCTGATCGGCGCGCAGTTCCCGGGCCTGTGGATCACCGACCACTCCTGGGCGCAGTTCGTGCCCTCCACCCTCACGGTCAGCGCGTACCCGTTCAACGCCCGGAAGAACGCCTCCCACTTCGAATCTCCCGCCTACGTGGCGGCCGCCGACGCGGCCTGGCAGCTGCCGCAGAGCACCGGCCCGGAGGCGGTCCGCGCCTACCAGGCCTTGAGCGATCAGCTGCTGGACAGCCTGTTCCTCATCGAGATCGGCGTCCGGTACTCGCAGGGCTCGGCGACCCGGAAGCTGCACGGCTTCAACTGGACCAAGCGGCGCGAACTCGCGTTGACCGAGGCGTTCCTGGCATGACCGCCCACCTGCTGCGCCGGATCCCCTCCGCGCTGGCGGTGCTGTTCGGGGCCTCGGTGCTGATCTTCCTGCTGCTGCGGCTGGTGCCCGGCGATCCGGCGACCATCCTCGCCGGAGCCGACGCCACGCCGGAAACCGTTGCGGCCATCCGGCATCAGCTCGGACTGGACCGATCCATCCCCGCCCAATACCTGTCGTGGCTGCGCGGCGTGGTGACCGGCGACCTGGGCCGCTCGTACCTCATCGGCGGCCAGATCTCCGACCTCATCGGCCGCGGATTGTCCAACACGCTCATCCTCGCGGGTGCGGCGCTCCTGCTCGCGGTCGTCGTGAGCCTGGCGGTGTCGGTCGCGTCGGTGCTGTGGGATCGCCGCTGGCTCAACGTGATCGTGGCCGCCGCGAACACGGTCACCGTCGCCATCCCGGTCTTCGTGACCGGTGTGCTGCTGGTGCTGGTCTTCGCCGTGACCATTCCCGTCCTGCCCTCGGGCGGCCTGCCACCGGACGGCTTCCTCACCCGGCCCGACATCGCCGTGCAGTACCTGCTGCTGCCCGCGGTGTGCCTGGCCCTGCCGGTGTCGGCGGCGCTGACCCGATTCCTCACCGAGGCGCTGCGCACCGAACTCGCCAAGCCGTACATCCTCACCGCCCGCGCCCTCGGCGTCCCGCGTCGCCGCATCGTCACCCACGACGCCCTGCGCAACGCCCTGCCCGCCATGCTCACCACCCTCGGTATCCAGACCGGCAATCTCCTCGGCGGTGCGGTCCTGGTGGAGGCCGCCTTCGCGTGGCCGGGTATCGGCCGGCTCATCGAAGAGGGCATCAATCGCCGCGACTACCCGGTCGTCCAGGCGCTGTTGCTGTTCTCGGTGGCGGTGTTCGTGGCCATCCAACTGTTCACCGACATCGCCCACGCGTACCTGGATCCCCGCATCCGCATCGGAGGCCGCGCATGAGCGAGCACACCGTGACCGCAAGCGTCCTGCCCGTGGACCCGGTGGCCGATCCTCCGCCGGGCGCACCGGGGCATCCGCCCGCGAACACGGTGGCGGCGGCGCCCGCACCCGCCGTTGTGGACGTGTCCGACGACGCCGCGCCCGAGTTGCCCGGCGCGACCGGGGCCGGGCAGCGCGGTGCGCCGGGGGCAGCGGCGGAAAGTCCGCTGCGCGTGGCCGATCCGGATCGGTCGCCGCTGCGGGCCTTGACTCGCGGACAGGGGCTGGCCGGAGTGCTGCTCATCGCCGTCATCGCGGGCGCGGCGCTGTCCGCCGGGCTGCTGACGAAATACGCTCCGCTGGAGCAGATTCCGGGGGCCAATCTGCTCGGGCCGAGCGCGGAGCACTGGCTGGGGACCGATCACCTCAATCGGGATGTGTTCACCCGCCTGCTGTACGGCATCCGCGTCGACCTGCTGATCGCCTTCCTCGCGGTGCCGGCGGGCGCGGTCCTCGGCTCGGTCATCGGGCTGGCCGCCACCGTGAATCCGGTCGCGGATGTGCTGGCGCAGCGCGTGTTCGACCTGATCCTGGCGTTCCCGGCGCTCATCTTCGCGATCGCGCTGACCGCCGTCACCGGGCCGGGCGCGCACGCGGTCGCCATCGTGATCATCGCCGCCGAGGTCCCCATCTTCGGCCGGCAGATCCGCGCCGCCGTGCTGGCCGTGCGCGAGCAGCCCTTCGTCGAGGCCGCCACCGTGATCGGCGCGAGCACCACCTGGACCCTGCGCAAACACGTGCTGCCCAATGTGATCGAGCCGCTCGGGGTGCAGTTGGCGCTGTCGTTGTCGCTGGCCGTGTTCGTGGACAGCGCCATGAGTTTCATCGGCATCGGGGTACGGCCGCCGGACCCGTCGCTGGGGTCCCTCATCGCCGAGTCCACCCGCAATCTGGACGCCAATCCGGCCATGGCGGTCGGGCCGCTGGTGGTGGTGTCGGCGCTGACGCTCGGATTCCTGTTGATCGCCCAGGCTCTGGGCCGCGCCCGGAGGGTGATATGACCGCCGAGATCTTGCTCGACATTCGTGACCTGGCAGTACGTTTCGGTGTGCGGGAGGTCGTGCACGGCGTGAACGTCCAGGTGGCGCGCGGGGAGACCGTGGCACTGGTGGGTGAATCCGGCTCCGGCAAATCGCTCACCGCGCGCGCCGTGCTCGGCCTGCTGCCCGCCGGCGCCACCGCCACCGGCTCGGTCCGGCTGGACGGGACCGAGATCATCGGCGCCACCGAGGACGAGCTGCGGCCTCTGCGGGGCACCCGGGCCGCCATGGTCTTCCAGGAGCCGCAGACCGCCCTGAACCCGGTGCGCCGCATCGGAAGCCAGATCGCCGAGGCCCTGCGCGCCCATCGGCCGATCGGCAAGGCGCAGGCCCGCGCCCGCGCCATCGAACTGCTCGGCCTCGTCGACATCCCGGAACCGGAGACGCGGGTCGACTGGTATCCGCATCAGCTCTCCGGCGGGCAGAAGCAGCGGGTCGTGATCGCGCTGGCCCTGTCCGGCGAACCGGACCTGCTGATCGCCGACGAACCCACCACCGCGCTCGACGTCACCGTCCAGGCCGAGATCCTGCACCTGCTGCGGGACCTGCAGCGCCGCAACGACACCGCGATCCTGTTCATCACCCACAACCTGGGCGTGGTGGCCGCCATCGCGGATCGGGTGGTGGTCATGCGGGCGGGGGAGGTGGTCGAAACACAGTCGGTCCGTGTGCTTTTCGCCAGCCCCCGCGAGCAGTACACGCGGGAACTGCTGGCCGCCGTCCCGGTGCTGCCGGAGGACGGCGCGGCGCCGGTGCCCCCGGTGGCCGTGGTGGCCGCCGAGCCCGAGTCGAATGCGGCCGCCATGGCCGACCCCGAACCGGTGCTGCGCGTCCGCGATCTCTCGGTCGTCTACCGCCGCCACGGCAAGAAGTTCCAGGCCCTGCGGGACGTGTCGTTGACGCTGGCCCCGCGCGAGGTGATCGGCCTGGTCGGGGAATCCGGTTCGGGCAAGAGCACTCTCGGCCGCACCGCGCTCGGCCTGGTGCCCGCGACGGCGGGAGAGGTGGTGTTGCAGGGAGTTCCGCTCACCGGGCTACCGGGTCGCGAACTGCGCGGGCTGCGCAAGAACGTCGCACTCGTGCATCAGGACGTGACCGCCTCGCTGGATCCGCGGCGGTCGGTCGAGGACGCGATCGGGGAGCCGCTGCGCGTGCACCGGGCGGCGTCGGGCGCGCTGCTCCGCGCCAAGGTTGGCGAACTGCTCGAATCGGTACGGCTGCCGCGTGAGTACGCCACACGCCGCCCCGGCGAGCTGTCCGGGGGGCAACGCCAGCGTGTCGCGCTGGCCCGTGCGCTGGCTCTGGCGCCGCGCCTGCTGGTGGCCGACGAGCCCACCAGCGCCCTGGACGTCTCGGTGCAGGCGCGGGTGCTGGACCTGTTCGCGGACCTGCGCGCCGAGTACGGATTCGCCTGCTTGTTCATCAGTCACGATCTGGCCGTCGTGCATCAGGTGGCCGACCGGGTGGCGGTCCTGCGAGAAGGGCGTATCGTCGAATCCGGGCCGGTCGACGCCGTGTTCGGCAGCCCGCGCGAGGAGTACACGCGCCGCCTGCTCGACGCGGTGCCCGCCCCGGATCCAGCGCGTTCACGGGAAGCGAAAAACTCTTCCGCGGAACAGTCCCTGGCTTTGGGGGCTTGACGGTAGTTTGGAGATCGGACTTCCCGCCGTCCATCGCCGATCCCGTGTCGCATATACCAACAGGATTATTCGGTGATACTGATTGGATTTGCGGCGCTGAGCAGTTCATATCCCAATCTGTGTAAGTATCCGTCCTGAAGCGGATCTCAGTGGTGCCTCTACGGGGAGGCGAGGTGGGCCATCGAGATTCCGAGAAGGAGGGAACCATTGGGCGCGAGAGCGGCATTCGGACAGGAATTTCGGGAACTCGAAGCACCCACGTTCGGAAACCTGCTGCGGCGGCTGCGTGACAATCGCGGTGTATCCCGCGAACGGCTGGCATTCAATGCGGGCGTAAGCGCCAGCTACATAACGCATCTGGAGAAGGGCGACCGCGGAAACCCGACTCGCGAAGTGGTGACCGCGCTCACCCGCTATCTGGACCGGCTGGTCCCGCTGTCCAGCGCAGACCGCCGCCAGCTCGACGACCTCGCCGGCCTGGGATCGGACCAGGTCCCGTCCCCGGCGGAACTGCGCGCGGTCATCACCCCGGAGATGGTCCGTACCCTCGATCTGCACAGCCCGAATATGGCTGCGCTCCTGGACATCCGGTCGAATCTGCTGGCGTGCAATGCCCCCTGGCACGACGCGTTCCCGGGACTGCCGCGGCACGGCAATATGCTGCGCTGGTTCTTCGGTCACGATCTGGCCGTGAAAGTGATGGTCAACTGGGAGTCGGACGCCCGGCTGATCGCGGGCTGGATGCGCGCATTGATCGGCCGTTCCGGAAATTCCGAAGGATTCGCCGATCTGATCCGGGACCTCGGGGAATTCCCGAAATTCCGGCAGGCGTGGTCCGACGGCGGCGTCGAGTTCGCGCCCCACGTCTTCACCCTGCACATGCGCAACCCGGTCACCGGCGTGCGCCGCCGGGTTTTCGCCCAGACCGGTCGCATCGACGGCGCGGCCTACCCGGGCCAGCTGTTGACCGTTCTCGGTCTGCCCGGCTGAGCCCGGTGGAATGGGGGACGCCGCGCTCAGCCTCGCAGCGGAATGAACTCGGCCAGGGCGCCGTCCTCGGCGTCGGCGGGAACGATCACCAGGCCGTCGCGGTCCAGCAGATCGGCCAGATGGGCCGTGTGCAGCCGCAGGTCGCCCTGGAAGCCGCCACTGGGCAGCGCCTGCGCGGGGACGATGCGGGCCACCGGAGCGGTCAGCTCGGCCGCGTTGGCCAGCGGGCCCAGCACCCGGCGCGCCGGCTTCGCGCCGGTCATGCCCTCCACGGTGGCGCCGATCAGCGCCAGCAGCGTGGAGATGGCCGCGAACGGGTTGCCGGGCAGTCCCAGAACGACTGTGCCGGAGGCCAGTTGGGCGGCCACCGTGGAGCCGCCCGGCCGCAGCCGCAGCCGGCGCAGCAGCACGGCGGACTCGGTGCGGTCCAGCGCGGAGCGCAGCTGGTCGGCCGCGCCGCCGCCGGTCGCGCCGACGATGACGAGCAGATCGCAGTCGGCCGCGGCCGCCAGCACCTCGTCGAAGGCATTCTCGGTGTCGCGCAGGTGAACCCGGTCGATGGTGGTGACGCCGTACCAGGCCAGAATGTCGGGCAGCACCGGGCCGATGGCGTCGCGGGTCTGGCCGGTGTGCAGCGGGCCTTCCCCGCGAATCTCGTCACCGGTCATCACGATTCGCGCCCGCACCGGGCCGCGGACCGGCGCCGCGGTGACCTCCGCGCTGGCGGCCACCGAGATGAGCGCGGCATTGACCGGGGTGCCCGCGGGCGCGACTTCCGCACCGGGCAGCCAGTATTCGCCGCGGCGGCGCACATCCTCGCGGATCGGCGTGTCCGGCAGCCGGTACAGGGTGCCGTCGTCGTCGATGTGCACGAACTCGTCGCGCACCACCGAACTGGTTCCGTCGGGCACGTGCGCGCCCGTCGCGATGCGGACCGCTTCGCCGTCCAGCAGGCCCACCGGCCGCTCACCGCCGGCGAATCCGATATCGCGGCGCAGCTGCCAGGGCCCGTCGCCGCTGACGGCGTACCCGTCCATGGCCGACACGTCGAAACGCGGCAGCGCGTCCGCGGCCAGCAGCGGGGCGGCCAGGGTCGCCCCGCGCGCCGCGCGCAGGGTGGCGCGGCGCGCCGGCAGCGGGGAGATGCTCCCGCGCAGCACATCCCGCGCCTCGTCGAGCCACAGCGGTTCGGCCGAACGGACCGCGCCGGTGCGCGCCCGGCGCACATCCTCGGGAGTGTCGCAGTCCTCGACTCCAGGCAGCGCGACCATGGCGGTGTCGACCGGCACCAGCGCCTTCATCGGCCGATTCACCAGGGAATCCAGGGATTTCAGCGCCGCGTCCAGGGCGGCGCGGCGCCACACCCCGACCAGGTATTGCGGGCGGCCCGAGGCGTCGGCGGCGAACACCGCGTCGCTCCCGGATTCCCTTGCGTGGGACAGCAGTTCGCTCACCGCGGCGGCGGTGAGGAACGGCATGTCGGCGGCCAGCACCACGATCAGCCCGGCCGGGAACTCACACCCGGCCAGGGCGCCCAAGCCCGCGGCGATGGCGGCGACGGGGCCCGCCCCGGCCGGTATCTCCTGTGCCTGAAGTACTTCCGGCGGCAGTTCGGGCCGGTGCGGTCCGACCACGACCGTGCGCGCGCAGCCGGCCACCGCGGTGAGCGCCGCGTCGAGCATGGATTGCCCGCCCACGACCAGCGCGGGTTTGTCCACACCGCCCATCCGGCTGGCCTTTCCTCCGGCCAGCACGATGGCGTCGACGGGTGTCACGATCCCGTTCCAGGGTGGGGGCGTGTCAGGGCCTCACTGCGCATGGTTGAAGATCGTAGTGGCACGCTGTTCAAGGGTCGCCGGGCACGCCGGAAACCTGCGCTTGCTAAGCAATTGCCGATAGTCGTTACGTTATGAGATGTGGCACGACACATAGTAGAAATGGTCTTGTTTTAACCTTCGGAACAATCGCATATGGCAGTATCCGAGTCGAGAACTGGCGGAGTATGCGGCGTTCGTCACAGTTCGCACCAGGCGTCACACCGGGTCCCACTGTCCGGAACCAGGAGGACTCAGAGCGATGAAGGTTGGTTTGCTGAGTGTTTGTGGAGAGGGAACGGCGTGGTGCTGGGCGTGAAACCGGATAGGGACTCGGACGATCTGAAGCCGCCGACCTTCGGATTGCTGCTGCGCCGGTTGCGTGATGCGCGAGGCGTATCGCGCGAAAGACTCGCCTTCAACGCCGGGGTGAGCGCGAGCTACATCAGCCATTTGGAGAAGGGCGACCGTGGCCACCCCACCCGTGAAGTGGTGGACGCGCTGCTGCGATATCTGGACCGAATAACCCCGCTGTCCGCCGTCGAGCGTCGCCATCTGCTCGATCTGGCCGGACTGGGCGTGAGTGAATTCCCCACCGTGGAGCAGCTGCGCGCCGAAATCACCGACGACATGCGCCGGGCCCTCGAGCTGCACGAGCCGAATCTGGCCGCCTACGTCGATACGCGCTGGAATGTGCTGGCGTGCAACGAAAGTTACGCGCGCGCATTCCCCGGGCTGGAGCGCGACACCAATATCCTGCGCTGGTTCCTGGGCAACGACGCGGCGCGTGAGGTGATGGTCGAGTGGGAGGAAGAGGTCCGGCTCACCGTGCACTGGTTGCGCGGGCTGATCGCGAGCTCCGGAGATACCGCCTGGTCGGTTGAATTTCTCGCAGAACTCGGACGTTTCGGACTTTTTCGGGAAATGTGGGACGAGGGCGTCGCCGCCTACGGACGGCCCCGCGCCACCATGCGCCTGCGCGAGCGGGAGACCGCCCGGCGCTTCGATATCGCGGTCCAGCTGTTCAGCGTCTTCAACGCCGCCTATCCCAGCCAGATCCAGATCTTCCTCGGGATTCCGAGCTGGCACGAGGCCGGGACCTCCCCCGATGGGACCGCGTTCGGCGATGGCGCCGGCCTGCCGTGACCGCCATGGGCACGGCCCGCAGGGTTGCCGCGCGCTCGACCGGCTACTGCGCGGCCTGAACTTCGCGCGTGGCCCGATTCCCGCGCATGGCCGGCCACGGCGCCGACCGCGCCCGCTTGCTCTCACGCCGCGCGGTGCACTGCTCGACCAGCCGGATCAGCAGGGGCGCAACGACTTCCGGATGGGTCCAGGCCGCACCGTGCCCCGCGCCGGGGATGGTCACCACGCCGTCGGCTCCGGGCAGCCCGGCGGTGAGCGCCTCGGATTTCTGGGATGTGCTGTTGCCGTCCTGGCTACCGCGCACCACCAGCGCCGGGGCGGTGATCTCCGATAGTCGGTGCAGTACCGAGCGCCGGTCCATCAGGCAGCGGGCCGCGGGCATGATGGCCGTGCGGTCGGAGCTGTACCAGCGGCTGGTCCAGGCTCGCCACTGCCGCGGATCGGTGCCGCCGATGAGTTGCGGGGCCAATTCGGCCACCAGTGGCGCCAGTGGTTCCTCTCCGCTCCAGCGTTCGAAGAATTCGCGATAGTAGGCCAATTCTGCGGGCGTGCACGCGGTGGCCTCGGTATCGATCAGGGCGAGCCCCTGGACGCGTTCGGGCGCCAGCAATGCCATGCGCAATGTGGAGTAGCCGCCCTGGCTCATTCCGCCGATGACCGCGCGCTCGATTCCGAGTTCATCGAGCACGGCCAATCCGTCGGCCGCGAGATCCCAATAGCTGAACGGTTCGCCATCGGGTGTCTGTGTCCGTCCGTGGCAACGCGCGTCGACTGTTACGAGATTGATACCGGCGGCTGCCAGGGATTCGCGCATCGGATCGAACATCGACTCGTCCATGAAGAAACCGTGGGCGAGCAGTAGCGTGGGGTCGCTGACCTGGCCGGTGGTGTAATGCACTGTTGCTGAACCTGATCGCACATAAGGCATGGTCAGACCATAAACGGCGGAACACGCCACTCCCTATATGTTTGCCCGCGTGGTGCCAGGCACCCTGCGGTGCGGTTCCCGGCGGGTACCCACACTGGCCAGTGTCAGTACTGCTAGGGGTTTGCCCCAGATTGCCCCAAAACTGGACAACAAGATCACGGGGCCATTTAAATCAGCGCATGGCGCTTATGGGACAAGCGCATTTTCAAGGGAGGAAACAAATGTTCGACGTCACCACTGCCCGGCGGAACGACTTCCGGATCGACCGCGGCGCGGGATTGCGGGAGTCGCTCGAAGGCCTGTTGCTTCATGACGGTGTCGGCCTCGATGCCCGTATGCGCCACGCGATCGCCGCGGTCGTTCACCTCGCGGTCGACGCGCCGCTGGGCATTCCGGAGGACGCCGAGGAATTCCTGGGCCGGCTGGACGCCTCGTGGTTGTTCGCCGCGTGGAATGACAGTGATCAGGAACTTTCTCTTCTGAATACCCTCGCGGGCGGCGAGGTTCCGGCATTGAGCTGGTGTGAACTCATGTTCACCACCGCGCTCGCGCCGTGGTCGGCGGCACCGGCGGCTGTGCACGCCCGTCGCATCTTCGTCAATGGTGAGCAGGCGCGGTTGGCTGCGGTCAGTGGTGACTGCGGCATAGGTCGATAAAAACCATACCGCGCGTCTTTCTTTCTGATACTTGTATTGAAGGGATGAGGATAGTGAAGCTGCTTTTCACCAATTTCGATGCCATGTTCGAATCTCTCGCCCGCCGGGACGGAGCCGACTCCGAATCCTGGCACCAGCAGGCCCTGTGCACCCAGACCGACCCCGAGGCATTTTTTCCCGACAAGGGCGGCTCCACTCGCGAGGCCAAGCGCATTTGCTCCTCGTGCGACGTCCGCAAGGAATGCCTCGACTACGCGCTCGCCCACGATCAGCGTTTCGGCATCTGGGGCGGACTCTCGCCGCGCGAACGCCGCCGGTTCGAGCGCGGCGCGGCCTGATGGCCCTTCCGGCCCGGCGATTTCGTCGATCCGGCCGGAGTTTTTCCATGATTTTCGTTTGTAGGGAACAGAATTCCTCCGTGGCCCGGGGCCGGTAGCCGGTTCAGTCTTCGAACCGGAACCGGGCCCGCCGCAAGTCCACGCGATCCCCGGCCAGCGGGCAGCCCTCGGCGGCCAGCTGGGCCAACTGCCGGTGCGCCAAATGTGGTGCGGGCGTGCCGTTTGCGCGCAGCACCCGATGCCACGGCAGATCGGCGGCGTCGGTGCGCATGATCCAGCCCACCGTGCGCGGTGTGGACAAGCCCGCCGCGGCCGCGATATCGCCGTAGGTGGCGACCCGGCCGGGCGGAATCGCCGCCACCAATTCCCGCACCCGCTCGATTTCGGCTTCGGTGGTGGGCATTTCACGCCTTCCGTGAGATCAGAGCAGAGTGCGGACCAGTTCCGCGGTCCGCGCGGGGCGCGCCTGCGACACCATGTGGTCGCAGTCGAAGTCGTGGACGGTGAGCCGGTCGCCCAGATGCGCGGTCAGCGCCGCCCGGAAGTCCGGGGACACCAGCGGCGGATCCACCTTCATCGCCTGCACCATGACCGTCGGCAGATGACGCGGCGGCAGCACGAAGTCGCGCGCGATCTCACCCCAATAGGCGATGATCGCGGGCAGCGTCATCCGCCAGCCGACCCGGCCGTGCGCGGTCGGCACCAGATGCTCGGCCAGCTCGGCGTCCAGCACCGCGGGATCGACCTCGCCCC
Organism: Nocardia sp. NPDC004151; assembly: GCF_042874235.1. Classification (NCBI taxonomy): domain Bacteria; kingdom Bacillati; phylum Actinomycetota; class Actinomycetes; order Mycobacteriales; family Nocardiaceae; genus Nocardia; species Nocardia sp. NPDC004151. Next base: position 55,368 of record NZ_JBIAMR010000025.1, on the reverse strand, counting down.
ACGCGGTCTCCAGCTTGTCGAAACGGGCCTGCTCGACACTCTCGTAATCCGGCGACGCCAGCATGGAGGTCGCGATGCCCAGCATGCGCTCGGCGTCCAGGCCGATGGCCGGATCCAGCAGCACCAGACCGCGCACCAGCTCCGGTCGCCGATGCGCCAGATGCACCGCGACGGCCGCGCCGAACGAATGCCCGAGCGCCACCACCGGTTCGCCGGTCCCGAGTTCCGGCAATGCGGTGAGATCATCCACGATCGCCTCGAAATCCCACGGCGGCACGCCGGGCGACCTCCCGTGCCCGCGCAGATCCGGTGCGATGATCCGGACGTCGGGGAGATGTTCGTCGGCCAGGGCCTGCCAGCGCTTGCCATGGCCCGTCAACCCGTGCAATGCCAGCACGACCGGACCGGTCGGGGGACCGAAACGATGAGTATGAAGCTCCACCACACGCCCATTCTGCTGCCTGCCCGCGCCGCAGGACATCGCGGTCCGTGCCCGCCCTGGTTGATCATGAACGCCTCGTGGAATGTGACAGGCGGCACGGACAACTCATGGCAAACGAAGACTGTCGGGCCGGTCTGTTGAAATAGCCGACGTGATGCGATCGGATAGCTCGGTGCAATTGGTGCGCCGAGCCGAGGCGGAGACACTCCCCCGGGAGTGGGACCCCGCCCTCCGGCCGCTCTTCCACGAGCTCGGCGCCGACCCCGGCTGGCAACCCTGGCACGTGCTCGGCGGGCCCGGCACCGGGAAGACCACGCTGCTGGCCGAGGTGGCCGCCGCCCGCATCCTGGCCGGGGCCGCGCCGGAATCGGTGCTGGTGCTCACCTACACCAAGCGGGCCGCCACCGCCGTGCGCGCGGCCATCACCGCCCGCGTCGCCGCGGCCGCCGGCGATCCGGCCGGGTTCGATTCCACCGCGTTCGATCCGGACGTGGCCGGCGTGCCCGGCGCGACCCGGGGGCCGCTGGTGCGGACCGTCCACTCCTATGCCTTCGGCCTGCTGCGCTCCTTCGCGGCCGCCCACGGCAATCCGCCGCCGCGCCTGCTCACCGGATCCGAACAGGACATCGTGATCCGCGAACTGCTGCGCGGCGACCTCGCCGACGGCGCCGCCGGATGGCCCGAACGCCTGCATCCGGCCCTCACCGCGGCGGGGTTCGCTGAACAATTGCGGGACCTCATGTTGCGGGCCACAGAACGCGGTCTGGGACCCGAGGATCTGATCGAACTCGGCCGCGAACATCGTCACCCCGAATGGGTCGCCGCCGGCTATTTCGCCGAACGCTACGAGCAGATCATGATGCTGCGCTGGTCGGTCGGCATGGACGTGCCCGAGGCCAGCGCACCCGCCCTCGATGCCGCCGAACTCGTCACCGCCGCTCTCGACGCCTTCCATGCCGACCCGGAACTCCTTGCCGCCGAACGTGATCAGCTGCACTGCGTGCTCACCGACGATGCCCAGCATCTCGATCCCCATGCCGCCCAACTGATCCGCCTGCTCGGCTCCGGCAACGCCACCACCATCATCGCCGCCGATCCGGACCAGGCCGTCTACACCTTCCGCGGCGCCGACCCCCGCTTCGCCGCCGATCCCGGCACCCCGGCCGACCGTCGCATCATCCTCCGCCGAAACCACCGCTCGGCCACCGCTGTCCAAGAAGTAGCCGACCGCATCGCCTCCCGCCTCCCAGGCTCCGCGACCCATCGCACTCCGCCCGGCCCGCACGCCGAACCCACTCGCGACGGGGCAGAGCGTTCGAACGGCGCGCGGACCATCACCGCGCCCGAAATGCCCGAAATGTACTCGGGTGCCGCGCACATCGAGGGCGAAGTGCGGGTGCAGGTCCTCACCACACCGGCCAAGGAGGCGGCGCTGATCGCCGACCACCTGCGCCGTGCCCACCTCACGCACGGCGTGCCCTGGTCTCGGATGGCCGTGATCGTGCGGTCGGTCCCGCTGTCCCTGGGCCCGCTGCGCCGGGCCCTGCTCGCTGCCGGGGTGCCGGTCCGGCAGCCGCCCGCCGATGTCCCGCTCGCCCGGCGGCGGGGCGCGGCCTGGATGTTGTTGGCACTGCGCGCGATCACCGCCGGTGACCCGACCGCCGTCCGGCGCCCGCGACCCATCGCCTTCACCGCCGACGACGCGCTCGACCTGCTCGCGGGCCCCCTGGGCGGCGCCGACCAGATCAGTCTGCGCCGGCTGCGCCGCGGCATCCGGCGCACCGTGATGGAGCTCGGCTATCCACAGCGTGACGACGCGGACGCCGCAGCCACAGCGCCCGAACAAGCGGCGGAACCTGTTGTGGTGGAGTCTGATTCGAGCCGCGAGCGCGAGCCCTCCGACACGCCTGGTCCGGCCGACCCGGCCGCCCGACCCGCCGCGCCGCCGCAAGGGCTCGCCGCTGACTTCGACGGGGGTGCCGATCGTTTCGCCGATCTGGACCGGTCGTCAGCCGAGATCCTCCGGGATCTGCTGGTGGGAACCGGGAATCGGGTCCTGCTCGAGAAGCTGACCACCGTGGAGGCCGCGCCCCTGCGGCGCGTGCTGAAGGCGCTGGGCCGGGCGCGGAAGCTGCGGCGCGAGGGAGCCGGTCTCGAGGACGTGATGTGGGGCGTGTGGACTGCCTCCGCCCTGGAACGGCGCTGGGTGGGCCAGTCCGAGCGCGGCGGCGCGGGTGGCATACAGGCCGATCGGGACCTCGACGCGGTGGTCGGGCTGTTCGAGGCCGCTGCGGCGTACGTCGACCGGCTGCCGCGCGCCACCGTCGAGGGCTTCGTGGAATACCTCGAGCAGCAGGTGATTCCGCAGGACAACGCGCCGATCACCGACCCGGGCGAGGCGGTGACCATCTGCAGCGCGCACGCGGCCGCGGGCCAGGAGTGGGACACCGTGGCGGTCGCCGCCGTCCAAGAGGGGATCTGGCCCGACCTGCGGCTGCGCGGCACCCTGCTGGGCGTCGAGGAACTGGTGGACCTGCTCGCGGGCGTGGGCGGCTCGGGAGAGAGAGTCAGCCGGTCCGCGCCGCTGCTGGCCGAGGAGCGGCGGCTGCTGCTGGTCGCGTGCAGCCGGGCCCGGCGGTCGCTGCTGGTCACGGCGGTCGAATCGGTCACGGGGGACCAGGATCTGGTGCCGTCGCGCTTCCTCGGCGAGCTGGACGCCGACGCCGCCGACGGACGCCCGGGCAAGATTCCACCGGCCGTGGACCCGGGCCGCGCCCTGGCCATGCACGCCCTGATCGCCGAATTGCGCACCGCCGCTTGTGATCCCGAGTCCGCGCCGGAACGCCGCGCCCGTGCGGCCCGGCAACTGGCGCGGCTGGCCCAGGCGGGCGTGCGGGGCGCGCACCCCGACGACTGGTACGGCACCGCCGAACTCTCCTCGGTGAATCCGTTGTGGGACAGCGAATCCGGTGTCATTTCCCTGTCCCCGTCCACCGTCGACCAGCTCGAGACCTGCCCGCTGCGCTGGGCGCTGGAACGCCACGGCGGCAGCGACGCCGAGAACCCGCACGCCCTCAAGGGCAATCTGGTGCACACCTTGGTGCAGGCGCTGGCCGGGCAGGTCAGCGAGATCCAGGTGAAGCAGGCCCTGGTGAAGGCGTGGAAGAAGGTCGACCCGACCGCCCGCGACGGCGAGAACTGGCATTCCCGGGCGGAATTGCGCCGCACCGAGACCATGGTCGACACCTTCCTGGCCTGGCTGCGCAATACCCGCGACGAGCTCACCGCCATCGGCGTCGAGGTCCCGGTGGACTGCGTGCTGCCCGCCCGCGGCCCCGGCGAGGTGCCGGTGCGGATCACCGGCCGCGTGGACCGGGTGGAGCGAGATGCCCTGGGCCGCTTCGTCATCGTGGACGTCAAGACCGGCAAGACCCCCATCTCCAAACAGGCCGCCGAGGAGCACGCGCAGCTGGCCACCTACCAGGTCGCCGCCGCCGAGGGCGCGCTCGGCGAGGGCGAACCCGGCGGCGCGCGCCTGGTCTACGTCGCCAAACCCAATGCCAAGGAAGGCGCCACCCAGCGCACCCAGCCGCCACTGGACGCCGCGGGCGTCGACAGCTGGCGCGACATCGTGCACCACGCCGCCGACGCCTCGAAGGGTCCCAGCTACCTCGCCATGCGCAATGACGGCTGCCGCCACTGCAAGGTGGCGGGCAGCTGCCCCGTGCAGGACCGCGGCCGCCAGGTGACCGACGAGTGACCACCGCATCGAACCGCGAACCGGAGGCGGGCGACGACCGGGCCGCCGGAGGCCGCGTCACCCCGCGCCAACTGGCCGACGCGCTGGGCCTGCCGCCGCCCACCGACGAACAGGCCGCCGTCATCGCCGCCCCGCCCGGCCCCACCCTGGTGGTGGCGGGAGCGGGCGCCGGCAAGACCGAGACCATGGCCGCCCGCGTGGTGTGGATGGTGGCCAACGGCCTGGTCGAACCCGATCAGGTGCTGGGCCTGACCTTCACCCGCAAGGCCGCCCAGCAGCTCACCACCCGCATCCGCACCCGCCTCGCCCGGCTCGCGGGCGCGCCCGTCGTCCGTGACCTCGACCCCACCGGGCACCTGCGCGCCCAGCTCGCCGCCGCCGAACCCGAGATCAGCACCTACCACTCCTACGCGGGCCGCCTGCTCACCGAGTACGGTCTGCTGCTGCCGGTCGAACCCACCGCCACCCTGCTCACCCAGACCCAGCTGTGGCAGCTCGCCTACCGCGTCGTCTCCACCTGGGACGGCGATCTGGACACCGATCGCAGCCCCGTCGGCGTCACCGAAGCCGTCCTCGCCCTGACCGGCCAGCTCGCCGAACACCTGGTCCATCCCCGCGAATTGGCCACGGCCCACCTGGAATTGGAGCGCCTGGTCCACACCCTCCCCGCCGGGCCCCGCCAGAAAGGCGGCCCCAAACGCGCCCTCACCGACATCGTCGAAGCCCAGCGGGAGCGGGTGGCCCTGCTCCCACTGGTGGACCGCCTCGCCGAGGAACTGCGCCGCCGCGGCGCCCTCGACTTCGGCGCCCAGATGTCGCTGTCCGCCCGCCTCGCCGCCACCCACCCGGAAGTCGGTGTGGCGGAACGGGACCGCTTCCGCCTGGTCCTCCTCGACGAGTACCAGGACACCGGCCACTCCCAGCGCATTCTGCTCTCCTCCTTGTTCGGCGCGGCCGCCATGGGCCCGGAATCCACTGTCCCGTCCGGTGATACGGCCACGGCCCCGCTGTCCGGTGATACGGTCGCGCTGTCGAACGACCGTGCCGCGGCGCCGGCCGGCGGCGCGGGGCACCCGGAGCGGGGTCGGGAGAACGGTCGAGACCCGGTGCGGCGGCCCACCCGCGCCGATGACGCCACCGGCCCCGGCGAACCGGCCGACTCGACCGCCGCGCGAGCACGGCGGCAGCCGCTGGCGGTGACCGCCGTCGGCGACCCCATGCAGTCGATCTACGGCTGGCGCGGCGCCTCGGCGGCCAATCTGCCGCGGTTCACCACCGACTTCCCCAGCGCGCCAGGGATTCCCGCGCCCGTGCTGCCGCTGCTCACCAGCTGGCGTAATCCGCCCGAAGCGCTGGATCTGGCCAACCTGGTGTCGGATCCGCTGCGCGAGCGGGCGGCGCGGGGCGGGGGAGTGACAGTGGACGCGCTGCGGCCCCGGCCCGACGCCACCGACGGCCTGGTAGCGCTGGCGCTGGCGGAAACCGTCGCGATGGAACGGGAATGGGTGGCCGAACGGATCGCCGCCGAATGGGCCGAGGCGGCCGAGGCCGAGAACCCGCCGCCGACCTCCGCGGTACTGGTGCGGCGCAATGCCGACGCCGCGCCGCTCGCCGAGGCGCTGCGGGAGCGCGGGCTGCCGGTGGAGATCGTGGGCCTGGGCGGGCTGCTGCACACGCCGGAGGTCGCCGATATCGTCGCCACCCTGCGCCTGATCGCCGATCCGGCCGCGGGCAGCGCCGCGGTGCGCCTCCTCACCGGCGCGCGCTGGCGCATCGGCGTCTCCGATATCGCGGCCCTGTCCCGCCGCGCCCGCGAGCTGTCCATTCGCCGCCCGGCCGGGCAGACCGACGCCATCACCGACACCGCCACCCTGGACGAGGCGCTGCGTGAGGTCGCCCCCGAACCCGCCGAGAAGGCGGGCCTCGGCGACGCCATCGCGGATCCCGGTGAGGCGGAACAGTATTCGCCGCAAGGCTTCGCGCGCATCGTGGCGCTGGGCCGGGAACTGGGCGCGCTGCGCGAACGCTCCGGACAGCCGCTGGCCGAGCTGGTCGCCGACGTCGAGCGCACCATCGGCGTAGGCGTGGAGACCCAGGCCCGCCGTACCCACGCCGCCGCCGGGCGCGAACACCTCGACGCCTTCGCGGAGGTGGTGGCCGGCTACACCGCCGACCACCGCTCCTCCCTGACCGGGCTGCTCGATTTCCTCGCCGCCGCCGAGGAGGTCGAGAACGGTTTGGAGCCGGGCGAAGTCGAGGTCGCCCACGACCGGGTCCAGGTCCTCACCGTGCATGCCGCCAAGGGCCTGGAATGGGAGGTGGTCGCGGTCCCGCACGTGGTGGACGGCACCTTCCCCTCCGGCACCGGCACCGCCACCTGGATGGGCGCGCTCGCCGAACTCCCCACCTCGCTGCGCGGCGACCGCGCCCAGGAGGACGCCACCGATGGCGTGCCCGTTCTGGACCTGGCCGACCTCTACGACCGCGCCGACCTCGAACGCGCCCTCGACGAACACAAGAAGGCCCTCGCCGCCCGCCGCCTCGACGAGGAACGCCGCCTGTTCTACGTGGCCCTCACCCGCACCGAACGCGCCCTGTTCGTCTCCGCCCACCACTGGGCCGAGACCGGCTCGAAACCCAAGGGCGCCTCCGGGTTCCTGCTCGAACTGAAGAACGAGACCGAGACGCCGGGCTCCTCGCTGTCCGGCGGCGTGCAGATCGACCGCTGGGACGACCCGCCGCTGCCCGGCACACCCAACCCCTTCACCGACAATCCGCAGACCGCCACTTGGCCCCGCGACCCGCTCGGCGCCCGCCGCGAATTCGTGGAAGAGGGCGCGGCCCTGGTCAAGGCCGCCCTCGACGTGCTGCGCGACGAATCCCGGCCCGAACAGATCGAACTCGACTTCGGCCCCGGATTCGCCGCCACGGCAACCGATCCCGAGACCACCGCCGGCGCGTCGGGCGACCCCGACGACGAGGACCCCGAGGGCTGGGCCGAGGACGTCGACGCCCTCATCGCCGAGCACCGCGCCGCCGAACAATCCATCCGCGAGGTCGAACTCCCCGGCCAGCTCGCCGCCACCGCCCTGGTCGACCTGCGCGCCGATCCCGCGAAACTCGCTGCGCGCCTGCGCCGTCCGCTGCCCTACCCGCCCAGCCCCTACACCCGCCGCGGCACCGCCTTCCACGCCTGGCTGCAACGCTGGTTCGCGGGCGCCCGCCTGCTCGGCTTCGAAACCCTGCCCGGCGCGGCCGACACCGCCGACACCGACGCCGACCTGATGCGCCTCCAGGAAGCCTTCCTCGCCTCCCCGTGGGCCGACCGCAATGCCGTGGAAGTGGAGATCTCCTTCGAGACCACCATCGCGGGCACCGTGATCCGCGGCCGCATGGACGCCGTCTTCCGCCGCCCCGACGGGGCCTGGGTGATCGTGGATTGGAAGACCGGCGCGGAACCCCGGCGCGGCGAAGAGGATTCGGTCTCCGTGCAGCTGGCTGTCTACCGGCTGGCCTGGGCCCGGCTGGAAGCCGCGCGGAGCGGCCGCCCCGAAGCCGACGTGCTGGCCGAGACCTTCGCGGCCTTCCACTACGTCCGCTCCGGTCGCACCATCGCGCCCGCGCACCTGCCCGGCCCGGCCGAACTCGCCGCCATCATCACCACCGCGGCTCCCCGTCGCGCGCCGCAGGCACCGCCGCTGCCGGACGAACCCCCGCTGCCGGACGAACCGGACTACGACGACCCCGGGCCCACCGAACCGGTCGAGGTCGAATTGCTGCGCCCCCGACCCGCTTCGGCGCGTCCCGGAACGCCGGAAGGCGCCACACCCTCGGCGCGCCCGGGCTCAGAAGCGCCACTCGGCCCGGATGCGCCGCCGGACTTCGAGCCGCCCGCGGACGCGGACACGGGTTCCCGGTCCGGCACACTCCGGGATCCCTTGCCCGACTTCGACATCCCGCTGTCCGACTTCGATTTCCCACCGGATTTCGAGCCGCCGCCGGACCCGGAGTACCTGCCGCCCGACCTCCAGGGATGAGTCCTGGTCGCGGTCCGAGTTCGCGACGCGCCCCGCTGGGAACCGCCGCGCCTTGTTTCGCCCGGTACGCTCCGGACCTGTGCCGCTGCCAGAAATGCCAGAAATGAACGGTGATTCGCGTGTTGGGTGATTCCTCGCGCGGACTGGCCGGGCTCACCGATCGGCCCGACTTCGCGCTCGTCGGTGTGCTGCGGATCCCGTCCGCGCAGTCCAGCCCCTGGTATTCGCTGCTGCGGCGGCTCGGCCTGGCGGTGCTGCTGCTGATCGGAGCCACCCTGGTCGTGTACGTCGGCCGCGACGGCTACAACGACAACGCTCGCGAGCACATGGGTCTGCTGGATTGCGCGTACTACGCGACGGTCTCCCTGTCGACCACCGGCTACGGCGACATCACCCCTGTCACCCCGTCCGCGCGGCTGATCAATATTCTCGTGGTCACGCCACTGCGGATCCTGTTCCTCATCGTATTGGTCGGCACCACCCTGTCCGTGCTCACCGAACGATCCCGGCAGGCGTTCAAGATTCAGCGATGGAGGCGCACCGTGCGTAATCACACCGTGGTAGTCGGCTACGGCACCAAGGGCCGCACGGCCGTGGACGCCATGCTCGCCGACGGCGAACAGCCCAGCAATATCGTCGTCGTCGACACCGACCCGCAGGTGCTCGAATTCGCCGCTAACGCCGGACTGGTGACCGTGCAGGGCTCGGCCACCAAGTCGGATGTGTTGCGGCTGGCCGGGGTTCAGCACGCGTCGGCCGTCGTGGTCGCCGCCAACCGCGACGACACCGCGGTGCTGGTCACCCTCTCCGCCCGCGAGATCAACCCCAAGGCAAGGATTTCCGCCGCCGTCCGCGAGGCCGAGAACACCCACGTGCTGCGCCAGTCCGGCGCCGACTCGGTGGTGGTGTCCTCGGAGACCGCGGGCCGGCTGCTCGGCATCGCCACCACCAAGCCCACCGTGGTCGACATGATCGAGGACCTGCTCACCCCCGACGCCGGTTTCGCCATCGCCGAACGCGACGTGGAGACCGAGGAGATCGGTGGCTCCCCGCGCCACCTGCGCGACATCGTGCTCGGCGTGGTCCGCGACGGCAACCTCATCCGGGTCGGCGATCCCGAGACCGACGCCCTCGAGGCGCACGACAAGCTGCTGTATCTGCGGCGCGTCCACGCCTGAGCGGCGCGCCCGTCTAGTCTCGGGGTGTGTCAGCTTTTGAGCTCAATGCCGTTCCGGTGCTGTCGCGGACCTCGCTCGACCGCGCAGAACACCTCCGCTCCGACGAACAGGCGCTGAAAGAGGGCTGGCCCCAGGCCAAACTCCTCCGGATGAACAAGCGCGGCCAGGTCCGCGTCGACCAGGGCGGGGTGGTGCTCGAGGCCGCGCTCACCCTCGCCCCCGAACGGGCCCCCGAGGCCGTCTTCCTCGGCGTCGACGGCGACATCCACCTGTGGGCGGTGCGCGACAACACCATCGAGGGCGAACTGGCCGATCTGCGCGCCTTCGGCGCCACCCTCGACCTCGACGACTTCGGCACCGGCCTGCTGGCCACCGCCATCGCGGTCCTGAACTGGCACGACAAGGCCGCCTTCAGCCCGGTCGACGGCAGCCCCACCACATCCGCCAACGGCGGCTGGTCCCGGATCAGCGAAGCCGGGCACGAGGACTTCCCGCGCACCGACCCGGCCGTCATCTGCCTCATCCACGACGGCGGCGACCGCGTCCTGCTGGCCCGTCAGCACACCTGGCCGCAGGGCCTGTTCTCACTGCTGGCCGGATTCGTGGAGGCGGGGGAGTCCCTGGAACGCTGCGTCGAACGCGAGATCAAGGAGGAGGTCGGTGTCGACGTCCGCGAGATCCGCTACCTGGGCAGCCAGCCCTGGCCGTTCCCGCGCTCGCTCATGCTCGGCTTCGCCGCGGTCGGCGACCCGGACCAGCCTCTGGCCTTCAGCGACGGTGAGATCGCCGAGGCGTACTGGTTCACCCGGGCCGAGGTGCGCGACGCGCTCGCCGCGGGCGCATGGGGATCGCCCACCGGAGCCACCGGCGGCGAGGCGAAACTGCTACTGCCGGGCTCGATCTCGATCGCCCGGACCATTGTCGAATCCTGGGCCGCCGAGAACTGAGGTGGCGCAACAGGAAGCCGCACACCTACCGGTGTGCGGCTTCTTCGGTATCCAAGGGGCTCAGCCGATGGCGGCGAGGGCTTCCTTGACCTGATGCAGGCTCGGGTTGGTGGCGGTCGATCCGTCGCGGTACTTGATCGTCGGCACAACATGATTGCCGTTGTTGACGCTGCCGACGAACTCGGCGGCCTCGGGGTGGTCTTCGATGTCGATCACCTCGTAGGTGATCCCGGCCTCGTCGAGCTGGGTCTTGAGGCGACGGCAGTAGCCGCACCAGGTCGTCGAGTACATGGTCAGATCGGTAGCAGTCACGGTCGATGCAACATACTCACCGCCGATCGTGTTCCTGCCGCGGGGTCATTGTGAGCGGATCGACGGTGGCTCGGAACTGATCGCGGACCGGGGGTTGACGGATGAATAGTAAGCGCGCATACTAAGTCCATGACGTTCATCGCCGAAGCCTCCGCCACCTCGACCGCCACTCCCGCCGCCTTCTTCACCAAGTGGGCCGACATGGCCACCTGGCCGGAGTGGAACCAGGACACCGAATGGGTCACCCTCGACGGCCCGTTCGTCCAGGGCGCGACCGGCGTCCTCAAGCCCAAGGGTGGCCCCAAGACCAAGTTCGTGATCACCAAGCTCACCGACTCCGAATTCATCGACACGTCCAAGCTGCTCGGCGCGCGGCTGATCTTCGCCCACGGGGTCGCCACCATCGCCGGCGCCACCACCGTCACCGTCCGCGTCACCATGGAGGGCCCGCTGCGTGCTCTGTGGATCAAGATCATGGGCGCCGGCCTGCGCGAATCGCTGCAGCGCGATGTCGACGCGCTGGTCGCGGCCGCCGAGGCGGTGCTGGTATGAGCACCCGGTACTGGCTCGGCGTCGTCTCCCGTGACCACGTCCGCCGCGGCGTCGAACTCGGCTTCGCACAAGCCAACCACGGCAAACGCGCCGCCGTGGAACGCATGCACGCCGGAGACGGACTCGTCTACTACTCGCCTCGCACCGGCATGCGCGAGGGCGAACCGATCAAGGCCTTCACCGCCCTCGGCACCATCGCCGAGGGCCCGGCCTGGCAGGTCGAGACCGTGCCCGATCCGGCAGCCGGGGGCGGCTGCTTCCGTCCGTGGCGGCGCGCGGTCGACTACGACCACACCGCCCGCCAGACCCCCATCGACACGCTGCGCGGCGAACTGGATCTGACCAGCGTCCCCAACTGGGGCATCGTGCTGCGACGCGGCCTGATCGAACTCACCGCCCACGATTTCGCCGTCATCTCCCGCGCTATGGTCGGCCGGTGACGGCGAATGACGGACTGCACACCGAATTCGAGCATGCCGACGAAAGCCCCGGCCTCTTGCTCTGGCAGGTGACCAACCGCTGGCAGGCCGCCCAGCGCGCCGCCCTGGCCCCCTTCGACCTCACCCACGTCCAGTTCGTCCTGCTCGCCTCCCTGACCTGGCTCACCGCCCGGTCGGGCGGCGACCCCGTCACCCAGCGCGACGTCGCCGACCAGGCCGCCACCGACCCCATGATGACCTCCCAGGTCCTGCGCACCCTGGAACAGAAGGGCCTGCTCGAACGCCACGAACACCCCACCGACAAACGCGCCCGCTCCCTGCGCCCCACCGAATCCGGTGCCGCCCTGGTCAATCGGGCCATCGGCGCGGTCGAAGCCTGCGACCGCGACTTCTTCGACCCGCTCGGCGCACAGACCCCGCGCTTCACCGAGGCGCTGCGCCGCCTGCGCGACCGCGACTGAATCGCGATTCCGCGACACCACGACGCCGTGGCTGTGCCAACGTTGCGCCCGAACGGACGCGTCGACTTTTGCCGGGCGGTGGTGTCGACTTTCGCCCCGGACCGCTGCGTCGACTTGTGCCCCGGGCGGGTGCCGACTCGCACCCGGGCGGCGGTGCCGATTTCGCGCCGCCACGCGGATGGCCGCCATCCCTGTCGGACGGCGCTGTCATGATGGAGCGCGTGACTGCCGCGACCACCCAGGCCCAGCTCCGGCTCGACGACCTCGATGCCGAGCAGGCGGCGGCCGTGCGCGCGCCCCGGGGACCGGTCTGCGTGCTGGCGGGCGCGGGCACCGGCAAGACGCGCACCATCACCCATCGCATCGCGCACCTGGTGTCGGCCGGGCACGTCCGGGCCGATCAGGTGCTGTCGGTGACCTTCACCGCCCGCGCGGCGGGGGAGTTGCGGAACCGGTTGCGGGCGCTGGGTCTGAGCGGCGAGGCCGGGCAGGTGCAGGCGCGCACGTTCCACGCCGCGGCGCTGCGGCAGCTCAAGTACTTCTGGCCGCAGGTGGTCGGCGACGTGCCGTGGCGGCTGATCGACGGCAAGTTCCCCATCGTGGCCCAGGCCGCGGGCCGGGCGGGCCTGCCCACCGATACCGACAGCCTGCGCGATCTGATCAGTGAGATCGAATGGGCCAAGGGCTCGCTCATCGCGCCCGAGGACTACGCGGGCGAGGCGGCCCGCCGCCACCGCGACGTGCCCTACGAGGCCAAGAAGGTCTCCACGGTCTACACCTATTACGAGGCGCTGAAGAACACCCCCGACGGCCTGCTGCTCGACTTCGACGATCTGCTGCTGCACACCGCCGCCGCGCTCGAGGACTACTCCTCGGTGGCCGAGGAGTTCCGCGGCCGCTACCGGTGTTTCGTGGTGGACGAGTACCAGGACGTCACCCCGCTGCAGCAGCGGGTGCTCGACGCCTGGCTCGGCGATCGCGACGACCTGACCGTGGTCGGCGACGCCAACCAGACCATCTACTCGTTCACCGGCGCGAGTCCCACGTTCCTGCTGGACTTCTCGCGCCGCTTTCCCGAGGCCACCGTGGTCCGGCTGGAACGCGACTACCGGTCCACCCCGCAGGTCGTGTCGCTGGCCAACCGGGTGATCGGCGCGGCCCGCGGCCGCATCGCGGGCACCCGGTTGCAGCTCATCGGCCAGCGTCCCGACGGTCCGGAACCGGCCTTCGCCGAATACGACGACGAGCCCGCCGAGGCCGCCGCCGTGGCCAAGGCGGTCGCCGAACTGCTGAGCAATGGCGTGCCCGCGGCGGAGATCGCCATCCTCTACCGCATCAACGCGCAGTCGGAGGTCTACGAACAGGCGCTCACCGAGGCGGGCATCCCGTATCAGGTGCGCGGCGGCGAGGGCTTCTTCCAGCGGCCGGAGGTACGGCAGGCGGTGTCCGCGCTGCGCACCGCCGCCAATCGCGACGACCTGCCCGATGCCCGCGGCCCGAAACTGGTGACCCTGGTGCGCGCGGCGCTGGCCGGCGTCGGGCTCACCAAGGAGGAGCCCGTCGGCGTCCAGGCCCGGGAGCGCTGGGCCTCGCTGGTGGCGCTGGTCGCCCTCACCGAGGAATTGGCCGAGGCCGAACCCGAACTCGATCTGTCCGGCCTGCTGCGCGAGCTGGCCGCCCGCGCCGAGGCCCGCCACCCACCGACCGTGCAGGGCGTCACGCTGGCCTCGCTGCACGCGGCCAAGGGCCTGGAGTGGGACGCCGTCTTCCTGGTCGGCCTGGCCGACGGCACCCTGCCCATCCAGCATGTGCTCGGCCCGGACGCGACCGTGTCCGACGAGGCCGCGCTGGAGGAGGAACGCCGCCTGCTCTACGTCGGCGTCACCCGGGCGCGTGAGCACCTCCAATTGTCCTGGGCGCTGGCCCGTTCCGCGGGCGGGCGCAAGGTGCGCCGCCGCTCCCGGTTCCTCATCGGCCTGGTCCCCGACGACTCCCCGGCCTCGCGCATCGCCACCCACACCACCGAGCGGCCCAGCGGCCCCAAGCGGGTCCACCCGACCTGCCGGATCTGCGGCCGCCCGCTGCTCAATACCCAGGCCACCATGCTGGGCCGCTGCTCGCGCTGTCCCGCCGACATCGACACCGGACTGCTCGAGGCGCTGAAGGAATGGCGCCGCGACAAAGCCGACGAGCTCAAACTGCCCCATTTCGTGGTGTTCAGCGATACGACCTTGACAGCGATCGCCGAACAACGCCCGGCCGACGATCGTGCCCTGGTCGCGATACCCGGGATCGGCGCGAAGAAGCTCCAAACCTACGGCGCGGACGTGCTCGCCGTTGTGAGGTCGAAAACCGCAGGTCAAAAATAGGTTGTGCGTATCTGTATGGATACCTAATGTGGTTCAGGTGCACAGGGGAAGACCCCGTGCGCGACAAGCACTGATCGCAAACGAGTGAAGGAGGGAGGCAGACCAATGAACAGCAACGCAGGCATCGCGACGACCGGCATCACCGCCGGCCGCGTCAGCATGGCGTCAGTCATGTCCGTTGCGCCCGTCTCCCTGGGGATCCTCGCTTCGCAGGGGATTCGTATGTCCAGCCTCAGTGGCGATCTTGGTCTTCAGGTCTTTGCAAGCAAAGCCCAAGCGGATCAGCAGATCGTGATCAAGCAGGACAAGCCCAAGGGCAATTGGTACCCGGCAACCGCAGTCGTTGACACCGTCACCGGCTCGGCCGTCGAAACCGTCACAGGCGCAACCGGATCCGAGCGACCGGTGCATCTGCTGGCAGCCCGCCCCAACACCACCGACCCAGCGTCCGTGAACAGGAGTCGACACAGAAGTCGACTCAGGTAGGGATTCACCTCCCAGACCTCCTGGCCACGGATCGCGACAGACGCGAAACCGTGGCCATAGTTTTATCGGCCTCCAGCCACCGGCACCGGTTTCGCGAAACCTACGAACGACCGATGCACGAGCTGAAGGAGAACGACGTGTCCACCACGGTCATCCGTGAACGAGTGACATGCCGCAACACCGTGGCCAACACGACCGCCCGCACCCGCCGGGCCGTCACCATCAATGTCCCCTGCCGCGCCGGCAACCCCGACCTGTGGTTTGCCGAGTCCCCGGCTCAGCTGGAAGAGGCCAAGGCGCTGTGCGCCAGCTGCCCGATCCGTCAGGGCTGCCTGTCGGCCGCTCTGGATCGCGCCGAGCCGTGGGGTGTCTGGGGCGGTGAGATCTTCGACCAGGGTGTCGTGATCGCCCGCAAGCGCCCGCGTGGCCGCCCGCGCAAGGTCACGGTGGCATGACCGCCCCGGCTTCCGGGGGAATGGAACGCATACGACCCGCTTACCTGGAGGTAGGCGGGTCGTTTTGCGTGCGGGGACAACTTTCGTAGCTCTCAGGGGCTTCCCCTGAAACCCTTTTCGCCAGAGTGCCGGGGGCTTCCCCGAAAACCCTTGTCTACGAAGCCGCGCGGCGGGTTTCGGCGTAGCCGGGGACCCAGTCGTTCATCAGTTTCATGAAGGGCACTTCGGCGTCGAGCTGGGCGCAGATGCCGACCGAGCCGCCCAGGACCCGGAAGATCATCACGTGTTCGGCCGGAAGTTGCAGGGAGCGGGCCGTTTTCATCATCTCGGCATTGGAGATGTCGGTGGCCTTGCCCGCGACGCGCTGCATCCAGCGGCGGGTGAAATGGAAGGTCTCGGTCTTGATCGGGTCGGTGAAGGGGCGGAGATAGTCCTGAATCTCCTGGATACTCACCGTCTTTCCGGGAATGACCCAGCCATGGTCGTGCAGCAGCGCCACCAGCTCGTCGAAGCGCTCCTCGACCTCCAGCGCCACCAGTTCACCCAGGACCTTGGGGAAGCCGTTGGGCAGCGGCGCGCAGGCGCCGTAATCGATGACCGCGAGCCGCCCGTCCTCGAGCACCATGAAGTTGCCCGGATGCGGATCGGCGTGCAGCAGTCCCGCGATGGCCGGTGAGCTGAAATGGAATTCGCCCATCAGCGCCGCCACCCGATTGCGCAGCTCGACCGTCCCCTCTGGATCGGCCATGCCCTGCTGGATGATTCGCGAGACCGGGGTGGCGTTGTCGAGCCACTCGGTGACGATCACCTTCGGCGCGCTGGCCACCACCTTCGGCACCAGGAAGCGCGGGTGCCCGTGGAACGCCTTGGCGAACTGGCGCTGGTGCCCGCCCTCGATCCGGTAGTCCAGCTCCTCCTCGGTGCGTTCGCTGATCTCGGCGAGGATCGGCTTGATCTCCGCGCCGGGGATCAGCGCGCTCATCATGCCCGCCATCCGATTGAGTGTCTTGAGATCGGCGCGCAGCGCTTCGTCGGCGCCCGGGTACTGCACCTTCACCGCGACGGTCCGGCCGTCGGACCAGATCGCCTTGTGCACCTGGCCGATGCTGGCCGAGGCGGTGGGCTGGTCGTCGAATTCCCGGAACCGTTGCCGCCAACCGGTTCCCAGCTGCTGGTCGAGCTGCCGGTGCACGGCCGCGACCGGCATGGGCGGCGCGGCGGCCTGCAGTTTGGTGAGCGCCTCGCGGTAGTGCTCGCCGAACTCCTCGGGGACGGCGGCCTCCATCACCGACAGTGCCTGTCCGAACTTCATGGCCCCGCCCTTGAGCTCCCCGAGCACGGCGAACAGCTGTTCGGCGGCCTTCTGATTGAGCTCGGCGTTGATCTCCTGCTTGTCTCCCCCGGCAAGTTTGCGGCCGAATCCGACGGCCGCCCGCCCTGCGATGCCGAGCGGAATCTTGGCCAGCTTGGCATTGCGGGAAGAGCGCTTGCTCACAATCTCTGACACGTTCCCATCATGCCGATGTCCCAGACGGTCCGCCATGGGATTCGCGTGTTCTGCCGGGTGACGAGGGGGAGTGGTTTCCATCACACCACCGCGTCCGCGCCGCAACCGCAGTCGGGATGCGGCGTCCAGGTCCGCCGATCCAGCCGCGGGATGTCCGGGTCCCACTCCAGGGTGGCGTTCAAACTCGCGGGTGGCCGCTCCGCGCGGCCGCGGGCGACGGTCTCGATCTCGCGCAGCGCCAGCGCCGCGGTGAGCGCGGCCACCGCCGGGGAGGCGCACCCGACCCGGCCCAGCAGCTGCGCGGACAGGTGCGGCCAGGCCGGTTCGGCCGCCGTGCGGTACAGGTCCGCACAACGCAGGCACGCGGTTTCGCCCGGCAGCACCAGCGGGCCGACGATCCCGGCCCCGTCGCGGATCCGCACCTGCAGGTGCGGGACGCGCGCCCGCATGAGGTCGGCGACCAGCGCCGGATCGGGCACCAGCGTGTCGGACAGCACCAGCAGATCCGGCCGCTCCGGCCACGGCCCGCCGCTGCCCGGCGCGCCCGGCGCGCCCGGACGCCCATGAGAGTGCTTGGCCCGCAGTCCGATCCGGTGCAGCCCATCGAGCAACGCGTCCGCCAAGGGCCCACGCCCATGCACCCGCACCGCCCGCAGCCGGCTCCGAGGTTCCGCCGCTGCCAGCAAACCGGCATCCGCCAGCTCCCCCAGCAGCGTCCGTGTGTCCTCGACCTCGAACCCCAATTCCCGCGCCTGCCGGAGGATCTCCGACTCGGTCCGCGACCCGTCGAGCAGCCGCACCAGCGCAGGCCCCGATTCCACCGGACCAGGCGGTCGCACGATGACCGCACGCTCCGGACTCCACCCGAGCTGCACCGCGCCGTTCGGCCGCACCAGCACCGCGATTCGCGGATGCAACATCGGTCCGCGGGTATAGGTGGTCGCCCCGCGCGTCGCGGTTGGGGCGGGGGCTGTTGTTGGTGGGGATGTCATTGCCGTCATAGCGTCAGTCTGCGGGTCCCCGGACATGCGGAAGCCCGCGAAAACGCTTGTTGATCAGCGCTTTCGCGGGTTATCCACAACTCTTATTTCGCGTCTTCCCCGTCCGAGGTTCCGGCCTCGGCGTCGCCGCCCCGGGCCTCCTTCTCGGCCCGCTCGCGCGCCTCGGTCTCGGCCAGCTGCGCCAGCGGATCGTCGAACACCGTCGAGCCGCCGCCCAGCACCGAGTCGATGAAGCCCGCGGGGGAGTCCAGATCGGAGGAGTCGGGCAGCAGGTCCGGGTGCGCCCAGACGCCGTCGCGCTTCTCCAGGCCGGTGTCGTCGGTCAGTCGCCGCCACAGCGCGGCGGCCTCGCGCACCTTGCGCGGCCGCAGTTCCAACCCGACCAGGGTCGCGAAGGTCTGCTCGGCGGGGCCGCCGGTGGCGCGGCGGCGGCGCAGCGTCTCGGCCAGCGCGCCCGCGCCGGGCAGCCGGTCGCCCACGGCGTCGCTCACCACGGTCTCCACCCAGCCCTCGATCAGGGCGAGCAGGGTTTCCAGCCGTTCCAGCGCGGCCTTCTGCTCGGGCGTGGTCTGCGGTTCGAAAGTCCCTTGGGACAGCAGCTCTTCCAGCTTGGACGGATCCTGCGCCAGGGTCATCGGGTCCAGGCCCGCCGCGGCCTGCTCGATGGCCGAGAAGTCCATCTTGATGCCGCGCGCGTAGTCCTCGACCGCGCCCAGCACCTGCTGGCGCAGCCACGGCACGTGCGCGAACAGCCGCTGGTGGGCGGCCTCGCGGGCGGACAGATAGACCAGGATCTCGCTTTCGGGCTGCTCGAGCCCGGCGCTGAATTCGGAAATGGCGGTGGGCAGCAGCGCGGCGGTGCCCGCGGGACCCAGCGGCAGCCCGATGTCGGTGGAGGTCAGCACCTCCTTGGCGAGCTGGCCCAGGGCCTGGCCCAGCTGCGAACCGAAGGCGAGCCCGCCCATCTGGCCCAGCATGCCCATCATCGGCCCGGCGAATTCGCGGGCCTCGGCCGGCAGCGTCGCGGTCCACATGCCCGAAACCTGTTCGGCCACCGGGTCGCAGAGCCGCTTCCAGGTGGGCAGCGTCTCCTCGATCCAGTCGTTGGCGGTCCAGGCGACGGTCTTGCTCGCGCCGGCGGGGAAGGTGGTGGCCGCGTCGAGCCACAGTTCCGCCAGGTGCGAGGCGTCGGTCACGGCCTTCTGCGCGCCCGCGGAGACCGGCGTGACGTTCGCGCCCAGCTGCTGGCGGGCCAGCCGCTTGGCGATGTCGTAATTGACCGGTCCGGCCTGGGCCGCGCCCGGCTGACCCATGCTGGAGAACATGGCGCCCAGCTGCGAGAGCATCTGGCCGAGTTGCGAGGGATCGAATCCGCCACCGCCCGGACCGGCCATGCCGAATCCGAACGGGTTGTTCGCACCAGAACCGCTGGACTCGTCGCCGGGCTTGCGCTCCGGGTCGTCGTCGCGATTCGAGAATCCGAACGGGAAATCACTCATACCCACTACGGTACTGGAGCCGCGGATCACACGAACCGCCGAGCGGAGCGCGGCAATGGCCTCGATGACCAGTACCCTTGGCCGCGTGAACCGTCGGATATTCACCCTGCTCGCCGCTCTGATCCCGATTCTGGCGCTGGGTATCGTTGGCAGTGTCGTCACGGTGCCGTTCGTGGCGCTCGGACCAGGTCCGACCTTCAATACGCTGGGCGAATTCGACGGCAAACAGGTGGTCGACGTGCAGGGCGCGGAGCTGAAATCCGCTTCCGGCAATCTCAATATGACGACCGTGTCCGTTCGCGATCAGCTGAATATCTTCGACGCGTTCCGGCTGTGGATCGGCGGTGAACACGGATTGGTGCCGCGCGCCGAGGTGTATCCCCCGGGGCAGACACGTGACGATGTAGACAAATCCAATCAGCAGCAGTTCAAGGATTCCGAGGACTCCGCCGAATTGGCGGCGCTCAACTATCTGAAGCTGCCGACCGCGGTCCAGCTCGCGAATGTCTCCGATGACGGCCCCGCCAAGGATGTGCTGCGCAAGGGTGACGAATTGGTGATGGTGGACGGCAAGCACATCGTCACCGCGAAAGACGTTGTCGCCGCGGTCTCCTCGGTCAAGCCCGGCACCGCCATCGGGGTGGTCTTCCGCCGTGACGGCGTCGAGCAGACCGCCGAGATCACCCTGGCCCCGCGCCCCGACGACTCCGGCAAGGGCTACCTGGGCATCACCCCGGACGAGATCTCCAAGGGCCCGATCAAGGTGGCGTTCAACCTCGGCGAGATCGGCGGCCCCTCGGCCGGACTCATGTTCACCCTCGCCCTGATCGACAAGCTCACCCCCGGCGACCTGTCCGGCGGCAAGTTCGTGGCGGGCACCGGCACCATCGATCCGGACGGCAAGGTCGGCCCGATCGGCGGCATCCAGTACAAGATGATCGCCGCGCGCGACAAGGGCGCCGAGACCTTCCTGGTCCCGGCCGCCAACTGCAACGAGGCCGCGCAGCGCACGCCCGCGGGCCTGCGCCTGGTGAAGGTCGAGAACCTGTCCGGCGCCGTCCAGGCTCTCGACGACATCAATGCGGGCAAGGACGCGCCGACCTGCGGCTGACCCTCGCCCGGCGCGGGGTCAGAACTCGTCGGGGTTGTTCTCGAGGGTGTGCCGCAGCGCCTCGACCAGATTCGGGGCGAGGTTCGGGGCGGTGCGCAGGTCGAGGTCGCCGAACGGGTCCTCTTCCTCCTCGCTGGGCCGCACCTGCAGCAGCGACAGCGAGGTGCCGTCGCGCAGCACGCCGACGAACAGCCGGGCGTCGCGGCGTTCGGCGTGGGTGAGCGCCGCCTGGCGACCGGCCTGATCGGCGGCGTCCCGGTCGGCGAGCAGCGGCGCGATGGCGTCGTCGAGCGACTGCTCGGCGGTCGGCGGCAGCACCACGATCTGCTGCACCAGCACACAGCCCTCGACCGAGGCCGGCCAGCTGGTGGTCCCCAGGAATTCGTCGAGTGCCATGGCGTCGGCCTCCCCGGCGATGTCCTCCGGGAACGGCTCCTGCGCGATGGGAGTCAGCGCGTCCTTCTCGTCGAGCTGATCGAGCAGCGCGGGCTCGGCGGCGACCAGGTCCGCGGTCGGGACCAGCGCGAACATCTGCGGCGGCCGATCCCAGCCTTCACCGTCGGCATACTCCGCGACTTCCCGAATGCACCGGTACAGGGCCGACGCCGCCCACTGCTCTGGATTCACCCGGTCATCCTCGCATCTCGTGAATACCTGTCCGACGCGGCAGGTGTTGGGCCGCGCGGCGGGCGTTTTACGTAGAGTGGGGCGCGAACGGTCCCCTGGGACCAGCTCGCATCATCGGACTGCGACGTTCGGCGCCGGTTTCCCGGCTCGGACGTCGCCGGACCCTGGGAGAGTGGCATCGTGGGCATGCGCCCCCCGACCGGCTTACCTTCGCTGTCGCGACGCAGCCGCATTCTGCTCGTCACGGCCCTGGTGCTGGCCGCGCTGTTACTGGTCGGGCCCCGGCTGACCGACGCCTATACCAACTGGTTGTGGTTCGGGGAGGTGGGGTTCCGCAACGTCTACCACACCGTGCTCCTCACCCGGGTGCTGCTGTTCCTGGTGGTGGCGGTGGTCGTGGCGGTGATCATCTGGCTGGCGCTGCTGCTGGCCTACCGCACCCGGCCGGTGTTCGTGCCGGTGAGCGGTCCCGGCGATCCGATCGCCCGCTACCGCACCACGGTGATGAGCCGGCTGCGTCTGTTCGGCCTGGGCATCCCGGTGCTCATCGGCGTGCTGTCGGGTCTGGTGGCGCAGTCGAACTGGGTGACGGTGCAGCTGTTCCTGCACGGCGGCCAGTTCGGGGTGCAGGACCCGCAGTTCCATCTCGACGTCGGCTTCTACGCCTTCGACCTGCCGTTCTACCGGATGGTGCTGAACTGGCTGTTCGTGGCGGTGGTGATCGCGTTCTTCGCGAACCTGGTGGCGCACTACGTCTTCGGCGGGCTGCGGCTGTCGGGGCGGGAGGGCACGCTGAGCAACTCCGCGCGGGTGCAGCTGGCGATCCTGGCCGGAATCTTCGTGGCGCTCAAGGCGGTCGCCTACTGGTTCGACCGGTACGCGCTGCTGTCGAGCACCCGCAAGGAGCCGACCTTCACCGGCGGTTCCTACACCGACATCAACGCGGTGCTGCCCGCCAAGCTGATCCTGCTGTCCATCGCGGTCATCTGCGCCATCGCCTTCTTCGCCGGAGTCGTGCTGCGCGACTTGCGCATTCCGGCCATGGCGGCGGCGCTGCTGGTGCTGTCCTCGGTGCTGGTGGGCGCGGTGTGGCCGCTGCTGGTGGAGCAGTTCTCGGTGCGCCCGAACGCGGCCACCAAGGAGCGCACCTATATCGAGCGCAATATCGCGGCCACCCGCGCCGCGTACGGGCTCACCCCGGACAAGGTCGAATACGTCAACTACAAGGGCGTGGCGACCAATGAGCAGGTCTCCTCGCCCGCGGACCAGCAGACCATCAAGAACATCCGTCTGCTGGACCCGAACCTGCTGACCCAGACGTTCATTCAGCGCAACCAGCAGCTGCAGAACTTCTACGGCTTCCCGGACCCGCTCGACATCGACCGCTACACCGTCAACGGTGAACTGGGCGACTACGTGGTGGCGGCGCGCGAACTCCAGCCGCAGAACCTGTCGGAGAACCAGACCAACTGGCTCAACAAGCACACCGTGTACACGCACGGCAACGGCTTCGTGGCCTCGCCCGCCAACAAGGTGAACGCGGCCCCGCCCAAGGAATCCCAGCAGGCCGGGCAGAGCGCGGGCAATGACTCCAACGGCGGCTACGGCTATCCCGTGTTCACCGTGGGCGACCTGTCCACGGTCAGCGACCTGATCACCAAGAAGGCCGGGCTCAAGGAGGCCATTCCGGTCGATCAGCCGCGCATCTACTACGGCGAGCTGATCTCCAAGACCGACGCCGACTACGCCATCGTCGGCGCGAACGGCCAGACCGCGCGTGAATACGACACCCCCACCGACCAGTTCACCTACGACGGCGCCGGTGGCGTGAAGATCGGCAACTGGTTCAACCGGCTGGCCTTCGCGGCCAAGTACGCCGAGCGCAACATCCTGTTCTCGGGCGCCATCGGGTCGGACTCGAAGATCATCTTCAACCGCAGTCCGCGCGAGCGCGTCACCAAGGTGGCGCCGTGGCTGACCGCCGACGGCGATGCGTACCCGGCCGTGGTGAAGGGCCGCATCGTCTGGATCGTGGACGCCTACACCAGCCTCGACAACTACCCGTACGCGCAGAAGACTCCGCTCGACGGCGCGGTCGAGGACAGCATCGACCAGGCCACGGGGCGTCTACTACCGCGCAAGGAAGTCTCCTACATCCGCAACTCGGTGAAGGCGACGGTGGACGCCTACGACGGGACCGTCAGCCTGTACGAGGTGGACAAGACCGATCCGGTGCTCAAGGCCTGGATGGGCGTGTTCCCGAACTCGGTGAAGCCGGAGAGCGAGATCTCCGACGAGCTGCGTTCGCACTTCCGGTATCCCGAGGACCTGTTCAAGGTGCAGCGCGAGATGCTGGCCAAGTACCACGTCGACGATCCGGTGGAGTTCTTCAATGGCAACGCCTTCTGGTCGGTGCCCAATGATCCGACCCAGGAGGGCGCGGCCAGCAGCGCCCATCAGCCGCCGTACTACGTGCTGCTCGGCGATCCGAAAACCGGTAAGCCGCAGTTCAATCTGACCAGCGCCATCGTGGGCTACAAGCGGAACTATATGTCCGCCTACCTGCAGGCGAATTCGGATCCGGCGAACTACGGCAAGCTGACGGTGCTCCGATTGCCCGCGGATTCACAGACCGCGGGCCCGGGCCAGACGCAGACGTCCATGACGACGGCCGATCAAGTGTCGCGGGACCGGAACCTGTTGACGGGCGGCAATGTCAACAAGATCAAGTACGGCAACCTGTTGACCCTGCCGGTCGGTGACGGCGGCATCCTCTACGTCGAACCCTGGTATCTGGAACGCAATACCGGCGGTCCGAACGCACCGTCCTTCCCGCAGCTGGTGAAGGTCCTGGCCAGCTACCGCGACAAGGTCGGCTACGGTGCGACGGTCAAGGAAGCCCTCGACCAGGTCCTGCCGGCCGCCGGCAATGCCGCGACCGACCAACCGGGACAAGCGGCCACGCCGCCCACCCAGGGCGCGACGCCGCCGGCCAATCCGCCTCCGCCGACCGGATCCACCGGTAAGGACGCGGCGGTGAAGCAGCTCGACGACGCGCTGCGGCAGGTGCAGGACGCGCAGAAGTCGGGCGATCTGGGCGCGCTGGGCAAGGCGCTCGAGCAGTTGCAGACCGCGGTGAACAACTACCAGAAGGCCGGTAGCTGATCCGTTGACGTGAGAGGCGCTGTCATCCGTTGGATGACAGCGCCTTTCGCTTTTCGCGACACGGAAATTACTGTCGCACAATAAGAATTATTGCCTCGAAATAGCGAAAGGTGCCGCGTCGCCATTGACGCAGCACCTTTCCATATCTTCCGGAAAGGAAGGAGATTCGGGCTATTTGCCCCAGGTCTCGATGAGGCCGGCGTTCGAGGCGAGGATCTGGTTGTACTGATCCTGCACGCCCAGCTGCTCGGCGACGGTGTTGGCGACGCCCTTGGCCTGGTCGATCAGGGCCTGGCGGTCGGTGGGGGCCGCGGGGGCGACGGGCGCGGGGGCGGCGGGCTCCGGGGCGGGCTCGGGCTCGGAGATGCCCGTGCGCAGGTACTGGCCGCAGACCGGCCAGGCGCCGACGCCCTGGGAGGCGAGCACGTTCTCGGCCACCCGGATCTGCTCGGCCTTGCTGGCGTTGGCGGCGTTGCCGGAACCACCGTTGGCGGCCCAGGTGCTCTGCGAGAACTGCAGGCCGCCGTAGTAGCCGTTGCCGGTGTTGATGCCCCAGTTGCCGCCGCTCTCGCACTGGGCGACGCCGTCCCAGTCGTGGGCCGGAGCGGCGGAGGCGGTCGCGGTGAAGCCGAACGGGACGGCAACAAGTGCGCCGGTGACGGCGGCGAGGCCGAGGGCGCGGGTGTTGATCTTCCGGTTCTGTTTCATGTGTTTTTCCCTCCCTGTGCCGACCGGCCCGGCGCGGATGCTCCGCCGTGTCCCTGTCCCCAGGAGTCGGGGTGCTCGACCGCGGGACAGGGTTTCCGGAGTGCAGCGGTTCGAGTCGGAGCCCATCGCAGGTTTGGTCCGGGCCGCGACTGACGATAACGAGGAAATCTCGGTAGATCACGTCTTGATAACGTCAGAATTGCATGAAGCGAATGACTGAAAAATCGGCGTTGATGCAGGTTGGCTATGCTGTAAATGCCAAGCCGGAACGGTCTGTTATCTCGCCGTGATGTGACTCGAATCACCGATAATTTGTGACACCGGTCACGTTTCTGGCGCATGCCGGCGGCCATACGCGTGCGCGAGGCTCTCAAATGGGAGATTTTCACTTCGATTGCTCCGCTTATGGGCAACCGTCCGGTCCGATTCGCTCCGCGACCTTCGCCCAGCGGGCCCGAATCGCCCTCGAAATCCCGCCTGACCAGTCGATTTGGTGCATCTGCTCGGCCGTGTGTAATGTTGTGTTCACCGACGCGGGGTGGAGCAGCTCGGTAGCTCGCTGGGCTCATAACCCAGAGGTCGCAGGTTCAAATCCTGTCCCCGCTACTACGAAAAGGCCCGGAACCATCAGGTTCCGGGCCTTTCTCGCGTCTGCGGGACGAGTACGCGCCAACTGTTCGCCAGGATCGGGTACTGGGCGGCCGCGCGCCAGCGCTGGTGTTCGCGAATCGTGCGCTCGCTGGGTTCGATCTCGGCAGTAGACCCCGAGAATCGGCTCTAACGTAGCCCGCCGTTGACCTCGAATGCCTACCATGACCCACGTCGGCCCCCTCTGCGGTGGCGCAGACCCCTCGGCACTGCCCCTGGGCCTTCGTGGCCTTCCTCGCGCGCGGTCGACCCCGGCGTACACCGCCGCCGCGAGTTGCGAATCCAGCCCGCCCGGTGAGACCCGGCGTCGGGCCAGAGATTCGGAGGTGCGCCATGACAGCAACCCCACGCGGTGACCGGCTCGCCCGCCGTCCGGGAAAGCGGCACACGACGACACCCACCATCACCAGCGGTTCCGATGACGATGTTCCCGTGGTGCGCTGGCCGGAGCCGAGTCGGCTCGAATCGTGGTGGCACGCCGTCATGCGTCCTGCCGAGAAGCCACCCACTCCCACATGACCAGAACGGGCTCGATCGGCCCACAGCGGTAGTTCCAGCCCGGACCGTACGACGAACTTCCGTCAGCAGTGCGGGATTCGGGAGCATCACGATGATGCGACCGTTCGATCATCAGAAAGGTTCAGCAATGTTCGCAATGACCAGGCAAACGGTGGCTCGGGCCATCCTCGCCGGTGCTATTGCGGTGGCTCCGGTCACCGCCGTGACCGTCCCGACCCAGGCCGATGTGGTCACCAACTACGCCCCCACCCCTGTCGATCAGCACTCGGACCAGGTCAGGGACAGCAAGCACTTCTTGTTCCCTCCGGGCTGGGGAATCCCTCCGGGTTGGTACAAGCATCTACTGCCGTTCGAGTTCTTCGATTGGTTCGATTGGGACTGACAGAGCGTCCAATGGGGTGAGCGCCCCGCCGGCGGTGAGGACCTCGTCGGGGGTGATCGGTGCGTCGCCGCGTCGATCAGGGCTGCTTCCGGCGATCCTCGAGCGCATCGAGGATCAGGTCCAGGCCGTAGGCGAATTCGCCGGTGTGGTCGTAGTCCGTCCCGAGGGCGTGGTCGACGATCATTTCCCGCAGGTACGGCAATTGATCGGGCGGCAGGCGTTCGAGGATCCCGCCCGCGACATCGTCGACGTCGGCGGGCGTCGTCGCCGGCAGGTTCTCTTCTTGGAGAACGTATCCGCTGGTGTAGCTGTCGATGAGCGAAACCGCGTGCGCGGCGAGCGGTAGCGGGAAGCCCGCTGCGCGGAGTACGCCGAGCACCGCGTCGTGGCTGCGGAGCGTGGCCGGTCCCGGGTTGCGCCGGGAGTCCATGAGTCCGAGCGCCCAGCTGTGCCGCGAGAGAACCTCTCGGGCGGACCGGGCGCGCACGCGAATCGCGTCACGCCAGTCCCCGCCTCCGGGGGCGGGGAGTTCGATCGCCGCGAACACCGCGTCGACCACGCCGTCCAGGAGTCCGTCCTTGTTGGGCACGTGGTGGTACAGCGACATCGCCTCCACGCCCAGCTCCTGAGCCACCCGCCGCATCGTGATCGCTTCCGCGCCACCGCGATCCGCGACTCGGATGGCGGCTTCCAGCACGCGTTCCCTGCTCAGTGGTTGCGATGGTCGCGACACAGCGGCTCCCTGGACGAGATGTTGACAGGCTTACGATCGTAAGTCACCCTTACGCATGTAAGGGTGACTTACAACGGTAAGGCGCCAAGGTCATGCGCACTACCGTCAGAAGGAGATGCACCATGCCGATGCCGAGATGGTGGGGGCACGTGAACAAGCGGGTGTTCAACCCGCGCGCGATCGCGAGCGGGAAGTGGCCCGTGCTGACACACGTCGGCCGTGTCTCCGGCGCGACCTATCGCACCCCGATGGACGCCTACCCGGTCGACGGCGGCTACCTGTTTGTCCCCGTGTACGGATCGCGCTCGGATTGGGTGCGCAATGTCCTCGCGGCAGGCGGGGCCAGCCTCCGGATCGACGGGAAGGACGTGGAACTCACCGCCCCGCGCCTGGTCGGAGCGGGCGAGGCCATCCAGGCCTTCCTCAACGAGGCGGTGCGTCCACCGAAATTGCTCCGCATCACCGAGTTCCTCCGCATGAACCTGGTCACGGACTGATCGTCCGCAGGTTCGATCCTGTCCCGCTACCTCCTCACAGCGTCGCTGCGATCAGGTTCGCGAACGCTTGTCCGCCTTGGGCATTGGGATGGAACGGCGCGGCCGGGGAGGCGGGCAGCAGCGGCTCGATCCACCGGTCCTGTGGGGCGGCGCACGAGTCGTGTCCGAGGCTCGCTCGACGCAGATCGACGAAGGTCGCGTTGTGCGTGGCGGCCTGTTCGGCGATGCGGTCGCCGAGACGGTCGATGGTGGTCTGCAGGTAGTCGGCGTCGCGGGCTGTGATCGGGGCCGCGAGGTTCGGGCATCCTCCGGGGCGCAGGTATTGGCCGTAGCTGGTGATCAGGATGCGCGCGCGGGGTGCGCGGCGCGCGATCTCGTCTAGGGTGGCGCCGATGGTCGAGGCGGCGGCGTCCACCTTGTCCGCCAATTGATCGACGCCGCCGCCGGTGAAGCGGTCCACGCAGGCGCGGGCGGCGTCGTCCGGCGCCGGGCTCAAGCAGCCGAGCAGGTCCTGGAACAGTCCGGCGTCGTTCGCTCCGATGGTGAGGGTGACCAGGTCGGTGCTCGCGCTCAGGGCGTCGTACTGCGGTGTCGCGCCGCGTCCCCATCCGGGATCGGCTTTGTCGAAGTCCTGGGCTTTGGCTCCGGAGCAGGTCACGTTCCGGAAGTTCCGGATGCCCAGGGTGGCGGCCAGTCGTGCCGGATACCCGTTGTCGACCGACCGCAGGCAGCTCGCCGAGTCGCCGCCCTGGGCCGGTACCAAGGGTCCGGCCGCGAACGAGTCGCCCAAGGCGACGTACTCCTCATAACCGTGCGGGCTCGCGTCGGCTCCTGCGGGCGTCGTGAGCATCGTCGCGAAAGCCGCCGCGGCGGCGAGGCCGGTCAGTGTGTACCGCATATGTCCTCATCTCGATCGAGGCTGAAATCTGTGCGAGTGTACAGATTTTTGGAATCTGTGCGTTTGTGCAGGATTTTTTGGTGATTCGCTGCGCCGCTGGGGTTTCGGGGAGCTACTAGAGTTCCGCCCCGACGCGTCGCTGCAGCAGCCGGTCGGCCGCGTCGCGTTCGGGCCCGGCGAGATGTGACAGCGTCAGCGCGCGCAACGCCTGATGCAGGGAATCGGCTTCGACCGCCCGGGTACGCGGACGGCCGAGGCGGTGCAGCAGGAAGCCGTCGATCATGGCCACGATCTGCCCCGCCGCCTCCTCTGGGTCGACGGCCCCGCAGACGCGCAGCACGCGCGCGGCGAGGGCTTCGAACTGTTCGAGCGCCTCGGTGACGGGACCCTCGAGTTCCGGTCGCCGCCCGGCGTCCAGGTACAGCTGGAACTGCGCGATCACCGCGGTGCGGGATCGAGCCGCGGTGACCGCGATGAGCCGCAGCAGCTCGTCGAGGGTGGGGCGTTCGGCGAGGGCTTTCTCGAACATCGGCCCGAATTCGGCGATGCGGTCCCGGACCTGTAGCGCAAGCGCCTCGTCGATCAGATCCTGGACGGAGGCGAAGAAGTATCCGGTCGTCGCGCCGGGCAACTCGGCGCGGGCGGCCACCTTTCGATGGGTCACCGCCGCGGGTCCTTGCTCGGCGATCAACTCCAGCGCCGCGCGAACCAGCGCCTCGCGCCGCAGTCGGCTGCGTTCCTGTCGCGGTTGCTCGCGCGCGGGGCCGCCCATGCCTCCCCAACCCTGTTCGGCGCACAGGCATCCGGGCATCCTGTGCGAATGCCCAGATTCTAGTGGCCGAGCCGCAGCCGGCGAATTCATCGGCCACGAAATGGGGATCGGAAATACCCGTAATGGCCTGAATCAGGGTTCTGACCTGGCGAGATGGTTTGACAAGCAAAACCTGTGGATCCACCCGAAAACAGCGTTTCTCTGTGAAACGACATCGTCCTACAGTTCTGCCGATGAGTCGGCCGCACCCGGTTCGACGTTCCGATCAACCGTATTGCGTCCGAAGGAAATTCAATGACACACCGAGCAACTCGGCACGGTATCGCTGTCGGCGCCGCGACCGCCGCGGCGGCCTTGACCCTGCTGAGCACCGGCACGGCCCACGCCGCACCCGATTCCGTGACGTGGACCGACCGCGTCGCGAGCGTCACCCGCACCGTCAGCGACGCTTCGCCGAAGGTTGGCGACACCATCACGGTCACCACCAAGTTCGAGCGCAGCACCAGCCCTGACCTCCAGCTCAACTGGGTCAAGGACTTCCACGACGCGTGCCTGACCTACGTCAGCGACTCGGCCAAGCTCGACGACGGTACCGGTGCGAAGGGTGTCGAGCCGTATCTCGAGATCAGGCCCGGCTTCATCGCGGGAGATTTCATGGCCACCAGCTATCGCGTATTCGTCAAGGCCGCCGCCCCGGTCACCTTCACCGCCCAGTACACGGTCGGCGCGAGCTGCACCCGCGGTACGCCGCTGTCGAGCGGCACGTCCTATCTGGGTTCGCTCGGCAAGGGCGATTACAACAGCTACGGCCCGTTCATCACTGTCGCCAAGGACAGTGACGGGGGGGGCGGCGTCTCCACCGGCAGCCTCGGTTCGCTGCTCGGGACCGGTTCCAGCAAGTAGCACGCGGTTGGACCTTCGGATGAGGAACTCGAATGACGTTGACTGAACACCGTTTTCAGCGGCGGCCGAGGTGGGAGGCGCTGTCGGCGTTCACCCTGGTCTCCGCGATGCTGCTGGCCCTGGGGATGTATTTCGCGCCTACCAGCGAAGCTTGGCCATGCCTTTTCAGCGGATCTGCCGGGTGTGGAGGCTCAGGCTCAGGGGGATCGGATCTGAAAGGCCCGCTCAGCACCCGTGGGCGCTATATCGTCGACGCGAACGGGAACCGGGTCAAGCTGCAATCCGGCAACTGGCACGGCTCCAGTGGAACCTGGAACGGCAGCGGCGACGACGAGGACCCGGCCAACAACCAGGGCGGCGAGGTCGGGCATCGCGCGCCGCTCGGCTTGGAGCGCGTCTCGATGGACAAGCTGGTCAAGGACTTCAAGGCGCTGGGGCTGAACAGTGTCCGGTTGCCGTTCTCGAACGAGATGATCTCCGACGACCGGCCGGTGCGGGGCCTGACCGCCAATCCCTCGCTCAATGGCCTCAAGCCGCTCGAGGTGTACGACCGGGCGGTGCGGGCGTTGACCGATGCCGGGCTCGGCGTCATCCTCAACAACCACACCACCACGACCAAATGGTGCTGCTCGAACGACGGCAACGAATTCTGGAATTCGGGCCAGGACACCGGCAAATGGGTGGACGACTGGGCGTTCATGGCCGCCCGGTACAAGAGCAACCCGGGGGTCATCGGCGCGGACCTGCGCAACGAGATCCGGCGGACCACCTGGAACGACCCCAATGTGGGCTGGGGCGACAACCAGGACTGGGAGGCGGCCTCCCGCCAGGCCGGTGATCGAATCCTGACCACCGCCAACCCGAATCTGCTCATCATGATCGAGGGCCTGAACTGGACCGGAATTCCCTCCGACCTGTTCCCGCACGAACGCCCCATGCTGAAGCCGCAGAGCTGGCTGAGCTCGACGCTCACCCGCTCACACAAGGTCGTGTACAGCGCGCATTTCTACGGCTACATCGGCCCGAACCACACCGGCGCGACCGGCCTGGGCGAAACCCACGACACCCGCTTCCGCGAAATGTCGCGCGATGACCTGTTCCGGTCGATGGACGAGCTGGCCGGATACGTGGCCACCACCCCCGACAAGCATTTCACCGCACCGGTGTGGGTCAGTGAGTTCGGCGTCGGAACCCAGGCCACCGACCAGGACAAAGCCTGGTTCGCGAACATGGTCGACTACTTGATCAGCCGCGACCTGGACTGGGCCTACTGGCCGATGGTCGGGTACCAGACCCCGGATCAAGGCGACAACTGGGGATTGCTGCGTTACGCCGCCGACGGCAACCTGAGCAGCGTCACCTCCAACGGCGGTGACTGGCGCGGAGGGTACTTCCGTCGACTGGTGGGCGAGAAGGGCAAGTCCGGGCAGGTCTCGCCCGTGCGCACCTGGTCGATGCTCTACGGCACCAACTCCGACCACAACGCGTCGCTGCGGGCCGGCAACGATTGGGATTCCGGCGCAACGAAAATGGTGTGCCCCGATGACCAGCGCCTGATCGGGATCAGCGCGACGGGCAGGCGAGGCCTGTGCACGGACTCGAACGAGGGCGACCTGTGGAAGCCCGGCACGCTCGCGAACAAGGTGAACGAGGAGCGGGTGGACACCGACTGGGCCAACGGCTTCACCAAGTACCAGTGCCAGAACGGGCAGTTCATGATCGGCTACAGCCTGAACGGTGACGGCATGTCCGCTATCCTGTGCGTCCCCGGCCGCATCCCTCTCGCCGGCGCGGGTCGCACCGTGTGGGACGACCAGGGCGACAACCGCCCAGCCTCCGGCGAAGGCGGAGACTACGCTGCCAACCACTACAAGGGTCAGTGCAACTCCGACGAGTACGCCGCGGGCATCGGCTTCTCCTGGGCCAACTCCCGGCACGGCCACCCGGACGCTCTCTACTGCCGCAAGCTCAAGTAGGCGCGCTTCCTGAGTAGTTCGAGCCGCACCCGGCCACCGGGTGCGGCTCGATCCGTGTCCGGGGGAGGACGCCGTGTCCGATGCCGGGACTTGCCGGACCCCAAGGGGTTCAGGTCCGCCGGGCGCCCCTGGATCGTTGCCCGGATGGGCCGAGCCCGTTGCCGGCGGCCGAATCGGTAACGCCTGCCGGCGAATTGAGCTGCTACCGTGTCGGCCGCCCGGCGACCAAGTCGCCGTCGGAGCCGCTGTCGCGGGACGGCGTAGTCCGCGGCTGGATCATGCCACCGGCTGTGGCGATCGGCCCGGGCGGAGCGGTCGCCTCCGTGAGGCTCGGACGTATCTCATCGCCGACGTTCTCGTAGCTGGGAACCAGACAGGAAAGCGGCCCGGAACCGTGTGGTTCCGGGCCGCTCCGTGTTCAGCCGGCGGGGTCGTGGCTACTGGCTGGACCCGGTGCCGCCGAGCAGGGAGCCGAGGCTGCCGAGAATGCTGTCCGCGCTACCTGTACCGCCGGTGCCTCCCGTTCCGCCCGAGGACGCGACAGTGACGCTCGCGGTCGCCTGGGAACCGGACGTGCCGTTCGAACCGGAGTATTCGGCGGTAACGGTGTGCTGGCCCGCGGTGGCGGGGGTCCACTGGACGGTCGCCTTGCCGGTGCTGCCGACCTGGCCGGTGCCGATGACGGTGCCGCCGTCCTTGAACGTGATCGAGCCTCCGGCCTGGGCCGGGGCGACGGTCGCGGTCAGGGTGACCGCCTTACCGGCTACAGCGCCGGTCACCGGAGCCAGCGTGGTGGTGGACGACGTGGCCGTCTTCTTCGTAACGGTGATCGAGGGCCCCTTGTCGGTGAAGGTGGCCTTCCCCGCGCTCGACAGGTATTCGATACCGGAGTCGAGCTCCACGTCCTGCTCGCAGTCGGCGCCGACCGTGTACTGGGCGCTGAACACGGGCGATGAGACGTTGCCCGGCTTCGCGACCACCTGGTAGCTGGTGGCCATGAAATCAGCCGCGATGAAGTCGGACGTGATTTCCAGGAAGGGCTCGACCGGGTGTTCGCCGCTGGTGTCGGTCAGCTTCGCCGAATTTGTGACATAGGTGAGGCACGCGTCGTGGAAGTCCTTGAACCAGTTGATCTTCTCGTCGCCGGAGCCGGTCCGCTCGATCTTGGTGCTGACGGTGATCTTCTCGCCCACCTGCGGAGTCGTATTGCTCACCGTCCGGGTGTAGTGGCTCGAGCCGTTGTCCCAGTTGATCGTCGTCGGGGCCGCGCCGGCGGCGGCGGAACCGAGCAGCGTCACGGCGCCGAGGGCGACGGTGGCGGCCGCGCCGACGGCGGCGCGGGCGGTTGCGTGTGTCATGGGGATGTCCTTTGTCATTGACGGGATTTCGGAACTCCGTCCGATGCGTCGAGCACCGCCGGCCGATCCGGCTGTGGGAGAAGAACCGGTGGCCGGCGATGCTCGACAGGCCCCCGCTGCGGTGGGGCCGTATGCGAGCCGGGATCTATCGGCTCGCACGTTCTTTCGCGGTGTCGGGTTTCGCCTAGGACCCGGCGGAACCGGTGAGGGCCGCGAGGCCCGGCAGACGTGACGACCCCGAGTTGCTGTTGCCGGATCCGGAGTTGCTGCCCGGTGTGCCACCGGGGTTGCCGCCCGGGTTACCGGCCGACACCGTGGTGTGGGTCAGGGTCGGCGCGGAACCGGGATAGCACTTCACCGGCACGTCCACCGCGCCGAGGATGGTGCCCGAATCCACCGATGCGGTGAAGGTGAGACCCGGGTCGTCGAAACTGGTGCCCGCGAGAGTGCTGGTGATGGTCCCGGCCGCGGAGGCGGTGACGTTCACGGTCACCGCGGGCAGGGTGAAATCGGATCCGGCCGCGGCGGTGCCGGGAGCGTCGAGGGTGAGCCGGCCCCCGGACTGTCCGACCGTCGCGGCGACCGTGCCGCCGGACACCGTGCTCGACACATACGTCGAGTTCGTGGGAACCGGCATGAACAGCTTGAATCCGCGCAGGCTGCGGAGGGCATGGCCCGAGACCGAGCCGGGGACCTGCTGGGCGGCCGGCGTGAGCGTAATCGCCACCGCGTCACCGACACTCGCGGCGCTCGGTGCGGCGCCCGATACCCCCAGCGCCATCGTGAAGGTCTGCGCTTCTCCGATCGGGGGCTTGGCCTGGCACTGGAAGTCGATGGTCGTCGGAGCCTGCGGATCCGCCTGGGCGGGGCCGGCGGCGAGACCGAGCGGCAGCAGCGCCAGGGACGTGACGACGGACGCTCGCACGAGGCTGGGCTTCATGGATGTACTCCTCCGGCAAAACGGCATTGAATGGGAGTGTTCGGGGCTTCGTATTCGCGCCCGAATGCCGTGATTACGCTAGAACACCAAGGGAGACAAGAAAAATCAGAATCTCGGGTTTATTCACAAGGCTGATCTGTCAATCGTTGCCGCGATTGACAAGTCGGACGTGACAATCGGCAATAAGAATTGATTTATCGAGAGATCGCAGGTCAGGTAGTGTTCGGTGTCGGTCCGGAAAGTATGGGAGCGAGCCGATGAGTGCTCTAATTCCCAATCTCCATCTGCATGTGGAATTGGGTCCACTGGTCCTGGACTACCGAGGTCAGGCCGATCAGATCGGCGAAGTTGCCGGTGAACTGGCGGCCGCCGGACTCGCGGCGGTCAGGGTCGATGACCGGGTAACCGCTGAGATGCCGTGGCTGCCGTGCTCTCGGCTGTGGAGTCCGCGAGTCGGCGTGATTGACAGCCTTCGCTTGTGAACGATCCCGAAATCATGGTTTCACCCGGGTTCCCTTGTGAGCTAACGTTTCTCGTCATCAGCTAGAGAGGAGCTCGCCCGTGGCGCCACCCCGAAAATACCCCGATGCGCTGCGGGCGCAGGCCGTCCGGCTGTACCGGGAGTCCGATCCCAAGCCGACCTTCCGCGGGATGGCCGCCGAACTCGGCGTGCATCATGAAGCGCTGCGCCTGTGGATCAGGCAGGCGGAAAGCGAAGCGGGCGTGGGCGAATCGAGTGGCTGCGAGCGCCTTTCCGAGGAGAACAGGCGGCTCCGCAAGCGCATTGCGGACCTGGAACGGCTGATCGCGATCATGCGCGCCACCAGGGTGCCGGTCGCGCCGATCGGCGACCGAATGCGCCTGTAATGACCAACAATTCGTGCTTGTGGGTGGATCGGAAAGAGTGACTTCTCTCTGAATCCGTTCCTGGATAGCGTCTTCGGTGTGAGTTGAAGGGCTCACATTCACATTTGTATCCGGCCGGGCCCGACATTCCGGTCGGCCCGGATACCCGCTTGGGCGCAGCCGATCAAGTCGGTCCTTGCGGACAACCCCGGCCTGGAGCGCATCGCACACTGGATCGGGTCTCGAAGTGAGTCGATGGGGGTGGCGCTACACAACGGTGCCACCCCATCGACTGCGTTCAGTGAAAGCTGTTGGCCGAGCAGGCAATATGCGATGTCGCCCTCGGCCGTACGCGTCCAACGCGGCATCAATTGATGCGTCGATAGACAATCCGCTCTCTTGAAACACGGGAAGAACGCCGGCCGAGAGGGCGAATTGTCCTCAGGTTGCCTAGGTGATCCACGTTCACGGGCGGAACGGCATCGTCCGGTCGGTGAAGTCGGGGCGCTGCAGCGGGTCGACCAGGTCGTGGCGGGTGTCTCGAATATTCGTGGCCACGTCGACGAAGGAGCGCACCAGGGCGCTCTCACCCGATGCGCGCCAGCCGACCGCGACCTCACTCGGGGCGGCGCCGACGATCGGCACCAGTCGGATCCCCGGGAACGGCAGCCAGCGTGCGGCGGCCACAGTGACCACGATGCCCAGGCCCAGGGGCACCTTGTACTGGGATTCCAGCGCCGACGCGGTGCGGTGGGTGATCGCTGCCGGAGCGTCGCGGTAGGCGTCCAGTTCCCAGAAGGCGTTCCATTCCGGGTCCTTGGAGGACGCGCCGATGATGGTCTCGTCGACGAGGTCGCCCACGTGGACCTGTGCGCGGTCGGCGAGCCGATGGTCGGTGGGGAGCATGACCATCAAGGGTTCGGTGAACAGGGTTTCGCAGTGAATCCCCTTGTCGGCGAAGGGGCGCCGGACGAGGGCGATATCCACCGCGCCATCACGCAGTCCGGCGGTCGGGTCGTCGAAGCTGGACTGCCGCTGCTGCACGGTGACCCCGGGATGGCGCTGCTGGAACGCGTCGAGGATCGGTTCGGTGAGGGTCAGCGCCGCGCCTTCGAGGGTCCCCAGGACCAGACGATCCTGCTCCGCGTGCTGGATGTCGCGGGCGCGTTCGATCGCCGTGTCCAGGTCGTCGATTCGGTCGATCTCCCGCAGGAACGCCGAACCGGCCGCCGTCATCTCGATGGCGGGTGTGGTGCGGGCGAACAGGACGATGTCCAGTGCCCGCTCCAGCTGCCTCATTTGCGCGTTCACGCTCTGCTGGGAAATGCACAGCTGCTGCGCGGCGCTCGCGAAACTCTTCTCCTCGGCGACCGTCATGAGGCAGCGCAATTGTTGGGTATGCACCTGCATGGCTGAATTCTAGACATGCGATCGCTGTTTCCGTATTTACAATTTGTGCTTGTCAGTGGAGGGGAATTCGTGGTTTCTGATCGGAAGGAATAGTGCGCCGACTCCTTCGGGCGTTGAATTCCCCTGCCGCCGAGCGATATTCAGCCGTAGAGCTGGACGAAGCGTTCCAGGGACCGTTCGACGTCTCCGCGCAGGGCGCGCGCGACCGCCGAGCCGATGGGCCCGAACAGGGGTGCGCCGCCCAGTTCGAAGTGCGCGGTGACCTGCGAGCCGGTCGAACTCGATGCCACGCGCAGTTCGATGCCGAATTTGGTGCCGCCGATTCCGGAACCGTTGAGGATCAGGCGGTTCGGGGGTTCGGCGGTCTTGACCGTCCAGGTGACCCGGTTGCGGAAGCCCTTGACGGTGGCGACGCCGATGAGCCGGGTGCCGGGCGTGAGGTCGTCGGGGATCGGTCCGCGCCAGCCTTCGTGCAGGGTCAGCCACTTGTCCAGTTCGGGCAGGTCGGAGGCGTGCGACCAGGCCTGGTCGGGCGGGATCGGGACGTCTACGGAAACCTTGAGCTTGGCCACGGATGCGATGGTATCCGTTACAGGGCGTAGCACTGAATACGCGGGGTCGGTTCGGCGGTTCCTCAGCAAGCCCACAGGCAATTCGGGAGCGGAGCAGGGGTTTCGCCCGTTGAATGGGTAGTGCTGGTCGTCAGCACCCCGTGAGACCGAGTCCCAGGAGGTCGGGTCGTGCACACCGAAGCCATCGAGGTGGAAGAAGCCGATGCCGGCGCGCTGCTCGTCCGGGTGGCGGGATTGGGGGTGACCCGACTGGGGCGTCGGACCGTCAACGCGGACGCCTTCGCCACGTTCACGGATACGCGGAGTGGGCGCAGCGCTTTCGTGGTGGCCGACGGGGTCGGTGATCATCTGGCGGCGGCCCGGGCGGCACGGCTGGCGGCCTCGATCGCGGCGAAGGTGGCGGTCACGGAGGGCGCGCAGGCTGCGATCCTGGCGGCGCAAAAGGGATTGGTGGACGAGCTACCCGAGTCGGCCGCCGACTGTGTGCTGGTGGTCGCAGTGCTGCCGAATCGGGGGCAGCCGGACGGTCCGTGCGATGTCGCGTGGGTCGGCGACTGCCGGGCCTACCGCTGGAACGGCCGTGTCCTGCACCGCATGACCACCGATCACACGGTGGCCGAGTACTTCCGGGCGCGCGGGCACGATCCGCTGCCCGGCATGAGGCATCTGGTGACCACGTCGGTGCGCACGGTGCGCCCCGGCGATATCGGGCGCGCCTCCACCGGGTCGAGCGCGGGGCGGCTGCTGTTGTGCAGTGACGGGGTGGGCAAGCAGCTGGGCATGCCGCTCATCAAATCGATCCTGGCGCAGGGTTCCTCGGTGGGTCAGGTCGCGGAGGGTCTGGTCGGTACGGCGCTCGCGCGCGGCGGCACTGATAACACGACCGCGTTGGTGGTGGACGCGATTCGCTGACTCGGCAGGACAATTTCCCCGAATCCCCACATACTGGACGAGCGACCAACTAGCTTTGGCTCGAACGTTTCACTGGGCAGCATCGGGGTTTCGCCGTGGCAGACAGATCGACATCCATTCGCGCACGCATCGGCGAGCTGCTCCG
This sequence comes from Nocardia sp. NPDC004151, assembly GCF_042874235.1. Taxonomy (NCBI): domain Bacteria; kingdom Bacillati; phylum Actinomycetota; class Actinomycetes; order Mycobacteriales; family Nocardiaceae; genus Nocardia; species Nocardia sp. NPDC004151. The sequence goes on along the minus strand of NZ_JBIAMR010000025.1, from coordinate 16,800 downwards.
GACGCGCCGGGCCTCGGGTCCGCTTCGGGTCCTGGTGGTGCTGTTCCTGGTGGTGCCGACGCTCATCTCAGCGGTCTACATGTGGATCATGTGGGACCCGGAGCTGTATCTGAAGCGGATCCCGGTGGCGGTCGCCAGCGACGATGTGGGCGGCGTCTCCGACGGCAAGGCCCAGAACATGGGGACCGAGATTCTCGACACCCTGGTGTCCGGCGGTGAGCTGCAGTTCCATCGGGTCAGCAGCGCCGAAGCCGTGCAGGGCCTGCGCGAGAGCCGCTACGCGTTCTCGGTCGTCATCCCAGCGGATTTCACTCGCAGTGTGCTGAGCGTGACCGATCCTGTGCCGCAGCGCGCCCGAATCGCGGTCTGGTACAACGACTTCAACGGCACCCTCGGCCCGGCCGTCGCCAATAGCGTGATCGCCGACGCCCAGAATCAGATCGCCGCCACCATCGGCCGCAGCTACGCCTCGCAGATCCTGGTCGGCGTCAACAGTCTCGGCGCGGGCATCGGTGACGCGTCGAAGGGCGCGACCCAGTTGGCGCAGGGCACCGCTCAGCTGGCCGACGGCTCCGGGCAACTCTCGACCGGTCTCGACGAGGCCGCCACCGGCGCTTCCCAACTGGTCGCGGGCACCCGCGAACTCCACACCGGCACCGTGCAACTCGCCGACGGCGCCCACGAGCTGGTTTCCGGCACCGACCAGCTCGGCACCGGCGCGACCCAGATCCGCGACGGCGTCGACCAGATCATCACGCCCCTGCTCGACGTGGTCGAACCCGCCGGAAAGCTCGCGACGCAGCTGACCCCGCTGCTCGACGAGCTGAGCAAGAACCCCGATCCGTCCGTGGCCGACGCCGCCACCCAGCTGAAGGGTTTGATCGGCCAGCGCCCCGGCGACCCCGATTCCCTGGTCGGCCAGCTCACCCAATTGCGGGACGGCACCAAGGAACTGGCCCGCCAGCTCACCGACCCCAAGGCCGAATACCGCGCCGGCGTCCTCGCCCTGGCCGACGGCTCCACCCAACTCCGCGACGGCGCGGTCCAACTCGGCGCGGGCGCCACCGAACTCTCCACCGGCCTGCGCCAACTCGCCGACGGCGGCCACGAACTCCGCTCCGGCGTCACCCAATTGGACGACGGCGCCACCCAACTCGACACCGGCCTCCGCGACGGCGCCTCCGCCGCCCCCCACATCACCGACACCACGGCCTCCGCCGACGTGATCGCCCAGCCCGTCACCATGGACGTCCGCAACCAGGAGCCGAGCCAACTGGTCCGCGGCGGCGACCGCAGCCACAAGGAGATCGCCCGCGGCGCGGGCCCGGTCTTGGTGGTCATGGGCGCGTTCCTGGCCGCCATCGTGCTCTGGATGCTGGTGCGCCCGTGGCGTGGAGCCGCGACCGGCCGCACCCCCTGGCGACGCACCGCCGTACCTCTGCTGCGGGGCTCCGCGGTCGGCGCGGCCGGTGTCATCGCCCTGACCGCGCTGGCCGCCGGCTACGGCAGTTCGGCGGGCTGGTCGCCCGAGCAGTGGCCGGTCATGGCGGCCGTGATCGTCTTGGTCGGCGCGGTGGCCGCGGTCACCACGCAATTGTTCATCGTGGTGTTCGGCCGCGTCACCGGCTCGATCGCCGCTTTCGCCTTCTATATGTTCCAGATCTTCACCTTCGGCGGTGTATTCCCCGCGGGCACAACCCCTCCCGCGTTCCGTCCCTTCGAGGACATCGCCCCGATGACCTTCGCCCGCCGTGCCGTCATCCGCGCCGACATCGCCCTGTACGACACCATGTTCTGGACCTCGATCGCCGTCCTGGTCGCCATGCTCCTCACGGCTTTCGCCCTCATGCTCGTCGCCCGCCACCTCACCACCACCGACCGCTCCGCCCCCGCGGCCACCCCCGAGCCCCTGCACCCCACCCCGACTCCGGCCTGAAAACAGCCCCTGACGAGCCGATTAGGCGCAGCCTCTGCCCCTGTGTACGGTTGTCATTACCCGACGCGGGGTGGAGCAGCTCGGTAGCTCGCTGGGCTCATAACCCAGAGGTCGCAGGTTCAAATCCTGTCCCCGCTACTACGAGAACGGCCCGGAACCTCCTGGTTCCGGGCCTTTCTCGCATCTGGCGCGAGCCATCCGGCCATCGGCCCGGCGCACCATGATTCGGAGCCGATCATGAATTTCACTGTCCGCGAGAGGCTCTCGGAGCTGCCGCGTTCATATACCGACGGCCCAGTTCGATTTGCCGGAACATGTTCTGCGACAAACGTTTTCGAGCAATGCACTCTTGCGGAGTGTCCTCGATCGGGGTGTAACGATGCGCGGTGGCCTCACCTCCCTCCCCATCCACGGCAAACGCGACCGCCACAACCCCGACCGCAACAAGGAGGGATTGGCCTGCGGCCCCGGCGATGCCTGAAAACATGCCCTGATCAGCGGATTAGGTGTATCGCAGGCCCCCTGTGTACGGTTGTCTTCACCCGACGCGGGGTGGAGCAGCTCGGTAGCTCGCTGGGCTCATAACCCAGAGGTCGCAGGTTCAAATCCTGTCCCCGCTACTAACGGAGCGGCCCGGAACCTATTGGTTCCGGGCCGCTTTCGTATTGTCGGGGACCATCTGGCGACCAAGTCGACGGTACTGGTCCCCTACGGCCCCTACCTGCGGCGGGAGTAGAGGGGGGCGTGGGGGGCGTGCGGTAGCGCGGGTCTACCATCGGATCGAGGCGGGGGGTTCGCCGAGCCTGCGACGGAGTGAGCCATGGTTCTCAGCGTCAAGGTGCCGCCCGAGCTGATCTCGGGGGAGGTCGACGAGGGGTTCGGGAAGGTTGCCGATGTCTTTCGCCGCACCATGTGCAGCGGGCGAGAGATCGGGGCGGCGGTTTCGGTGTATCAGGGTGGCGTGAAGGTCGTCGATCTGTGGGGTGGGTATCGAGACGGGGTCAGTGAGGCGCCGTGGGAGCGGGACACGATGGTTACGGTGTGCTCGACCTCGAAGGGGGTTTCGTCGCTGGCGGTCGCGGTGGCGGCGTCGCGGGGGCTGATCTCCTATGACACGAAGGTGGCGGAGTACTGGCCGGAGTTCGGGCAGGCGGGGAAGGGCTCGGTGACGGTGCGGGCGTTGTTGTCGCATCAGGCGGGGCTACCCGTTCTCGACCGGGCATTGACCTTGGCGGATCTGATTGATCCGGGGCGGTTGTCGGCGAAGATCGCGGCCCAGGCTCCGGCGTGGCCGGTGGGGGAGCGGCACGGGTATCACGCGGTTACGTTGGGCTGGTACGAATCCGAGTTGATACGGCATGCCGATCCTGACGGGAGGACGCTGGGGCGGTACTTCGCCGAGGAGGTAGCCGCGCCGCTGGGCCTCGATTTCCATATCGGGTTGCCGGATTCGGTGGATCGGGACCGGGTGGCGCGATTGCACGCCTGGTCGCGCTACGAGGCGATGCTGCACCTCAATACGATGCCGCCGCGGTTCGTGCTCGGGCTGCTCAATCCGCGCAGCCTGGCCGCGCGAGCGTTCACAACACCGGGTGTTCGGGAGTTCGACGATCTCAATCACGAGGAGACCCGCACCGTCGAGATGCCGGCCGCGAACGGAATCGGCACGGCCCGGGCTATTGCCGCTCTCTATGGGTGCGCGGCCACCGGCGGTGCGGAAATCGGTTTGGCGCCGGACATTCTCGATGCGCTGATCAACCCCGCCGCGCCGCCGGTCAAGGGCCTGCGCGACCAGGTTCTGTATTGCGATTCGCAGTTCTCGCTCGGCTTCATGAAGCCGTTTCCGACGTTCACTTTCGGATCGTCGGATCGGGCGTTCGGAACACCCGGCGCCGGAGGGTCGTTCGGGATGGCCGATCCGGACACCGGGATCGGATTCGCGTATGTGACCAACAGGTACGGATTTCACCTGTGGAGCGATCCGCGTGAGCTCGCGCTCCGGCAAGCCCTGTTCCGTGAGGTGCTGGGCGGCCGAAGTCAGAGCTGAGCTGGTTCGGGGTCGATCGACGCCGGCCTCATCGCGGCCGATGCGACGCGCCGGCGCCCGGCAGCCACGCGTAATTGGCTGTGCGAGAACCATATTTCGCGTAGCGGTTGATCGATTCCTTGCTGATCGCGGCCAGTCGCCCGGCGATAAAGAGCCGACGTGGCGTGTCGTTGCGCCGGGAGGCTTGCACGAGGCCGTTGCGGCGGCCGAGGCTCAGTGCTTGGCCGGTGTAGCCCATCGAGAAGGGCTTCGGGGCGCGGCCTGTGATCAGTCGGGCCAAGGTCGAGGCCGCGTGTGCTCCTTGTGGAGTGGCTGTGGCACAGGCGAATCGAGCGTTCGGGACGGCCGCGCAGTCGCCGATCACGAAGATTCTCGGGTCGCTGACGCTGCGCAGGAACTCGTCGACCACCGCACGGCCATCGGGAGTGACCCGCAAGCCGCTGCGGGCCGCGAGATCGGGTACCCCGGACACGATCGCCCACAGCGTGAGATCCGAACCGAGCACATCACCTGTCTCGAGTACGACGGCGTCGCCTGCCTTGCCTGCGCGCACCTCGGCGAACGTGCCCAGCACGAGCTCGATGCCCAGCCGCTCGAGATCGGCGAGCACGCGTCGCTGCGCGGCTGAGGACAGACTCGCGCCGATGCTGGCGCCCACGAGGCGTACTCGTAGATCCGGGTGGGCCGCGGCGATCTCGCTCGCGGTCTCGATGCCGGTCAGCCCGCCCCCGACTACGGTGACCGTGCTGCCTTCGGTCAACTCGCCCAACAGCTTTCGAGCCCGTTGCGCGCCTTCCCAGGTGCCTACGGGAACCGTGCCGGTCGGCGAGAGGACGGTACTGCCGACGGCCAGTAGCGCGTAGTCGAACGCGAGCTCCGGGGTGTCGCGCAGGGTGAGGACGCCGTCGCCGATCTTCTCCACCGAGTCGACGCGGATCCCGATCCCGTCGCGGAGCATTGCCCTCAAGGGCGTTGCGGCCGAGCCGGTTCCTGAGATCTGCTCGTGCAGCCGCACCCGTTCGACGAACTCCGCGCGAGGATTGACCACGGTGATCTGCGCATCGCGCACCCTTTTCGCCAGCCGATTCGCCGCGATCGTTCCCGCGTACCCGGCTCCCGCCACAACGATTTTCATACTTGCCTCCCCGATGCCGAACTACCGCACGCTTGTCGCGCGGTCAGCGCTTTCCCTCACTGGTTTCTTGCAATGCGAAGTCGATGACCTCGTACAACTGCTCGAGCGGTGATCCGCCGCTGGCCGCCTGGTTTCCCGTGGTCATCACGATGCCCAGGTAGGCGAAGTACACGACCCGCGCGCGCCGCGCCGCCTCCGTGCTTTTCAGCCCGGCCGCGCTGAGCACGTTCTCGATTTCGGAGACCAGCGCGAGTGCGAGGTCGGCGAAGATCGCCGACTCGTGAGTGCCGCGCACGATGATCGAACTGTATTCGCGTGAGAGCGCCGGGTCCTGCGCGAAGTAGCCGATGAACGGCTCGAACAACGCCATGATGGCCTCGCGCGGGGTTTCCGGCAGGTCTCCGCGTTCGCCGCGAGTGCGGTGCACGGCCGCGATCCAGTCGTCGAAGACCGCGACCAGCAGTGCGTCCTTGTCTCCGACCGCCATCACCGATCCCGTGCTGACCTCGGCGTCAGTGGCGATCTGCCGGATGGTCGTCGAAGCGAAACCCTGTGTGCGGAACAGATTTTCAGCCGATGCGAGCACTTTTCGCCGCGTCGCTTCGCGCGCCTCGGCGCGAGAGTGAACACGTTCAGTGAACATGTTCAGTAGAGTGCCTCACTTTTCGCCGATGGTCAAGCGATTGGCCAATGCCTTGGTTCGGCTCGGGTGGCGGGGAGTAGCCGCGGTTCGCGCTGTCGTTGCCGGCCCATTCGGAGGGGCGGCCTGGGCGGTGGTGGGCAGGCGAGGGCGGTGGCGCCGGCGGCGATGGCCAGGGCGGCGGCTGCGGGGCGGAGGTTCATGGGATTCCTCGGGTGTGAGCGGAGTGACCCAACGGTCGCGCCGCTCACCGATGAGATCCCAATAAAGGCGCTAATCGCCTGGTGGAAGCGAGATCACCTGGTCAGGCGACCATGCTGGACCAGTGCCCAGGCAAGGGTGGCCAGGGCCCCGGTATTGGCCAGGGCGCGGACGATGTTCCATGTCAGCCACGGGGTTTCGAAGTCCTTGCGCAGGGCGGCGTAGTCGGCGAGGCCGGGGGCTGCGTCGGTGGCGGTGGCCAGGTTGTTGTTCAGAGGGACGTTGAAGCCGGAGGTGATGATCAGGCTCAGCAGGTTGAGCGCGACGGCGACGGCGATCCAGATCAGTACCGGGCGCAGGTCCGAACGCAGGTAGAACACCCCGGCCAGGACCGAGAAGCCCAGTGAGCCGAGGAAGCTGAGCATGAACACCGGGTTCACGATCACCACGTTGATCTTGTTCATCACCTCGACGTACGTCTTGTCGTCGAACTTGCCCAGCCCGATCATGACCGAGCAGGCGTAGGCGTAGAACACGCCCGCCAGGAGCCCGGTCGTCACCGTCGCGGCGATCAGGGAGATGACCCCGAAGGTTGGGGGCGCGTGCGGCGGGTCGAGGACTTCGTCGGCCAGTAATGTGCTGTGCTGCATGTCGTTTCACTTCCTGGGAGATTCGGGTTCGACTCAGTTTCGGGCGATCCGGTGATTCGATCAACGGCGATTCGCGCATGGCCGGATCAGCCCGTGTGATTGATAGCGATTCGACATGGCGGAAATTGCCAACCAACTGAAACGCCGATGTGTCTGAAAACCCTGCGAAATCGCCGCCGAGCGGCGAGAATTAGCTATGACTGTGCTGCGGATCTGTCCTTCGCGGCTCGGGAACGGGACCCCTTCGGCGGCAGAGGAATCGGAACGATGAGCAGGCTGGCGACCTCGTGCGCGGTGATCTTGGTTACCGCGGCCGTCACGGTCGGGACCCCGGGTATCGGCGCGGCGCGGGCGGAAACGCCTGGCCCGGAGCCGTGCACCCGCTACACCGCGATTCTCGCGCCGGGCACCTGGGAGACCAATCCCGACGCCGATCCGACCGTCCCTGTCGGCCTGCTCCGGCCGATCGGCGACGGCCTGCAACGGCAGTTCGGATCCGACATCACCGTCCTCTACGCCCCCTATGCCGCAAGCGCTTTCGACCAGGGCCTGACCTACGCGCAGTCGCTGAGCACCCTCGAGGCCCGATTGCGCGAGATGGTGAGCGGTCTGTGCGCGAAGACCCGTGTCATGCTCGCCGGGTACAGCCAGGGCGCGGACGGCGTCGGCGACTTCGCGACCGAGATCGGCAATGGCGAGGGTCCGATCGCCGCCGACCGGGTGGTGGGCGTCGGCCTGGTGGCGGACCCGCACCGCGACCCGAGAACCGCTCTCCCGCTGGGGACTCCGCAGCCGGGCCACGGCATCGCGGGCATCCGGACCCAGGATTTCGGGGCGCTGACCGACCGCGTGCGCACCATGTGCGCCGACGGTGACCTGTACTGCTCGCTCAATGCCGCGGGGTCGCCGTTCCTTTCGGCGCTCGGCCAGGTGGTGTCCGGTAACCCCGACGCCATCGCGGCCGTGATCCCGCCCGGCATCGATCCGGGCCCGGTCTTCGCGCAGGCGATCAAGGTGGGCGCGGGCTGGTCGGCGACCGCGGCGAACATCCCCGCCATCCTCGCCAAACTCACCGGGCTGCAGGATCTGATCGAGGCGGGCAACATCCCCGCCGCGCATCAGATCGCGAAGGACCTCAATACCGCCCTGGGCCCGCTGGTCCAGGCCGCGGCCGGGGTGGACCTGCCGCTGGTCGCCTCGGTGATCCGGGCGGCGGGCGGTGTCGACCCGACCGGTTGGACCGCCGCGACCAGTGTTCTGGCCGACGCGCTGACCCAGATCGACATCGTGGGCATCGCCACGAATCTGGGCCGCGTCGAGGACAGCCTGTGGCGCGCGGCCGATGCCCTCGCCCACGACAACGCGCTGGCCGCCGCGGCCGAACTGGTGACCCTCACCCCCGCCGGTCTCGATCTGGCGGGCTCGGTGCTCGGCCCGTTCACCTCCGCCATCCGCAGCGACCTCCGCGCCGCCGCCCGCACCTTGATCAGCCTCGGCGATCCCGACAGCGTCAACAACCTGATGGAAATGACGCGTCAGGGCGTCGACCTGGCCAACTTCTACGCCTCCAAGGCCCACGTCGACTACGGCGACGACACCGAACTGCTGCTGGATTTCCTGGGCTCCCAGGCGGGTTCCTAGCGCCTCGCCGGATTGCGGCCGATGATCAGTCGAGAGTGTCCGCGCGCGGCTGTAATCCGGCCGCCCACTTCTCCTCGATCCGGCCGTACCGCCAGGTGAGCAGGGCGGCGGCCCAGGTGACGACGAACAGTCCGACGATCAGGAATCCGATGAGATTCAGGTCGAGCCCGCTGATCGTGTCCCACGGTCCGCCGGTCCAGCCGAACTCCTCGGCCAGCAGACCGAGCAGTTCGATCGTGCCGATGATGAGCGCGACCGCGATCGACAGCGACGTGATGGTCAGGTTGTAGTAGATCTTGCGCACCGGGTTCGCGAACGCCCACCCGTAGGCGAAGTTCATGAAGGTCCCGTCGATGGTGTCGAGCAGGCTCATTCCGGCCGCGAACAGCACCGGCAGGCACAGGATGGCGTACCAGGGCAGTCCCGCCGCCGCGCTGGTCCCGGCCAGCACCAGCAGCGCGACCTCGGTGGCGGTGTCGAATCCGAGGCCGAACAGCAGCCCGATCGGGTACATCTGCCACGGCTTGGTCACCGATCTCATGATCGGCCCGAGCAGCCGATTCACCAGACCGCGTTGCGCCAGCTGGGCTTCCAGCTCGGCCTCGTCGAAGTCCCCGCTCCGCATCCGCCGGAACACCCGCAGAATGCCGACCAGCACAACGATGTTCAGCAGCGCGATGATGTAGAGGAAGGTCCCCGACACCGTGGTGCCGATCAGCCCGGTGTAGCGGTGCAGCGCAGAGGAGTCATCCTCCACCGGCCCCGCGATCGCCTTGACCCCGAGCGACAGCAGCAGCGCCAGCCCGAACACCACCGACGAATGCCCCAGCGAGAAGAAGAATCCCACCGACAGCGGCCGCTTCCCCTCGCCCATGAGCTTGCGCGTGGTGTTGTCGATGGCCGCGATGTGGTCGGCGTCGAACGCGTGCCGCAACCCCAGCGTGTACGCGGTCAGCCCGACTCCGATCCCGAGCGTCCGGTCCCCGACGCTCAGCTGCTGCGGCGCGACGAACGCCACCAGCGTCACCCATCCCACGATGTGCAGCGCCACGATGACCCCGGCCATCGCTCCGAGCCGCACCCACTCCTGCCGAGTCACCCGCATGGATCTCACGTCACACACCTCTCCACGACCACCCATGGTGCCCGACGGCGTCAAAGGTTCCCCGACCGGCGTGATCGACCGTCCGCACCACGGCGTGATCGCGCATGGATTCGATCGGTCCGGGCCCGCGCGGGGTGGACCGGACACAAAACAGCTGCGCTACTTCAGTTTCGCGTGCATGAGGTAGACGTTGTAGCTGTTCCACGCGGAGATCGTGAAATACAGGTCCTGGGCGGTGGACCAGGGGTGGATGAACCCGCCGTAGGCGGTCGGGTAGTCGTCGGTATTGATCAGCGCGACCGGTTCGGTCCACGTGCCCTGGGGGTCGGCGGCGGTGCGCAGCACGATCTGCCCGCGCACGGTGTCCAGGTACACCATCCGCCAGCGGTTCGACTCGGCGTCGAAGTGGACCGACAGCTCACTGGCCGTGCCGGTGATCAGGGGCGTGGCGAGCATTTCGTTGGCGCCGTCGGCGGGAACCCAGGCGTCCTTGACCCAGTACTGGTACGCGGACTTGTTGAGCACCTGATCCGCGGGCACCCGGGCGAGCCCGATGGTGCCCAGCCGGCCGTTGGGAGTGCCGAACATGTAGACGAAGTCGCCGTGCGGCACCATCGTCGCGACCTGGAAGCGCCCGACGCCGAACAGGTTGTCCCAGCGTGCCCATTGGGATTTGGTCCAGGTGCGGCCGTGGTCGTCCGACCAGGCGATGCCGCCGAGGTTGGTCCACCACATGCCGGGGATCTTGGACCAGCGATTGACCGACATGTAGGTCAGGTACTGGCGATCGCCGACGGCGAAGCCGGAGGTGGGGATGGTCGTGGTCTCGTAGTTCTTGACCTTGCGGCTGTCCAGGATCTCGGTGGCGTGGCAGCGGGTGTTCTGCACGAAGTCGTCGAGGACCAGACCCTGCGACAGATCGCGGGTGCTGCTGTAGGCGATCACATTGCTGCGCCAATCCTGCGTGTCGGTGCCCGCGCCGCCGGGCTTCCAGCCCTTGCCGAAGGTGTCACCGAACACGACCGCGACCTGGCCGGGCTTGCTCTCCCACATCAGCCCGAGGTCGGTGCCGTCGACCGACCAGCGGGTGTCGGTGCGGTTGACCGACCCGCGCCCGGTCACCTGATTGACCAGCTCCACCGAAACCACCTGCGGCGCGGCCACCGCGGCGGCCGCGGGCGCGGGCACCGACGGCTGGACGGCCGGGGTGGGCGCGGGCTGCGGCTCGGGCGGTTCACCGCCGGGCACCACGATCGGGATGGGTTCGGGATCGGGGGCGACCTCGATCTGCGGCAGCGACGCGCTGCCGCCGCCCGGCGGGGCCGGCGTCGGGGCCTCGGTGTCGCGGACGTCCGGGCACGGGCTGGCACACGGGTCCTCGGGCAACGCGACATCCACCCGGTTGGCGTCCGGCGTCGGCGCGTACTGGCTGACCGTCACGATCTGCGGCACCGGGATGGGCACCTTGATGGTCTGCGGCGGCTGCGAGGTCGATCCGCTCGGGTCGGCCTGCCGGTTGACCGGGTCGAATCCCGTTTCTCCACAGCTGTTCACGGGCGCGGGCGCCCACGGGTGCGGCGCGGCGGCGGCGGGGGTCGCGGGCAGCAGTATCGCGCCCAGCGTGACCACGGCCGACAGCGACAGCGCCGCAGGGATTTCGGCATGGCTCGAGCGACGGCGGGATCGAATTCCCATGGGGTAGGCGGCTCCTCGTTCGCGATCGACCCGCCCACCTTAGACCGATCTTGTCGCAGGGTGAACCACCGTGAACCGGTCGCGAGATCCGTCGCGTGTGAGGTGGTCGCGGCGCGATCCGGCCCACGCGGCAGACTGAACGGTAATGAAACTGCCCGATCTCCCCGACCTCCCCGTGCGCGCCGCGCTCGGCGAGATCACCGACACGCTGGCCGAGCACGGCACCGCCGTCCTGGTCGCCCCGCCGGGCACCGGTAAGACGACGCTGGTCCCGCTGGCCCTGGCCGCCGCCACCGCCGGCCGCGTGGTGGTGGCGGAGCCGCGGCGACTGGCCGCGCGCGCCGCCGCCGCGCGTATGGCCGCGTTACTGGGGGAGCGGGTCGGGGAGACCGCCGGATACTCGGTGCGTGGCGACCGCAAGGTCGGACCCCGCACCCGCATCGAGGTGGTGACCTCGGGACTGCTGGTGCGGCGCTTGCAGAACGACCCCGAACTCGATGGAGTCGACGTGGTCGTCCTCGACGAATGCCACGAGCGACACCTGGACGCGGACCTGCTGCTGGCCCTGCTCCTCGACGCCCGCGCCGGACTGCGCCCCGACCTGCGGGTGCTGGCCACCTCCGCGACCGTTGCGGCGGATCGCCTTTCGGTCCTGCTGGGCGGTGAGTCGGAACCGTCGGCCCCCGTGCTGGAGGTGCACGGTCGCACCTACCCGGTCGAATTCGATTACGTGCCACCGCTGCCCCGCGAACGCATCGAGCAGCAGGTGGCCCGCACGACCCGACTGGCCCTCACCGACAGCCCCGGCGATGTCCTGGTCTTCCTCCCCGGCGCGGGCGAGATCCGCCGCACCGCCGCCCTGCTCTCCGACCTGCCCGACGTCGACGTCGTCCCGCTGCACGGCAGACTGCCCGCCGCCGCACAGGATTCCGCCCTGCGCCCGGGCGCCCGCCGTCGAGTCGTCCTCTCCACCGCGGTGGCCGAGTCCAGCCTCACCGTCCCCGGCGTCCGCACCGTGGTCGACTCCGGACTGGCCCGAGTCCCCCGCATCGACCACCGCCGCGGCCTGTCCGGCCTTGCCACCGTCCGCGTTTCGGCCGCCGTCGCCGAACAACGCGCGGGCCGCGCGGGCCGAGAAGGCCCCGGCCGCGCCTGGCGCTGCTGGCCCGAATACGAGCACACCACCCTCCCCGGCTACCCCGAGCCGGAGATCCGCACCGCCGACCTGACCCGGCTGGCGCTGGAACTGGCCTGCTGGGGCACCGTCGACGGCCAGGGCCTGGCCTGGTGGGACGCACCCCCCACCGGCGGCCTCGCCGCGGGTCGCGCGGTCCTGCGCGCCCTCGACGCCGTGGACGACCATGGCGCGGTGACGGATCGAGGCCGCCGCATGGCAGCGGTCGGCCTCCACCCCCGATTGGCCAGAGCCCTTCTCGACGGCGCGACCGAGGTCGGAGCCCGCGCGGCCGCCGAGGTGGTGGCCCTCCTCGACGACGACGCACTGGCCCCCGGCGTGGATCTGGTCGCCGCCCTGCGCGCCCCGCGCGGCGATCGCCCGGCCCGCTGGCAGCAGGAGGCGCAACGTCTGGCGCGCCTCGTCGGCGACGACATCGACAGTGGTCGGAGGTCCACACCCCGTTCGGGGGGCGATGATCCGGCTCTGGTCGCGGCACTGGCCTATCCGGAGCGACTCGCTCGTCGTCGCGCTTCCGGGTCGGCCAGTTATCTGATGGCGGGTGGGACCGCGGTGACCCTGCCGCCCGGAAGCGGATTGGGCGATGCCGAATGGTTGGCGATCGCGGTGGCGGGGCGAGATCCCGGGCAATCCGAGGGGCGAATCCGGTTGGCGGCCAAAGCCGATGAGGAACTGGCCCGCCGAGCTGCCGCCAATCTGCTCACCACCGTGGACGAGGTCGACTGGGTCGATGGTGATCTGGTGGCTCGCCGAGTGCGCCGGTTGGGCGCGATCGTGTTGTCGGAGCAGCCTCTGCGCGATCCGAGCCCGGAACTGGTCGCGGCGGCGCTGCGGCGGGGATTGCGCGCCACCGGCCTCGACCTGTTGCGCTGGACCGATGATGCCCGGAGCCTGCGGCAGCGCCTGGACTTCCTGCACCGCACGCTGGGCGCGCCGTGGCCAGCCGTCGACGACGACACGCTGCTCGCCGACATCGAAACCTGGCTCGCCCCTGAACTTTCCACCGCCCGCCGCCGCGCCGACCTGGAGCGGGTGGACGCCGGTCAAGCCCTCCGCCGCCTGCTGCCCTGGCCCGAGGCCGCCCGGCTCGACGAACTCGCCCCCGAACGCCTGGAGGTGCCCTCCGGCAGCAACGTCCCCCTCGACTATTCCACCGATCCACCGGTCCTCGCCGTCAAGGTCCAGGAGATCTTCGGCTGGACGGAGACGCCGCGCCTGGCCGACGGCCGCGTGTCGCCTGTCCTGCACCTACTCTCCCCGGCCCGGCGCCCGGTGGCGGTCACCGCCGACCTGCCGTCCTTCTGGCGCGCCGGCTGGCTCCAGGTCCGCGCCGACCTGCGCGGCCGCTACCCGAAGCACGCCTGGCCCGAGGACCCCACCACCGTCGTCGCCCACCGCGGCACCGCCCGCAACGCCAACCGGCCGGGATAGCCGGGTTGGAGGCCACCTCCGCCGCACGCCGGGAACCTCGGTGAATTCGAGACATATACGGCCACAACCCACTACGACCGCGGTATGAGGCGAGTAGGCAGCGCCGAAGACGACCTGTGGCCGACAGGGGACACCCGCGCGGCCCGCGGAATAGTCGGTGCGTCGCGCATGCTGCACTCGTGCGTCCGGGTTCGGACGATGTGGCGACGCGTCTGGTGAGCAGGCGGAGAGGGAGTGTGGCGGTATGCGCGCGATTCGATTCGACGAGTACGGCGGGCCCGAGGTGCTGCGGTCGGTGCAGCTGGAAGTGCCGGTGCCGGGCGCGGGGGAGGTGTCCATCGAGGTGGCGTACGTCGGGGTGAATTTCGCTGACTTGCAAGCTCGTTCGGTGGGGTATCGGGTTCCGGCGTTGCCGTATGTGCCGGGGCTGGAGCTGTCCGGTCGGGTGCGGGCGGTCGGCGCGGGCGTCGAGGGGCTGAGCGTGGGGCAGGCGGTGGCCGCGATCTCGGACGGTGGCGCGTATGCCGAGGTCGTCGTCGTCTCCGCGACGACAGTCTTCCCGGTGCCCGACGGTGTCGATTTGCGCACTGCCGCAACGCTTCCCACGGTGCTTCCGACCGGTTATGCCCTGCTGCACACGGTCGGCCGCCTGCAACCGGGCGAGACCGTGCTGGTGCAGGCCGCTGCCGGTGGCGTCGGCACGGTGGCCGCGCAGATCGCCAAGCTGGCGGGTGCGGGCGCGGTGTACGGCGTGGTCTCCAGCCCGGCCAAGGCCGAGTACGCGCGCGAATACGGTTATGACGATGCGTTCCTGAACGAATCGTTCGATGCCGACGTGCGCGCCGCCACCGGTGGCCGCGGGGTGGACCTGGCGTTGGAGTCGATCGGCGGTGACACCTTCCGCCGTACCTTGGAGTCGCTGGCCCGCTTCGGCCGCCTGGTCTCATTCGGCAATGCCGGTGGCGGGGCCCCGTGGCAGGTCGGTGCGCCCGAACTGTTCCCGCAGGGCCGTTCCGTCGCCGGATTCTCCATCCTGGGCCTGAGCGCCTCGGCTCCGGAGGTGTTGCGCGAGATCTCCGCTCACGCCTTCGACCTGGCCACCTCCGGCAAGGTGCGTTTGCCGATCACCGCCGAGTTCCCGCTCGCCGAAGCGGCCGACGCGCATCGGCTGATGGCGGGCCGCTCCTCGACGGGCAAGCTGGTCCTGGCGGTCAACGCCCAGTTGTGATCCGCCCGGATTCGATTGCGGTGAGCAGGGATTCGTGGTCGGCGTCGGTCTGGTCGGCGTAGGCCAGCGCGAATTCGCCCATGGCCCGATCGAAGGTGTCCTTGCCGCCCAGGTAGGCCGCGATGGCCATCCGGTCGCCGGACCGGGCGTGCCCGCGGGCCAGGGTGTGGCCGCACAGGGCGGCGTACTCGCGCAACTGGGCGGGTGACATGTCGTCGATGCTCAAGGAGCCCTTCATGTCTCGCAACTGCCGCCAGTAGTAGAAGCGTCCGTCGGGGCCGGTGGCCCAGCCGAGGAAGATGTCGCCGGCCGATTGGGAGAGCCGCTGTCCGTGCACGACGCGGTGGCCCTGATGGAGGAACTGGCTGTGGCTCAGGTGTGCTGACAGCACCGAGGGCTCGGCCTGCTTCACCTGGAGGAACAGCGGGTCGCCGGTGTTACGTCCGGTCAACAGCGCGATGTAGCAGCGGGTGCCGACGCTGCCGACGCCCACGACCTTCATGGCGATGTCGCGGAGTTCGTAGCGGTCCAGCAGGATGCGGCGCTCCTCGGGCAGCGTGTCCCGGTAGTCCGTCAGCACCGAAAGCAGTTGCTTCTGTGCCTTTTTCGGCACGGGCAGCAGCAGCGGCGGGTCGGCCTTGATGCGCGGTGCGCCGTCGGGTCCGAGTTCGGTGAGCTTGTCCAGCGCGTGCAGGCTGGTACGCGTCCGCGCCCGGCTGATCACCTTGGCGGTCAGCTTGCGGTGTTTCGGTCGCATCAGGGCGGCGACCTTGTCGGCGTCGACCATCTCGTACCAGACGTCGGTCTCGCCGAGCTCGGCCAGCCGGTTCATGGCCTCGCGATAGGCCCGCGCCGCCGAGACCGCGGCCTCGCCGGCCTCTTCGTCGTCGCTGCCATTGGCCCGTGCCGCCACCGCCACGCTGGCCGCGAGCCGCTTCACATCCCATTCGAAGGGGCCGGGCAGCGTCTCGTCGAAGTCGTTGACGTCGAACACGAGTGACCGTTCCGGCGAGGCGAACAGCCCGAAGTTGGACAGGTGGGCGTCACCGCACAGCTGCACGTGCAGGCCGGTGTTCGCGCCGCTCGCCAGATCCCCGGCCATGATGGCGGGCGCGCCCCGGAAGAACGGGAGCCGTCCGGCCGCCATCCGCTCGTACCGGATCCCCATCAGTTCGGGCAGCCGGGTGGCGGCCTGCCGCTCCAGCACCGCCACCGGATCCGGCCGATCCACCGCGGCTTTCCACTCACCCAGCGACCGCCGCGGCACCCGCTTGCGCACCGCCCGCCCCGCCTTCGATCTCGACATGGGCTGACTCTAATGGATTGTGCCAAACCACTATCGACCCGCTGCGCGCTCGAAACAATGCGCAGCTATCCAGGAGTGAGTAGCCGCATTCACTCGTTTCGAGTACTGGTCCCGGGGAAGTGCTCATGCGCACTCGATTTCGCTGTCTCGTCGCGTCCGCCCTCGTCACGGCCGCCGCACTACTCCTGGTCCCCGGCGTGTCCGGTACCGCGTCGGAGGAACGCGCCGGGGTGCTGGGGGACGATTTCCTCTGGGGAGTGGCGGCGTCCGGATTCCAATCCGAGGGTCAGTCACCCGACAGCAATTGGACGCGCTATATCGACGCCGATCCGGGCTGGGATCGCCTCGGCGGTTCCGTCGATTTCCGCACCCGCTACCGGTCCGACATCGCCCTGGCCGAGAGCCTCGGCGTCAAGGTCTTCCGTATCGGGATCGAATGGGCTCGACTGGAACCACAACCGGGCGTGTGGGATTCGTCGGCTTTCGCCTACTACGGAGCCTGTTGCAGAATCGATTTCGCGGAGCGGGGTGGGGCTGGGAGGATATGGCGTGGCCAAGTCGTATCGTCCCGTGCTGCGTGATCAGCTGAT
>NZ_JBIAMR010000024.1:0-77555 GCF_042874235.1 Nocardia sp. NPDC004151 | reverse complement strand
GCAACCAGCACGCCAGACCCGTCCGCGACTTCGCAGTCGGATCCAAGATCCGCCGACCGGATTACCTATCCAACGTTGCCTGACGCGGCACTAGGACATGGAAAAAGCCCGCGCACACCGAGGAGTGCGCAGGCTTTCCGGTCGTCTCGGAGGCCCGAGTGATGAGAGCTATCAATTCCCCTTGTGGCGCAGGCCGTGTCCCAGGGCGACGGCCGCCGCGCCGAAGGCGCCGATGGCCAGGGTCGCGAAGCTCGCGACGTACGCGCCCTCGGTCGGCACGGTGGCGTGCGGGCCCAGGTGCAGGACGTGCGCGGTGAGGATCGAGCCCGTGATCGCACCGGCGATCGAGCCGCCCGCGGTGCGCACCAGCGAGTTGATGCCCGAGGCGATGCCGCTCTCGCTCATCGGCACGTGCTGCACGGCGAGGGTGCCCAGCGCGGCGTAGCCGATGCCGAAGCCGGTGCCCTGCAGGATGTTCGCGATGATCATGTCGTAGCCGTGCCCGTGCGAGACGGCCAGCCACCCCATGGACAGTCCGGCGAACACCGCGCCGATGGCCAGGGTGTACGCGGGCCCGATCTTGGCGGAGATGCGCCCGGTATTGAAGGAGAAGAAGGTCATCAGCGCCGCGCTGGGGATGCCGTAGAGGCCGACCGAGAGCACGGTGCCGGACAGTCCGTAGCCGACCTTGTCCGCCGGGGTCTGGATGAAGTTCGAGATCAGCGAGAACGCGCCGAACATCGAGAAGCCCAGCAGCGCCGAGGCGACATTGGCGGACAGCGACTGCGGGCCGACCAGCAGCTGCAGCCGCACCAGCGGCTGTTCCACCTTGAGCTCCACGAACACCCACACGGCGGTGAGCGCCGCGGCGGCCGCGAAGAGCGCGAGCACCGAGCCGGAACCCCAGCCCCAGCGCGGGCCCTCGCTGATGCCGAGCAGCAGGCAGACGAGCAGGGCGGCGAGCAGGGCCGCGCCGATGAAGTCGGGTTTGCCGCCGTGGCGGACGCCATTGTTCTTGGCGCTCACCTGGATCAGCACGGTGGCGATGACGCCGAGGGCCGCGGTGAGCCAGAAGACGGGGTGCGGGTCGGTGGTGTGGTCGGCGATGACGCCGGTGGCGAGCAGGCCGATGGTGCCGCCGACGCCCATGGTGCCGGAGACGATGCCGATGGCGCTGACCAGTCGTTCGCGCGGGAAGGTGTCGCGGATGATGCCGATGGCGAGCGGGATCATGGCCGACGAGATGCCTTGCAGCGCACGGCCGATGATGTAGACGGGCAGCGTGGTGGCGAAGGCGCAGACCACGGAGCCGGCGATGAGCACGCCCATGGCGACCATGACCATCGGCTTCTTGCCGTACATGTCGCCGAAGCGGGACAGCAGGGGCGTGGCGACCGCGCCGGAGAGCAACGCGGCGGTGAACAGCCAGGTGACGCCCGCGACGTCGGTGTGCAGCTGCACGATGAAGCGGGGCAGCAGCGGAATCACGACGGTCTGCTGCAGCGACACGACCAGTCCGGCCGCGCACAGCGCCAGGAGGGTGAGGCCGAGGTGGGCCTTCGAAGGTTCGACGGGTTTCGTCACGTCGACCTGACCGACAGCGGTCGTAGTCATGAAGTTGGTCCTTTGGTTTACTTACCAAAATTAAGTAAATGGGTTTCGTAAGATAACCACATGCCGCGACCGGAAGCCATTCCCGCCATCGAAGTTGACGCAGCTCACATCGTCGAACTGGAACGCGCGCTGGCCCGTGTCGCCTACCTGCTGACCCGGGTCCGCCGCCACGACAAAGCGATGGTGCAGTGCGGCCTGACCATGGACCGGGCCAGCGTCCCGCTGCTGCGGCTGCTCGCCGACGCCCCCGAACCCATGCGGCTGGGCGAGCTCGCCACCCGCCTGGACGTGGAGGCCCCGCACGTGAGCCGCCAGATCCAGCGCCTGGAGAAGGCCGGGTACGTGGAACGCGTCCAGGATCCCGACGACGGCCGCGCCCAGCGGGTCGGGCCTACCGCCTCGGGCCGCCGCGCCGTCGAGGCGATCAGGGAGGTCATGCGGGGTTGGATGGCCGAGGCCCTGGCCGACTGGACCACCGACGACCTGAAGGCCGTGTCCGCCCTCAACCACCGCATGGTCGACGCCTTCCTCGACCACGCCGAATCGATCGGCGACCTCGGCGCCACCGCCCGCGACCGGCCCGAGACCGCCTGATCGTCAGCCGCGCGCGGGTACCCGCGCCGGCGCGGGCGGCCTACGCGCACAACAGCATTGCGAGCAACGGCACCGCCATCGCCGTGGTCGGCGTCATGACCTTGCTGAGCGTCAGTCGCTCGCCGGCACCGGAACGGGCGCGGCGACCGCGCGGGCGCCCCACGCGCACAACGCCATCGCGGCCAGCGGCACCGTCATGGCCGCGGTCAGCGGCACCAGCTTGTCGAGCCAGCCGATGACGGCCGGACCGGCCAGCAGGCCCACATAGCCGAGCCCGAAGACCCGTGACATATCCGTCGCGGCCGTCGCCGAGCCCAGATTGCCCGCGGCTGTGAACACCTGCGGGACGCCGCCGGACAAGCCGATCCCGCACAGCGCCCACCCCGCCACGGTCAGCGGCAGCCACCCGGACAGCACGACGACCCCGAAACCGATGGCCGCCACGGCCGTTCCCCAGCGCAGCACGCCCACCCGGCCGAGTCGGCCGCTCGCCCGGTCGGCGCCGAATCGGCCGATGGTCATGGTCAGGGAGAACGCGGTGAAGGCCAGCGCGGCGGCGCCCGCGTCGACCCCGAGCCGATCTCGGACCTGCAGCGCGCTCCAGTCCGCGGCGACACCCTCGGCCATCAGCAGCGCGAAAGCGATCAGGCCCAGGGCTACGACCTTCCGTCCGATCCGCCCGGAGGGCTTGCCTTCCGGCACCGGAGTCGAGGCCTCAGTCGCCGGAAGATGCTGTGCCGCCGCCGGATCGACATAGGTGCCCGGCACGTCGCCCGCCGCCGGCGTGGTGTGCGGGAGCAGGGCCGGAATCGCCACAGCCGTGACGGTGAGGCCGACCGCCGTGGTGAGGGTGAACGTGGCGGGCAGCGACCAGTGCGCGTGCTGAGCGGCCGCCCCGAAGGCCGAGCCGAGGAATCCGCCGCAGGAGAAGAAGGCGTGGAACGCGGACATGATCGGCCGGGCGTAGGCCCGCTCGATGTGGACCGCTTGCGCGTTCATGGACACGTCCAGCGCGCCGTTGGCGAAACCGAAGGCGCACAGGAACAGTCCGAGGGCGACGGGGGAGGCGGCGTGGGCCGGGCCGAGCAGTGTCAGGGCCAGCAGCGTGACGGCCGCCGCGGTGAGCGTGCGGCTGCCCAGCCGGTCCGCCGGCGGCCCCGCGGTCTGCATGCCCACGATGGCGCAGCCCGCCATGAGCAGGATCAGCATGCCCAGCACGGTCGGTGAGACGCCGGCGCGCGCGGTGACGGCGGGGATGTGCACGATCCACACGGCCGAGAGCATCCCGTTGAGCCCGAACACCGCGAACAGCGCCAGGCGCGCCTTGCGCAGGCGGGGAGTGGGCGTCGCGGCGGCCATCGGTACGACGCTACCGGGTGCGCCCGGCATCTCCCCGGCTTTCGCGGTCCGTCGCGGCGTCGACGTTCGGGATCGCGATCCGAATCGGGTGCGGTACAGGCGGTTTGCTTTCGAGTCCAGTCCAAGGGGCCGACCAGTTTCGCGGCCCGGTGTGTGCCGCGGTAGTCCTTGATTCCGGGTCTACCGCGATCACGCCCGCGGATACACAGTGCCTGCATGAGGTTCAGACACGGACTTTTCGCTCTGTTGGTCGCGGGGCTCGCCCCGCTCGCCACGGCGACCGCGACCGCGGCCCCGGTCACGCCGACGCCCAGCCCCCAACCGGTCGAGTGCTACCCGGCCTCGTTCTTCAACTCCATCAGCGGTGGCGACGCCAAGTGTCACACCCGGGCCGAGTACTGGCAGAACACCCTGGCGCAGCTCGACCCCGCCTCCGGATCCGCCCTGCTCACCGGATCGTCCCGAACCCTCGGATCCTCCGGGTCCTAGGGTCACGCGTCCGCGGTGACCGACCAGACCCCGGTCGCGGCCGCCGCGCGCACATAATCGGCGAAGTCGCGCGGCTCCCGGCCCAGCGCGCGCCGCACCCCGTCGGTGACGGGCGAGTTGCGTCCGTCGAGCACCGTGCCGAACAGGTAGTCCAGCAGGCTGACCTCGTCGGCGGGGACCCCGTAGGAGGTCAGTGCCGCTACGAATTCGGTTCGGGTGAGCGGGATGTAGGCGATCTCCCGTCCCGACGCCGCACCGATCTCGGCCACCGCCGTGGCGAAGCTGATCGCGCGCGGGCCGGTCAGCTCGTACACCTGCCCGGCGTGCCGATCGTCGAGCAGCGCCGCCACCGCCACCTCGGCGATGTCGTCGGCGTGCACGAACGGCTCCGGCACGTCACCGGCGGGCAGGGCCACCTCGCCGGCCAGGATGAAGTCGGCGAACGAGCCCTCGTCGAAGTTCTGCGCGAACCAGGCGCACCGCACCACGGTCCACGACATTCCCGAATCCCGCACGATGCCTTCGCACTCCAGGGCCTCGGGTTCGCCGCGGCCCGACAGCAGCACCACGGTGCGCACCCCGGCCGCCGCGGCCCGGTCGCAGAACGCCTTGATGTCGGCGGGCGCGCCCGGCACCGCGAGATCCGGTTGGTAGGAAAGGTATACGGCGTCGACGCCGTCCAGAGCGGCCGTCCAGGTTTCGCGGTCGGTCCAGTCGAACGGGATTGCGCCGGTGCGCGAACCGGCCCGCACGGGCACACCGTGCTCGGTCAGCAGGGCGGCCACCCGGCGTCCGGTCTTGCCGGTCGCGCCGAGGACGAGGACGGTGTTCGCGCTGCTCGAGGTGGTTTCGTTGATCATGTAACGAGTACACCGGGATTCGGCGAGCGCGAACATGGTTGAGAAGCGCCCGGGCATTTGCCATCGTCTTTGTCATGGATGCGTTGGCCAGTCTGCTCGAAGGACCACGGGCCCGAGCGGCATTCGTGATGCGCTCGTCGTTCGATCCGCCGTGGTCCCTGCGAATTCGGGACGAGGCCCCGCTGACCGTGGTGGCGGTGGTGCGGGGCGGCGGCTGGGTGCTGCCGGAACCCGCGAACGGCAAGCCGGGTCCGCCCCGGCAGCTGCGCACCGGCGATATCGCCATCTTCCGGGGCCCCGACCATTACGTCGTCGCCGACGATCCGGGCACCGCGCCGCAGGTGCTCATCGAACCCGGCAACATCACCACCACCATGGACGGTGAAGTCCTGTGCGAGGCACTGAGTCTGGGCGTGCGCAGCTGGGGCACCAGCGCCGACGCCCAGACCGTGCTGGTCACCGGCACCTACGAGCACGAGTCGGCGGCCAGTCGCCGGCTGCTGCGCGCGCTGCCGCCGATCGCTGTGCTGGGCCGCGGCGAGATCGACTCCCGGGTGCTGGATCTGCTGGTCGACGAGTCCGCCAAGGATCTGCCGGCGCAGGGGGCCATGCTGGACCGACTATTGGATCTGCTGCTCATCGCCGCCCTGCGCGCGTGGTTCTCCCGCGCCGCCGCCCCCGCCTGGTATCACGCCTACGGTGATCCGCTGGTCGGCAAGGCCCTGCGGCTCATGCAACACAATCCCGCCCACCCATGGACGGTCGCCTCGCTGGCCGCGGAGGTCGGCGTCTCCCGGGCCGCGCTGGCCCGCCGCTTCACCGAACTGGTCGGCGAACCGCCCATGGCTTTCCTCACCGACTGGCGGCTGGCCCTGGCCGCCGACCTGCTGCACGAATCCGACGCCACCCTCGAGGCCATCGCCCGCCGCGTCGGCTACGGCAGCGCCTTCGCCCTGTCCACCGCCTTCAAACGCCACTACGGCATCAGCCCCCGCGACCATCGCGCCACACCCGACGAACGCTCCGCCTGAAAACACGGCGGACCGCGCCTCGGCCGGAGCGGCTAAGGTTCGTGTTCGGAAAGCCTCAACGTGAAGGTTCGCGGCCGTCCCGATTCTGGACTGCGGCTCGATAGACCTCCGCCTCGGAGCGGGGAGCGAAGCGGAGGAGGGAAGAATCGGGACCAGGGGCCGTGAACCCGCCCGGAGCGAAGCGGAGGGCAAGATGACTGAGTACCCGGTGTTGTGGCCCGTGCCGACGCGCTGGGCGGACAACGACCACTACGGGCACGTGAACAACGTGACGTACTACTCGTACTTCGACACGGCCGTGAACGCCTGGCTGATCAGCGCGACCGGAACCGATATCCGGGACCTGCACGCGATCGGCGTGGTGGCCCAGACCTCCTGCAAGTTCCTGGGGTCGATCAGCTTCCCGGACATGCTGCGGGTGGGCATCCGGGTTGCGCGACTGGGCAATTCGAGCATCAACTACGAGCTGGCCATCTTCCGCGACGGCGGCGACCATCTGGAGCTGGCCGCCACCGGCACCTTCACGCACGTCTACGTGGACGAGCAGACCCGCAAGCCGGTGCCGATCCCGGCGGTCATCCGGGCGGCCGCCGAGCCGCTGGTGGTCGCCGGGCCCGCCGAGGGCTAGACCCGGCTCAGCAGGGTCAGCGGATCCTCCAGCAGGGCGGCCACGCTCGCCAGGAACCGCGACCCCTGCTCGCCGTCGATCATCCGGTGGTCGAAGCTCAGGCCCAGGCTGGTCACCCAGCGCACGGCCAGTTCGTCGCGATGCACCCACGGCCGCTTGCGGATGGAGCCCAGGCACAGGATCGCCGCCTCGCCCGGATTCACCAGCGGCACACCGGTGTCCACGCCGAACACGCCCACATTGGTGATGGTGAAGGTGCCGCCGGTCAGGTCGGTGGGGGTGGCGGTGCCGCTGCGCGCCTTGGCCGCGACCCCGGCGATCTCCAGGCACAGGTCGCGCAGCGTGAACCCTTGCGCGTCCTTGAGATTGGGCACCAGCAGCCCGCGTTCGGTGGCGACCGCGAAGCCCAGGTTCACATAGTGCTTGGTGACGATCTCCTGATTCGCCTCGTCCCAGCGGGCATTGATCTCCGGGAACTCGGTGAGCGCCGCCAGCGCGGCCCGGGCCACCAGGGCCAGCGGGGTGAGGGTGAGTCCCGTGAAGCTGGGCGTGGTGCGCAGATGCTCGAGCAGTTCCATGGACGCGGTGAAGTCGGTGGTCACGAAGGTGCTGGCCTGCGGAATGTGCTGGGCGCTGGCCACCATGGCGGCGGCGGTGCGCTTGCGGATGCCGCTGATCGGCGTGCGGGTCTCGCGTTCGGCGGGGACGGCGCGCCCGCCGCCGAGCGCCGGATGCATGGGTGTCACCTCGGGCGCGGCCTGGGTGGCGGGCAGCGCGGTGAGGGTGGCGGGCGGCGGGGTGTGGATCGGAATGTGGCCCGTGCTCATGGATTCCGGCCGCATGCCGTGCAGATCCTCGACGGTGACCGCGCCCTGCGGTCCGGTGCCGATGACGGTGCTCAGGTCGATCCCGATCTCGCGGGCCAGCTTCCGGGCGGCCGGGGTGGCGGCGGGGCGCCCGGCGGGTGCGGAACTGCCGAGTCCCTCCGCACCGTCGTAGCCCATGCCGCGCGCGGTCGCCGCGCGGGCCGCGCGGCGGGAGACCGGCTCGGCCTCGGGGCCGTAGCCGACCAGTACGGATTGCCGTTCGGCCGGAGCCTCCGGGGTTTTGGCCGCGGCGTCCGTGGCGCCGTTCGTCCCGGCGGGCGCGGCCACGCCGATGCGGATCAGCGGCGCTCCGACCGGCACGGTGTCGCCGGGCTCGGCCAGCAGTTCCAGCACCGTGCCCGTGTACGGGCTGGGCAGCGCCACCTGGGCCTTGGCCGTCTCGACCTCCGCGATGACCTGGTTGAGCGTGACGCTGTCGCCGGGCGCGACCGCCCACGACACCAATTCCGCGTCGGCCAGGCCCTCGCCGAGATCGGGCAAACGGAATTCCATGACCTGCTGCTGACTGTCCACCGGGCTTCCTCCGTGCGGTAACCATTCGTGCGGTGAGCGGGTTAAGCGGCGAGCGTGCGGTCGACCGCGGCGAGAATGCGATCGGGGTCGGGCAGGTGGTGCCGCTCGAGCTTAGCCGGGGGATAGGGGATGTCGAAGCCACCGACGCGCAATACGGGTGATTCCAGATGGTAGAAACAGCGTTCGGTGATCCGGGCCGCGATTTCGGCTCCCAGTCCGGCGAATACGGGCGCCTCGTGCACCACGATCAGCCGCCCGGTCTTCCGCACCGAGGTCTCGATGGTGTCGAAATCGATGGGCGAGAGGCTGCGCAGATCGATCACCTCGATCGAATGTCCTTCCGACGCCGCGATATCGGCGGCGGTGAGCGCGGTGGCCACGGTGCCGCCGTAGGCCACGATGGTGGCGTCCTCCCCGGACGCACAGATCCGCGCCTGGTCCAGCGCGATTCCGCTGTCATGGTCGAGCCGTTCGAAATCCACCTCGGCCTTGTCCCAGTACCGGCGTTTCGGCTCGAAGAAGATCACCGGATCGTCGAGGGCGATGGCCTGCCGGATCATCAGATAGGCGTCCGCGGGATTACTCGGCGACACCACCCGCAGGCCCGCGGTGTGCGCGAAATAAGCCTCCGGCGATTCCGAGTGGTGCTCCACCGACCCGATGCCGCCGCCGAACGGAATGCGAATGGTGATGGGCGCGACCACTTTTCCGCGGGTCCGGGCGTGGATTTTCGCCACCTGCGAGACGATCTGGTCGAACGCCGGATACACGAATCCGTCGAACTGGATTTCACAGACCGGCCGCAATCCTCGTAAAGCCATTCCGAAAGCGGTTCCGATGATTCCGGATTCGGCCAGTGGAGTATCGATGACGCGGTTGTTGCCGAAATCCTTCTGCAGCGTGTCGGTGACCCGGAAGACGCCGCCGAGGCGACCGATGTCCTCACCCATGAGCACGACCTTCGGATCGTCCTCCAGGCTGCGGCGCAGCCCGTGGTTGATCGCTCCGGTGAACGTGGTCTTCATCGTCCGACTCCCTCCAGGTAGGCCGCGTACTCGCGGCGTTCTTCCTCGATCAGCCGATGCGGGGTGGCGTACACGTGGTCGAAGAGCTGGTCGGGGTCCGGGTCGGGCATGGTGAGGGTGGCGGTGCGCAGCCGGGCGGCGACGTCGTCGGCGCGCTCTGCCACCGCCGCCTCGAAGTCGCTGTCCCACAGTTGCTCTCGTTCCAGCAGCCGCCGCATCCGGTCGATGGGGTCGCGGCGCTGCCAGAGTTCGAGTTCGGCGGCGGTGCGGTAGCGGGTGGGGTCGTCGGCGGTGGTGTGCGGGCCCATCCGGTAGGTGATGGCCTCGACGAAGCTGGGTCCGCCGCCCGCCCGCGCGTGCCGCAGCGCCTGCCGGGTCACGGCCAGCACGGCGAGGGCGTCGTTGCCGTCGACCTGGACGCCGGGGATGCCGTAGCCGAGGGCGCGATTCGCGATCGGGGTCGCGCTCTGCACCCGGACCGGCGCGCTGATCGCCCAGTGGTTGTTCTGGCAGAAGAACACCACCGGGGCCGACCAGGTGGCGGCGAAGCCGAGCGCCTCGGCGATATCGCCCTGACTGGTCGCGCCGTCGCCGAAGTAGGCGATGGTGGCGATCTCCGCGCCCTCGAGGTGCGCGGCGTAGGCGTAGCCGGTGGCGTGCAGGCCCTGCGCGCCGACCACGATGGCGGGATTGGTCATCTTGACCTGGTCGGCGTCCCAGCAGGAGTGTGCGGCGCCACGCCAGAGCCGGGTGAGGTCCTCGGGCGCGACGCCGCGGCAGTAGGCGACACCCGCCTCGCGGTAGCTGCAGAACACGTAGTCGTCGGATTCGAGGGCGTGGGCCGAGCCGATCTGCGCGGCCTCCTGACCGAGCAGCGGGGGCCACAGTCCGAGCTGGCCCTGCCGTTGCAGGGCGGTGGCCTCGGTGTCGATGCGCCGGGCCACGACCATGTCCGTGTAGAGGGCGCGCAGCCGCGGGCCGTCGATATCGGCGATCAGCGGGGCGTGCACGCGATCATGGACGCGCTGTCCGTCGGGCTGGATGAGCTGGACCGGATAGGTGTTCTTGTCGGGCATGGGTATCGCCTCCTGACACCGGGTGACATCGCTTCGGCCGCGGGATTGTGTCCGTGTGGCAAACCAATGTGTGTCCTGTACCACAAGCATCCTCCGCATGGCGATCTGCGCAAGTCTGACGCGCAGAACTGAGCAGAATGCACGGTCTATTCGCGTTCATCAGTGTCATACTGATCCCCATGAGCAGCAGGGAGCCCAATCCGGCGCCGCTGGACGCCACCGATGCCCGGTTGTTGCTGGAGTTGGTCGCGAACCCGCGTGCGACCGGTGTCGACCTGGCCGCCCGCCTGGGGCTTTCCCGCAATACCGTGCAGGCCAGACTGGCTCGCTGGGAGGCGAGCGGGGTACTGGCCAGCTTCGAGCGCCGGGTGGACCCGCGCGCGCTCGGCTATTCCTTGGCCGCCTTCGTCGCGGTGGTGGTGGACCAGCATCGGCTCGACGCGGTGGCGGCCGAACTCGCCGAGATCCCGGAGGTCACCGAGGTGTGCGGCATGACCGGGCCGACGGATCTGACGGTCCGGGTGGTGGCCGCCGACGCGGAGGATCTGTACCGGGTGGCGGGCAGCATCCTGAAGATCCCGGGGGTGGAGCGCACCAATATGGCACTGGTCATGCAGTCGCTGGTCGGGCCGCGCATCACGCCGCTGCTGGAACGGCTGGCCGCCGGCGGCAGCGCGTAATTCAGTCCAGTTTCGGCTGATTGGCCGCAGACCAGCAGGTGACTGGACCGCGACGATAGCCCCATGAGCACCAGCGTCACTCCCGCCGCCGAGGTCGAGAGCCCACCGGAGGCAGGTCCCGGGCAGCCGATCGGAGCCGGAATCGTCACCGCGCTGGTCGGTTTCACCAGTTCGTTCGCGGTGGTGCTGGCGGGTCTCACCGCCATGGGAGCCACGTCGGCGCAGGCGGCGTCGGGTCTGCTGGCGGTGTGCGTGACCCAGGCGGTCGGCATGCTCGTGCTGAGCCGCCGCTATCGGATGCCGATCACACTGGCCTGGTCCACACCCGGCGCGGCTCTGCTGGCGAGCACCGGGGCGGTGGCGGGCGGCTGGGCCGCGGCGGTCGGCGCGTTCGCGGTGGCGGGCGGACTCATCGTGCTGACCGGATTCTGGGACCGGCTGGGCGCGCTCATCGCCGCCATTCCGGTGGAGATCGCGCAGGCCATGCTGGCCGGAGTACTGCTTCCGCTGTGCCTCGCACCGGTCAAGGCGTTGCCGGTGAGCCCGGCCGTGGTGGTGCCGGTCATCGTGACCTGGCTTGTGCTGCAACGCTTCGCGCCGCGCTGGTCGGTGCTGGCGGCCTTCGCGGTCGCGGCGGCCGGGTCCGGCATCGACATCGCCGTGCGGCACCGGAGTCTGGAGCTGTCCGCCATGGTGCCCCGGGTGGAATGGACTGTGCCGCACTGGAGTTGGCAGGCCATGATCGGCGTCGCGGTGCCGCTGTACGTGGTGACCATGGCAGCGCAGAACATTCCGGGCACGGCGGTCATGCGCACCTTCGACTATCGGGTGCCGTGGCGCGCGGCCATGACCGTCACCGGGTTGGGCACCGTGCTGGGCGCGCCCGCGGGAGGGCACGCCATCAATCTGGCGGCCATCAGCGCCGCGCTCTCGGCGGCCCCGTCCGCGCACCCGGATCCGAAGCGCCGCTGGGTCGCGGCGTACACCGCGGGCTGCACCTACCTGCTGCTCGCGCTGGCCTCGGGCGCGCTGGTCGCCCTGGTGGCCGCCGCTCCGAAGGGCGTACTGGAAACCGTTGCGGGACTTGCCCTCATCGCCACCCTCGCGAGTGCGCTGACCGCCGCGCTCACCCCCGCCGCGCATCGGTCCGCGGCCGCCCTCACCTTCCTGGTGGCGGCCTCGGGCATCTCGATGCTCGGGATCGGCGCGGCCTTCTGGGCGCTGGTCGCGGGTCTGGTGGTGCGCTGGTTCCTGCCGCCGGCCGCGGGCTGACGGCCGCCGGGCCCCGGGCCGGAACGGCGGGCGGCTGCGGAGTGCGGCCCGGGCTGGTTAGGGTGGAGCGGAATCGACTTCATGATGCGGTGAATCGGCGAAGAGGAGTTGACTTGAGTTCGGTGCTGATTTCGGTTGCGGAGCTCGCGGACCTGCTGGGAGCGAGCGGGGGCCGGGTGCGATTGCTGGATGTGCGTTGGGCGCTCGGGGATCCGGACGGGCCGCAGCACTATCTGGACGGGCATATTCCGGGCGCGGTCTTCGTCGATCTGGAAACCGAACTCGCCGATCCGCCGTCGGCCGCGCACGGCCGCCACCCCATGCCGGATTTGCCGCATTTGCAGAAGTGTGCGCGCAGCTGGGGCGTCTCCGACGGCGACACCGTGATCGTGTACGACGCCACCGGCGGCATGGCCGCGGCCCGCGCCTGGTGGCTGCTGCGCTGGGCCGGCCTCGCCGATGTCCGCATCCTGGATGGCGGGCTGCCCGCGTGGGAGGCGGCCGGTGGGAAGATCTCCGCCGGTGACGAACCCGACCCCGAACCCGGCACGGTGGTGCTGTCCTCGGGGCACATGCCGACCGTCGACGCCGATGGCGCGGCCGGCTGGCAGGGCGTGCTGATGGATGCCCGGGCGGGCGAGCGCTACCGCGGCGAGGTGGAGCCCGTCGACCCGCGCGCGGGCCACATTCCGGGCGCGGTGAGCGCGCCGACCGCCGACAACCTCACCGCTGCCGGGCATTTCCGGCCGCTGGCCGAATTGGCCGGCCGCTTCGAGGGTTTCGGCTCCGGCCCGGTCGCGGTGTACTGCGGCTCCGGGGTCACCGCGGCCCACCAGGTCGCGGCACTGGCCGTCGCCGGCATCGACGCCGCGCTCTATCCGGGCTCGTGGTCGCAGTGGTCCAACGATCCCAAGCGCCCGGCGGCCACCGGACCCGACCCGGCCTGATCGACGCCGACCCGCCGGACCGGATCGGCTCCGGCGGGTCCGCGTGAACCCGGCCGGCGCCGGCGGACCGGACGCCGGACCCGGCGGCAGCCGCCCCACCGCGCCCGGCCGTGCCGGTGCTCAACCGGGTTTGGTGGCGGTGAGGACGCCGGTCGCGAACGGACCGGTGCGGAATTCGAGTGCCGTGAAACCGATCTCGGCCAGCGCGGCGCGGTAGCGGCGGACGTCCACCGCGGCCAGCGAGTCGCCGGGGCCCTCGTGAGTGTGCCCATGATCGTCGGTTCCACCCGGACCGCTGTCGCCGTGCCCGTGATCACGGCCGCCGCGATGCGCGGCCAGACCGGCCATGGCGCGAATCGCCAGTCCGCGCATGCCCTTGGTCGCCGGGTGGGTGTCCGCCAGCAGCAGGCGGCCGCCGGGTCGCAGCACTCGGAAGAAGCCCTCGAGCGCGGTGTTCCGATCCGCCTCGGCGATGTGGTGCATGGCGAACGTGCACGTCGCCACGTCGAAGGACGCGTCGGGATGGGGCAGGGCTTGGGCCGCGCCCAGTTCGAAGACACAGTTCGGGGCCGCGTGGGCGGTGGCGTACTCGATCATCGGCGCCGACGGATCGACGCCGACGACCCGCCCGTGCGGCCCGGCCTGGCGGGCCAGCTCATTGGCCAGCCGCCCCGGACCGCAGCCCACGTCGATGGCGTGATCTCCGGGCCGGATGCCCGCGGTGGTGGCGAAGTGCCGCACCAGGCTGCCGGCGCGGCCCAGGAAGAAGACGTCGGTGAGCAGGGTGTAGCCGCGCGGCCAGGTGATCAGGCCTCCGACGGACCGGGCGTCGCTATCGGACACTTGCTTGTTCTCAGTCATGTGTTCCATCATCGAAGGATGGGAAATGCCAGGCCAGAAGCAGTTTCCCCGGATGTGTACGTTTCGGGACATCTCGCCGGGATCCGTCCCGGAACGGATCCGGACCCGGTTGCCGACCGCCGGGTGCGCCGCACCCGTGCGGCCCTGCACCGGGCGCTCATCGAACTCATGCTGTCCCGCCCGTACGCGCGAATCACCGTGCGGGACATCATCGATCGCGCCGATGTCGGCCGCTCCACCTTCTACGCGCACTACCGCGACAAGGACGATCTGCTGCTGGTCAGCTGTATCGAGTATGTGCGGGCCGAGATTTCGGCGCAGCTGTCCCGCTCTCCGGGCCCCCCGCCGCCGCTGCTGCCGATCGAGATCCTGTTCCGTCTGATCGACGCCCACCCCGAGGTGTACCGGCCGCTGGTCGGTCCGCGCGCCAACGCCACAGTGCTGCGGTCGATCCGGCAGATGTACGCCGAACTGCTCACCGAGCATCTGGCCCCGCTGCTGGGCCCCGACCCCACCGCGGCGTCCGTCGCGATCACCTTTCTTTCCTGGGGGCTTTACGGATTGCTCGAATCGGTCATGGATCCGGCCCAGGAGCTCACCGCCGAACAGGCGTACCGGCATTTCGCGGCGCTATGGGCAGCCGCGGGCGACGCCCGCGAGGGCGGCGCGGTCGGCGGCGGTGACAGGTAGTCCGTACCGGTTGGCGGCGGTCAGATACTTTCCCGCGTAGAAGCAGCGGTTCGCCCGCGCGGGCGGGAGCCAGTCGCCGGGCGTGCGATCGCCCTTGTCCTGGTTGGTCTTTCCGTCCACCGCGAGCAGGTTGTAGTCGACGTCGTTGGCGAACCGCACCCGCCGCGCGACCGGCCAGCCCGCCGCGCCCAGATCCCAGGCGGCCGCCAGCGGATACACGTGGTCGATCTGCACGGTCTTGGCCGCCGCCCGCTCGAACGCGATGCGCCGCCCGGTGTACGGATCGTTCAACGCGCCCGCGACCACCACGCAGGCATCGCCCGGCCGCAGGACCACCTCGGCGAGCTGGCGGGCCAGCACGCTGTTGCGACTGTCGCACCCGTCGTGGCCGCCGGGCCCGTCGTGATCATCGGTCCAGGCCGGACCGAACACACACCCCTGCCCGTCGCCGCATCCGCGCTGGTAGCCGCCGGGTCGCGGCCGCGCGGGCACGGTGACCACGGCGGTGAGCAGGCGTTCGAGCTGGACGCGGGTAGGACTGCCCGGCGCGGGAGTCACCTGCCCGACGGCCCCGCACCCCAGGGCCGCGAACAGGATGACCACCGTGCCGAGCAGCGAAGTCGCGCCCCTGAGCCACACGGCATCAGGTGTATCGCTACCGCCCGCCGCAGCGGGCCGTCATACGAACTTCGCACCCCCGCGGCGGGTTACAGCCAGGCGTGCGCCAGGATGTCGTCGGCCGCCGTCTCCGACAGTTGTGGCGGAAAGCGCGTGGCCGCAATGGAATCCACGTGCGCGCCGTCGTGCCCGATGAGCCACGAGCCGCCCCGGTCCTCGCACTCGGCGATCTTGGCGAAGATGGTGAGCAGGAATGTGATGGAGTCGCGCGGATCCGGGGTCCGGGCGAGTCGCTGCGACTCACCGGGCCGGGACAGATCCAGCCACACCCCGGACTGCCCGTCCAGGCGCATCCCCACGATCTTCGCTGTATCCACGAAGGTGAATTTCCGCCGTTCCCACGAAGTCGTGGGCGTGAAGGCCTGCTCGAGCACTTGGAGCAGAATCGTCATCTTCACGGCCTCCCTACGGTCTCGAAAGTGCCACGGCCCCGGATTGGGTCGCGGTGATGTCGGGTGCGCACACAGGTGTCACCGACCTGCGGTGACCTGCGGATTTATCCAGTATGTGCCGTATCCGATCAGAAATAAAGAGGGACCTGACTCACGGGTAGCGCGGGCCCTGTCGGGATGGGCTGCTTGGATGGTCGGATGCTGCACGGACTGTGGACGCCCGGGTCCGGGTTGGTGCTGTGGCACGACCCGGACGGCTTCGTGCTCGCCGACGAGACGGAGAAGCTGCCCGAGCCGCTGTGGTCGGTGGTGCGGGCGGCCAAGTGGCGGCACTGGGCCGAGGTCACGCTGGCGGGGGAGTACGGGAAGGAACGGGCCCGGGTGCGGGCGCACGCGCTGGCCCCGGAGGCGGCGGCCCGGGTGCTGCTGGGGGAGTTGCCGCCGCACTGGCCGGTGGCGGGCGATCTGCGCTATCTGGGGCATGTGGCGCGCGGGATCGAGCGCTGGGTGCGGGCGGGGCGGATCGTGCCGGAGATCCGCCGCGACGACGGCGAGTGGTGGGTGCGGTGGCGGCCGGTCGGCGGGCAGCGGCAGCGGGCCTGGTTGGCCGAGTTGGCCGTGGCCATGCCGTCGGCGCTGAAGGACCACGGCAGACCCGCCGACATCCTGGAGAACCTGGTCGCCGAGCTGACCGATCCCATTGCCAGGAAATGGATTTCCGAACGCGATCCCGGGATCGGTTCCGCGCCGACGGATTCGGTGTCGCATCCGCTGCTGCGGGCCCTGCTGGACGCCACACCGCTGGAGACCGGCTCGCATCGGGTGGCGGCGGTGCTCGAGGACTGGCGGACCAGTCTCACCGTGGGCGAACCCGATCTGGTGCTGCGACTGCTGGAACCCGACGGCGACGAGCCGGGTGAACTGTGGCGGCTCGAGGTCTGCCTGCGCGTCGAAGGTGAAGCGCCGCAACCGGTGCTGCTGCCCGGTGATCCGGTGCTGACCCGGCTGGCGGGGGAGAAGCTGAGCGCCGCCAAGGAGGTGTATCCGCGCCTGCGGGACCTGCCCGGCGATCCGCGCAGCATGGACCTGTTCCTGCCCACCGAGGTGGTGATGGACCTGGTGGCGCACGGCGCGAACGCGCTGGCCGCCGCCGGGGTGCGTCTCATGCTGCCCCGCGCCTGGCGGGTCGCCGCGCCGACCATGAAACTGCGAGTGCAGAGCCCGGCGGCCACCGAAACCGCCGTGGGGCTCGAGGGCTTGGTGACGTTCCGGTGGGAGCTGGCGCTGGGCGACACCGTGCTGACGCCCGCGGAGATGGCGCGGCTGGTGGACGCGAAATCGGATCTGGTGCGCCTGCGCGGCGACTGGGTGCAGGCCGACCATCGCATGCTCGCCGCGGCCGCCGACTACGTCTCGGGCCGCACCGACGGCACCGAGACCACCATCGGCGGCCTGTTCGCGGAGCTGTCCGCCCACCCGGTGATCGGTGTGCCGCTGGACGAGGTCACCGCGACCGGCTGGGCGGCAGAGCTTTTCGACGGTGAGCGCGCCACCGAGCCGGTGCCCGACCCGGTCGGCCTGAAGGCCCAGCTGCGGCCCTATCAGCAGCGCGGCCTGGCCTGGCTGGCGACGATGAGCCGCCTGGGCTGCGGTGCGATCCTCGCCGACGACATGGGCCTGGGTAAGACCGTGCAGGTGCTGGCCCTGCTGGCGCACGAGCGGGAGACGGCCGCCGAGTCGCCCGGCCCCACCCTGCTGGTGTGCCCGATGTCGGTGGTGGGCAACTGGCAGCGGGAGGCCGAGCGCTTCGCCCCGGATCTGCGCGTGCTGGTGCACCACGGCCCCGCCCGCCGCTCGGGCGCGGAACTGGATGCGGCGGTGATGGATTCGGATCTGGTGGTCACCACCTACGCCCTGCTGGCCCGCGATGTGGAGGAGCTGAAGCGGCAGGACTGGCAGCGGGTGGTGCTGGACGAGGCGCAGCACATCAAGAACGCCGGCACCCGGCAGGCGCGCGCGGCCCGGCTGGTTCCGGCGCGACATCGCCTGGCGCTCACCGGAACCCCGGTGGAGAACCGCCTGGAGGAGTTGCGGTCGATCCTGGATTTCGCCAATCCCAAGCTGCTGGGCAAGGCGCCGGAGTTCCACGCCCGGTTCGCGGTCCCGATCGAGCGTGAGCACGACGAGAACGCCGTCACCCGCCTGCGTGCCATCACCTCGCCGTTCGTGCTGCGCCGGGTCAAGACCGATCCGGCGGTGATCTCGGATCTGCCGGAGAAGATCGAGATGACGGTGCGGGCCAACCTGACCGTGGAGCAGGCCGCGCTGTATCAGGCTGTCCTGGACGATATGTCGGTCAAACTGAAGGCCGCCGAGGGCATGGAACGCAAGGGCGCGGTACTGGCCGCGCTGACCCGGCTCAAGCAGGTCTGCAACCACCCGGCCCACTACCTGAACGACGGTTCGCCGGTGCTGCGCCGCGGTCAGCACCGGTCCGGGAAGCTGGCGCTGGTCGAGGACATCCTGGAATCGGTGATCGCCGACGGGGAACGCGCCCTGATGTTCACCCAGTTCGCGGAGTTCGGAAAGCTGCTGGCCCCCTTCCTGTCCGAGCGTTTCGGGGCCGAGGTCCCGTTCCTGCACGGCGGAGTGAGCAAGCAGGCCCGCGACGCCATGGTGCGGGACTTCCAGGGCGGTGATGGCCCGCCGCTGATGCTGCTGTCGCTCAAGGCCGGCGGCACCGGCCTCAATCTCACCGCCGCCAATCACGTGGTGCACCTGGACCGCTGGTGGAATCCGGCGGTGGAGAACCAGGCCACCGACCGTGCCTTCCGGATCGGCCAGCGCCGGGATGTGCAGGTGCGCAAGCTGGTCTGCGTCGACACCATCGAGGAGCGGGTGGACGACATGCTGAAGGGCAAGAGCCGGCTGGCCGATCTCACCGTCGGCGCCGGCGAGCACTGGATCACCGAACTCGGCGACGAGGAGCTACGGGAACTGTTCGCGCTGGGAGCGGAGGCGGTCGGCGAATGAACGATGTCATCGACTTCGGCGGGTACGGCAAGCGCCGCCCGGTGCGCGGCGGGGTGCCGGCGCGCAGCCGCCGCGGCGCCGCCTTCGCCCGGACCTGGTGGGGCCGTGCCTTTCTGGACGCCGTGGAGCAGGTCGCCGACGCCGGGCGGCTCTCGCGCGGCCGCTCCTACGCCCGCACCGGCCAGGTGATCAACTACCGGCTCGAGGAGGGCATGGTGACCGCGGAGGTGCAGGGCAGTCAGCCCCGCCCCTTCGTCTCCGTGCTGACCATGCGCACCTTCGACCGTCACCACCTGGAGGAACTCGCGGACGTGGTGCGCGAGTCGCCGGGCATGCTGGGCGAGATCGCGGCGGGCACGCTGCCCCGGGCGCTGGGCCCGCTACTGCTGCCGACGACGGTGTCCGAACTCGACTTCTCCTGCAGCTGCCCGGATCACGGCTGGCCCTGCAAGCACGCGGCCGCCATCTGCTACGTGGTGGCGGAACGGCTCGACGAGCACCCGACCGACCTGCTCACCCTGCGCGGGATCCGGCTCGACGACCTCATCGGCGGCCTGTTGCAGAGCGAGACCCTCGACTGCGGCGACCTGTACGGCGAGCACGCGGCGCTGCCCACGCTGCCGGACCCCGAATTCCATCCGGCCCCCGACGATCTGGACCCGGTGCTGTTGCGCCAGGCCCTGCGCATGACCTCCGAGGATGAGCAGTCCGTCGCCGCCGGCCTGCGGCAACTGCGCGACCTCTACCGCTCCCTGGACCGCTGACGGCTATTCCCCGCCCCGCTACCGGGCTGGGCCGTGGCCCGCCGCGGGTCAGGCCGTGGCGGTCCGGGTGGCGGGCCGATCGTCGGTGCGGCGTCCGCCGGGTGCTTCGAAGGTGTAGTCGTTCAGATCGAAATGGGCTGCCCGCCAGGCGGCTTCGGGCGTGCTCATGGCCCGCAACGGGACGTCCCCGTTCTTGTCGAAGTAGTAGGAGTTGGCCAGTGTGCAGCTGTCCTGCCAGAACACCTGGGTGCCGCGCCGCGACATCATCTCCTGGAAGTACCGCTCGTTGGCGGCGGCGGTGACCTCCACCCGGGTGGCGGCGTGGCGACGGGCCTGGCGGAGCAGCCGCAGGATGTGGGTGGTCTGCATCTCGATGAGCGTGAAGTAGGACGCCCCGTTGTACCCGTAGGGCCCGATGATGGTGAAGAAGTTCGGGAATCCGGGCACGCTGACACCCTCGTAGGCCTGCAGCCGGTGGGTGTCCCACCAATCTTCCAGTCGCAGTCCGCCGCTGCCATGCAGGTCGAAGGTGGGCATATTGCCCGACTCCATCACCTTGAAGCCGGTGGCCATGATGAGCACGTCGACCTGGTGGTGGCGGCCGGTGGTGCGCAGACCGCTCGCGGTGATCTCGGTGATGGGATCGGTTTCGAGGGTGACGTTCTCGCGGTTGAAGGTCTTCAGGTAGTCGTTGGAGAACGACGGCCGCTTGCAGCCCAGCGCGTAGTCGGGCGTGAGCTTCGCGCGAATCTCGGGGTCCCGCACCTGATCCCGCAGGTGCGCGAGCCCGGTGCGCTCGCCGAGCTTCACGATCGGCAGCACCTTGTAGTAGTGCGCCGACAGCGGGAAGGTCAGTTCCACGAACGCCTGGCTGATCCAGCGGGTGACGAACTGCCCGCCGGGCAGCCGCATGAGTGCGCGGGCCACCGGCGGCATGGGCGCGTCGGGCCGCGGCAGGCACCAGATCGGGGTGCGCTGGAAGACCACCAGTTCCGACACCCGCGGCGCGATCTCGGGAATGATCTGGATGGCCGAGGCCCCGGTCCCGATGATCCCGACCCGTTTGCCGCGCAGGTCGATGTCGTGATCCCAGCGCGCGGTGTGCATCGTGACGCCCCGGAACCGTTCCGCCCCCGCGATGTCCGGCAGTTTCGGGCGGGTCAGCACCCCGGTCGCGCCGATGAGGAATCGGCAGGTCAGCTCGTCGCCGTCGCTGGTGCGCAGCCGCCAGAGGTGCAGGTCGTCGTCGAAGTCGGCGCGTTCGATGGTGGTGCCGAACCGGATCCGCGGCCGCAGCCCGTACTTCTGCACGCACCGCTCGGCGTAGGCCTTCAGCTCCCGGCCCGGGGCGTACACCCGCGACCACGAGTTCTGCTTCTCGAACGAGTACTGGTAGCTGAACGACGGAATGTCCACCGCGATACCGGGATAGGTGTTCCAATGCCAGGTCCCGCCCGGCCCGTCGGCCTCGTCGATCATGACGAAGTCGTCGAATCCGGCCTTGCGCAGGGCGATCGCGGTCCCGATCCCCGAGAAACCGGCCCCTACGATGATGATCTGATGGTCGACGACGGTTCTTGTCACGATGGGTCCTCCGCGTAGATGATGCAGTCCACTCGATGCTCGATCCCGTCCACGGTGCGAATCCCGAGCGGTGCGAGCCGGGCGATGGGCCAGCTGACGAGCGTGCAGTTCGGCTGCCGCAGGGCCCGGTAGTAGCGGCCGTGCACCCGCACCGCCGCCCGTTGGTCCGGCGTCAATTGCCGCCGCACCCACGAATCCCCGACCTGCGTACGCAGATTCGCCGCGGCCACCCGCCGCAGCACCTGTCGCCCGCCCCAGCGCAGGGCGTCGAGGCCGAATCGCCCCGGCGCGCCGGGCCCGGGCGCCGCCCGTGACGCAGCGGCGGCGGGGGTGACGGGATCACCGGGGAGCGGTGGCGCCGAGTCCGCGGGGAGCGTTCCGAGCGCGCCGGCGGGCACCCGGCCGAGCAGCAGCCGGAGGCCGGGCAGCGGCGGCGTGGGCAGGATCCACACCGGATCATGCTGGAAGACGGTCACTCTGCGCGCCCGCGCGGCCACCGGGGGAACGACGGTCGCGAGCGCGGCCCCGCCACCGACCACCGCGACGTGCAGACGGTCCAGCGCGTATTGATCCTTCCAATGCGCGCAATGGATGGTGGGCCCGGTGTAGGCGTCCCGGGCCCCGCCGCCCGCGCCGCCCCGGATCGGGGCGCTCATTTCGCCACCGGCTCATAGGTCAGTGCCTTGGACCAGGACGGGGTATGGCGGCGCAGCAGCCGTTCGGGCAGGCGGTCGATGGCCTTGTTCAACGCGTCGTTGATGCCCTGGATCGGCTGCAGGCGGTTGATGGTGGCCTTCCCGTGCAGGCGGACCACATGGTAGAGCGGCAGGCGTTGGATATCGGGGCCGCGTTCACCGGCTTTCTCGTAGCGCCGCACGGCATTCCACAGCTTCTCCTCGTCGAGCCCCATGGCCATGATGTTGGTGGACATGCGCGACAGCAGCGGCGTGTACAGCAGGGCCCCCATCAGCAGGGTGGGGCGCAGCGCGAAACCGGCCGTCTCGATGGCGATGCGCCGCATCGGTCCCGCGCCGAGTTGCTCGAGCACCTGGAAGCCGACCGCCAGATGCCGGGACTCGTCGCTGTTGATGTGCCGGAACACCTCGTGGCACAGGGGGTCTCGCACCTCGTCGAGCAGGAACTTCACCAGTGCGCCGTCGAGCGCGCACTCGAGCGAGGGGATCACGGTACCGAGCACCGGCAGCGACAGCTGGTCGCCGTACCGGTCCAGCCAGTGGATGACGAGCTGAATGTTCTTGTTGGGCAGCGGCATCGCGTCCCCGTCGAGCATGCCCCAGCGGCGCATCAACGCCAGTTCGGCATTGGCGTGCTTCTGTTCCTCGGCGTGGAAGTGCCGGTAGATCTCCTTGAGCGGGCCGTCCGGCGCGTGCAGCGTGAGGGCGGCGAAGCCGCGCGCGCCCACGTGTTCGATCCACACCAGGTCGGCCATGAAGGTGGCCAGCGCCGGACGTTGCTCATCGGTGATGAGCTCG
Organism: Nocardia sp. NPDC004151; assembly: GCF_042874235.1. Classification (NCBI taxonomy): domain Bacteria; kingdom Bacillati; phylum Actinomycetota; class Actinomycetes; order Mycobacteriales; family Nocardiaceae; genus Nocardia; species Nocardia sp. NPDC004151. Next base: position 55,085 of record NZ_JBIAMR010000024.1, on the reverse strand, counting down.
GCTCCCGGTGCGTCCCAGTCGATGTCGGCCAGCGCCCACTGCCGGTCCCGGACCACGGTGAGCATGTCGGAATACGCGAACGCCATTGTTCTGCTCCTCGCTGCATGGCTACCGCACCAGCCGCTCCAGTAATCCGGCGGCGCGGGTGTAGGTTTCGGGCAGCAGTCGCTTGGACTGCCAGATCGCCTTGGCCTCGAGCTGCGGGACCACGTAGAGCTGACCGTGGTCGACGGCGTCGAGGGTGGCGCGGGCGATGGCCGCGGGCGGGCGTCCGGTCCAGCGCAGCAGGCGGTCGCCCCACAGCTGCACGGTCTCGTCGCCGATCGAAACGCCTTCCAGGATATTGGTTCTCACCCCGGTCGGGCAGAGCACGGTGACGGTGACGCCGGTCCCGGACAGCTCCGCGGCGAGCGTCTCCGACAGCGCCAGCACCCCGGCCTTGGACACGTTGTAGGCGGCCATGCGCGGCGCGGACCCGAAGGCGGCGGCGGAGGCGACATTCACGATGGACCCGTGTCCCGCGGTGCGCAGCCGCGGCGCGAAGACGTGGCAGCCGTGGATGACGCCCCACAGGTTCACGTCCAGCACCTGATGCCATTCCTCGGGCGGGGTCTCGCCGATGACGGTGCCGCCGCGGCCGATGCCCGCATTGTTGACCACCAGGTCCGGGCTCTTGCCGAACCATTCCTCGGCGGTGTTCGCGAGCGCGGTGACCTGCGCCAGGCTGGTCACGTCGCAGCCGGTGTCGAAGGCCTTGCCCCCGATGTCGCCGACCAGTTCGGCGGTCTCACGGGCGCGGTTGGGGTCGAGGTCGGAGCAGACGACGCGTCCACCCCGTGTGCCGATCTCGAGGGCGAAGGCGCGGCCGATGCCGCTGCCCGCACCGGTCACCACCGCGTCCGCCTGCCGAGTGCGGTGGGTTCCGCCGAAAGGATTGAGTCGCATGGGAACTCCCGGGAGCGTGCCATCCGGGCAGTCAAGTGGTGGCGTGTGCCACCACTGGCCGCACCTGCCACCAATTAGGCTCCGGATGCGCTATTTTGTCAACTATGGACGTGCCCGCGACGGCGACGACCGACCTGACCGCGACACCCGGGCGGCGCGGCGGCACCTGGGGTGGCCGCACGCAGGAGCAGCGCCGGGCCGAACGCCGCGAGCGGCTGATCACGGCGGCCCTGGACATCTGGCTCGAGCACGGCTGGGCCGCGGTCACCATGCGCGGCGTGTGCACCCGCGCGGGCCTCAACGACCGCTACTTCTACGAGCACTTCGCCGACCGCGACGACCTGCTGGGCGCGGTCTGGGACGAGGTCGGATTCCAGGTGCTGGGCGAACTCTCGGCCGTGGTCGCCGACAATCTCGCGCACCCGGCGCTGGGCATCCTGCACCTGGCCATCGCCCGCGCCGTGGAACTGCAATCCGAGGGCCCGGCCCGCATCCTGTTCGGTGATCACTCGGGCAGCCGCGTGCTCGAGCAGCGCCGCACCGCCCTGCTCACCGAGGCCACCGACCTGCTCATCGCCACCGCCCGCCCGTACCTGCGCCCGGGCGTCGACGAATCCGACCTGCGCATGGGCGTGCTGATGAGCATCGGCGGCTTCATCGAACTGCTGACCGCCTGGCGGGCCGGGATCATCGAGGCCGACGCCGCCCGCATCGTCGATCACGTCAGCCACGCGGCCGATCTGCTCGGCGCGGAATACCTGGCCCTGCCCTGACCGAAACCCCGGCGGCCGCTACTTGACGGCCCACACCATCGATTCCGGCCCGGCGAGGTGCTCGGTCTGCGGGTCGTGGAACCCGGCGTCGGCGAGCCAGCCGCGCAGGTCGGTCGCGGTGTAGTCGAAGCCGCCGGGCGTCTCGATCAGCATGTTGAGGCTCATCAGCAGGCCGGGCAGATTGGTGCGGCGATCATCGTCGATGAGGGATTCGTAGATCAGGATCGCGCCGCCCTCGGGCAGCGCTCGGTAGGCCTTCTCCAGCAGCATGCGCTTGGTGTCGAGATCCCAGTCGTGCAGGATGTGGCCGAAGACCAGGACATCGGCCTCGGGCAGCTCCTCGGCGAAGAAGTCCCCGGCCCGGAAGCTGCTCCGATCCGCCACCGGGGCAATGTACTCGGTGAAGATCGGCTCGACGGGGGCCAGGTCGTAGCCGATGCCGTGCAGGTGCGGATTGGTCTCCAGGACGGTGCGTAGCAGCGCGCCCTGGGCGGTGCCGATATCGGCGACGGTCTTCCAGCGCTGCCACGGGAAGACCTCGGCGATGACGTGCGCGCCGGGCAGTGACAGCCCGGTCATGGCGCGCTGGAAGTCGTAGAGCCGCTCGGGATCCTGGTACAGCTCGGTGAAGTCACGGCCCTCGCGGGCCTCGTTCTGGGGTAGCCCGGTGCGCAGGCCCTCGGTCAGATGGCCCCAGAAGGGATACAGCCGTGCCGCCGCCATCTCCAGGAAGCCGCCGATGTACTCGCTGCCGGTGCTGTCCAGATAGGTGGCGGTGTCGGCGGTGTTGGCGTACCGGCCGTCGGTGCGCCGCAGCATCTCCATGGCGACGAGCGCGTCGAAGAAGTCACGGGCGGACCGCGGGTGCAGGCCGAGTTCGCGCCGCAGCTGCTCGGCGGTCAGCTGGCGATGCCCGAGCACCGTGAACACCCCGAGTTCGACGGCGCTGAGCAAGGTCCGGGACTCCCAGAAACCCATTCCGATCCGCAGGATCCGCTCCATGGCGCATCACGATAGCCAGCGTGACGCTCGGCCACGGCCGGACCCGGCAAATTCGGAGCACCCGACCGGATCAGAGCATGTCGAGCCCGTAGATCCGTTCGGCATTGCGGCGGAACACCTGCTCGATGGCCTTGTCGTCGGCCCCGTGCCCGGCCAGCGCGGTGGCCACCGCGTTCGCGGCGTTCGGGATGCTCGTAATCGGCTTGTCCACCGGGAAATTCGAGCCCCAGATCAGCCGGTCGGAGCCGAAGACGTCCAGCGCGTGCTCCAGCATCGGCGAAATCCGTTCCACCAGTACCGGAACCGGCGTCGGCTCGCCGCGTTTGGGCACCGGGTGGCCGAGGATGGGCATCATCAGCCCGCTCACCTTGGCCACCACATTGGGGTGCGCGGCCAGCGCGGTGAGGTCGTCGCGCCAGCGCAGGAACAGCTCGCGCCGCCGGCCCGGATTCCTGCCGGTCTCTCGCCCGACCGGCCCGAAAACGCCCGCGGGCGTGCCGAGATGGTTGAGCACGATGGTGGTGCCCGGATACCGCTCGGCCAGCGCCGTCACCTCGGGCAGCTGGCCGGAGTACACCCATGCCTCGAACGCGAGCCCGCGGTCGGCCAGTGCGCCGAACCCGTTGAGGAAGGCGGTGGAGGTGAGTTTGCCCGGCGCCTCGCAGGTCGCCCGCACATCCGGATCCGGGTGGTATTCGACGCGGGTGCGCACGCCCCGGAACAGTGGGGACGCGGCCTGATGCGCGTCCAGCAACTCGGCGAATTCGGGAGTGACGGGGTCGGCCGCGCCCATGATCGCGCCCAGGGCGGGGGTATCCACGCCCCACGGCAGGCTTGCCACCCACCGGGTCTCGTCGACGGGCCCGAGCGGGCCGTTGCCGACCCATTCCACCTCGATGTGCACGATCGCCTCGACCGGCACCTCGCCCGCATCGGAGTCGTAGTCGCGTGGCAGATAGGGGCGCATGAACGGCGTGGGGTCCCCCACGAACTCGCGATCGCGGCGCGGCGCGAGCCGTTTGGCCCAGTCGACCGGCACCGGTACGTATCGGAACAGCTTCGCCAGGCCGCTGAACTCGCGCGGCGTGGTCATCGGATCCCACTGGTGAATGTGCGCGTCCACCACGGTCATTCCCGCAAACTCCATGGGGTGCCTTCCGTCGGGGTCAGCCTGTCCGGATTGTTCCACAGAGACGCTCGTGCCGCGCTCGCCCGAGCGAACGCGGCACGGAGTTTGCCCGGGGAGGTGTGGCGGTGCGTTACGGCAGCACCTGCGGGATGGCGTTGGGATCGAGCAGGCCGACCAGCGCGCCGATGCCGCCGCCGATCAGGGCGCCCAGGGCGGAGCCGCCCAGCGCGCCGGGGATGGAGCCGACGACCGAGCCGAGTGCCGCGCCGCCCGCGCTTCCGGTGAGGGCGCCCGCGGCCGCGCCGTTGAGGGCCGGGTCCGGGAACATCGCGTTCGGGTTGGTGGCCACCGGATCCAGCGGAATGCCCTCGGAGACCGGGGTGACCTGGATCGGCGCGCTGTCGGGGGCCTCGGCGTTGGCCGCGCCGGCGAACAGGGTGGCTGCCGCGGCGAGCGACATGGTGATGGTGGCGAGCTTGGCGGTGGTTCTCATGGTCGTTCTACGCATGATCGTCTTCCTGTCAGCCGCAATCGAACCGAACAGTTCCGGTATAGCCGAGAAATTGCTGCCGATCGGAAATTGCCATACACCCTGGGCGGTGTTAGCACTCGCCAGTGTGGGATCGCGGGTGAAAGCAATAGCGCCCCGCTATATTTCGAGATATAGCGGGGCGCTGTCGGTCAGCGGGCCCGGGAGTGGTCAAACGTTGCGGCGATACTGGCCACCCACGGTGAAGAAGGTGTCGGTGACCTGCTGCAGCGTGCACACCCGCGCGGCGTCCATCAATACCTCGAAGGCGTTCTCGTCGCTCGCCGCGGCCGCCGCGAGCCGGGCCAGCGCGGCCGGGGCCTCGTCGCGATGTCGCTCGGTGAATTCGCTGACTCGTTGCAGCTGAGACTGTTTCTCGGCCTCCGTGCCGCGCGCCAATTCCAGTACCCGGTGTTCTTCCTCGTGCGTATTGCGGAAGGTGTTGACTCCGATCAGCGGCAGGCTCCCGTCGTGCTTGCGGCGCTCGTAGAGCATGGACTCGTCCTGGATCCGGCCGCGCTGATACCCGGTCTCCATCGCGCCCAGCACCCCGCCGCGTTCGCTGATCCGCTCGAACTCCCGCAGCACCGCCTCCTCCACCAGATCGGTGAGCTCGTCGATGACGAAGCTGCCCTGCAGCGGGTTCTCGTTCATCGCCAGCCCCCACTCCCGGTTGATGATGAGCTGGATGGCCAGCGCCCGGCGCACCGATTCCTCGGTGGGCGTGGTGACCGCCTCGTCGTAGGCATTGGTGTGCAGGCTGTTGCAGTTGTCGTAGATCGCGATCAGCGCCTGCAGGGTGGTGCGAATGTCGTTGAAGCTCATCTCCTGTGCGTGCAGCGACCGCCCGGAGGTCTGCACGTGGTATTTGAGCTTCTGCGATCGTTCGCCGGCCCCGTACTCGTCGCGCATGGCGATCGCCCAGATGCGCCGCGCCACCCGGCCGATCACCGAGTATTCGGCGTCCATCCCGTTGGAGAAGAAGAACGACAGGTTGGGCGCGAAATCGTCGATGTCCATGCCGCGCGCCAGATACGCCTCCACATAGGTGAAGCCGTTGGCGAGGGTGAAGGCCAGCTGGCTGATCGGGTTCGCCCCGGCCTCGGCGATGTGATAGCCGGAGATGGACACCGAGTAGAAGTTGCGAACACCGTTGCGCACGAACCACTCCTGGATATCGGCCATCATGCGCAGGCTGAACTCGGTGGAGAAGATGCAGGTGTTCTGGCCCTGATCCTCCTTGAGGATGTCGGCCTGCACGGTGCCGCGCACGGTGGCCAGGGTGCGGGCGCGCAGGTCCGCGGCCTCCGCGTCGGTGGGTTCGCGGCCCTGCTCGGCCGAGAACTCCTCGCGCGCTTGATCGATGGCGGCATTGAGGTAGTAGGCCAGGATGGTCGGCGCGGGCCCGTTGATGGTCATGGACACCGAGGTGCTGGGCGCGTCCAGATCGAACCCGGCGTACAGCGCCTTCATATCGTCGAGCGTGGCGATGGAGACCCCGGACGTGCCGACCTTGCCGTAGATATCGGGCCGCTCGGCCGGATCGTGCCCGTACAGGGTCACCGAGTCGAACGCCGTCGAAAGCCGTTTGGCGTCGGCGTGTTCGGACAGCACCCGGAACCGCCGATTGGTGCGGAACGCGTCGCCCTCGCCCGCGAACATGCGCGCCGGATCCTCGTTGTCCCGTTTGAACGGGAACACCCCGGCCGTGAACGGGAACCGCCCGGGCAGATTCTCCGACCGCAGGAACCGCAGCAGTTCACCGTGATCGGTGAAGCGGGGGAGCGCCACCCGCGGAATCGAGCTGCCGGACAGGGTCTCCCGGCGCAGCGTGGTCCGCAGTTCCCGGTCCCGGACCCGCACCACCTGCTCCTCGCCGCGATAGGACTCCGCGACGGCGGGCCATTCCGCCAGCAGGGCGGCGTTCTCGGGCGCCAGCTCCCGCTCCGCCCGGGCGAGCAGATCGCTCACGGATTCGTCGTCCGGCAGTTCGGCGAGCACCTGCTCGACGCGCTGCACCCGCTGCGCCGCCTCGAGCTGCCGGGCCGTCGCCGCGTGGTAATCCCGGACCGTCTCGGCGATCTCGGCCAGGTAGCGCACCCGCGCGGGCGGAATGATCTGCGCGAATCGCGTCGAGGCGCGGGTCTCCACCCGGGGCAGCACGCCCTCCTGAAGCGGCAGCCCGCGCTCGGCGAGCAACCCGGTCAGATGGTGGTAGAGCGCCGTCACGCCGTCGTCGTTGAACGTGGCCGCGCTGGTGCCGAACACCGGCATGTCCTCGGGCAGGGCGTGGAAGTCCTCGCGATTGCGCACCAGCTGCCGCGATACGTCCCGGAGCGCGTCCTCGGCCCCGCGCCGCTCGAACTTGTTGATGGCCACCACATCCGCGAAGTCGAGCATGTCGATCTTCTCGAGCTGGGAGGCCGCCCCGAACTCCGGCGTCATCACGTACAGCGACACGTCCACGTGCTCGGCGATGGCCGCGTCACCCTGCCCGATGCCGGGGGTTTCCAGGATCACCAGGTCGAATCCCGCTGCCTTGCAGGCGATCAGCATGGCGTCGATATTTTTCGGCACCTCCCGCTCGCCCCGGGTGGCCAGGGACCGGAAGTAGACGCGTTCCCCGTCCAGGGCGTTCATCCGGATCCGGTCGCCGAGCAGCGCGCCGCCGCCGCGTCGCCGGGTGGGGTCCACCGCCAGGATCGCGACCCGCGGCTTGTCCTGCTGGTCGGTGCGCAGCCGCCGCACGAGTTCGTCCGTGAGGGAGGACTTTCCGGAGCCGCCGGTCCCGGTGATGCCGAGCACCGGCACCTGCCGCGCCGCCGCCGCGGCCGTCAGGGCGGCCAGGTCGTCTTGCGGCAGCGTCCCCTGTTGCAGGCAGGTGAGCGTGCGGGCCAAGGCCGCCCGATCGCCGCTCAGCACTGCGTCGACGGGGGCGGGTGTCTGTGAGAGATCCACGTCGCACGCCGAAATCAGCTGATTGATCATGCCCGGCAGCCCGAGCCGCTGCCCGTCCTCGGGGGAGAAGATGGTCACCCCCGACTCCCGCAGCCGGGAGATCTCCTCGGGAACGATCACCCCGCCGCCCCCGCCGAAGATCTTCACGTGCCCGGCCCCGGCCTCTGTCAAAGCCTGCGCCAGGTACTCGAAGTACTCGATGTGCCCGCCTTGATACGAGCTGACGGCCACCCCCTGCACGTCCTCGGTGACGGCCGCGTCCACGACCTCGCGCACGGCCCGGTTATGCCCCAGATGAATCACCTCCGCCCCCTGCGCCTGGAGGATTCTTCGCATGATGTTGATGGCCGCGTCATGGCCATCGAAGAGCGCAGCGGCGGTCACGAACCGCACTGGATTTACCGGGACATGCAGATCTGGCATGCCAATCCTCCGCACGGAGAGCCTGTAGGTGCTGTGAATTATCCCACAGCCAATACTTGGATGTCCAACTATAGGATCGCCACATACCGCGCAAATGGCGCGCAAGCTTCGAGACAGGACTGGCATGGTTCGCGAACTGACTCACTTCATCGACGGCAAGCACGTACCGGGAACCTCCGGCAAATTCGGGGATGTCTTCAACCCGAGCACCGGGCAGGTCCAGGCGCGGGTACCGCTGGCGAGCAAGAGTGAGGTCGAGGCGGTCATCGCGAACGCGGCCGCCGCGCAGCCCGCCTGGGCCGCCACCAACCCGCAGAAGCGGGCCCGTGTGCTCATGAAGTTCCTGACCCTGGTGCAGGACGAGATGGACTCGCTGGCCGCCCTGCTCTCCGCCGAGCACGGCAAGACCATCGCCGACGCCAAGGGCGACATCCAGCGCGGCCTCGAGGTGATCGAATTCGCCGTCGGCATCCCGCACCTGCTCAAGGGCGAGTACACCGAGAGCGCCGGCACCGGCATCGACGTCTACTCCATGCGCCAGCCGCTCGGCGTGGTCGCCGGCATCACCCCGTTCAACTTCCCGGCCATGATCCCGCTGTGGAAGGCCGGACCCGCCCTCGCCTGCGGAAACGCCTTCGTGCTCAAGCCTTCCGAGCGTGACCCCTCGGTGCCGCTGCGCCTGGCCGAGCTGTTCCTCGAGGCCGGACTGCCCGCGGGCATCTTCAATGTCGTCAACGGCGACAAGGAAGCGGTCGACACGCTGCTGAACGACGAGCGGATCAAGGCCGTCGGCTTCGTCGGCTCCACCCCGATCGCGCAGTACATCTACGAGACCGCCACCGCCAACGGCAAGCGCGCCCAGTGCTTCGGCGGCGCCAAGAACCACGCCATCGTGATGCCCGACGCCGACCTCGACGATGTGGCCGACCAGCTCATCGGCGCGGGCTACGGCTCCGCGGGCGAGCGCTGCATGGCCATCTCGGTGGCGGTGCCGGTCGGCGAGGAGACCGCGGATCGCCTGCGCGCCAAGCTCGTCGAGCGCATCGGCAAGCTGAACGTCGGCCTCTCCGACGACCCGGGCGCCGACTTCGGCCCGCTGGTCGGCCGTGACGGCGTGGACCGCGTGAACAACTACGTGCAGATCGGCGTCGACGAGGGCGCGGAGCTGGTCATCGACGGCCGCGGCCTGGTGGTCGAGGGCGGCGAGGACGGATTCTTCGCGGGCGCTTCGCTGTTCGACAATGTCACCCCCGAGATGCGGATCTACCAGGAAGAGATCTTCGGCCCCGTGCTGGCCCTGGTCCGCGCCAAGGACTACGAAGAGGCGCTGCGCCTGCCCAACGAGCACGAGTACGGCAACGGCGTCGCCATCTTCACCCGCGACGGCGACACCGCCCGCGACTTCGCGGCCCGCGTGCAGGTCGGCATGGTCGGCATCAACGTCCCGATCCCGGTGCCGATCGCGTACCACACCTTCGGCGGCTGGAAGCGGTCCGGCTTCGGCGATCTCAACCAGCACGGCCCGGACTCGATCCGCTTCTACACCAAGACCAAGACGGTGACGCAGCGCTGGCCGGCAGGCGGAAAGGAGACCGCGTCCTCGGGCGGCTCCGCCGCCAACGCCTTCGTCATCCCGACCATGGACTGACGCTGATGTTCGTACTGGACGAGGACGAGAAGGCGATCGTCGAGACCGCCCGCTCCTTCGCCGACGAGCTGCTCGCGCCCAATGCCCTGGAATGGGACGAGCGCAAGCACTTCCCGGTGGACGTGCTGCGCAAGGCGGGCTCGCTCGGCCTGGGCGGCATCTACGTGCGCGAGGACGTGGGCGGCTCCCAGCTGCGGCGGCTGGACGCCGTGCGCATCTTCGAGCAGCTCGCCACCGGCTGCCCGTCGGTCGCCGCCTACATCTCCATCCACAACATGGCGACGTGGATGATCGACACCTACGGCGATGAGACGCAACGCAATCGGTGGCTGCCGGGCCTGACCTCCATGGATCTGCTGGCGTCCTACGCGCTGACCGAACCGGGCGTCGGATCCGACGCGGCGGCCTTGAGCACCAAGGCCGTTCGCGACGGCGACGACTACATCCTCAACGGCGCCAAGCAGTTCATCTCCGGGGCCGGGTCCAATGACGTCTACGTCATGATGGTTCGCACCGGAACCGAAGGGGCGCGCGGGATCTCGGCGCTCATCGTGCCCGCGGACACCCCGGGTCTGTCGGTGGGGCCGAACGAGAAGAAGATGGGTTGGAACGCCCAGCCCACCCGGCAGGTCATCCTCGAGGACGCGCGGGTGCCGGTGGCCAACCTGCTCGGCTCCGAGGGCGACGGCTTCCGCATCGCCATGAACGGGCTCAATGGCGGGCGGCTGAACATCGCCGCCTGCTCGATGGGCGGCGCGCAAGCCGCGCTGGACCGGACAGTCGCCTATATGGCCCAGCGCAAGGCCTTCGGCTCGCGACTACTCGACAACACCGCCCTGCAATTCGAGCTGGCCGACATGCGGACCTCCCTGGAGGCCGCCCGCACCCTGCTGTGGCGCGCCGCGGCCGCCCTGGACGCCGACGCCCCCGACAAGGTGGAGCTGTGCGCCATGGCCAAGCGGTTCGCCACCGATGCCGGGTTCGAGGTGGCCAACAAGGCCCTGCAACTGCACGGTGGCTACGGTTACCTGGCCGAATACGGCATCGAGAAGATCGTCCGCGACCTGCGGGTGCATCAGATCCTCGAGGGCACGAACGAAATCATGCGGGTGGTCGTCGCCCGCTCGGTGGTAGGAGCAGCATGAGCGAAGGCGTGAAGGAACCCGAGGTTCTGATCGAGCGGCGTGATGGGCTCGGCCTGATCACGCTCAACCGGCCCCGGGCCATCAATGCGCTCAATCACCCGATGGCGCTGACCATCCTGGACGCGCTGCGGGCCTGGGCGGACGACGACGCGGTGCGCGCGGTCGTGCTGACAGGCGCGGGCGAGCGCGGATTGTGCGCGGGCGGCGATATCGTCGCCATCCACAATGACGCCAAGGCCACTGTGGCCGGGGGTGATTCGCCGCAGGTCGCGGCCGACTCGCCCAGCGGCAAGTTCTGGCGCGACGAGTACATCCTCAACGCCTTGATCAAGCGCTACCCGAAGCCGTACGTCGCGATCATGGACGGCATCGTCATGGGCGGCGGCGTCGGCCTGTCCGGCCATGCCTCGCACCGCATCGTGACCGAGCGGTCCATGGTCGGCATGCCCGAGACCGGCATCGGCTTCATCCCCGACGTGGGCGGCACCTGGCTGCTGGCGCACGCGCCCGGCGAGATCGGCACCCACATCGCGCTCACCACCGCGCGCATGTCCGCCGGTGACGCCATCGCGGCCGGCTTCGCCGACCACTTCGTGCCCTCGGAACACCTGCCCGCACTGCTGGAGGCGCTGGCGACCACCGAGGTCGAGGTGGCCATCGCGAAATTCGCGCAGCCCGCACCGGTTTCGGAGTTCGTGGCCCAGCAGGACTGGATCGATGCCTGCTACGGCGCCGACACCGTCGAGGAGATCGTGCACCGGCTCGAGATCGACGGCCGCGCCGAGGCCGCCAAGGCCGCCGCCGACGTGCTGACGAAATCCCCGGTGGCCCTGAAGGTCACGCTGCGCTCCCTGCGCGAGGCGCGCCGGGCCGCCGACCTCGAGACGGCGCTGAACCAGGAATACCGGGTCTCCGTCGCCGCCCTGAACACCCACGACCTGGTGGAAGGCATTCGCGCCCAGGTCATCGACAAGGACCGCAACCCGCAGTGGTCGCCCGCCACCCTGGCGGACGTCACCGACGCCGACGTCGACGCCTACTTCGGCGCGCTCGGCGATCGCGAATTGGGTTTGGCCGCAGCTAAGGACGAATGATGAGCAACAACACCAAGGTCGCGTTCCTCGGACTCGGCCACATGGGCGGGCCGATGGCCGCCAACCTGGTCAAGGCCGGATACGACGTCCTCGCCTTCGACCCCGTGCCCGCCGCGCAGGACCAGGCCCGCCGCGACGGCGCGACCGTGGTCGCCACCGCCGTCGAAGCCGTGTCGGCCTCCGACATCGTGATCACCATGCTGCCCAACGGCCGCATCGTGCTCGACCTCTACGGCGACATCCTGCCGGCCGCCAAGCCGGGCACCCTGTTCGTCGACTGCTCCACCATCGACGTCGGCGACGCCAAGCAGGCCGCGGAACTCGCTGTGGCGGCGGGACATCGGGCCCTCGACGCCCCCGTCTCCGGCGGCGTGGCGGGCGCGGCGGCGGGCACCCTCACCTTCATGGTGGGCGGCGCGGACGCCGACTTCGCCGCGGCGCTGCCGCTGCTCGAGGTGATGGGCGGCAAGGTCGTGCACTGCGGCGGCGCGGGCGTCGGGCAGGCCGCCAAGATCTGCAACAACATGCTGCTGGGCATCTCCATGATCGGGCTGTCCGAGGCCATCGTGCTGGGCGAGAAGCTGGGCCTGACCCACGACAAGTTCTTCGACGTGGTGTCCACCGCCTCGGGCCAGTCGTGGGCGCTGACCTCGTATTGCCCGGTGCCGGGACCGGTTCCGGCCAGCCCCGCCAACAATGACTACCAGCCGGGCTTCGCGACCGCGCTCATGTCCAAGGACCTGGGGCTCGCCGCCAACGCGCTGCGCGCCAACGCCGTGGACGGGCAGATCGGTCAGCTCGCGGCCGAGATCTACAACCGCTTCAACCAGGAAGAAGCGGGCAAGGACTTCTCGGCTATCGTCACCGATATCCGTAAGCGATCTGAAGGGGAGACGGCGTGACCAACTTCGAGACCATTCTGCTGGAGCGCAAGGGCCGCGTCGCGCTCATCACGCTCAACCGGCCGAAGGCCCTGAACGCGCTGAACTCGCAGGTCCTGTCCGACATCTCGGCGGCGCTCGACGAGCTCGAGAACGACAACGAGATCGGCGCGGTCGTGCTGACCGGATCCGAGAAGGCCTTCGCGGCCGGCGCGGACATCAAGGAGATGCAGACCAAGTCCTACATGGACATGTTCGTGACCGACCACTTCGGTGGCTGGGACCGCGTCGCCGCCTTCCGCAAGCCGCTGATCGCCGCGGTCGCCGGCTACGCCCTCGGCGGCGGCTGCGAACTCGCCATGATGTGCGACCTGCTGCTCGCCGCCGACACCGCCAAGTTCGGGCAGCCCGAGATCAAGCTCGGCGTCATCCCCGGCATGGGCGGCTCGCAGCGCCTCACCCGCGCCGTCGGCAAGGCCAAGGCCATGGACCTCATCCTCACCGGCCGCAATATGGGCGCCGAGGAGGCCGAGCGCGCGGGTCTGGTCTCGCGCATCGTCCCGGCCGCCGAACTGGTCGCCACCGCCATGGAGGTCGCCGAGACCATCGCCTCCATGTCGCTGCCGTCGGTGATGATCGCCAAGGAAGCTGTGGACCGCTCCTTCGAGACCACCCTCGGTGAGGGCCTGCGCTTCGAGCGTCGCGTCTTCCACTCGCTGTTCGCGACCGACGACCAGAAGGAAGGCATGACCGCCTTCGTCGAGAAGCGCCCGGCCAACTTCACCAACAAGTAAGCGCCGCACCAACTCTCGGAGCTCTCGTGCCCCGCTGCCTCACGGCAGCGGGGCACGTTGTCGAGGGGGAGCGGGGATTGCCGGGCGTGCCTCGTGCCGTGCGCCATCGGCCGGCGGGCGGGGATTGGCCGGCGGGCGGGGATCAGGCGCAGGCCGGGGTAACGGGCGTGGGGGAATTCCGGTGGCCTCAGCCGTGTTTGGGTGGGCCGACCACCTCGACGGTCGGCGGTTTGCCGTCGGTGTGGCCGCCACCGTCCCGGTTCATGGCCAGCCCGCCGACGATGGTGCCGCCGAGCGTGGCGGTAACCGCCACCGCCGCAACGAGTTTGCGGCGGGAGACGGGGGCGACAGGGGCCTCGACGGGAGTGGCGCCCGGGGCCAGGTGCACGCTGCGGATGCTGCGGGCCGACGGGCGTTCGGCGGCCAGCAGGACCGCGCCGCGGGTGGACACGAAATCGGGCTCCGGATCGTAGATCATCGGGTAGCCCAGCTGGAGTCTCAGCTCGTCGCGGATGCTCTTGTTGCGGGTGCAGCCGCCGAGCAGGGCCAGGCCCGCGGGCCGGATGCCGGTCTCGTCGATCATGTGGCGGACGAACGACGCCGAATGATGGATGCCCGCCTCGACCAGCTCGGCGAAATCGCTGCGGGTGACCACGGCGCGCTGCCCGGAGATCGGGTCGCAGACGGCCAGCACGCGTTCGGAGGCCAGGGCTTCCTTCTGACGGCGGGTATCGGCCAGGTCCAGGGTGACGCCGCCGCGGGTGAGCAGCCAGCGCAGCAGGGCGTCGTGGCCGTCCCCGCCCAGGACGGTGCTGCGCTTGGTGGCCAGGACGGCATCGTTTCGGCAGTCGATCTGGGTGAGGGTCAGCCCGGACGCGCCGAGGTCGTACAGCAGGATCGAGCCCTCGGTGGGGAGCTTCCTGGTGAAGCGCAGATATCTGAGCTGAGCCACCGGCTCGTCGATGACGGTCAGGCGATTGCGGCCCGCGGCGGTGCGGACGGCCTCGGCATGGTTGGTGCTGCGGCAGGCGACCGCGATACCGGTGATGAACTCGTCACGCTCGTCCGCCGACTTCCGCATCAGGCGGATGGCCTCGAAGACCGCCTCCGCCATGCTCCCGCCGCCGGCCCGGCGTAGGACCTTGCACCGGTCGATGGGAGGCAGGTGAGGCTGGTCGGAATGGGTGAGCATGGCGCGTGCGCCAGCAGCGCCCGCCGACACCCCCAGGACCAGCACCATGGCCTCAATGGTGAACCCTTTGCGGGCCGAAGCCAAGACTATGACGCAGGAAATTGGCTGCTGGGTCGCTGGGTGGTTACTGACCGGCCCATCGGGTGGGCGAGCTACCGGGGTCGAAGTCGCCCGCGCTCTGCCGGAACTCCGCCAGCAATTGCAGCAGCAGCTGCAATCGTTCCGGCGCCAAACCGGTCTCGGCGAAAACCCGCCGGTTCAGTTCGGTGGTGGCCTTGGCCACCAATTCTCTTCCGGCCCCAGTGATTTCGATGAGCGTTGCCCGCCGGTCACTGGGATGTGGCACACGCTTCACCAACTGGGCCGCCTCCAGCCGGTCCACCGTATTGGTGACCGAGGTCGGATGCACCTGCAGCCGAGCGCTCGCCACCGCCATCGGCAGCGCACCGGTTTTGCTGAAACTCAGCAACATCAGTAGCTCATACCGCGAAAAGGTCAAACCGGACGGCTTCAGTGCTTCGTCGACCCGCGCCATCACGATCTGCTGCGCCCGCACCAGCGAGGTGACCGCCGCCATCCCGTCCGCGACCTCGCCCCAGCCGTGCTCGGTCCACTGGCGGTGCGCCTCCTCGATCGGATCGAGCGGCAGCGGACGGGGACGCGACATGCCCTGATCATCGCATGTCGCGAAGCGCTCGGGCCGCCCCATAGCAATCACGGTGATTCAAACCCTCGGTCCCGGACCCGAACCGGCGCACTATGGACCTCGCCGATGCGGGTGTGACCGAGTGGCCAGGTGGCGGTCTGCAAAGCCGTGTACGCGGGTTCGACTCCCGCCGCTCGCTCCATCGGAGAACGCCTCCCGGGCAATCAGCCCAGGGAAGCGTTCCCTTTTCCTCCTGCCGCCGGACGCTCAGGAACGGCTGAGACCCGAAAGGTCGCGCAGCACGGTGTAGTTGCGCTCGGCCGTGGAACCGAGCGTGTACTCGGGTAGCAGCCCGAAGTATTCGCCCCGGGACCGGCTGCTCCAGCGGCGCGCGTCCTCGGTCCGCGTCTTGTGGAAATTGGCCATGTACCCGCCCTCGAACAGCCGGAGCAGGGTGTAGCCGCCCGGGTATTCCTTGGTCGCGGCCACTTCCAGGAAGTCGACCGGGATCGGCAGGTCGGGGCGGGTGCGGCGATTGCGGTGGGTGTGGCCCGCGTGGTGCAGGAACACGCCGGGGGCGTCGCGGTAGATCGATTGCAGCTCGGCGGCATTCGCGGCGTCGAGGATGAAACCCGGGCCCGCCAGATTCGACCAGCCGGACTCGGTGGTGACCGGGTGGTGGCCGAAAACCAGGGTGGGACGGTCGGGATCGGCGGTGAGCCGGTCGCGCAGCTCGTCGAGCTGAGGCCGCTCCAGGATGCCGCCGGACCCGTCGAGCTGCGTGGTGTCCAGCGCGATCAGGCGCAGTTCACCGACCTCGTGGGCCGCCAATCGCTGCCGGGGCCCGAAGGAATCGGCCCAGCAGTCGTGGTGGTCGGCGTACGGGGCGCACTCCGCGTAATCGGACCCGACGTGCGGGCGGTCGTGATTGCCGCGGGCCGCGAACCAATCCCGGCCCGGCGCACCCCACTTCGCGAGGTGGGCGTGCACGCCGCGCACCTGCTCGGGCGTGGCCTCCGCGGTCAGGTCACCGGCCAGCACCAGATGGTCGACCGCGCGATCGGGCCGGTGCATATCATCGAGCAGCGCGGTCAGCATGACCTCGGGATACGGTGCGAGACCGGGCTCTTGGCGCAGGCCCGGGGGCAGGCCCGCGGCGATGATCCCGCTGACCTCCTCACCCAGATGAATGTCATTGGACAGCGCCAGGGTTCGCAGCAGCCGGCCGGGTGGCGGCACCAGCGTGGTGAAGACGCCCCGCGATTCCGGCGTATCCGGCAGTCGGGTGGCCACATTCAGCGCGGGCGCGGCCGGAATGCCCGCCGAGCGGGCCTCGAACCGATACGCGCGGCCGGGCTCGAGGCCGGTGACCTCCGCGTAGTGGTAGGCCGTCGGCCGCGCGTCGCCGAAGACCCGCCGCAGGCCCGAACCGTCGGCCGGACCGAGCCAGACCTCGCCGTCGGTCTCCGCGGGCAGCCCGTCCGCACCGAAAGTCGTCCAGGTCAGGACCGCCGACCGCTCGGTGATCGTGACGACCTCCAGATCGGTCGCGATCGGCGAATCGGCGTGGGCCCGGGCCGGACCCGGGTGGACGAGCGGGAGCGCCGCGGCCGCCGCGAGCAGGCCCAGGGCCTGGCGTCGATTCGGGCCGCAGCAGCTCATGCCGGTCCTACTTCGCGTCGGTGGAACAGACCTTCCATACACCGTCTTCCTTGCGGAGGTGTTCGTTGGTGGACCGTTGGCTGTCGGCGGCGCCGGGCAGCGAGAGGGTGCCGAGGGTGACGGCGGTGGCGCGGTCGCCGGTGACGGTGACGCCCTCCACCGAATCCACCTTCATGCTGACCTTGCCCTGGTCCATGGCCTTGCGCTGGGCTTCGGGCAGTCCCTGGTACTGGGCGCGGTCGCCCGCGCAGGTCTGGCCGACAGCCTGGGACGCGCCGCCGGTGGAGAGGGTTGCGTAGAAATCGCGCAGCGTGGTCTCGATCCGCTTGGCGTCGCTCGGCGCGGAGTCCTTGCCGTTCAACGTCATCGCGGTAGCGATGCCGCCGCCGACGAGAACCGCGGCCGCGATGCCGATGCCGATGGTGAGAGGGGTGCGCCTGTGCCGAGTCATCGAGGGGCAGATTACAGCGATTCGGTTTCGTCGGCGGGGTGGCATTTCCACCCGTGACGTGGGACGGTACGTTGGTTAGGCAAACCTCAGCGTCGAGTGGAAGGACGGTCATGACGGCGGCTCGATGGAAACTGGTGTCCGGCGCATTGGCGGCGATCGCGGTGCTCGGCGCGACCACGGCATGCTCCAGCTCCTCCGACGAGGACAACGAGATCCTGGTCTACAACGCACAGCACGAATCCCTCACCAAGGAGTGGATCGACGCGTTCACCAAGGACACCGGCATCAAGGTGACCATCCGCAACGGCGGTGACACCGACCTGGGCAACCAGATCGTCGCCGAGGGCAAGAACTCCAAGGCCGACGTCTTCATCACCGAGAACTCCCCGGCCATGGCGCTGGTCGAGCACGCCGGCCTGTTCGCCGACGTCGACAAGGACACCCTCGGCCAGGTACCCGAGCAGTTCCGCCCCTCCACCGGCAAGTGGACCGGAATCGCCGCGCGCTCCACCGTTTTCGTCTACAACACCGGCAAGCTCCCCGCCGACCAGCTGCCCAAGTCGCTGCTGGACCTGGCGCAGCCGCAGTGGAAGGGCCGCTGGAGCGGCGCCGCCGCGGGCGCGGACTTCCAGGCCATCGTGGCCGCGTTGCTCGCCCAGAAGGGTGAGGAGGCGACCCTCTCCTGGCTCGCGGGCATGAAGGAGAACGCGGTCATCTCGCAGAACAACACCACCGTCATGAAGGGCGTCAACTCCGGCCAGTTCGACGGTGGCGTGATCTACCACTACTACTGGTTCAAGGATCAGGCCAAGACCAAGGAGAACAGCAAAAACACCCAGCTGTTCTACTTCAAGAACCAGGACCCGGGCGCCTTCGTCTCCATTTCCGGTGGCGGCGTGCTGAAGTCGAGCAAGCATCAGAACGACGCCCAGAAGTTCCTGAACTACATCACCTCCAAGAAGGGCCAGGAGGTGCTGCGCGACGGCGACTCCATGGAGTACCCCGTGGCCTCCGACGTCGCCGCCAACGCGGCGCTGCCGCCGCTGGCCTCGCTGGACGCGCCCAAGATCGATCCCTCGAAGCTGGACTCCAAGAAGGTCACCCAGCTGATGACCCAGGCGGGCCTGCTCTAAGTGACCGCTCGGACCGCTGTACCCACCCGGGACACCGGGTCGACCCGGGTCGCCAAGGCACTCGCCTGGCGGCCCGGGTCGCTCGTCACCGTCGCCGCCCTGCTCATGGTGGCGGCGACGCTCGTACCACTGGGCTACATCGTGTCCACCCTGGTCTCCACCGGCCTGCACGAGACCGCCGAACTCGTCTTCCGGCCGCGCGTGGCCGAATTGCTGCGCAACACCGCCGAATTGGTGGTCCTCACCGTGCCGATCAGCGTCACCCTCGGCGTCGGACTGGCCTGGATCGTGGAACGCACCGACGTGCCGGGCGCGGCCTGGTGGGGACCGGCCTTCGCCGCGCCCCTGGCGGTTCCGGCCTTCGTCAACAGCTACGGCTGGGTCAGCGCCATCCCCTCGCTGCACGGACTGTGGGCGGGCGTGCTCGTCGCCACCGTCTCCTACTTCCCGCTGGTGTACCTGCCCGCCGCGGCCACCCTGCGCCGGCTCGACCCGGCCGTGGAGGAATCCGCCCGGGCACTGGGCTCGGGACCGTTCGCCGTCTTCGCGCGGGTGGTGCTGCCGCAGCTACGACTCGCGATTCTCGGTGGCGGACTGCTGATCTCGCTGCACCTGCTCGCCGAGTACGGCGCCTTCGCCATGATCCGGTTCGACACCTTCACCACCGCCATCTTCCAGCAGTACCAGTCCAGCTTCGCCGGGGCCGCGGGCAGCACCCTGTCCGGCGTGCTGGTGGTGCTGTGCCTGGTGCTGCTGGCCGCCGAGGCCGGCGTGCGCGGGCGGGCCCGCTACGCGCGGATCGGCGGCGGCGCGCAACGCGGTGTCCACCGGATCCGCTTGGGGCTGGGCCGGATTCCCATGCTCCTGGTGTTGTTCGGGGCGCTGGCGGCCACGCTGGGCGTGCCGCTGTGGACCATCGGGCGCTGGCTGAAGATCGGCGGCTCGGCGGTGTGGAACACCGTCGACATCGGCGAATCCCTGGGCCAGACCATCGGTCTGGCCGCCACCGCCGCGGTGATCACCACCCTGTGCGCCTTCCCGGTGGCCTGGGTCGCGGTCCGCTCCACCTCGCGGTTCGCGCGAATCATCGAGGGCGCCAACTACATCACCAGTTCGCTGCCGGGCATCGTGATCGCGCTGGCCCTGGTGACCGTGTCGATCCGCTGGCTGCCCGTCTTCTATCAGACCGCCGCCACCATCCTGGCCGCCTACACCCTGATGTTCCTGCCGCGCGCCCTGGTCAGCGTGCGCGCCGGGCTGGCGCAGGTGCCGATCGGGCTGGAGGAGGCGTCGCTGGCGCTCGGAAAGTCCCCGGCCGCCACGTTCTTCCGCGTCACCCTGCGCCTGACCGCGCCCGCCGCCGCGGCCGCCGCCGCCATGGTGTTCGTGGCGGTGGCCACCGAACTGACCGCCACCCTGCTGCTCGCCCCCAACGGCACCAACACCCTCGCCATGCAGTTCTGGCAGCTGTCGGGCGAACTGGACTACGCCGCGGCCGCGCCCTACGCGCTGATCATGATCATCGCCTCGGTGCCGGTCACCTATCTGCTGTTCACCCAATCCAGGAAGGCGGCGGGATTGTGAGTCGGCTTGTCGTAGACCAGGTTCGCAAGAGCTTCGGGCCGGGAGCGCCGGTCCTCGACGGCATCGGCCTCGACGTCGCCGACGGCACCGCCACCGCCGTCGTCGGCTCCTCCGGCTGCGGCAAGACCACCCTGCTGCGGGTGATCGCCGGGTTCGAGCACCCCGACGCGGGCGCGGTCACCATCGGCGGGGAAACCGTCACCCGCGAAGGCTTCTCGCTGCCCGCGCACCGCCGCCGCATCGGCTACGTGGCGCAGGACGGCGCGCTGTTCCCGCACCTGACCGTGGGACAGAACATCGCCTACGGTCTGGGCGGCGGGTTCGGGGCCGGCCGCAAACACCGGCGGCACGTGGCCGAACTCCTCGACATGGTCTCCCTCGACCCGTCGTACGCGGACCGGCGGCCGCACCAGCTCTCCGGCGGCCAGCAGCAGCGCGTCGCCCTGGCCCGGGCCATGGCCCGCAAACCCGCCCTCATGCTGCTCGACGAACCCTTCAGCGCCCTCGACACCGGACTGCGCGCCGCCACCCGCCAGGCCGTCGCCGAAACCCTGCGCGCCGCGGGCATGACCAGCATCCTGGTCACCCACGACCAGGAGGAGGCGCTGTCCTTCGCCGATCAGGTGGCGGTCATGTGCTCCGGCCGCTTCACCCAGGTCGGCACCCCGGAGCAGGTCTACGCCGAGCCCGCGGACCTGTTCACCGCCGGATTCCTCGGCGACACCGTGCTGCTCGACGCCAGCATCGGCCCGGTGACCGCCGAGACCCTGCTGGGCCGGATTCCCGTGCAGGACAACGCCCCGACCGGGCAGGGCGCGATCATGCTGCGCCCCGAACAGCTGCTGGCCCACGCCACTGCCGCGGGCGACGCCGGGAGCGCCACCGTGCGCACCCTCGAATTCCGCGGCGCGGACGTCATGCTCACCCTCGACCTCGACGGCTCCCCGGAACCGATCCAGGTGCGCCGGGTCAGCGTCGGCGCGCCCACGGTCGGCGACCGGGTCGACCTCGAAGTCCTCGGCGCGGCGGTCGCTTTCACCTCCGAGCAGTGCGCCGCCGCAGGTCGCGTACCCCGCAACGGCGCCGCGCCCGGCGTGTTCACAGTGCCGGACGCCGTCTCCGCGGTCTGATCACACCGTGCGCCCGGTCGGCTCACACCGTGCACCGGGTCGACGGAATGTGACCGAATGGTCTGGGAAGCACCTATATTGGCGCGGAAGCCGAATCCTCGGCTCGAGGCCGAAGGAGACCCGGTGCGCCGCACGCTGATCGTCATGTCCGCCCTCGCCGCCGCGTGCGCGCTCGCCCCGCAGGCCGGCGCCGAACCGGCCGCCGATCCGGCGCTGAAGGTGCAGGCGGTCTTCGGAACCGAACAGTTCCCCATGGCGGGCGTGGCCGCCGACATCGCGCCCTGCGGCGGCGGCGCGAGCCTGGCCACCATCACCACCGGCGCCGACGGGTCGGCCGTCTACGCGGGCGCGCCGGGCTGCTATCGGGTTCAGGTCGCCGCGCCCATCGGGTGCATGCTCGACGGCGATTCCGCGCTCGAGGTCACCTCGGTGCCCGGCACTACCCCGCTCGCGGCGTTCCGCTTCCGCTGCGCCTGAACCGGCGCCCGCGACCGCATTCTCATCTCCCTCACGTCTCGTGTGATTGTGATCCCGTGTGACCGACTCCACATCCCGGAATGCACACTGCTCGGGGCTGTTAGCCTCGGTCACACATAGCTGCTCGACATCGCCGTACGCGGAAGGCGTCGCATCACCGAGGGAGTAGGTGACACATGGGCGCGAGGTTCGCGTTGGCACACCAGCCCGGCATGGCCGTGCCCCTGTCGATCCGGCGCTACGCGGTGTCGATCGAGACACTCGCGGCCCTGCTCGGCGCGGTCGTGGCGGGACTGTTGCTGATGGCCCCCCTCGATCTCGGCGGCGCCACCGCCGGACCGGTCCTGCAATTGGATCTGCTCGTCCTCAATATGCCGCGCGCCGCGGCGGCCGGAGCCGCGCTGGCCGTGGTGTCGGCGGCCCTGGTGGTCGCGCTCGGCAGACGCAGCGCGTGGATCACCGCCTGCGGCAGCGCGGTCATGCTGCTGGTCGACCAGTTCTGGAACCGGGGCGCGCCGACCATGGACAGCCTCACCACCGCCAATTACATCGACTCCATGTTCGCGGGCATCCTGCTCGGCGCACTGGCCGTCGCGGTCTTCGGCAAGCCGCTCGCGACCGCGGCCTTCCTCATCGGCGCGCTCGGCTCGATCCTGGTCGGCGACCAGACCTCGCTGCCGCCCGCCGACGGCCAGGGCAACCCGCTCATCCAATTGGCCTCGGTCGGCACCCCGCCGGTATGGCTGCTGCTGCTCACCACCGCGCTGCTCGCCGCGGGAATCATGCTGCAACAGCCCGATCCGGCGATCGAGGAGGAGACCACCGACCTGGCCATCGGCACCATCCTGTCCGCGCTCGTGGTGATCACCGCGACCGTGTTGTCCACGGAATGGTTCGTGCGCCACGCCGGGACCCTCGTGCAGATCGGCGCGGCGATCGCCGTCACCGTCGGCGCGGCCGTACTGGCCGCCCTGCTGCTGCCGGGCCGCGAGGGCACGCTGGTGCTGCTGGCGGTCGCGGTGGCCAATGCGGGCAGCGCGATCATCGCGGTGCCGCGGCCGGATTGGACCGCGCCGTTCCCGGTGCTGGCCCTGCTGGCCGGACTGGCCGCCGGACGCGCGCGGCGCTCACCGTGGCTCGCGCTGGCGGTGACCGGAGCGTTGGCCGTCTTCGCGGCGGGCACCGCGGACCTGGCCCACCAGTACTCGGTGATCCCGGTGCTCGGCGTGGTCGGCACCGGATTCGCCATCGGCTGCTGCTTCGGCGCGGCGGTGCCGAAGGGCGCGGGCAGCGCGGTGGTGGCCATCGCGGTGCTGATCGTGCCCTGCCTGGTGGTGGCGTTGCGCGGCAGCGACTTCGGCCGGGTCGCGTATTCGCCGCGCTGGTACCGGGATCCGACCGGCGTGGTCTCGGCGCTGCCGGGCTGGTCGGCGCTGATCGTCACTCTCGGCTGTGCGGCCGGGGTGTACCTGCTGTGGCGGATCCGGCCGGCTGGCGCCGCGCCTGCCGCCCTGCTCGCCGCGCGCCACGCCGATGAACCGCGGAATGTCATGCCCCGGAGCTAGTCTGGCCGCATGACCGATACGTCACCGGTGGACCCGACCGTCGATCTCCTGGCCCGGGCGATCACCCAGACCGGCGAGGTCATCGCCGCCGTCACCCCGGATCAGGCCGACCAGCCCACCCCGTGCGAGGACTGGACCGTGCGGGAACTGGTGACCCACCTGATCGGTCAGATCCTGCGCGACTTCCGCATCGCCGCCCGCGGCGACATGCCCGAGTGGGGAGCGCCGCCCGAGCAGGTCGGCGCGGACTGGTCCGCCGAATTCCAGACCCGCGCGCGAGCCCTGCTCGACCAGTGGCGGACCGCCGACCTGGAACGGCCGGTGCCCAGCCTGGGCGGGGAGGCCCCGCTGCGCGGCCGCGCCGACCAGCAGATCGCCGAATTCGCCACACACACCTGGGATCTCGCCCGCGCCACCGGCCAGGACCGGACCCTGGACCCCGAACTCGCCGAATACGGCCTGGCCTGGTCACATCGGGTGCTGAAGCCCGAATTCCGGGGCCCGGGAAAGGCTTTCGGCGCCGAGATGCCGATCGCCGCGGACGCCTCCGTCTATGACCGCCTCGCCGCCTGGTTCGGCCGCGATCCGGCCTGGACGCCGTCGGTCTGAGCTCAGCGCCCGAAGCGGCGGTTCACCCAGGCCAGCGCGTCGTCGAACGACGCGTCGAGCACGCCGCGGTGATCCACCCCCGCATAGGCGTGGTACTGCACCGGCTGCCCGCTCGCGCGCTGCTGCACCACCATGGCCTCGGTGCCCGGTGCGGGCACGGTCGTGTCGGCGCGGCCCTGCAACACCAGCAGCGGCTGGGTGAAGGACAGGGCGGTGGGGTCGTTCTCGTTCAGCACGCGGATCAGCGCGGCGGTGTCCCCGTCGCGCCGGAAGACATCGTCGGCGTTCAGTCCGCCCCACGAATCCGACTGCCGCAGTTGCCCGATGCACCGATCGTCGGCCTCATCCAGCATGGATTGCGCACGTGGCGTGAGGAATCGGACGGGATCCACCTCGGCCACCGTCTGGGCGCCGCGAATGATCAAGGGCAGGAACGACACCGCACCGCCGGTGAGCGGGGCCAGCGTACCCGCCACGCCCGTGGTGGTAGCCAGCTGCGAGGCCTGCAAGCCGATGCCCTGGTGTGAGGCCGGGGCCAGCGCCACCGCGCCCAGCAGCTCCAGGTCGGGCGCCCACTGCTGGGCTTGCGCGTCGGTGAAGACGGCCGCCTGCCCGCCCTGGGAATGCCCGACCGTCACCCAGCGCGTCCCGATATCGGGGTCGATCTGCCGTGCGGCCCTGGCCATGTCGGTGACGGCGCGCTGCTCGGCGGTGCCGATCAGATAGCCGTGCGGCCCGGGCGTGCCCAGCCCCTGATAGTCGGTCTGCGCGACCGCGTACCCGGCCGCCACCCAGCGCTCCTGCACCCGCCGCACCATCGAGGTGTAGTCGTGGGCGGGGAAGTCGGGGGAGGTGTCCCGCGAGGGCGCGCACGCGTCGGCGACGCCGGTGGTGCCGTGCGCCCAGGAGATCAACGGCCAGCCGCCGGGCGGCGGCGTGCTGTCGGGCACCGCGAGCGTGCCGGTGACCGCGACCGGATTGCCCTGCATATCGATCGAGCGGTACATCAGCAGATAGTTGCGCGCCCCGGCGAGCGCGGGTTCGCCTGTGAGCGGCCGGATCTGGATCACCGAACCGTGGGTCCCGGGAATCCGGTCGGCGGCCGGCTCGTAGAACGACGCGAGGGTCGTCTCCTCCGGCCGGACGGGTGTGGCGGTGGCCGGTGTGGCCAGGATCGAGCCGGTGATGGCGGCCGCGAGCAGCGGGAACAAGCGGCGGATTCCGGGGCGCGAAGCGCCCCGCGACCGCTGTCCTGGACGGGCGCTCTCGTTCTCCGGCACCTCTCAGAAGATACCGGCGTGCGCGTGTTTCACTCGGCAAGGCGGGGCCGACCAGTCTGCCCGGAACGCGCTCGCGGTGTCCGGCTGCCTCCTGCACAACCGGACACCGCGATGCACATCTCTAGCTTCCCGCCCAGGGCCGTGAATCGGAATACCGATCGGTCACGATGGCACGATAAGTCAGACATCTGACGCGGCCGTCACCGTGCTGCGCGAACGACAGCATCGCTGTGTGCGAACGACAAAGGCCCCGACCGTCATTCACGGTCGGGGCCCTTGGTGGTGCCCTCGGCAGGAATCGAACCTGCGGCCTTCTGCTCCGGAGGCAGACGCTCTATCCCCTGAGCTACGAGGGCGGGGATGGTCCCGTCCGGTCTCCCGGTCGGGCGGGGAAAGCGTATCGCATCGGCCGCGCTGCGCCAAAAACCGATGCGGACCGGGCGTTTCTATCCACCCGGTCCGCCGGTCCTCAATTCATCGGCAGCGGTGCGACCTTGCGTTCGGCGAGCATCTGCGTCATCAGATCGGCCTCACCCTGCTGGGTTTTGGCCATGCTCTCCGCCAGCGACCGCACCGCGTCGGTGTCGGCGCGCTGGGCCGCGTACTCGATCATCGGCATGCCGCCCTGATGGTGGCGCAGCATGAGCTGCAGGAACAGCGCGTCCTGGGCCGGACCGGTGGCCTGGCCGAGCGCGGCCATCTCCTGATCCGAGGCCATACCGGGCATGGTCTGCACCGCGCCCGCGTGCATGGACGTGCCCGAATGCTGGTGCGCCGACATGTCGGTCATCCAGCCCATGTAGCCGTCGGGGGCGATGAGCGGCTTGTCCCACAGCTGCAGCCAACCCTGCATGCGCCCGGCCTGATTGGCCTGCGTGGTCAGGATGTCATAGGCCAGGCGCTTCACCGCCGGGTCGGCCGACCCGGACAGCGCCAGACTCGACATCTGCACCGCCTGCGTGTGGTGCACCGACATGTCCTGGGAGAAGCCGACATCCACGGCGCCGGGCGTTTCGGTCTGATGCCGCAGCGGATTGCCGACCAGGAGCCCGGCCAGGAAACCGACGAGCAGCACCCCGACCACGCCGAGGATCGCCAGCAGCTGCCGCTGATTGCGGCGCGGCTGCTGGGCGGGCTCGGCGGCGGGATCCGGCTCGGAGCTGCGATCGGGGACGTCGGCCATGAACGGCGGCACTACTGGGTCGGAGCCGGCTGCTCCGGCTGCGTCGGGCCGTCGGTCGGGGCCGGGATGGTCGGGATGCCGCCGGGCAGATTGGCGTCGGTCGGCAGCGCCGGGGTGCCCTCGGGCAGGCTCGGGATACCGGCGGGGAAGCCGGGGATGCTGGGCATGCCCGGGGTGCCGCCGATCTCGTTCTGCGCCTTGGTCGCGCCGGTGCCGTCCATCGGGACCGCGTCGGGACCGGGGGCGCTCGGGTCGAAGGCGGGCGGGTTGTCGGTCTTGAAGGTCGGGTTCGCGCAGTCCGCGCCGACCTCGGGGTAGGCGTACTGGTTCAGCCGCAGCGCGGTGATGAACTGGGTGACGCGCTTGTCATCGGCGCTGTCCAGCTTGAGCTGGTGGCCCCACGACTGCATCGAGATGGCCGAATCCAGGCCCGGGTACGGCGACATCAGGGTGTACGGCTTGCCCTTGACCTTGGCCGACAGCGTGTCGACGCCCGCCTTGTCGAGCTTGTCCGGGTTGTAGGCGATCCAGACCGCGCCGTGCTCGAGCGAGTGCACCGCGTTCTCGGTGCGGATCGCCGTCGGGTACACGACGCCGGTGCACGCCGCCCACGAGCTGTCGTGCGGGCCGCCGAAGGGCGGGGCCTGGTCGTAGGCCACCCGCTGGGTCGCGGCGATGTGCAGGCCCGCCGCGTAGTCCTTCTTCACCACGCCGGAGATCTGATCCGAGGGATCCTTCTTCTGCGCGGACGGCGTGTACTTGTTCTGCTCCTGCTTGTCCTGGATCTTCGGCACGAGCACCCAGGCGATGCCGCCGATCAGGGCGAAAACGCAGACGACGGCCCCGATCATGAGCCACGGGATCTGGCGCTTTCCGCCCAGTCCGCCGCCACCGCCCCTGCGGGACGACCCGGCGGACTTGCCCGCGGCCTTGATGGCCTTGGCCGATTTGGCACTGGTCTTGCTCGGCATGCTTGTTGTGCTCTTTTCGACGTGTCGGACAATCAAACGACGCGGCCGCATCGTTTGCTGGGCACCTGCCCGGTGGTGCCCGCTCGCGGCGTTCACCTGCTCAGACCATAGGATAGTGACTCGTGACTCCAGCTGACCTTGCAGATCTCCTTCGTGCTACCGCGGCGAAGGTACTTGTCGAACGTGGATCCGACCCTTCGGTCCTGCCCGACGAGGTCAAGGTGGAGCGTCCCCGCAACCCCGAGCACGGTGACTATGCCACGAATGTGGCCATGCAGGTAGGTAAGAAGGCGGGAATGAACCCGCGCGATTTCGCCACGCTGCTCGCCGAGGCGCTGACCGCCGCCGAGGGCATCGACGCCGCCGAAGTCGCGGGACCTGGCTTTTTGAACATCCGCCTGGCCAAGGCCGCGCAGGGTGCGATCGTGGAGAAGATCCTGGAAGCGGGCGCGAAGTTCGGCACCGCGGACGCCATGGGCGGCACCAGGATCAACCTGGAGTTCGTCTCCGCCAATCCCACCGGCCCCATCCACCTGGGCGGCACCCGCTGGGCCTCGGTCGGCGACGCGCTCGGCCGCATCCTGGCCGCGCAGGGCGCCGACGTCACCCGCGAGTACTACTTCAACGACCACGGCGCGCAGATCGACCGCTTCGCCAACTCGCTGGTCGCCGCCGCGCTCGGGCAGCCGACCCCGGAGGACGGCTACGCGGGCGACTACATCGACGACATCGCCGACACCGTGGTCAAGGCCAACCCGGGCGTGCTGGAACTCCCGGAGACCGAGCGCCACGAGCTGTTCCGCCGCGAGGGCGTCGAGCTGATGTTCGCGCACATCAAGAAGACGCTGCACGAATTCGGCACCGACTTCGACGTGTACTTCAACGAGAGCTCGCTGTTCGCCTCCGGCGCGGTGGAGAAGGCCCTCGACGAGTTGAAGGCGTCGGGCAATCTGTACGAGAAGGACGGCGCCTGGTGGATCGCCTCCACCGAGTACGGCGACGACAAGGACCGCGTCGTCATCAAGAGCGACGGCAAGTCCGCCTACATCGGCGGTGACATCGCCTACTTCCAGAACAAGCGTTCGCGCGGCTTCGACCTGTGCATCTACATGCTGGGCGCCGACCACCACGGCTACATCGGCCGCCTGAAGGCCGCCGCCGCGGCGTTCGGCGACAACCCCGACACCGTCGAGGTGCTCATCGGCCAGATGGTGAACCTGGTGAAAGACGGTGCGGCCGTCCGCATGTCCAAGCGCGCGGGCACCGTCGTCACCCTCGACGACCTGGTCGAGCAGATCGGCGTCGACGCCGCCCGCTACTCGCTGGTGCGCTCCTCGGTGAACTCCAGCATCGACATCGACCTGGACCTGTGGACCCGCCAGGACAGCGAGAACCCGGTCTACTACGTGCAATACGCGCACGCCCGCACCAACCAGATCATCGGCAATGCCGCCGCGTTCGACTACGCCTCGGTCGCACCGGATTTCGCGCTGCTCACCGATGACCGCGAGGGCGAGCTGATCCGCACCCTCGGCGAGTACCCGCGCGTGGTGGCCACCGCCGCCGACATGCGCGAGCCGCACCGCGTCGTCCGCTACCTCGAGGAGCTGGCCGGCGCGTACCACCCCTTCCAGTCCGACAAGACGCTGCGCGTCATCCCGCAGGGCGACGACGAGGTCACCCCGCTCAATGCCGCTCGCCTCGAGCTGGTCAAAGCCACCCGTCAGGTTCTCGCCAACGGCCTCGGCCTGCTAGGCGTCAGTGCTCCGGAGCGTATGTAGATGAGTGCCCACCCCGCCGGTCCCCGCCACGCGGACATTCCGCACGCGCCCACCCTGGCCGAGCGCCCCAGCGCGCCCGCCCAGATGATCGAGCTGCCCGCGAACGTGTGGCCGCGCAACGCCTCCCGCGACGCCGACGGCGTGGTGCGGCTGGCCGGTGTGCCGGTGCACGAGCTGGCCGCCGAGTACGGCACCCCGCTGTTCGTCATCGACGAGGACGACTTCCGTTCCCGCTGCCGCGACATGGTCCGCGCCTTCGGCGACGGCGCGCGAGTCCACTACGCCTCCAAGGCGTTCCTGTGCGGCGAGATCGCCCGCTGGATCCGTGACGAGGGCCTGCACCTGGACGTCTGCTCCGGCGGCGAGCTCGCGGTGGCGCTGCACGCCGGGTTCCCGGCCGAGCGAATCGCGCTGCACGGCAACAACAAATCGGTGCCCGAACTGGAGATGGCGGTCGAGGCGGGCGTCGGCGACGTGGTCGTCGACTCGCTGATCGAGATCGAGCGCCTGGAAGCCGTCGCCAAGCGCGCGGGCAAGGTCGTCGACGTGCTGGTGCGCGTCACCGTCGGCGTGGAAGCCCACACCCACGAGTACATCTCGACCGCGCACGAGGACCAGAAGTTCGGCTTCTCCATCGCGGGCGGCGACGCCATGCAGGCCATCGCCCGGGTCTTCGAATCCGACAACCTGCGCCTGCTCGGCCTGCACTCGCACATCGGCTCGCAGATCTTCGAGATCGACGGCTTCGAGATCTCCACCCGCCGCATGCTGGGCCTGCTGCGCGAGGTCGCCGACAAGTTCGGCATGGAGCGCGCCGAGCAGATGCGGATCCTGGATCTCGGTGGCGGCCTGGGCATCTCGTACCTGCCGCACGAGGACCCGCCCGCCCTGGACGGTTTCGCCGCCAACCTGCGCCGCATCGTGGCCGAGGAGGCCGAGCGCGCCGGGCTGCCGATGCCGACCATCGCCGTCGAGCCGGGCCGCGCCATCGCCGGTCCCGGCACCGTCACCCTCTACGAGGTGGGCACCATCAAAGATGTTGTGCTCGACGGCGGCAATCGCCGACGCTATGTGAGCGTCGACGGCGGCATGAGCGACAACATTCGTCCGGCCCTGTACCAGGCCGAGTACGACTGCCGTCTGGTCTCGCGGTCCAGCGAGGCCGGTCCGGTGGTGGCCCGAGTGGTCGGAAAGCATTGCGAGAGTGGGGATATCGTCATCCGCGATACCTGGCTCCCGGCCGATGTGGGCCCGGGCGACCTGGTGGCGGTGGCCGCGACCGGCGCGTACTGCTACTCGATGTCGAGCCGTTACAACATGCTCACCCGGCCCCCGGTGGTCGCGGTGCGAGACGGCAAGGCGCGCTTGATCCTCCGCCGTGAAACGGTGGAGGACCTACTCAGCTTGGAGGTGAAGGCATGACCGAGGTGGCGAACAACGCTGCGAAGAACGGCGTGTGGGGATCGGATCACCCGATCGGTGTCGCGGTCCTCGGCATGGGCACGGTCGGCACCGAGGTGGTCCGTATCATTCGTGACCACGCCGACGACCTGTGCAACCGTGTCGGCGCCCCCGTCGTGCTGCGCGGGGTCGCGGTGCGCGATCTGAGCAAGGACCGCGGCCTGTCCGCCGACCTGCTCACCACCGACGCCGAGGCCCTGGTCACCCGCGACGACGTCGATATCGTCGTCGAGGTGATGGGCGGCATCGACCCGGCCCGCGCCCTCATCTCCGCGGCCCTGAACGCGGGCAAGTCCGTGGTCACCGCCAACAAGGCGCTGCTCGCGGACTACACCGGCGAGCTGGCCGCCGCGGCCGAGAATCACCGCGCCGACCTCTACTTCGAGGCCGCCGTCGCCGGCGCCATCCCGGTGGTCCGCCCGCTCATCCAGTCGCTGTCCGGCGACCGGGTCAACCGCGTGGTGGGCATCGTGAACGGCACCACCAACTTCATCCTCTCGGCCATGGCCGAGACCGGCGCCGACTACGACGACGTGCTGGCCGAGGCCACCCGCCTGGGCTACGCCGAGGCCGACCCGACCGCCGACGTCGAGGGTTACGACGCCGCCGCCAAGGCCGCCATCCTGGCCTCGGTCGCCTTCCACACCCGCGTCACCTCCGGCGACGTCTACCGCGAGGGCATCTCCAAGATCACCTCCGAGGATCTGGAGACGGCCGCGGCCGTGGGCTGCACGGTGAAGCTGCTGGCCATGGCCGAGCGCGTCACCGACGAGGGCGGCAAGGAGAAGATCTCCGTGCGCGTCTACCCCGCTCTCATCCCGCGCAAGCACCCCCTCGCCTCGGTCAGCGGCGCGTTCAACGCCGTGGTCGTGGAGGCCGAGAACGCCGGCCGCCTGATGTTCTACGGGCAGGGCGCCGGCGGCGCTCCCACCGCGTCGGCCGTGATGGGTGACCTGGTGATGGCGGCGCGCAACAAGTTCTACGGTGGCCGCGCCCCGGGCGAATCGGTCTATGCTGAGCTGCCGATCGCCTCGATCGGCGACACCCCGACCCGCTACCACGTGAACATGCAGGTCGCCGACCGCACCGGTGTGCTGGAAGCGGTCGCCGGGGAATTCGCCAAGCACAGTGTGAGCATCTCGACGGTCCGCCAGGAGGGACACGACGAGGGTGCGCGCCTGGTTGTGGTGACCCACCACGCGCTGGAGTCCGCGCTGGCGGATACCGTTGCCGCATTGGCCGAACTGGACTCCGTCACGTCCGTGACCAGTGTTCTGAGATTGGAAGGCACCGAGGAATGAGTGCAACCGCACGCGCTGCTGCACCTGTGCACACGCCGTGGCCGGGTTTGATCGACGCGTATCGCGATCGTCTCGCGATTCCCGCCGACTGGAAGGCCGTCACTCTCTTCGAGGGCGGCACCCCGCTGGTGCCCGCACACCACCTGTCGGAACTGACCGGCTGCGAGGTGTACCTCAAGGTCGAGGGCGCGAACCCGACCGGCTCGTTCAAGGACCGTGGCATGACCATGGCCATGACCGACGCCAAGTACAACGGCAAGACCGCCGTGCTGTGCGCCTCCACCGGCAACACCTCGGCCTCGGCCGCGGCGTACGCCACCCGCGCCGGACTGCACTGCGCGGTGCTGATCCCGTCGGGCAAGATCGCCATGGGCAAGCTGGCCCAGGCGGTCATGCTGGGCGCGAAGATCATCCAGGTGGACGGCAACTTCGACGACTGCCTGGAGCTGGCCCGCAAGGTCACCTCCGACTTCCCCGAGGTCGGCCTGGTGAACTCGGTGAACCCGGCCCGCATCGAGGGCCAGAAGACCGCCGCCTTCGAGATCGCCGACGCGCTGGGCAAGGCGCCCGACGTGCACGTGCTCCCGGTCGGCAACGCGGGCAACATCACCGCGTACTGGAAGGGCTACAGCGAGTACTTCGCCGACGGCGTCACCACCTCGCGCCCGCGCATGCTGGGCGTGCAGGCCGCGGGCGCCGCGCCGCTGGTCAACGGCGCTCCGGTGTCGAACCCGGAGACCATCGCCACCGCCATCCGGATCGGCGCCCCCGCGTCCTGGAACGGTGCGATGAACGCCAAGGAGGAGTCGGGCGGCGCCTTCCGCGCGGCCACCGACGAGGAGATCCTCGCCGCGTACCGCCTGGTCGCGGCCACCGAGGGCGTTTTCGTGGAGCCCGCCTCCGCCGCGTCGGTCGCCGGTCTGCTGGCCGCGCGCGCCGAGGGCTGGCTGGATTCCGGCCTCACCGTGGTCTGCACCGTGACCGGCAACGGTCTCAAGGACCCGGACAACGCGCTCAAGGGGATGCCCGAGGTCAAGCCGATCGCGGTGGACCCGGTCGCCGTGGCCCACGAGCTCGAGCTGGCCTGAGTTGATCGCGCGCGACGCACAGCTCATGACGCGGACGCTGCCCGCCGGAATCTCCGTCACCGTGCGGGTTCCGGCGTCCAGCGCGAATCTGGGTCCGGGATTCGATTCCCTGGGAATCGCTCTGGGTCTCTACGACGAGATCATGGTGTCCACCACCGGCACCGGCCTGACCATCCGGGTCGAGGGGGAGGGCGCCGATGACGTGCCCTGGGGCCCTTCGCATCTGGTGGTGCGCGCCATCGAACGCGGCCTGCAGGCCGCGGGCGTGTGGGCGGACGGCCTGGACGTGGTGTGCCGCAACGTGATTCCGCATTCGCGGGGCATGGGCTCGTCGGCTTCGGCGGTGGTCGGCGGTTTGGCCGCCGGCCGCGGCCTGGCCGCGAAATTCGACGCCGGACTGGCCTACGGCGATGACGTGATGGTGCAGCTGGCCTCGGAATTCGAGGGCCACCCGGACAACGCGTCGGCCAGCATCCTGGGCGGGATCGTGGTGTCCTGGTCCGAAACCGACGGTCCCGCAGACGGAAACGGCACGGCCGAGCTTCATGGCCGCGCCTACCGCGCGGTGCGGCTGGAACCGCACACCTCGTTGCGCCCGGTGGTGCTCATCCCCGAGGAGCGTTCCTCCACCGCGCACACCCGCGGCCTGCTCCCGGACACGGTGCCGCACGCCGACGCGGCGTTCAACGCCAGCCGGGCCGCGCTGGCGGTAGTCGCCTTGACACAGCGCCCTGACCTGCTGATGCCCGCCACGGCCGACCGGCTACATCAGGGCTACCGCGCCTCGGCGCTGCCGCTCACCACGAAGTGGATCGAACGGCTGCGCGCGGCCGGCATCCCGGCGACCGTGTCGGGCGCCGGTCCGACCGTGTTGGCCTTCGCGACCAGCGAATTCCCAGAGGAACTGCGTGAACTCGCGATCGCCGACGGACTGCGCGTGCTCGAGCCCGGCATCGCCGACGGCGTCTTGGTGGATTGACAGCGCGCCTGCCTTGCCGATGCAAAAGGTGGGAGCTATCCTGAGCGAGTCCGTACATCGTGCGCGTCAGACGCCGGTGCTTCATCAGGGCAAATCGCTCCAGAGGCTCCTTGCTCGGGCTCGAGGCTTGAGGCTCGAAACTTGGGGGTAGCCAGTCAACTGGAATGATCTCTCCCACCATTTGGCGAGCCCACCGGTCCGGCGGGACAGGCGATACGGCATCCGAGTCCGGCAGGAGTCCGGACTGCAGGAGGAACCCTCGAACTGGCACACGGCGGTCGAGGGAAGGAAAGGATTTCCGTGACAGATACGGACCTGCTCGCGACACCCGGGGTGGACAGTGATCCAGCGTCCTCGGGGAGCCGCGAAAGTGACTCCGGACAGATTTCGAAGATGAGCGAACAAACTGACGTCGCACGATCGGGGCTGACTGGAATGTTGTTGCCGCAGTTGCGTGCGCTTGCGGGAGAGCTCGGTATCCGAGGCACTTCCGGGATGCGTAAGGGTGATCTCATCGCCGCTATCAAGGAGAACCAGGTCGGGGCCACCACCAAGGCGCCCGCGACCAGTGGTGGCAAGACCACGGGGAAGGCCAAGGCGAAGGCCGAGGACGCGTCGATTGCCGGGGAGTCCGTGTCGGCCGCCGACACCGAGTCCGTGAAGAAGTCCGCCCGGTCCGCTGATGCGGCGCCGGCCGAGGCGAAGGCCGACCGCGCCGAGAAGGCCGAGTCCCGCCAAAACGCTTCGGAGACGCGCGAATCCAAGGGCGCGGAGTCCCGTGAGGCCAAGCGCGAGGAGGGCGAGACCGCCCGCGCCGAGGGTGGCGAGGACACTCGCGACGGCGGCCAGCGTGGCCGCGGCCGCCAGCGCCGGGGCCGCGAGCAGCGCGGCGCGGCCGACAATGCCGAGGCCCCCGCCGCCGACAAGGGCGAGCAGGACGGCGGCGAGCGTCGCCGCGAGCGCAACCAGGGCGAGCGCAACCAGCGCGGCGACCAGGGTGAGCGCAACCAGGGCGAGCGCGGTCAGCGCGGCGACCAGGGCGAGCGCAACCAGAACGCCGGCCAGCAGAACGGCGCCGGTCGCAATGACCGCAACGACCGCGGTGGTGACGACGAAGAGGGCCGCGGCCGTCGGGGTCGCCGCTTCCGTGAGCGTCGCCGTGGGCGGGACCGCGACGGCGGTGCCGGTGGCGGCGGCGAGGCCCGCGAGATGGAGATCCGCGAGGACGACATCCTGCAGCCGGTCGCGGGCATCCTCGATGTCCTCGACAACTACGCGTTCGTCCGCACTTCCGGCTACCTGGCCGGCCCGAACGACGTGTACGTGTCGATGAACCTGGTCCGCAAGAACGGCCTGCGCCGCGGTGACCACATCGTCGGTGCGGTGCGCGCCCCGCGCGACGGCGACCAGAGCAACCAGCGTCAGAAGTTCGATCCGCTGGTGCGGTTGGACACGGTCAACGGCGGCGACGTCGAAAGCGCCAGGCGCCGACCGGAATTCAACAAGCTCACCCCGCTGTACCCGAACCAGCGCCTGCGGCTGGAGACCCAGCCGAACAAGCTGACCACGCGCATCATCGACCTGATCATGCCGATCGGTAAGGGCCAGCGTGCGCTGATCGTGTCCCCGCCCAAGGCGGGTAAGACGATGGTCATCCAGGACATCGCCAACGCGATCGCGACCAACAACCCCGAGTGCTACCTGATGGTGGTGCTGGTGGACGAGCGTCCCGAGGAAGTGACCGATATGCAGCGCTCCGTGCGCGGCGAGGTCATCGCCTCCACCTTCGACCGCCCGCCGAGCGACCACACCTCGGTCGCCGAGCTCGCCATCGAGCGGGCCAAGCGGCTGGTCGAGGCCGGTCAGGACGTCGTCGTGCTGCTCGATTCGATCACTCGTCTCGGCCGCGCGTACAACAACTCGTCCCCGGCTTCGGGCCGAATCCTTTCCGGTGGTGTGGATTCCACCGCGCTGTACCCGCCCAAGCGGTTCCTCGGCGCGGCCCGCAATATCGAGAACGGCGGCTCGCTCACCATCATCGCCACCGCGCTGGTGGAGACCGGTTCCACCGGTGACACGGTCATCTTCGAGGAGTTCAAGGGCACGGGTAACGCCGAGCTCAAGCTCGATCGCAAGATCGCCGAGCGCCGCGTGTTCCCGGCGGTCGACGTCAACCTGTCCAGCACCCGTCGCGATGACCTGCTGATGTCCCCGGACGAGGCGGCCGTGCTGCACAAGCTGCGTCGCGTGCTGTCCGGCCTGGACTCGCATCAGGCCATCGACCTGATGGTGGACCGGTTGAAGAAGACCAAGTCCAACATCGAGTTCCTGATGACGGTCTCCAAGACCGCCCCGGGCGCGATCGACGAATAAGCCTGTGGCGCAAGGCAATCGATTGCCTCGCGCCCGCAGCGAACCACGACGGCGGCCCCGCTTCGGCGGGGCCGCCGCCGTATGTCCGGACCCGGGTCGGGACCGAAGAAGAACAGTCCGATCAATGCCGCGCCGCCGATCATGAAGCCGAGAACGAGCGCGGTCACGGCACCGGTGTTCTCCGATGCCGTGACCGCTCGATAGGTGAGGGTGTCGTCCCCCCGCGGCGGGAGTGGGGCCGGATTCACGGATCCCACCGCGTTGCCGGACTCTCCGGGAGCCATCCACCAGCCTGCGAGAACCAGCAAGCCGAGCAGCGCCAGGATTCCCCCAGCTGTCGCTTCCTTCCTGGTCACCATGTCGCCTTCCGGTCGCTCGCGTGGCCTTCACCTGACAAGAACTCTATGAACACGGGTGTTCGCATTCCTGAGTAGCGCGCTACTCGACTTTCGGGTTTGCTCGCGTGGTCTTCCGCGTCGCGGTCGGGAACAAATGGCTCGGGGTGCCTGTTCTGCCCCATGTCACCCCTCGTGGTGACCACGCGGGAGCAGCGCATAGACTGTTCCGTCGGCAACCATGCCTCTAGTCGGTTCCGGTTCACGTCTTCTCGAAGGCGACCCGGCGACCATTGAAAGGACACCCAATGAGGGCAGGAATTCACCCCACTTACGTGGACACCACCGTGGTCTGCGGTTGTGGCAACACCTTCCAGACCAAGAGCACCAAGGAGTCGGGCCAGATCACGGTCGAGGTCTGCTCCCAGTGCCACCCGTTCTACACGGGCAAGCAGAAGATTCTGGACACCGGCGGCCGCGTGGCCCGCTTCGAGGCCCGCTACGGCAAGCGCGACAAGGCTGCCAAGTAGCTGTCCCCCCGACGCCCGTCCTGCGCTCCGCAGGCCGGGCGTTGGTGCGTTTATGGACCTACTAAGACGGGAGTAACCGCGATGGCCGACAAGACGGCCCCCAACGCGATCGACGACATCCTGGCCGAGTACCAGGGGCTGGAGACCCAGCTCGCCGACCCTTCGCTGCACAACGACCCGGGCGCGGCCCGTCGCGTCGGCAAGCGGTTCGCCGAGCTCGGCCCGATCATGTCGACCTACAACAAGCTGACCTCCGCGCGCGAGGACCTCGCCGCCGCCGAGGAGCTGGCCGCGGACGACTCGTCCTTCGCGGCCGAGGTGCCCGGTCTGCAGGCGCAGGTGGAGGAGCTGGACAAGCAGCTCACCGACCTGCTCGCGCCGCGCGACCCGCACGACGGCGACGACGTCATCCTCGAGGTGAAGTCCGGCGAGGGCGGCGAGGAGTCGGCGCTGTTCGCCTCCGACCTGGCCCGCATGTACATCCGGTACGCGGAGCGGCACGGCTGGAAGGTCGAGGTGCTCGGCGTCACCTACTCCGATCTGGACGGGTACAAGGACGCCAGTTTCTCCATCAAGAGCAAGGAGGCCTCCCGCGACGGCGTGTGGTCCAAGCTCAAGTTCGAGGGCGGCGTGCACCGCGTGCAGCGCGTGCCGGTCACCGAATCCCAAGGGCGCATTCACACTTCGGCCGCGGGCGTACTGGTCTATCCGGAACCCGACGAGGTCGAGGAAGTCGAGATCGACGAGAAGGATCTGCGCATCGACGTGTACCGGTCCTCCGGCAAGGGCGGCCAGGGCGTCAACACCACCGACTCCGCGGTGCGCATCACCCACCTGCCCACCGGCCTGGTGGTGACCTGTCAGAACGAGCGGTCGCAGTTGCAGAACAAGATCCGCGCCAAGCAGGTCCTCGCGGCCCGCCTGCAGGCCCTGGCCGAGGAGCAGGCCGACGCCGACGCCGCGGCCGGACGCGCTTCGCAGATCCGGACGGTGGACCGTTCCGAGCGGATCCGAACCTACAACTTCCCGGAGAACCGCATCGCCGACCACCGCATCGGTTTCAAGGCACACAACCTGGATTCCGTGCTGGACGGCAACCTCGACGACCTGTTCAACGCGCTCGGCGAGGCCGACCGCGCGGCCCGCCTGGCCGCTGAATGAGCGGCGCGCCGAACCGCCATGGACGGGAGTCCGTGACCGGAGGATCGTTTCCCACCGTGACAACTGATGTCGTGACGGTCGGGATAATCCCTCGGGTACGTCCAGAATCGGTTCGGCGCCCGACCACAGGCGCGGGTGCATGGCGGTCAACGGCTCTCAGCCGTCCGCTGCAGTCCCGGAGAGGCGGGGGAGCACAGTGAGTCGTGCACCACTGCGGCCGGCCATCCGGGAGGCCGTCGACATCTTGGCCGCGGCGGGGGTCCCCAGCCCGCACGCCGACGCCGAACACCTCGCCGCCCACGTGCTGGGCGTCGATCGCGGCCGCCTGGTCCTGATGCCCATGCTCACCCCCGACCAGCTCGAGGAATTCCGCAAGCTGGTCGCACGCCGCGCGGAACGCGTTCCGCTGCAACACCTCACGGGCACCGCCGCCATGGGGGAGATCGATCTGGCGGTCGGTCCCGGCGTCTTCGTGCCCCGTCCGGAAACCGAGTTGGTCTTCGCCTGGGCGCTGGCCCGGCTGGAGGAGATCGGCCACGAGCACCCGCCGATCGTCGTCGACCTGTGCACCGGCTCCGGGGCCCTGGCCCTGGCCATCGCCCATGCCCGCCCCGACGCCGAGGTGCACGCGGTCGAACTCGATCCCGAGGCGCTCGCGTGGGCCCGCCGCAACGCCCAGCAATTGGCCGACGAGGGCGATACCCCCATCGACCTGCACGCGGGCGACGTCACGGACCCGGACATCCTCGACCACCTGAACGGCCGCGTCGACGTGGTCGTCTCCAACCCGCCCTACATCCCCGAAGACGCCCGGCTCGACCCCGAGGTCATGGACCACGACCCGCACCGCGCGTTGTTCGGCGGCCCCGACGGCCTGGACGTCATCCGCCCGATGGTCGCCACCATCGGCCGCCTGCTCCGCGAAAACGGCGCGGCCGCAGTCGAACACGACGACACCAACGGCTCCGGCGTAGCCGCCCTCTTCACCGCGCACGGCGGCTTCACCGACGTGATCGAGCACCCCGACCTCGCGGGCAAACCCCGTTTCGTGGTCGCCCGCCGCATCGTGGACTGACCGCTAGCCGGGCTCGCCCTCGACCGTGACGCCGTGCCAGAAGGCGACATGGTTCTCGATCTTCCGCGCCTGCGGGCTCGGATGCGGGTAGTACCACGCCGCATCCGGATTCTCCGCGCCGTCGACCGTGACGGTGTAGTAGCTCGCGGTGCCCTTCCACGGGCACACGGTGTGCTTGACGCTCTCGCTGAAGTACTCGCTCTTCAGGGACTCCACCGGAAAGTACTGATTGCCCTCGACCTCCACGGTCGTGGCGGCCTCGGCGATGACCGTCCCGTTCCAGATCGCACGCATCATGAGTCCGTACCTCCTTCGTCCCCGCGAGCCTATGCCCGTTGCGAGCCCGCCGCCCGGGCGGTTGCCGGGTCTCGCCGGGTCCCGCGCGAGGTCGGTGATATCGGCGGCGGTCAGGTTGGGCCTCGAACATGTGCCCGACGGCGCGCTGCACGGTGACGGAGTCCGGGTGGTCCTGGTCGAGCCCGGGAAGTTCTCGGCAGTTAGGTCGGCGCGGTACCCGGGAAGTCCTGGCGAAGGTTCGGTGTGCCGGACCGGGGAAGTCTTGGCGGGGGCTCGGTGTGTGGCACCCGGGAAGTCTTGGCGGGGGCTTGGTACGCGGCACCGGGGAAGTCCTGGCGGGGGTTCGGGGGCGCAGCCCCCGGAGTGCTCGGGGTTTCAGGGGCGGGCTTGCCCCGGGGCCGAGAGGGGGAGCCGCGAGCTGTCGCGAGTTGATTCATGCCAAGATGTCAGCCGTGAGTACCGTCTACGACTGTGCCGATCCCGACTCCCGCGCCGCCGGTCTGAGTGCCGCGCGCAGCACGCTGAAGAGCGGTCGATTGGCCGTCATCCCGACCGACACGTTGTACGGAATCGCTGCCGACGCGTTCGACAGTCAGGCGGTGGGCGCGTTGCTGGCCGCCAAGCGGCGCGGTCGCGATATGCCGGTGCCGGTGCTGGTCGGGTCCTGGACCACGATCGACGGGCTGGTGTATTCGGTGCGTCCCCAGGCGCGGGAACTGATCCGCGCGTTCTGGCCGGGTGGCCTGAGTCTGGTTGTGCAGCAAGCGCCTTCGCTGGCCTGGGATCTGGGTGACGCGCGCGGCACGGTGATGCTGCGCATGCCGCTGCATCCGGTGGCGCTGGAGCTGCTGCGCGAGGTGGGCCCGCTCGCGGTGTCGAGCGCGAACGTGTCGGGGCAGCCGCCGGCCGCCACGGTGGGGGAGGCGCAGGCGCAGCTGGGCGATCTGGTCGGCGTGTATCTGGACGGCGGTCCGGCCGATCACGCGGTGGCGTCCA
The DNA here is from genome assembly GCF_042874235.1 of Nocardia sp. NPDC004151. Taxonomy (NCBI): domain Bacteria; kingdom Bacillati; phylum Actinomycetota; class Actinomycetes; order Mycobacteriales; family Nocardiaceae; genus Nocardia; species Nocardia sp. NPDC004151. The sequence continues at coordinate 14,504 of NZ_JBIAMR010000024.1, read as the reverse complement.
CCATCGTGGATCTGACCGCGGACACGCCGCGGGTGTTGCGTGAGGGCGCGGTGCCGATCGAGAAGATCGCGGAGGTGCTCGGCATGTCGCCCGAGGAACTCCGTCAGGCCGGCGCGCGCTGACGGCCAGCTGGATGCTTCTGAGTCAGGGCGTATTCAGCCAGGGCGCGGTCGTCCCGCTGCGGGAGCTGCTGCTGGTGCTGCTGGCCGCCGCGGTCATCGCCTTCCTGAGCACTGGCGGAATCCGGGTGCTGGCCATCGCCTTCGGCGCGGTGGCGATTCCGCGGGAACGCGATGTGCACGTGAAGCCGATTCCGCGGATGGGCGGCCTGGCCATCTATCTGGGTCTGGTGGCGGCCGTCCTGTTCGCGCATCAGCTGCCCGCGTTGCGCCGGGGCTTCGACTATCCCAAGGACATTCCCGCGGTGCTGGCCGCGGCGACGCTGATCGTGCTGGTCGGCATCATCGACGACCGCTGGGGCCTGGACTGGCTGACCAAGCTGGTGGGGCAGATCACCGCGGCGGGCGTGATGGCGGTGATGGGCCTGAGCTGGGTGGCCATCTACAACCCGTTCACCAACGAGACGGTGGTGCTGGATCCGCTGCAGGGCGGTCTGGTGACGGTGGGCATCACGGTGACCGTGGTGAACGCCATGAATTTCGTGGACGGTCTGGACGGATTGGCCGCGGGCCTGGGGTTCATCGCGGCGGTCGCGGTTTTCGTGTTCACCGTGGGTTTGCTCTACGAGGTGGGCGGTTCCACCGATACGTATCCGCCCGCGTTGCTGGCGGCCGCCCTCGCGGGCGCGTGCCTGGGATTTCTGCCACACAATTTCTCACCGGCCCGCATTTTCATGGGGGATACCGGATCCATGCTGATCGGATTGATGCTGGCGGCGGTGTCGACCGGCGCGTCCGGACGAATTCCGCTGCAGGGTTACGGCCCGCGCGACATCGTGGGTCTGTTGTCACCGTTGTTGCTGGTGGGTGCGGTGATGTTCATTCCGGTACTTGATCTTGTCTTGGCCGTGGTGCGCCGAGTGCGCGCGGGTGTGAGTTTCTCCACCCCCGACAAAATGCATCTGCATCACCGTTTGCTGCAGATCGGGCATTCGCAGCGCCGCGTGGTGCTGGTGATCTATCTGTGGGTGAGCGTGTTCGCATTCGGCGCGGTCGGCACCTCGTTGATCTCCGATCGCCGCCTGGTGGTGCTGCTGTTCGCGGCCGGGCTGGTTTTCGCGCTGATCGTCACCGCGGTGCCGTCCTGGCGGGAACTGAGGATCAACTCGGTTCGCAAACCGCCGCGTGGGCGCGATCGCGCCGCCGGGTAGAGTTGCTGTCCGTGAGCACGCCTTCCGATCCCGGTCCTGACGCCCCGCTGCGCGCGGCACTGCGCTACGGCATCGCCGGTTTGGCTGTGCTGGTTGTGGTTTCGGCGATTCTGTCGTCGATCTTCGCCGGTCTGCCCGGCCTGTGGGGCGCCCTCATCGGCTCCGCCCTGGGTGGCGCGTTCATCCTGACCACCGCAGCCTCGGTGCTGTTCAGCGCCAAGATCGAAACGGGCCTGCAGGGCCTGGTGCTGCTGGGCAGCTGGGTCGGAAAGCTGCTGCTGGCAGTGATTGTCGTCGCAGTGCTGCAGAACTACGACTTCTACAGCCGCGGCGCGCTCTTCCTGACCGTGGTCGGCGCCCTGCTCATCGTGCTCGGCGCGGAGACCTACGGCCTTCTGCGCCAACGGGTTCCGACCGTTCACGTCGACCGCGACCTGTAGCCGGAGACCCTCCGGCACGGCCGTCGAAACACCGTTCATCCGGCGTTTCCACGACCCCCTACGCATTGTCGTAGATAACTTGATAAACTCTTTACCTGTAGCCAACCGAATCAACAGGGGGGGTCGTCTGAGACCCGCCTGAGAGCAGGTTATGCTTACAGCCGTACCGGACCCTTTCGGGTCACGGTTCTGCACCGTCGACGATGTCGCCGACGCGCGTACAGACGCCAGGGCGTGACTGCCACAGCTGCTGACGAACTTCGAGCCGACCTGAGTCGACCCACCAGATCGTCAATGTCCGATCGAACCGCAGGAGAAAACTATCTCCTGGCGGCCGACCACGGGAGAGAACGCTGAGCGTCACCATTTTGGCAGGCGAGTTCCACGCGCCGTCACTCAACGACTTCTTCCCTCCAGCAGTGCTGTTCGAGGGGACGCCTTTCGAGCTCGACCGTTTGATGCTCATTCGCATCCTGATGTCGGTCGTTCTCGTGGCAGTCATGTTCGCCGCTTTCCGTCGGCCTCAGCTGGTTCCGCGCGGACTGCAGAATGTCGCCGAATCCGGTCTGGTGTTCGTCAAGGAGCAGATCTGCGACGAGGTGCTCGGCAAGGAATCCGGTAAGAAGTTCTTCCCGCTCATCGCGTCGATCTTCTTCACCGTGCTGTTCCTGAACATCTCGGGCGTTATTCCGGGTCTGAACATCTCGTCGAACGCGCGCATCGGCATGCCGCTGGTGCTGGCCGTCGTCGCCTACGTCACCTTCAACTACGTGGGCATCAAGAAGTACGGCTTCCTGAAATACATGCGCTCGTCCATCGTGGTGCCGAATGTGCCGGCCGCGCTGCACGTGCTGCTGATCCCCATCGAGTTCATCTCGACCTTCGTGTTGCGCCCGTTCACGCTCACCGTCCGTCTCATGGCGAACATGCTGGCAGGCCACATCATGTTGGTGCTGTTCTTCAGTGCCACCCAGTTCTTCCTGTTCGATGCCGCCTCCTGGATGAAGGTGTTCTCGCCGTTCTCGCTGCTCGCGGGCTTCGGCTTCACCCTCTTCGAGCTGCTGGTGGTCTTCCTGCAGGCGTACGTGTTCGCGCTGCTGACCGCTGTCTACATCGGTCTGGCGCAGCACGCCGACTCTCACTGACCGACCGCACCAACTCCATAAACCTGCCTTCCACGCCGCCCGGCGGGTGGGCGACAGAAAGGGAATGAAACACACATGAGCACCCTCTCGTACCTGGCTGCTGAAGTTGCCGAGTCCAAGTCCAAGGGCTTCGGCGCCATCGGTTACGGCCTCGCTGCGATCGGCCCCGGCATCGGTGTGGGCATCGTCGTCGGTAAGGCCATCGAGGGCATCGCCCGCCAGCCCGAGCTGATGGGCACCATCCGGACCAACATGTTCCTGGGTATCGCGTTCACCGAGGCCCTGGCGCTGATCGGTCTCGTCGCCGGCTTCATTTTCTGATTCCGGCCAAAGACTAGGAATCAACGATGAACAGCACCTATCTGCTTGCGGCTGAGGGGTCCGACGAAGTCAACCCCCTCATCCCTGAGCCGTACGACATCTTCTGGTCTGCGGTCGTCTTCATCGTTATCGCCTTCGTCTTCGCCAAGTACGTCGTCCCGCGCCTGACCCAGGTGCTGGACGAGCGTTCGCAGAAGATCGAGGGCGGTATCGCCAAGGCCGAGGCCGTGCAGGCCGAGGCGCAGGCCACCCTGCAGCAGTACCAGGAGCAGCTGGCCGAGGCTCGCCTCGAGGCCGCTCGCATCCGCGAGGAAGCCCGCACCCAGGGTGCGGCCATCCTGTCGCAGATGCGCACCGATGCGCAGGCCGAGGCCGACCGCATCGTGGCCGCCGGCCACTCGCAGCTGGAGGCACAGCGCCAGCAGATCGTGACCGAGCTGCGGTCCGAACTGGGCCGTACCGCGGTCGACCTGGCCGAGAAGATCATCGGTCAGTCGGTGGCCGACGAGGCCAAGCAGGCGGCGTCGATCGACCGGTTCCTCGCGGAGCTGGACGCGAACGCCGGCATCGGGGTCGGAAGGTAACGAACCGAAAGTGGGAAGCATGTACGCAGCGAGCCGCGAGGCGAGTTCCCGTGCGCGGGAAGCTCTTCGGGCCGCTCTGACCGGTAGCGACACCGTCGCGGCTACTACGGGGTCGGAACTGTTCGCCGTTGTCGCCGTCCTCGACGACCAGCGTTCGCTGCGTGTGGCGCTCGCGGATAAGTCGGTGTCGAGCTCGGCGCGCGCCGAGCTGGCCGAACGCGTCTTCGGCGGCAAGATCAGCGGTACCACGCTGGCCGTGCTGACCACGGCCGTGGCCCAGGACTGGTCGCGCGCCCGGGATCTGGTCGACACGCTGGTTCTGCTCGGACGCGAGGCGCTGCTGCGCGCCGCGGACGAGCGTGGCCGCCTGACCGCGGTCGAGGACGAGCTGTTCCGGCTGGCCCGGATCATCGACGACAACCCGGACCTGGAGCAGGCGCTGCAGGACCACGGCAAGCCGGCGGAAGCCAAGCTGGCCCTGGTGCAGCGTCTGCTCGCCGGCAAGGTCGAGGACATCACCCGGCAGCTGGTCGACCAGGCCGTGCTGCGCCACAAGGGCGATGTCGGCGGCGCCATCGACGAGCTGTCCGACCTGGCGGCTTCGCTCCGGGAGCAGATCGTGGCGCACGTCCGTGCCGCGGTGGCCCTGACGCCGCAGCAGCGCGAGCACCTGGCTGCTTCGCTGCAGCGCATCTACGACAAGCCCGTCACGGTGCACGTGCAGGAAGACCCGAGCCTGCTGGCCGGCGTCGTCGTGCGCGTCGGCGACGACCTGATCGACGGCAGCGCCGTCGGCCGCCTCCAGCGCTTGCGTCAGTCTCTCGCTTAAGAGACAAACGCACGGAGTTTGATTTTCGGCTCCGCCGAAGAGCGCAGTAACACACCGACATTCGAGACCACAGCGAGAGCAGGAAGAACATGGCGGAGCTGACGATCTCCCCCGATGAGATCCGTAGCGCGATCGAGAGCTACACCCAGAGCTACACCCCCGAGACCTCCATCGAAGAGGTCGGTGTCGTCACCGACACCGGCGACGGTATCGCCCACATCAGCGGCCTGCCGTCCGCGATGGCCAACGAGCTCCTGGAGTTCCCGGGCGGCGTCCTCGGCGTGGCGCTGAACCTGGAGGACACCGAGATCGGTGCCGTCGTCCTGGGTGAGTTCGACACCCTCGAAGAGGGCCAGCAGGTCCGCCGCACCGGCGACGTGCTCTCGGTCCCCGTGGGCGACAAGTTCCTCGGCCGCGTCATCGACCCGCTGGGCGCCCCGATCGACGGCCTGGGCGAGATCGAGGCCGACGAGCGCCGCGTGCTCGAGCTGCAGGCCGCCACCGTGCTGGAGCGTCAGCCGGTCGGTGAGCCGATGGCCACCGGCATCACCGCCATCGACGCCCTGACCGCCATCGGCCGCGGCCAGCGTCAGCTGGTCATCGGTGACCGCAAGACCGGCAAGACCGCGGTCTGCATCGACGCGATCATCAACCAGAAGGCCAACTGGGCCACCGGCGATCCGTCGAAGCAGGTGCGCTGCATCTACGTCGCGATCGGCCAGAAGGGCTCCACCATCGCGGGCGTGAAGTCGGCCCTCGAGGCGCACGGCGCGATGGAGTACACCACCATCGTCGCGGCCCCGGCCTCCGACTCCGCCGGCTTCAAGTGGCTGGCCCCGTACACCGGTTCGGCCCTCGGCCAGCACTGGATGTACCAGGGCAAGCACGTCCTGATCGTGTTCGACGACCTGTCGAAGCAGGCCGAGGCCTACCGCGCCATCTCGCTGCTGCTGCGTCGCCCGCCGGGCCGCGAGGCGTACCCGGGTGACGTCTTCTACCTGCACTCGCGTCTGCTGGAGCGTTGCGCGAAGCTGTCCGACGAGCTGGGCGCGGGCTCGATGACCGGTCTGCCGATCATCGAGACCAAGGCCAACGACGTCTCGGCGTTCATCCCGACCAACGTCATCTCCATCACCGACGGCCAGGTGTTCCTGGAGTCGGACCTCTTCAACAAGGGTGTCCGCCCGGCCATCAACGTCGGTATCTCGGTGTCCCGAGTCGGTGGCGCCGCGCAGACCAAGGCCATGAAGAAGGTCTCCGGTTCGCTGCGTCTGGAGCTGGCCTCCTACCGTGAGCTCGAGGCGTTCTCCGCCTTCGCCTCCGACCTGGACGCCGCTTCGCTGGCTCAGCTGGAGCGTGGCGCGCGCTGGGTCGAGCTGCTGAAGCAGGACCAGTACGCCCCGGTTTCCGTTGAGGACCAGGTCGTCTCGCTGTACCTGGTCGACGGTGGCTACTACGACTCCGTGCCGGTCGGCGACATCCGTCGCTTCAACGCCGAGCTGCTCGAGAACCTGCACGCCTCCGTGCAGTCCTCCTTCGACGCCCTGCAGGGCGGCGCCAAGGTGCTCGAGGGCGAGGCCGCCGACGCCATCAAGGCCGCGACCGACAAGTTCAAGCAGGGCTTCCTGGCTTCCGACGGCTCGCGGGTCGTCGAGGCCGAGGCCGGTCAGCTGGACCACGAAGAGGTCGAGTCCCTCTCGGTCACCCGCAAGCACGTCGAGAAGTAATCGAGACGAGCACATGCGACTGACCGAATCGACGAATGAAGGGAGTGTGAACCGCTAATGCCAAGCGTGCGCGAATTGCGCTCCCGCATTCGTTCCGTGAGCTCGATCAAGAAGATCACCAAGGCTCAGGAACTGATCGCCACTTCGCGAATCAGCAAGGCGCAGGCCCGAGTTGCCGCGGCCAAGCCGTACGCGGAGGAGATCACCAAGGTGCTCGCCGAATTGGCGAGCGCCAGTGGGAATCTCAATCACCCGCTGCTCACCGAGCGTGAGAACGCCCGCCGCGCGGCCGTTCTGGTCATCACCTCCGACCGCGGTATGTGCGGTGGTTACAACTCCAACGTGCTCAAGCGCGCCGAGGAGCTCATGACCACCCTGCGCTCCGAGGGCAAGGAGCCGGTGCTGTATGTGATGGGCGCGAAGGGCCTGACCTACTACACCTTCCGCAAGCGGACGGTGAACGGGTCCTGGCTGGGCTTCTCGCAGCAGCCCAACTACGTGGACGCCTCGGCCGCCTGCAACCACCTGGTGGAAGCGTTCATGGCCGGGTCCGACGGCGAGGTCGTCAACCCCCGCGGGGGCGAGACCATGGCCGGCGTCGACGAACTGCACATCGTCTACACGCGTTTCGTGTCGATGCTGTCGCAGCAGCCCGAGGTGCGTCGCCTGGCCCCGATCCAGGTGACGTTCGTGGACGAGAACTTCGACATGGGTCCGGACAGCTTCTCCGACTCCGAGTCTGCGGAGATCAAGCCGCAGTACGAGTTCGAGCCGGACGCGGATCGCCTGCTGGGCGCGCTGCTGCCGAAGTACGTCAACACTCGGATCTACTCGTCGCTGCTCGAAGCAGCGGCATCGGAGTCGGCTGCGCGCCGCACCGCCATGAAGGCCGCGACGGACAACGCCACGGATCTGGTCAACTCGCTGACCCGAACCGCGAACTCGTTGCGCCAGGCGCAGATTACGCAGGAAATCACGGAAATCGTCGGTGGTGCCAATGCACTGGCGGCGAGCTCGGACCTCGACTAAGGCCCAGGAAGAGAACCAATGACCGCAGCTACTGAAACCCGGGTCGGCACTGGCCGTGTCGCCCGCGTCATCGGACCCGTCGTGGACGTCGAGTTCCCGCGCGGTTCGATTCCCGACCTGTACAACGCCCTGAACGTGGACATCGCGCTCGCGTCCGTGGCCAAGACCCTGACCCTCGAGGTCGCGCAGCACCTGGGCGACAACATCGTTCGCACCATCTCGATGCAGCCGACCGACGGCCTGGTCCGTGGCGCCGAGGTGCGCGACACCGGCAAGCCGATCTCGGTGCCCGTCGGTGACGTCGTCAAGGGCCACGTGTTCAACGCCCTCGGTGACTGCCTCGACACCCCCGGTCTGGGCCGCGACGGCGAGCAGTGGGGCATCCACCGCCAGCCGCCCGCCTTCGACCAGCTCGAGGGCAAGACCGAGATCCTCGAGACCGGCATCAAGGTCATCGACCTGCTGACCCCGTACGTCAAGGGCGGCAAGATCGGTCTGTTCGGTGGTGCCGGTGTCGGCAAGACCGTTCTGATCCAGGAGATGATCACCCGTATCGCGCGTGAGTTCTCCGGTACGTCCGTGTTCGCGGGCGTCGGTGAGCGCACCCGTGAGGGCACCGACCTCCACCTCGAAATGGAAGAGATGGGCGTCCTCCAGGACACCGCCCTCGTCTTCGGCCAGATGGACGAGCCGCCGGGCACGCGTATGCGCGTCGCCCTCTCGGCCCTGACCATGGCCGAGTACTTCCGCGACGTCCAGAACCAGGACGTGCTGTTGTTCATCGACAACATCTTCCGGTTCACCCAGGCCGGTTCCGAGGTCTCGACCCTGCTGGGTCGTATGCCTTCGGCCGTCGGTTACCAGCCGACCCTGGCGGACGAGATGGGTCAGCTGCAGGAGCGCATCACCTCGACCCGTGGCCGCTCGATCACCTCGATGCAGGCGATCTACGTGCCCGCGGACGACTACACCGACCCCGCGCCGGCCACCACCTTCGCGCACCTGGACGCCACCACCGAGCTGTCGCGTCCGATTTCGCAGAAGGGCATCTACCCGGCCGTCGACCCGCTGTCGTCGACCTCGCGAATCCTCGAGGCCTCGATCGTCGGCGAGCGTCACTTCCGGGTGGCCAACGAGGTCAAGCGAATCCTGCAGAAGTACAAGGAACTCCAGGACATCATCGCGATTCTGGGTATGGACGAGCTCTCCGAAGAGGACAAGGTCCTCGTCGGTCGCGCCCGTCGCCTGGAGAAGTTCCTGGGCCAGAACTTCATCGTGGCCGAGAAGTTCACCGGCCAGGAGGGTTCCGTCGTGCCGCTGGAGCAGACCATCGACGACTTCGATCGGGTCTGCAAGGGCGAGTTCGACCACCTGCCCGAGCAGGCGTTCAACTCCTGCGGTGGCCTGGACGACGTCGAGGCTGCTGCGAAGAAGATCGCCGGGAAGTAGTCACCCATGGCTGATATGTCCGTTGACCTGGTCGCCGTCGAGCGACTGCTGTGGTCGGGCCGCGCGTCCTTCGTGTCGGCCCAGACCACGGAGGGTGAGATCGGCATCCTCGCCGGCCACGAGCCGCTGCTCGGCCAGCTGGTCGAGGGCGGCACCGTGACCATCGTGTCCGACGACAACGAGCGTGTTGTCGTGGCCGTGCACGGCGGATTCTTCTCCGTCACCGCCACTTCGGTGCGCGTGCTGGCCGAGTCCGCCGACTTCGCCTTCGACATCGACGAGGCGGCCGCCAAGGCCGTCGCCGCCGATCCGGACGCGAGCCCGGCCGCGCTGGCCAAGGCACAGGGCCAGCTGCGGGCGGTCGAGAAGGCCGCTGCGGCCCACTAGCTCGACGCTGAGACAACAGCGGCGGCCTCGGGGAAATCCCCGGGGCCGCCGCTGTTTTCGTGCTTCTACATTCCGAGAACCACACGCGCGCCCGGCATCAGCCGGGCGCGCGTGCCGCTTCTCACTGGAAGGTGAGAATCGGCTTGATGGTGGTGCCGTGGTGGGCGTCGGCCAGCGCGGTGTCGATGTCGCTGAACGCGTAGGTCTTGCTGATCTTCTCGATCGGGAACTTGCCCTCGGCATGCCACCGCAACAGCTGCGGAATGAACTGCTGCGGATCGCCGCTGCCCTCGATGCATCCGCGAACGGCCTTGCCGTTGCCGGTGAGGTGGCCGATCTCGAGGTCCATGCTGGCCTCGCCGAGTCCGACGAGCACCAGGGTGCCCATGGGCGCCAAGGCTTCCAGGCCCTTGGCGATCACGGCATTGACCGCCGTGGTGTCGAGCGCGAAGTTCGCGCCGCCGCCGGTGGCCGCGATGATCTGTGCCACCACGTCGTCGGCCGCGCCGTCGATGGTGACGTCCGCGCCCAGCTCCTTGGCCACGGCCAGGCGGTCCGCGGAAAGGTCGATCGCCACAATGGTTCCCGCGCCGATGGCCCGCGCCGCCATGAGCGCCGCCATGCCGACGCCGCCCACGCCGAAGATGGCGATCGAGTCGTTCGGGCCCGGCTTCATGACATTGGCGACCGCGCCGGCACCGGTCTGCACGCCGCAGCCGAACGGGGAGGTGGCGACCAGGTCGACATCCTTGTCCACGACGACGATGCTGCGCGCCGACACCAGCGCGTGGGTGGCGAAACTCGACTGCCCGAAGAACGCGCCCATGACGCGCTCGCCATTGTTGCTCAGCGGCGAGGTGAAATCGGAGCGGCCGCCCGAGGTATTCAGAATGACGAAATTCTCGCAATAGGGCGGAAGCCCGTTGGTGCATCGAGAACACGTACCGCAACTGGCGTAGGTGAGCAGAACATGATCGCCCACTTCGATTCCGGTTACTTCCGAGCCGATCTGCTCCACGATGCCCGCGCCCTCGTGTCCGAGGACGATCGGCAGCTCGGCGGGAAACACGCTCTTGGAGACCAGGTCGGTGTGGCAGACGCCGGTCGCGACGATGCGCACCAGCACCTCGCCCGGACGGGGTTCCTCGAGGCTGAGGGTCTCCATCGAGAAGGGCGCATCGGCTCCTCGGGCCACCGCAGCGGTAATTTCCACGGAATCTCCTTCCAAGACATCCCAATTGTCGGGAGCATAAGAACGTGTTCCAGTTTACGGCCATCGGCGATCCCGCTCAGTGGTCCCGTGGGTGGTCTCGTGGACGGCGGACCTGTAGGCGCTGCGGATTCCGGACCGTTCGCCCGGCAATAGCTCTCGCGTCAACCCGGTGTGGTTGAATGCAATCGCCGGTCACCGGGTTGTGATCTGAAGCACCCGGCAATGGGTCGGCAATTCCCGCATTCTCAGCCTTACCTCCACGATGCAACAGCACGATGAGCGAGGGGTTGATGAGCAGGCTTCGAATTGGCACATGGGGGTCGCCGTCGCCGTCGCCGTCGTCACGGTCGTGGTCGGAGTCCTCGCACCGGGTACAGCTGTCGCGGATGTCACGGTCCCGCTGCCCGACGGGCATATCGAGGGCCCGGGGGTCAAGATCACGAGTGTCGGTGAGCGCGCGATCATTTCGCCGTCGCTGGCCTCCAACGGCGCGGGCCGGACCTCGTGGGTGACGGGCAATGTCACCGCCGAGGTGGAGACCCCGGAGGGAGATATCGGTCCCAACAACGGTCCGCTGAACTTTCCCGGCACCAACAACTCGGGAACGCACGGATCGTCCAAGCTCACCACCGGCTACATCGTCGGCTGTCAGGTCGCGCTGGGGCAGTTGAGCGCGAACGCCGCGGTCCTCGTCAGCTCCACGCCCGCCCTGACCGGTGGATTCAGCTTCCCGCTCTCACTGGGGGGGCGGTGGCCAGCATCGACCTCGACGGCCCGAGCGCCTCGAACTCGACGCTCGAGATCAGCCCCGGCTACATCGTGGGCTGCCAGGTCTACATCAGCGGGATCACCGCGAACAATAACGGCGGCGAGAGCTATAACCCGGACCTTACCGGCACGACCCTGGGCACGCTGGGCGCCAACGAGCAGATGGGCAGCGGCATCACGCTCGGACCCGGTCAGGCCGCCGCGCTCCCGATGCTGGATCTGGAACGGCCCGATGACTACGGCCAGGAATCGCACAAGCGCTACAAGAAGGTTCCGGGTCCGCACGCCAGCGTGAGCTGGACCGATGAGACCTTCTCGGTGGACGGCTGCGGCTGATACGCCCAGGCACGGGCGTACGTCGCGGCCGAGGTCGACACCGCCACCTTCATCGGCAATCCGGTGCTCTACGGGGAGCCGTTCACCATCGGCTGACATATATCTTCGACGCCTCGCTGAACAGCGCATTCATCACATTCGGTGGATGGCCGGACTCCGCGTTTCCGCGGTCGCTACTATCGACCGAAAGCGGGGCCCGGCTTCTGGCCGGTCGGTGATCGACAGCAACGCGGATGTGAAGGGACGGAGCGGCATTGCAAACCGGGATGTGGCTTCTGATCATTCTGGTATTGCTGCTGGTCGGATTGGCCTTGGCCTCGACCTATCGCCTCGTCATGCTGCGTCGCGGCGGCACCGCCGCCCTGCTGCGGGTCCTGCCCGCGCGCGGACACGGCGGCGGCTGGCGGCACGGCCTGATCCGCTACGACGAGGACACGCTCCTCTTCTACAAACTCTCCAGCCTGAAACTCGGCCCGGACTCCACCATGCGGCGGCTCACCATCGAGGTGGGCCGGCGACGCTCCCCGGCCGACGACGAGCACGACATCATGACCGACGAGGTCATCGTCATGGTGTCCGACGGTGACGGCAAGTACGAGCTGGCCCTGGACCGCGGCGCCATGGCGGCCTTCCTGTCCTGGGTGGAATCGCGCCCGTCCGAGCGCATCCGCCGCCGCCGCGCCGGATAGCCCGATACCGAGAGCGATAGTGTGACCCTGTGAGCGTTCACTTGACGCGGATCTACACGCGAACCGGCGACGACGGCACCACCGGACTGAGCGATTTCTCGCGGGTGGCCAAGACCGACCCGCGGCTGATCGCGTATGCCGACTGTGACGAAACCAATGCGGCGCTCGGGGTCGCCATCGCGCTCGGCAGTCCGGACACGCGGATTCTGACTGTGTTGCGTTCGATACAGAACGACTTGTTCGACGCGGGCGCGGACCTCTCCACCCCCGTCGTGGCCGATCCCAAGTACCCGCCGCTGCGCATCACCCAGGACTACATCGACCGCCTGGAGAAGTGGTGCGACGAGTTCAATGAGCCTCTGCCGCCGTTGAATTCGTTCATCCTGCCCGGTGGCACCCCGCTGGCCGCGCTGCTGCACACCGCACGCACCGTGGCGCGACGCGCCGAGCGTGCGGCCTGGGCCGCGGTGGCGGCGCACCCGGACGACACCAACGTTCTGCCCGCCAAATACCTCAACCGCCTGTCCGACCTGCTGTTCATCCTCGGCCGGGTCGCCAACCCGGACGGCGACATACTGTGGCGGCCGGGCGGAGACGCCGCGAGTGCGGGAGAGGACCACTAGGCTGACCCCCGTGAGTGAACGGTTTCTGGTGACCGGGGGCAGCAGGCTCGTCGGTGAGGTCGCGGTGGGCGGCGCGAAGAACAGCGTCCTCAAGCTGATGGCTGCCGCGTTGCTGGCCGAGGGTACGACCACCATCACGAACTGCCCGGACATCCTGGATGTGCCGTTGATGGCGGACGTGTTGCGCGGTCTCGGCTGCGATGTGGTCATCGAGGGCGGCACGGTCCATATCGCGACCCCGCCGGAACCGAAGTACCACGCGGACTTCCCGGCGGTCACCCAGTTCCGCGCCTCGGTGTGCGTGCTGGGTCCGCTGATGGCGCGGTGCAAGCGGGCCGTGGTGGCGCTGCCCGGCGGTGACGCGATCGGTTCGCGTCCGCTGGACATGCACCAGCAGGGTCTGCGCCTACTCGGCGCGACCTCGGAGATCGAGCATGGCTGCCTGGTGGCCCGGGCCGAGGAACTGCAGGGCGCCCGGATCCGGCTGGACTTCCCCTCGGTCGGCGCGACCGAGAACATCCTGATGGCCGCGGTGCTTGCCGAGGGCGAGACCGTCATCGACAATGCCGCGCGTGAGCCGGAGATCGTGGATCTCTGCAACATGCTGAACCGGATGGGCGCGAAGATCGCCGGCGCCGGCACCTCGGTGCTGACCATCCAGGGCGTGGAGAAGCTGGCCCCCACCACCCACCGGGTGATCGGCGACCGCATCGTCGCCGCGACCTGGGGCATCGCCGCCGCCATGACCACCGGCGACGTGCGGGTGACGGGCATCAACCCCAAGCACCTGTCCCTGGTGCTGGACAAGCTGCGCTCGGCGGGCGCCCGAATCTCGTTCGAACCGGATGGTTTTCGCGTGGTGCAGGCGGATCGCCCTCGCGCCGTGAACTTCTCGACCCTGCCGTTCCCGGGTTTCCCCACCGACCTGCAGCCGATGGCCATCGGCCTGGCCGCGATCGCGGACGGCACCTCGATGATCACCGAGAACATCTTCGAGGCGCGCTTCCGTTTCGTCGAAGAGATGATCCGGCTCGGCGCGGACGCCCGCACCGACGGGCATCACGCTGTGGTGCGCGGTATTCCGCGACTGTCCTCGGCGCCGGTGTGGTCCTCCGACATTCGGGCCGGCGCGGGTCTGGTGCTCGCGGGCCTGGTGGCCGACGGCGTCACCGAAGTCCACGATGTCTTCCACATCGACCGGGGTTACCCGTCTTTCGTGGAGAACCTGCGCGGGCTCGGAGCGGAAATCGAACGCGTCGGAACCTCCGACTGAACGGCCGGTGTCGGGACGTGTTCACGAAAACCCGTCCTGAACAGGCGATTTGACATGAGAACAACCAACACGTAACTTATTCCAGGTCAGAGCGACACGGACACCGACCCGGGCCCCAGAGGCTAGGGAAACGAGGTAGTACGAGGAGCGCCTGATGATCACATTGGTTCTGCAAGATCAGCGGATTTGGTTCTGCTGGGAAGGCTGAGCTAAGCTTCAAAAGCAGCCTCACCGACAAGCGGGATGAAAGTTCCGGGATGTTGGTGTGTGCGTGTGTTCTTTGAGAACTCAATAGTGTGTCGATGAATGTCAGTGCCAAATAATATATTTGGTTCCAATCATTCTCACCCCCGTGAGGGTG
>NZ_JBIAMR010000023.1:57471-100588 GCF_042874235.1 Nocardia sp. NPDC004151 | reverse complement strand
AAGTCTCTGGGCTGGGACACGCCCGCCGAGCGTCTGACTGCTTTACTGGAAGCCTCGTAACCACGCGCGTTGCGACGACTGCTGGAATCCAAGCGGTGTGATGTTCGGTGATATCGCTGAGCCACAAACGATTTGGTGCATCGCTGCTGAAGTTCCGCTGCACCAGATCGTCATGAACCGGCGGCCCGGGTTTGCCGTTCTTACCGCGCCGGGGCTTGCCGAACACGCTCCACCATCGATTGGTCGAACAGATTCGCCACGCGGTCCGCTCGGCCATGAACTCGCCGGCTTCGCGGGCCTCGTCGGCGAGAAACCGGTAGCCGAATTCGGGGTCGTCGCGGTGGGCATCGAACAACGCGTCGGCCCGATACGCCTCGGCGAGTTCGCCGGCTGTGACCGGATCGGCCAGCCACCGGTAGTAGGGCTGGCGAGCGAGCTGCAGCACCCGGCACGTCACCGCCACGGGAATCCCTTCGGCAGCAAGCTCTTTCACGAGCGGGTAGAGCCTTTTCCCGGTATCTGCGCCTGCGACAGATACGCCGCGGCGCGCCGCAGGACCTCGTTTTCCTGCTCGAGCAAACGGATCCGACGGCGGGCATCGCGCAGCTCGGCGGACTCGCTGCGCGTGGTTGCGGGCTTGTTCTCGTCGTCGACATCGGCCTGGCGCATCCATTTCGACAACGTCATCGGATGAACCCCGAAATCGGCCGCGACCTGCTCCAGCGTGACCCCCTCCTCACGGTTGCGGGCGACCCTGACGACGTCGTCGCGGAACTCTTTCGGATACGGCTTGGGCACTGCGACATCCTCTCAGGCCCGCCTCTCGGCAAGCCATCTCGGTTGACACCTATCCCTGCAGCAGCCCCCTATTTTTGTACCTATTTTTGCCGAGCGGCCACTTCGTCGGCGCACACGCGGCAACTGGTCATTCCACGAATCGCCGTACAGGGTCCGCTCTCAGGGGATCGTCCGCGGTGTGAAGCTGTTCACCACGAAGCTGATACCTCCGAGCATTCGACTACTCGGCCGTGTCATGGGTCTGGGCTGCGGCCCACGCCGCGATCTGCGCGCGCGAGGTGAAGCCGAGTTTGGTGAGGATATGTTGGATATGCCCCTGCACGGTCCGCGGCGAAACGACCATGCGATCGGCGATTGCCTTGCTGGTGAGGCCTTCGGCGACGAGGTCGGCGACCTGGCGTTCGCGCGCGGTGAGGCTCTCGAGCGAATGATCGGCCGACGCGGTGGCTCGGGGGCGCTCGCCGAGTGCGAAAGCGACTGCGGCGTCGAGACTCATCGAGGCGCCCTCTCGTCGGGCCGCCTCGAATGCGCGTGCACCGAGTGCTCGGCGGCTGCGCTGCTCGCATTCGTCACGAAATGGGAGCAGTGTGCGAAGAACGGTGGAGCTGCCGACCAGTCGTCCCAAGGCATCCGCCGTGCCCAAGAGGACAGCCGCACGCTGAGCATCGAGCTGCTCGGCGGCGATCCAGGCCAGCGTCGCGAGGCAGCCTGTGGCGACGAGCGGGTCGGCGGCCATGTGAGCCAATCGAATTCCATCCGTGAGCGCGCGTGTGGCACGGTCGGGCTGACCGCCGCGCCACGCGGCGAATCCCGCTGTCCACTGTGCATGCGACCGATAGATCGTTTCACCGGCGGATTCGGTGAGGTCGAGTGCCTTCTCCAGGCAGTCGAGGGCTCCTAAGGTATCGCCAAGTAGTGCGTAGGTCCATCCCAGCGAGATCCGAGCGTCCAGCTGCATTTTGAGGTCACCGCAGAGCGTGTAGGTGCGCAGGGCGCATTCCAGATCGGCAACCGTCCGGGACGGATCACCTTCGCCACCGGTGAGCACATAATTTGCCTGGGTGTGCGTGAGCAGCGCCGGAACCATCGGGTCGGTTGTCTGCTCGGTCAGGTCGGTCAGTTCCGTTACGTGGTCGGCAGCAGTCTGCAGGTCATCCTGAAGGGCCGCCATCAAGCTGGCGGCGAAGAGCGCCTTGGCCCGATCCACCGTCCGGCCTGCGGATGGGCGGGCGAGAACCCGTTCGTACCACCTGCGACCCTCGCTGATCCGGCCTCGCAACATCCAGAACACGTACAGGGCGGTGACGATCCGCAGCCCGCTGTCCTCGGACTCGGTGAGGCTGAACTCCAGTGCCTTCGAAATGTTCGGTAGCTCGCGCTCGAGCCGTTCGACCCAGTCCAGCTGGTGCGGCCCTATCCAGTCGACATCGGCCGCCTGCACCAGTTGCTCGCACCATTCCAGATGCTGCCGGCGCAGAAGCGGATACTCCCCGGACTCCTCGGCCTTCTCCTGACCGAATTCGCGGACCGTCTCGAGCATCTGGAACCGCACCGAGCCGGCCACTTCCTTCCGGATGAGGATCGATTTGTCCACCAGGCCCGACAACGCATCGTGAAAATCCGGCTCGGTTATGTCGGCGGAACACACTTTCAGGACCGCGTCGAGTTCGAATCCGCCGGTGAACACCGACAATCGACCCCACAGTCGCTGTTCGTCCGGTGAGCACAGGTCATAGCTCCAGTCCATGCAGTACTGCATCGTCTGCTGCCGCCTGGGTGCGCTGCGGCTGCCCCGAGTGAGGAGAGCGTAGCGGTCGTTCAGCCGGGTCAGGATCTGTTCGATGGACATCGTCCGCATGCGCGCCGCGGCCAGTTCTATCGCCAGCGGCAGGCCGTCCAGCCGTGCACAGACCCTGGCGGCGTGCAACCTGTTGTCGTCGCTCATCTCGAACTCGGGCACCACCGCGGCTGCCCGTTCCGCGAAGAGTGTCACCGCGTCGTAGCGCGCCACCGTCCGCAACGATGGATTGGCGGCCCGATCGGGTATATCCAGCGGCGCCAGCGGATATGCCACCTCCCCCTCGATATCGAGGGCCTCACGACTGGTGGCCAGGATCCGCACGTCCGGGCAGTCTCGCAGAAGCGATGCGGCGAGCTGTGCGACCGCCTCGACCATATGTTCGCAGTTGTCCAAGACCAGGAGCAGATCAAAGGGGGCCAGTAACTCGATCACCGTGTCGAGTGTCGATCCACCGCCGTGGTCGGACAGACCGAAGATGGCAGCCATGACGTTCGGCAGCGATTCCTTGTCACGCAGGTCGCCCAACTCGATCAGCCAGGTCCCATTCTCGAATTTCCGCTGCAGGTTGTGAGCGACTCGTAAGGCGAGCCGTGACTTGCCTACGCCGCCGATCCCGGTCAGCGTCACCAGATGCGAGCTGGACAACAGGTTCCTGACTTCGGACTGCGGGGTCTTCCGATCGACGAAGCTGGTCAGCTCCAAGGGGAGATTTCCCGTCCCCGCCCGCAAGCCCTCGCCTCGGAAATGTGTAGCTGTGTGTGGCACCGCATCTTCTGAAGTGGTGGCAGGTTCCTGTGCTACATCGAACTCAACAGGCAGCGCCATCTCGTCGACCGAAAAACCGTGGTCTCGCTGTATCTGCCGCAGCTGCTCACCCAACTCTGCAGCCGTGGGGCGGTCGTGCGGGTCATGAGCCATCGCCGCCTCGATGGTCGCGCTCACGTCCTCGGGGATGCCGGATACACGTAGGTCCGGGATCGGGTGGGTGGTGATCCGCACGAATTGGGTCACCATTTGTTCGCCGCTGCGGCGTTCGAATACGGCGTGCCCGGCGGTGAGTGCAGAAAACAATGTGGCGCCCAGCCCGTACACATCCGCGGCGGGAGTCTGGGCCCCGCCCTCGAGAACTTCGGGTGCGGTGAAGGCGGGCGAGCCGGTGATCGCGCCGGACGTCGTCTCGTATCCGCCAGCGAAGTGGGCGATCCCGAAGTCCGTCAGCGCCGGCTCGCCGTAATCGGTCAGCAGGATGTTGGCCGGTTTGACATCACGATGCAGAACACCCATCCGATGGGCCGTCTCCAGCGCCCCCGCAGTCTTCACTCCGAGATGGAGGACCTCGGTGATAGGGAGGGGACCGCCTCGCCGGATGCGTGCATCTAGCGAGCCGCGGGAGTAATAGGGCATCACCAGGTACGGACGCCCGGTTGCGGTCTCCCCGATCTCGAGCATGCTGGCGATATTCGGATGTCCAGTGAGTCGGCCCATCGCGCGTTGCTCGCGCAGGAAACGCTTCCGATTCTCCGGAAGTTCGCCGGTGAGAACCTTGACTGCCACCATGCGGCCAGCGGCGATCTGACTGCACCGGTACACCACACCGAACCCACCCCGGCCGATCTCCTCGGCGTCCTCGAATCCGGCCGCGCTCAATTCCGTGATGACGTCGACACCGACATCACGCTGAGTCTCGGGTGGGTCACTGTCACTCATCTGTTGCTTCGCAACCGCGGCATGTCAGTCAGAATATCCCCCGCTGATAATGACGAATCTTATTGCCGACGGGAGCGTGACCTCGGAGTGTCTCGCAGTGCTGGCCGATCAGTCGGCGGGTAGATGTCGAATCTCGTTGCGGGTGAGGGCGATCAGGTCATCGGCTGCTGGTTCGGTGGGGTGTTGGTCGGTGGCGAGGACGGTGAGGAGGGCGTGGGCGAGCATGGCCAGCAGCGTCCAGCGGCGCCCCGCTGCGATGGCGCTGGCCAGCAGCGCGGGACACTTATGGGGTGAACTGAGCGCGCAAAGATGCGGTGGGGCGGCTCGCTGGTCTGGGGATCGGCCTCGCATGGCTGGCGGTGGCTTCTTCACCGTGGTCATCGCGATCGGGTATGCAATCAGTTTCGTATGGGCACGATGTCCACGCCGCGCGTGCCGCATGCTCCCGAATCTGCCTTCCCGTCGTGGACCTGGACCCGCGCGCAAAACCGGACCCTGTCCGCGCCCGGCCGGTGTCGCTTGGGGTACACCCCAGCACCGCACTCCGACCTGCGCCGAAAAGTGTGACTCGCAGCGGTAGATGGCGGTGTTGTCCCACCCTCAGGTGGCGCTGACGCCCGGAACCGGGTGCACCGCAGAACATCCGCTACTGCCGATGATGTGATCAGTGGTGTGGTTCGCCGATGATCGGGAAGCGCGCCGGCCGCTTCGCTTGCTGGGCTTCTGGTCAAGAAGCTCTCGTCGGATGCGATGGCCGCGAACCCCACCGCAGACATCGCCCGGCGCGGCGACAGCTTTCGCTGAACACAGTTGATGGGGTGGCATCGCTGTGCGGTGCCACCCCATCAACTCACTTCAGGACACAACCTATTTGGTGCGAACCTTGAGGCCGGGGTTGTCCGCGAGGATCGAGTTGATCGGCGCCCCCCACATCTTCGGGGAGCTGCCGCATTCATAGTCGGAGATGCCGACCGCGATGCCCAGCGCCTTGTTACCGGTCATGATGGGTCCACCGCTGTCACCCTGCATCCCGCACATGTTCGTGGCGAAGGCGTCCTTCGTGATGGCTTTGCCGGTGTTGATGTACTGGTTGACGCCGGTGACGACGCCGCAGCTGAAGCTGGTGGTCGCGCCGGAATGGCACACCGGTGCCCCGACCACGGGGGCCGCGGTGCCGGTGATCGGCAACGGGTCTCCGCCGTAGGTAGTGATGAAGTTGTTCTTGAAACGCCCGGCGGCGTCGTCGTTGATCCGGATCACCGCGTAGTCGTCGTTGCCGTTGACGACCGACTTATCGAAGGAGCCGACGAGATTGCGGCCGTCGGTCGAACTGACCCTCACGTCCGTGCCGCTGCCACTCGGGTCGGGCTTCTGGTCACAGTGTCCGGCACTGATGTTCAGCACATTGCCGTCACGGTCGGTCGCATTGAAACCGAAGGAGCAGTACCGTCCACTCGCCCCGTCGCCGATGTTGTAACGGTCACCACCAAGTACGGCGTCAGCGGCCGGCGGCTTGATCGGCGGCGTCGTCGTGGGCGGCGTCGTGGTCGGCGGCGGCGTCGTGGTCGGCGGCTTGGTCGTCGTCGGCGGGGTCGTGGTCGGCGGGGTCGTCGGCGGCGTCGTGGTCGGCGGGGTCGTGGTCGGTGGCTTGGTGGTCGGTGGTGTCGTGGTGGGCGAGGTCGGGTCGGACGAGCCGAATGCCGGCCCCAGCACCGTGCGCACGAACTGCAGGAAGTCGGGCAGCTGCAGCCCCTGTGCCTCGTCGACGTTCTGGACCTGCAACGCGATGTCGTTGTTGACCGGGTCGATAACAGCACCGTTGACCAGGCGGGACATCGCCGCGGGCAGCTGCTGGATCCAGCTGTTCGCCTGGCCGAGCTGGTCGAGCAGCGTGCGCTCGCTGCGCGGCTGGTCCTTCACCTGGTAGCCGGCGGCCTCGACAGCGGTGCGGGCGGCGGCCTTGTCCGGTCCGTCGGCCAGACCGATCAGCGGCGTGCCGGCCGTATCGATCCAGGCGCCCGCGAAGGACACAGGGAAGGTTTCGCGGATCGAGTCGGCGAACGTCACCAGCTTCTGCCCGGCCTCCGCCCTGTCGAGGTACTGAGTCGGGGTGAGCCCGAGATCGCGCTGGATCGCGGCCACCAGGTCCGCGGGCAGCACGGGTGCCGGTGCGGCGGGCTCCGCGTGGAGCAGGGACGCGCCGGGCGCGATCAGAAGCAGCGCCGTGGAACCGATCATCGCGGCACGACGGGCATGAATACTACGCATCAGGGTCTTTCGGATCGAGATATGAGGACATGACCAGGGCATCAGGGATCGCGACGCAAGGCGGGAAGGCGATTTCCCTCGCGCCGTTCAGAGTTGCATTCGACTGCGAGCCCTTGCGCTTACGCCGATAAATGCAGAAACCCACGAAACACACGAGAATTCGTTGTTTCGGGATTGTTCACAATAAGGTCTTTGCAGTTGCCGCGACCTATAACTTCCACAGCTCAGCGGGGTAGTGCCGACCTGGGGAGTGTCAAGTCGGAACCACCCCGCGGCCGCGGTCAGTTTGCCTTGTGCGTACCGGACGAGCCGGTGCTCAACAGCTTCTTCAGCTCCGCGACAAGGACATCCAGTCCAAGATTGCCCAGGGAACCCATTTCCGTCTCCTTCGGTCAGGTGTTGATTGCGAGCGGGAGGCACACTCACGTCGGAGACATTAGCCAGGACCGGATTCCAAGAGAAATCATATTTTCGGATCCACCCACAACCATCGATTGTTGTTCTTTACAGTGACATTCGGCCGATGCTCGGCGCGGCGAGCGGTCTGGTGACACGCACGATCGCGGCTACACGTCAGGCGAGAAAACGGTTGACACTCCCGTGTCGACTGCGGCCTCCGCATCAGGTGCGAGATTGATTCGTCCGGCCCAGCAAGGGGCCGATGATCCGCAGGATCACCGCCGCCCTCGCCGCCTGAGACGAACAGCCACCCAGTCCGATCGCAACGAAGGCCCGCAGAGCGCTTCTGTGGGCCTTTCGCGTGTTCGGAAAACGATGCCGAACCCCAAACACCGCGCCGGATCCTGCCGCGTTTCCAGAAGCCGCGGTGTTCGGAAACCCGTTCATCCGCCAGCGGAATCGACATCGGTTGATGAACGCGTCATCTGAGCACTCAGCGACAGTTGGCCGATCCGAGTCAGACCAAGCAGGCTCGGGGTGTTGTGCCAGGCTTGGAAGTTCTCCGCCCCGGAGATGTCGATGAACTCGTCGTAGCGTCCGAGCCCGGCCGTCATCTCCGATGCGAAACACTGCTCAGCAGCCCTGCCCCGAAACTCACGAAAAACGCACCGGCACAACGGTAACTGTGACCGCCGACAAGTTCTGTGAGATGCTCTAGAGCCCCCCCCGGGGCAAGGATTGATGCGTACGCCTCAATCGGCGGGGTTGAGGAATACGCTTCAATCCCGCACTCACGCGAATAGCATGAGCTGACAACCGTCCAGCTCGCGTTCTACGCCGTCCGCGAGCGTCGCCACCCCGCTCGGGCAGCCGGTCAAGGTCTCGATCAGCCAGCGGCCGAGGTGCTCTGTGTAGACGGGCGGGATAGCTTCGGCGAGCTCGGCACGGTCGTCGGTCCAGTCGATACCCATCGCGGTCTGCCACTGCGCCACACTGCCTTTCCCTCCCCGTTGCCGTACACGGCCACATACGGGCCGTCGTAGTGGCGACCGTGCCGGTACCCGGCGACCCGCCCGCGGTGCGGGACGTGGTCGGGCTGGGGCATCGACCACCCGGACAATTCGAAGTAGCGGTGGCGAATCACGCCGAGCCCGAACACTTCCCCACACAAAGTGACGTCGCGGCGCAGCTTCGCGCCCTGGACGTTCTCGATGACCGTCGGTATCCCCATCTGCGCCAACGCTTCCCGAGTGTCGGGGATCAGCTGCGGATACTCGCGCCCCTTGGTTGGTGCCGGCGGTGAGAGTGCACGATGCCTGACACGGTGGGCTGGCATGGATGGCGTCGAACTCGTGGCCGTGAGCGGCGAGGAATTCCAGCGCGTCCCCCCGGTGAAACTCGAACGGGTATCGAGGCTGCCCGACGAGATCCACTCCGACAACCTCGAATCCGGCATCGTGGTAGCCCTTCGCGGCACCGCCGGCGCAGCAGAACAAGTCCAACAACCGCAGGCAAAGGCCCGGCGGAATCGGCGAACGATGGCAGGAATGGTGATGTCCTCCGGTGCCCGGTCGAACCGCAGTCCGCGCCAGGACGGATGGCGCAGGCCCGTGGCAGTACAACCTGAACCGGACGTGACGCCTCCTCGGCGGTACCTGTTGCGCCAGGTACCCAACCACCCCACAGAACGCGACAAAACCGGCGTCATTCTCTGGGATTCCGGGATGTCAGCGAACCCGGTCCGGCACGGCGAACTGCTTCTCCGTGCCGGACTCGGGCAGTCCAAGCCCACGAACGCCTTCAGCAGGTGCTCAGGACGCGCGCCAGGCGTCATGCTCGGCCTGGGTGACCCACAAGCCCGCAGCGGGATTTCACTGCGCCCGATCGGCGGCCAGGTCCCCGATTCGCACCGAAAGGGGTGCGCTGAGCGGTACGGCCTGAACCCGTACGCCGAGGTGGAGTCGGAGGCTGAGCAAGATCGGTCAAGCGGGTTTCGGGGCCGCGTTGGCAGACTCGTCGTGTGGCCAAGACCGGACGAGATCGACTACGCGAACTGCTCGACGCGGTGCTGGACGAGAACAACACCACGCTCGGTGCGATGGCGGCTGATGCCTTCGTTTCGCCGTTCCATTTCACCCGGCAGTTCTCGCGTGGTACCGGCGAGCCGCCGGTGGCGCTGAAGCGGCGGGTGCTGCTGGAGCGGGCGGTGTGGGAGCTGTCGACGGGTAAGTCGGTGACCGACGTTGCGTTCGCGGCCGGGTACGACTCGGTGGAGGGTTTCAGCCGCGCGTTCAGCGCCGCG
Organism: Nocardia sp. NPDC004151; assembly: GCF_042874235.1. Taxonomy (NCBI): domain Bacteria; kingdom Bacillati; phylum Actinomycetota; class Actinomycetes; order Mycobacteriales; family Nocardiaceae; genus Nocardia; species Nocardia sp. NPDC004151. The sequence continues at coordinate 91,313 of NZ_JBIAMR010000023.1, read as the reverse complement.
TTCGGGCATCCGCCGAGCCTGACTCCCGCGGACGAGCGCCGACGGTGGTTGCCCACGAGCAATGGCATCCACTTTCACCCGCCCATGTCGCTGTGGGTGACGAGCGCGCCGAAAGAACAGGCCGTGCTGGATCCCACGACCCTGCTGATCCATCACGATATCGAGGACACCCGCGAACTCTTCGGCATGGCAGCGCAACTCGACGAATCGCAGTACCGGCAGGTGCGAATTCCGGGCCTGCTGGTGGAATCGTTCCGGGGGCCCGAGGAATCCATTGCCACCGTGCTCGCCCATCTCATCGAGTCGAAGGAGGTGTGGCTGGCCGCGATCGACGGCGAGGATATCCCGACGGCCGCCGACGACGCCCTCCCGGAATTGGTGAAACGCCACGAGCGCGTAGCGGTTCGGTGGCTGGATACCATCCGCGATCTCACCCAGCGTGGCGGCTGGGACGACACCCTGATCGATGCACTGTGCGAGCCGCCGCAGAGCTTCGTCATCGGCAGCGTGATCGCCCACATCCTCAGCTACTCCACCCACCGCAGGTATCTCGTACGGCATTGGCTGCGAACCGAGTTATCCATCGCCGGAACCGAAATCGGAGACGGCGATCCCATCGAATGGCTACACCAGAGAGGATGACATGACCTTCAAGACCGTCTACCACACCGCTACCAGCTTGGACGGATTCCTGGCGACCCCCGACCACAACCTGGATTGGCTGCTGTCTCGGCAGGTCGACTGGGACGGCCCGCTGGGACTGAACCGGTTCGCGGCTGGTGCGGGCGCGATCGCCATGGGCGCCAGCACCTATCAATGGATCAATGAGAATTCCACCGAGCCCTGGCCTTACAACATGCCGACCTGGGTGTTCACCCATCGCGAGTTCCCGGCCTTCGACGACGGCCGCGACGTCCGGTTGACCTCGAAGCCGGTGGAGGTCGCGCACAAGGAGATGGCCGTGGCCGCTGATGGCAAAGACCTCTGGCTGATGGGCGGCGGCGAGTTGGTCGGCCAATTCGCCGATCAGGGGCTGCTGGACGAAATCATCGTCTCCATCGCCCCCGTCACGCTGGGCGCGGGCGCACCCCTGCTTCCCCGCCGTCTCGAACTGAAGGCCACGGAAGTCGCCCACAACGGCGAATTCGCCTGCGTGCGTTACTCGGTCGCGCGCTGACGCCCTACCACGCCGACCGCGCACCCGATGAAAACAGACGTGCTCACTGCCGCGGAGCTCGTCGACGTCGAGTCGATCGCCATCTCGCTATCGTCCCCCATCCATCAAATCGACAGCCGGTTCCCGCCGCCTGCGGTCAGGAGGGGTGTCGCAGCGGCGCTACGAGATATCGCCTCCTCCGGCGGTACAACCGGTAGGCGAGAGCATGCACGACAGGAAGGCGATGACGTCCCACGGGAACCTGGCCGACCCGCTGGAAGAGCCGGTCTGCGCGACCGGGACGGCTGGAGCGTCGACGGCGGACAGCGGCGCGGCCACCGCCTGTCCGGCTCCAACGGCCAGCGCCGTGGCAATGCCAACTGCCGCAAGGAGAGTGCGCATGCAGGAGAACCCTTCGATCGAGCGCGGGGCCGAACCACTCGGCCCCACCGCCAGACGAGTTAATCACTTCCATTTCAAAACATCTGGCGGATTCCGCGCACCCGAGAGCCCCGAATTCCATGGGATTGGACCGGGTCCTCGAAGTGGTCGGCCTGGCCGTGGCGTTCGACATCTGCGAGTAGCCGCAGCGTTCGGAAAACGATCGTCTTCCGAGTGCGAACACCCACCTGCGAGGCGGAGCACTTCAGCCGGTGATGGGGTTTCCTGACAGATTTCGGCCAAGTAGGCGAGGTGGGGCTGGGGTGGTCATCGGCACTCGGCCTGTGGGCTCGGCGAGCCGGTGCCGGCCACCGGCCGAGGGTGGCGCCAGTGCGGCGGGGAGCACAACGGTGGGTGTGTCCAGCAGAGCGTGCAGACGGGCGAGGAAGACGTCGATGCTGCCGTAGCGCGCGAGGACCTGCGCGAGCAGTTCGTGCGCGGTCGATCCCATCAGATCGGTCATGTCCACCCCATGAAGGTTCACCGACCGTCGGGCCGGTTCTGACCGGCATTCTGCACGACAATCTCGATCACTTAGCTAATTTCGAGATGTCGGTGACCACCCGTGCCTGGACACTCCCGATTCGTGCCACCAACGCGGCATTCGGGCCGCTCCAGCCCAGGATCTCGATACGGTGCGGTGCGGGTGAGTCGATCGTGGAGCGCGGCGGGAATCCAGGCACGGTTATCGCGCCGCATTCTCACGTCGGACCACCCCGGCCGGGGTCAACCGTGGACGACTCCGGAATCGATGCCCCGCTCCGCCCACTCCGAGCGGCGCATCGTGCTCGGGCCGGGTGGATCAGCCCGCAGGGCTCCTCCCTATCCACCCGGCCTGAGCAGCAAGGGGATCGTCACGGCGGAAATGGTCGCTCGAAGGGGAAGTGCTCGCGTGAAGGTGTTCATCAGCGGCCGGGTCAGCCGCTGCGGTAGTGAGGCCTACGTTGTCATCGGTGCACCCCGGCCGGTCGCCGGGTGCGCCCGCGGTGAGCAGGTCTGCCGCGTCGAAATCCGCTGGGCGGGCACCGTTGTGCGGCTGCACCCGCGGCCGGGGTCCGTGCGGGCGGCGCTGGACAACGCGCTGGGTGAGGTCACCGAGCATCTGGGCATCGACCTGCCGGGCCTGCTCGCTCACGTCGCGATCGGGCCCGCGGTCGCCGGGGCGTGCGTCGGCGCGCCACGAACTCAACGCCTCGACCGCGGGATCGTCACCCCGGACCGGCGGGCAGCATGAGCCAGTGTCGGCCGCGCTGGTCGGTTCGCTGTTGTTGGTCAGGCCCAATGCGGCCCGTAGCGCCGACACGGTGGAGCGCCTTCGAGGCCGTGCTCGGTGCGGTACAGCCGACACGACAGCTCGGTGTCGCACCAGGCACGGCGAACGGATCGCTGCCGTCGATCAGCAGGGTCGGTGATCCCGTCATTCCGCCGGCGGCGGCTTGCTCCTGGTCGGTCACCACGCGGTGAGTGATCTCGACGGTGGTTCCGTCGAGGGCCTGGTGGATGCGGTCCTCGAGCACGGCGACGTTCGGGCAGTCGGGGACCTGGAGGATCTCCAGCTTCACGGGTGTTCTCCTTCGTGGAGCGAGGTCAGGATCGGGCAGCTGCGCTGGGCGCGGGGACGCTCGCAGGTGGAGATCAGCTCGGTCAGTGACCGCTGCATGCGTTGCAGATCCGCGATCCGGTCGGCCAGCTGCGTCACCCGCTCCGGGGCGAGGGTTCGCGCCGAGTCGCAGTCGTCGGGTCCGCCCGCGGCGAGATGGAGCAGTTCCTCGATCTCGTCGAGGCTGAACCCGAGGTCTTGGGCGCGTTTGACGAATCGCACGGTCGTGACCGCGTCGTCGGGATAGCTGCGATACCCCGACGGCGACCGGGGAGGCGGTGTCAGCAAGCCGCGACGCTCGTAGTAGCGCAGCGTCTGCGCGTTCACACCCGCCAGCGCGGCCAGCTCACCGGATCGCATACCCCATTCTCAACCCTGTACCCAGGTACAAGGTCAAGGGTTCATCGGCACGAACATCGGTGTGGTCTCAGGCATTACAGTGCCTTGCTCACCGGCCGAGCTGGACCTTCACGAAGCAGTGGCCGATTCTGTGGAGCTGCTTGCCAAGTGCAGAGAAGTGCACTGCGCCCACGCATAGAGCAGGCCCGGCACGGTCCGAGACAGGTCGAGCGCAGCGGCCTTGATACGCAGCGACACCGCGTCCCGACGGAACGGCCCGCTCGTGGGGACCGCGACGCTGAGGTCGACGAGCACCGGGTTCTCTGGGGGTCTCGGAGAGCTGATGCCTGGATCTAAGAATATTGCTGCAGCTCAGCGGCTTTCGTGAACACTGTGGCAGATCACCACATGTGTTGTGGAAGAACTGGCGTCGGTCGTGTCGATGGTCGCGGCTGCGGCAGAGAACGAACCCGACCGGTTTGGCGTGCCACTTGGTTACGTGCCAGCCGATTCTGGTGTCGGCTACGGGTGGTCGGTTCCGCTGACAGCGACCGATTACATTGCGCTGACGGCTGCTCCTTCGACGTTTTGCTGGAGCACGACCAACATCCTCGCCTGCATAATCCAGATGACGAGAGGGGAGAACCAGGCGGCGACGAGGCCGAGCCACCGCGGGCGGAAGGTTTCGTAACCGCCGATGACCAGACGCGTGCGGTGATCGGGCAACTCGTTCAACAGGAAGCCCCAGAGCCCTTCGGTGTAGGCCGCTGGACGTGGCTGTTGTGGATCAAGGACGCGGCCTCGCAGGTCGCTAAGTCCGTGCAGTCCCAAGAACCGGTTCGGCTCGAGCATCGCGACCTGCCAGGCGTCCACCAGGCCGCGCCGACGGGTCCGGTACTTCACATATTCGCCCAGCCGGCGCTCTTGCCACTCCTGGTGGACGTCTCGGGCGCTCGGACGCCCGGCGTTGTCGAGGTGGTCCCAGGAGTACCAGCCCCCGCGGTCCCCGCCCAGCTGGATCAGCCACGGCCACACCTGATCCGGTGATGCGGCGATCGTGACGGCCATCGTCGCTCCCCGTCTGCCGTCGGGGATCAGGTCAGCACCGGGATACGGTCCGGCGACTTCCTCGTCGGTTGCTCCCCAGCGCATCAGACGGGGACGCACCTGGGTTGCGTAGACCGCTGCCAGCGTGGCGACTGCCCCGGCCACACCTGTCAGCGTGCGTGTCTTTGCCATAGCCCAAGCATGGAAAGAGCCTGCGTTATCGGGCAAGGGACCAACGTCCCTGGTCGGCACGCTGTTCGTCGCTGCAACACGGAGCCACAGAGCCACACGCCCGAGAGAACCGTCGCAATACCCCACCGGGGTGTCTGCGCCATCGGCGAGCGCGGCACCGCGATCGTTGCCGATGCTCGCGACCTCTACGCCGCGGACCGGGCCACGACCGAGCGCGCGGGATAGGTCGGCACGTCAGGACCACGCCCGGCGTCGTCACCGTCGCCGGCCAGGCGGGGAACCGAATACCTGCCAGCTCCAGCGCTCTCGGGGCCGATACGCCTGCCCGCACCCATCCTTCGGACACCGCAATCAGGACATGCGTGCAGGCACATCGTCGGCGGTCATACCGAACACCCTGCTCTCAGAGCCGTGGGCCAGAGGCGCACTGGGCGGCTGGATGGGACGGATCTTGGGGACGCATAAGCCTGGGACACCGGCAGCTGACCAGGCACTACTTTTCGGCGATTCCGGAACCGCGGGTAGCGGTCCATCTTCGGTGAGGGGAAGCCGGCCAAGGGCCCCGCTGTAGCGGCGAGGCGCCCGGCCGGCCGACCGGAGTTCTCAGTAGGCGGCTGACACGCTGCCCGAGGGTGAAGTCATGCTCGCCGACCACGCCAGTACCTTGGCAGCTCCTTCCCAAACCATGCAGAGACGTCAGCTCGTTGTCTCAGATGCAGAAGACCACACTGCCCAGGGGGAAGCAGATAGCAATTGAGCCATCGACGGGCGTAACCGCGGTCGATGCCGAACTCGCGGTTACCGTTGCAGTGGAGCTGGCCGAGGCTGCTGGAGCTGCGATAGCACCCAGCGGCAAGGCAAGAGCGGTTGCGGCCACGAACTTGATCATTTTGCTGGACATATTCGTTCCTCGATATCGAGTGACTGGTCTGATGCGCGTCCAGTACAGCCGGGCAACCTGGGATGATTGCCGCAGGGCCGCCGCGCTGATGATCGAGTGGCGAAGTCTGTGGCAGCAGACAGGTTTGGCTGCTGTCGCCTCGACGCTCTCGGAAGCGGCCCATGACGCGCTTCGTTCGTTCCCGACCCCGACCCAGTTTCATGGTCCTGCATGGCGAGCGACAGCCACGCGGCGATATTGCCGAACCAGCCCCTGTGTGGGAAGGTCCGGCGCCAGGCCCTGTCACAACCGCGCTGACCTGGCGGCTCCGGTACCGGCGTTTCGGACCGAAGCGACGTCCTTTTCGCGGTGTTGAGCAAGGACGCTTTTCCAGGCTAACCGCGATCGGCCAGAATCCGGTAGGGGCTAAAAGTCTTCATTCGGATGGCGGCCGGCTGCGCCTGCTCAACGGCCCAGACCGATCAGTGCCCGCCCCGATCATGAAGACGGCGGGAGGTCGTGGGGAGGCCGGCCAGCCGGTCAGGATTATCAGCAGGCGGCTACCACGACTGCCCGAGTGTAAAGTCATCCGGCTTCTTCGGGGTGAGCCATGTGCCCGCCGGTGCCCGGACGGATTCCGATTCGCAAAGACCTTGCGCCGCCCGGTCGCGTTCAGCTCGCGCAGCATCGCGACCGCGATCAGCAGCTCGGGTGGTGAGGTAGTCCTCGGGTGAGCAGTGTCGGTGTGTACCGGTAGACGCCAGTTTTCGGGTTCGACATGCGCCGTCGGGCGTGGGACCGCTCGACGGTGCCCCCGGCAGGTGGGCGGGGTTCCGGGCCGGGAGCGAAAGCGCTTGCGCGACTGGAGGCTCAAATCCAGCGACTCGATGACGCGGTCCGCGGGGTTCCCGACGACGCTCACCGCCAGGAGCTCTCCCTGCGCAGCCGCGAGGCCAACGCACTGCTGAAAATGGCACGCTGGGAATTCGAACATCCGACGATCACCAGCCCCCGGCCCTCGACCCCCGAAGCGCCCGAGATCGTCCCCGAAGCCCCTGAGATCGAGTGGGATTGGACAGAGGGTTTCGGCCGCTAAAGCTCGCCCTTCCGGCGGGACGGCAGCAGCTCGTCATACACGGCGACGTCGGGTATCGGGCGGTCCTCCCCGGCAGCGAGGTGGCTTGGGCCACCCTGGGTCAGCTCGGGCACGTACTTGTACAGCGTGGAGCGGGAGACGCCCAGGAGCCGGGCGATGCAGGACACCGACTCGTCAGGGCGGGCGAGCATCGCACGGGCCTGGCGGATCTGCTCGGCGTTCATGGCCGGCGGGCGGCCCAGGCGTTGCCCGCGGGCCCGCGCGGCGGCCAGGCCTCGTTGGTGCCCTCGCACGATCAGCTCGCGGATGAATTCCGCGAGCGCGGCGAACACGTGGAAGACAAGGCGCCCGCCGGGGGTGGTGGTGTCGAGGGCTTCGTGCAGGGACTGGAATCCGATGCCGCGCTTGCGACCCTCTCGTTGTGGTCCAGCACGAGTAGTTCCCCGTGCTCGACGTGATACCGCGTACGCAACGCTCCCCCTTGTGGTCCCGACTCCCGACGCGCCCAGCCCTCCCAACGCACCGTTCCATGCCAAGCCCTCCCCTTGTGGTCCCCTCCCTTGTGGTCTCTCCCCCTTGTGGTCCTTGATCTTTCTTCTCTCTTCCTTGATCCCTCTGCTCTCAACTGTTTGGTGGTGGTTTGTCTGCTGCCCGATCCGCACTATCTTCAGCGAAGCGGGAGATAGTGCGGATCGGGCAGCAGACGGACCACCACCAAACACACAGGTCACAGCGATTTCGTATCGCACTTTCATCGCAACGCTTGTGTGCATTCATTGCGCATCCAGTGTGCATTCATTCCGAAACCAGTGCGCATTGAAATCGGCTGCCGCGCAACATAAGACATATGCGTGAAGATCGCTGCAACACCTGCAACCGGCTGATCGACGTGCTCCTCGCCCATGTGGATCGCCTGAGATTTCCACACAACCAGAGCACGAGCGATGACTCGCTGGATTTCGACCCTGCGGTGGATCCCCGCACGCACGGGGAGCGCAACTTCCTCATGCGCAGCCGGCACGGTTCGCCGGGCTCATTCCCACGCACGCGGGGCGCACGACGTCGAGATCGACACGAACACGAACAACCCGGGCTCATCCCCGCACGCGCGGGGAGCACTGCCGCGGTGAAAGCCCAGACCTCCACCGGCGGGGCTCATCCCCGCACGCGCGGGGAGCACGAGGATCCGACGCCGATGATGGCCTGCGCGTTGGGCTCATCCCCGCACGCGCGGGGAGCACTCATCGGCGCCGACGATCGGCAGGTGCAGATCGGGCTCATCCCCGCACGCGCGGGGAGCACCTGCCCACTTCTCGTGATAGTGGAAGCCTTTAGGGCTCATCCCCGCACGCGCGGGGAGCACTACCCGCTCTAGGCGGTCCAAACGGCCGCGTAGGGCTCATCCCCGCACGCGCGGGGAGCACACCTGTGGTCGAACCAGGTGTGCGACATCGAGGGGCTCATCCCCGCACGCGCGGGGAGCACCGTGGCTCAATGTATTTGGCCACTGGGACTGCGGGCTCATCCCCGCACGCGCGGGGAGCACTTCATCGGCACCGTGTTCTCCAAGCCGCTGCTGGGCTCATCCCCGCACGCGCGGGGAGCACAAGATCGGTGTCCGCCAGGACATCACCGTGAAGGGCTCATCCCCGCATGCGCGGGGATGAGCCCCTCGTGCTGCGAGCCTCGCTATCGGGCTCGGTGCTCCCCGCATGCGCGGGGATGAGCCCCCGCTGCCCCTGCGCACGGCATCCGGCGGCCTGTGCTCCCCGCATGCGCGGGGATGAGCCCCACCGAACCATCACTGAACTGGCAATATGTAAGTGCTCCCCGCATGCGCGGGGATGAGCCCTGCCGCAACGGCTGGCTCACCCCGGCCGACAGGTGCTCCCCGCATGCGCGGGGATGAGCCCGGGAGGAAAGCAACCTGGAGGGTCACCTCTGAGTGCTCCCCGCGTGCGCGGGGATGAGCCCCCTGAGCTCGTGGCTCCGGCAACCGCTCACCACACCGCCGATGGCGCTGACACTGGCGCGCACTAAGAGCCAGCCACAGCACCACCCACATGAGGTACATCACGAGGTAGACCCAAGCCTGGACACCTCCTTGGGGCCGATCTGGGGCCACACGTTGTTCACGACTATGGACGATCAGCACATCCGGCAGCAGAGGATCGCCGCTTTACTGCTTGTGACGTGCGCAAACGCGTCCCGACGATAGCTGGGGGTCAAGTGGTCGCAGGTTCAAATCCTGTCAGCCCGACCAAGAAAAATCCCCTCCGACTTCGGTCGGAGGGGATTTTCCGTTATTCGATCACCCGCAGATTTGGGGCCACTCGGTTCGGCACGCGGATAGTCCGGTCCCAGGCCAGTAGCTCGGGTATCTGGGGACCCCCGTGCGCCAGGTAGCGTGCCAACAGCTCGCCGTCGCCCTGCAGAGCCCTGATGTTCGGATGCAGATATCGCTGGGTTATCCGAGGATCGGTGTGCCCGGCGATTCGTTGAAGCCGATGCAGCGGCACTCCGGCATCCGCGAACCAGGTCAGCCCGGTGTTCTTCAGATCGTGCCGCCGGAGATGCTCGAACCCCAACCGCGCCACCACATCATCCCAATGTGTGGCATCGCGCAGCCTCGGCGTCGACGCCTCCACCCTGCGTCGGTGGCGGCGCGGCCAGCCATTGGAGGGACCGGGTTTCATCCAGATCTCCGAACGCGTTGCGAAATACCCCGAGCACGATCTCGAGGTGTATCTAGCCGCCCGCCATATCGTTCCGTCCACGGAGTAGCCGGTCTCACCGTGAGGGGTGAGGCGAAATGACTGATGCAGTACCGATACCGATCGGGATCAAACTCACCACCGATATCGAAACCCTGCACCGCGTCGGCGCCGGCAACCCTTTCCGTGCTCGCATCCGCTGGCCTGATCCGCATACCCACGCACGGCTGTCGAAATCGGAAGTGTTCGAAACCGAAGCCCAGAATTGGATCGACAGGCTCAAACGGCTCGCCGCACGCGATATCGACCCAGTGCTCGCGTGCACGAGCCTGCAGCAGTACGGGACCGACAACATGGACCTCGCACTGGCCGGACTCGAAGGAAAAACCAAGGATCCCTACCTGTCCGGCTGGCGCAAACGCGTCGTACCGACATTGGGGCACCTGCCGCCACCGATCATCACCAGCGGCATGATCGACCGCGCTGTCGTGCAATGGATCGTTCGGGCACGGTTCCCGCTCCCCGCACCCGTCGGGGAGCGGGAACCGATCAGAGTCCTAGCGCGCTCGGAGCTACGCGCTACCGGTACCCGCGCAGTTGCCCGGCTTCGCGGGCACGCTCGTCGTACCGTCCGCGAGCGGCACCACGTTGACGACAATGGTCTTTCGGCTGCCCTCGTAGGTGGCGGTGAGAGTGTGCTCACCGACAACACTCGGGGTCCAGTTCACGGACGCGAGACTCGAGTACGACGGCTTGGCCGAACCGACACAGGCTCCGTTGTCCTCGAACACCACACCGCCGGGAACGAAAGGCAACATCGCCACCGATCCCATGGCGCCGCCGGTAGCCGTCGCGCTCAAAGCGTAGGTTCCGCCGACGAAGAGGGTTCCGTTGCTGAACCCGATTCCCAGGTCGATCACCTCGGCCGCCGAGGCCGGCGCGGCACTCAAAGCCACAGCCGCACCTGATGCCACCAAACACTGTGCGCCCCAGGCAATTCTACGGCCCAGCATGCTTCCTCCACTCACGTAGCCACTCCATCCTTCACCCGGAAACCCCGGTCAACGAACACTATCGTTCGCAAGTGACTCGGTGATACCGCCGCTGCGCCCTGAGTTAAGGGGGCACGCACACCGAACCGACAACCGCAAGATCAAAGGTCGACGTGTTCGTCAACGTCACCTCTACCAGCGCGCAGACCCCGCAGGGCACCACGACCACCGCCACCTACACCATCACCGAACCCGGCGTCTCATCGGCCGCGACGCCACCGGAAACCCAGCCCACCGGGACTGCGGCGCAAGCAAAGACAACGCGGCACCCAACTCCGACCCGACCTACCCGTTTGCTGCGCAAACGGTACGCCCCCTCGATTCGCTCGACATCACACCAAGGCAGACACGAACCAGAGCCTCCGATTCGCACCGGAAAATGCACTCGGGAATCACCCCACGCCGCAGATTCGATTGCATCGATTCCGCCCCGGTTCTGTGGACCAATCCTGGACCAGCGCCCCCGATTTCAACGATCCTCGTGGACCGAGTGCGGACCACCCGATCTACCCACACCACCCGCAGCCAGCGGGTATGCTCGATGCGCACGCCAGAACAACGAGTATTGCGTGCACCGAATGTTCGCCGGCCCGCGCGGTGGGCGGATCCAGGTCACCGTGTTACGGCGCGCAACACGCTGGGATGAAGTGGTCGCCACGTTGGGCTACGAACACCTGCGGAGGCACAGCCTGCGGCATACGGGCCTCACATGGTTCGCCGACGCCGGGGTGCCTGTCCATCGACTCCAACAGATCGCAGGCCACACCGACCCGCGAATCACCCAGCGGTATCTACACCCAGATATGAAGGCCCTCCAGAATGACGGCAACCTGCTGTCGATCCACCTCCGAGCGCCGAATCGGTCCCCAGCTCCGATTGGTCAAATAATAGAAAATCCCCTCCGACCGAAGTCGGAGGGGATTTTTCTTGGTCGGGCTGACAGAATTTGAACCTGCGACCACTTGACCCCCAGTCAAATGTTGGTACCCGATAAGGAAATAGCCGGGCATCGGGTTTCTTGCCGGTGGCCGCAATCCGGCTCTCCACCAAAGGACGAAGCTGCTCGATGATCGGAACCGACCGGGCGCGTTTACCTTTCGTCCCCTTGTCCTGGAGCCCGCGGTCCAGGGCGGGGTCGGCGGGTCCCGCTCCCCCGACATCGATCACCCCGGCCAGGCGACCATGCGACGCCAGCACGTTACCGGCAATCAAGTCGCCGTGATTCATGACGTCGGCTGCCGTGCCGCGTGGCAGTTCCCGCATCGCCTCCCAGATCCGGCGCACCGCGACGTCGAGAAGATGCTCGCTGCGCTGCAAACAGGTCTGCATCCATGCGTCGTGGGAGCACAACTGGCCGCCGCGTCCTTGGCCGTTGAATGTCTACCCGTGCGTGTCGATCTCGCGGACACCGCTGATGAACTCGGCCAAATCGTGTGCGAACGCGACGGACTGGCCGGGGTCCTCGTCGGTGGCCGCGGTTCCGGGTATCCAGGTGTGCACCGACCAGGGCCGCGGGTAGCCTGCCCCGGGCTCGCCCACTGCCACCGGTTCGGGTGTGCGGAACCGGGTGCTGCCCAGCAGCTGCCGGGCAACTGCCGCCTCGGCGTGCAGTTGTCGCCGGGTCGAGTCGATGTCTGCGGGCTGCAGCGGGAACCGCGCCGCCAACTGGTCACCGATGCGGTACATGGCGTTCACGGTGCCTGTCATGGTGGCCCCGCTGATCGATAGACCACGCCATGAGGGGAATTGTTCATCCACCAGTTCGCGCACCGCTTCGAGCGAGACGGCCAGTGGGGTCGGCGTGCATGTCCATATCGTGCAGCGTCGCGCAGTCCGATCCCGCTGAGCAAACCGATTTCAACTCGAGTCAGGGACCAGGGGCGCGATGTCGGAGCGGGGTCGGGTCGCCGGCGATCGCGCGACTGCCCCAGTTCGTTGCTGCCGGACGGGGGCAGGGTTCTCGGCGATTCCGGCACTGACGGTGGCCGACAATTCCACGCCTGGCGGATCTCGGCCAGGGTGCGCAGTTCGCCGGGGGTGTAGGGACGCCGCGGCGGGCGCGGGGGCGGGAACGGAAACGTCCGCGCCAGCCGGTCCCGCGCCGACGATCAGCTTCCGCTGCTGCGTGGCGATCTCCTCGGCCTCGATCTGAGCCTGCTGCGCGGGCACGATCAGCGCGACCTGGCCCGCCAACTCGTGCTGCCCGTCGAGGGTGCGCCGCGTGTGCGGTCCGCCCTCGGCGCGATCGATGAATCGGGTCTGGAGCCTCCATGTGCGTGCTGTATCTGGACGTTCAGCAGCATCCGCAGCCCCCGAGAAGCTGGGGGCATGGCACCTGGGTCGTTTGCGTCTAACGTTCGTTGCGGCACAGCCACAATGAGGTGGTTCGGTGGTGTGCGCGGAACTGCGGATAGATCGGATGAGATGGTCGAGGCACTGGGTCGGAAGCGGTGGATCGTGGTGGGCGCCGTTGTCGTGACGGGGTTCGTGGGCGGGTGTGCCACGGAATCCACGGGGCGGGTGGAGGATTCGGCGCCGACGGTGCGGGGTGCCGCCGGGGTGCCGGGGCCGCTGAAGATCGCGTTTGCGGATGGCTGGCAGTCAGTGTTCGTGATGAATCCGGACGGTAGTGGGGTCACTCGCATTGCCACGGGCTCGGACCCGAGTTTCGCACTGGATGGTTCGAGGATCGTCGTGGCTGGCGCCGGGATCTCCACGATGGATCCGGATGGCGGCAATATCACGAGAGTCGCGGACGGCGGATACGGCCCGACGTTCGCGCCCGACGGGCACACCATCGCTTTCGCCCGCGGCGGCGCCATCTACCTGGTGGACAGTACCGGCGAAAATCTTCGGCGACTCACCGATATCCCGGACCCTGCCACGGTGGGCCCCGATCTGGTGTCGGCCAACTCCCCCTCGTTTGCGCGCGATGGTTCGGCGATCGTTTTCGTCAGGGCGGGGATCATTTGGCTCATGGCGGGCGACGGCACCGGCCAGCGGGAACTGCTGCGGGACCAGTTCTACAACTCCGGTCCGAAATTTGCCGCCGACGGCGCTGACATCGTATTCACCAGCAATCGAGGTGGCAGGGACCAGTCCGAGATCTACACGATGAAACGCGACGGCACCGATATCCGGGCCCTCACCACCGATGGGGTCGGCGGCCTGTCCCTCTCGCCTGATGGCAGGAGAATCCTCTACACACGTATGAGCCGGACCCAGTCGAACGCCGAAGTCTGGGAGATGAATGTGGACGGCAGCAACCCGCACCGTCTCACCGATCCGAACCTAGTGGCGCAATCTCCCAGCATGGGAGGAATCGGTCCTTCGTGATCGCCGGGTCAGCTCAACGTTCGTCCGGATAGATAGCCCCACTCCAGATCGATGTCCGCCGCGGGCGCGATCCCGCGGATGGCCGCGGTGAAATCTCGCTCGAACACCGGCCCCCACTCCCCGAATCCCCGGATGATGATCGGCCCCTGCTCGCTGCACACCTTGACCCGCGGCGGGTTGTGGAAGGCGCCGACATCCCTCCACCTTCGGGACCGTGACTCGCGGCGGCACCGCCCCCGCACCCGCGCCGGCCCCGTCGAGCGGTGGCGGCTGCTGTGGGGGCGGCTGTAGCAGCTGAGCCGGCGGCCAGCGGGACGCGGCGGGCATTATATATGGGCCAATGCTATGTCTTCTAGAGTTCGGCGAAACCGCGTAGACTTCCAGCAGGTCGGGACAGCATTTCTGGAGCCCTATCATGACCGAGAGAAAGAGTTCACGCACAAGGTTCACCCGGCTGGCGGCTGCCGCCGGTATAGCCGCACTCGCCGCGATTCCGGTCGCCGCAGCCGCGGCAAAAGCGCCTACCGCGCAAGCAACCACGCCAACGTCTGTAACCCAGCAAGTCGACAGCCCTGGTTGGGGCGGCGGCCACGGCTGGGGAAACGGCCCCGGCTGGGGCGGCGGCCACGGTTGGGGCGGCGGCCACGGTTGGGGCGGCGGCCACGGCTGGGGAAACGGCCCCGGCTGGGGCGATGGCGGCTGGGGTTGGGGTGGCGGCGGCTGGGGTTGGGGTGGCGGCAACGGCTGGGGATGGAATCCCGGCTGGTGGCTACCCGGTGGCTGGGGCAGCTTCTAGCGCTGGTGATCGAGCCCGGACACGCACAGCGTGCCGGGCTCGGTCGCATCGAGTACCACCCATGTGAAGCCAGGTTCGACCAACTCGGCTGGAGCCGGTGACGAGATGAAGATCGTGTGTGTCGGTGGCGGGCCGGCCGGGTTGTACTTCGCTATTTCGATGAAGCGCCGCGACCCGGCCCATGACATCACGGTGATCGACCGCGATCCTCCCGGATCCACCTATGGCTGGGGCGTCGTGTATTGGGACGACCTGCTCGACATTCTGTATCGGAATGACCCCGACAGCGCCCAGGCGGTGCGTGCCGGGTCGGTCGTATGGCGTGAACAGGCAATCCATGTGTGCGACAACGAGACCGCGCATTTCGGGGGCTACGGGTTCAGCATGGGGCGCGCGGCCTTGCTCGACGTGCTTTCGCGACGGGCGAGGGACCTGGGCGTCGATGTCCAGCACGGGCGAAACGTGGATGATCTGTCCGGCTTCGACGATTTCGATCTCATCGTCGCCTCCGACGGCGCGAACAGCCGGATACGACAGCTGGGTGATCATCGTTTCGGCACGTCGGTCACACTCGGCGAGAATCGATATATCTGGCTCGGCACGGACAAGGTCTTCACCCGATTCACCTTCGCCTTCGAACACACCTCGGCCGGTTGGATCTGGTTTCACGCCTACCCGTCGATTGCCGGGAGAATCAGCACCTGCATCGTCGAATGCCAACCGCGGACTTGGCATGGACTGGGATTCGATTCCCTGGACGATCTGCAGAACGTGCGGGTTCTGGAGAACATATTCGGCCGCCCTCTCGACGGTCACTCGTTGATCAGCAAGACACGAGGCGAATTCGCAAGGTGGAGCCGATTTCCCGAGGTGACCAACAAGACCTGGTATCACGACAACGTGGTGCTGCTCGGCGATGCGGCGCACACGACGCACTTCACCATCGGCTCAGGCACCCGGTTGGCAATCGTCGACGCTGTCGTGCTCGCACAGAACCTGTACGAGCATGCCGAGGTCGCCGACGCACTGAAGAATTACGATGCGCAGCGGCGCGCTGCACTGCGCCCGATACAGGCCGCCGCCCGTACCAGCATGGTCTGGTTCGAACACGCCGACCGGTATCTCGATCGCGGCGCCGTGCAGTTCGCCTATGCGATGTCGGTCCGGCACGGGCGGCAAATGCCGTGGCGGTATCAGCTGCACCTGCTCACGCAGGTACCCAGTGTGCGCAAGATCAGGCGTGTCATCGACTCCGGACAGCGGTGGCGGCGGGCTGCCCGCCGTGGGGAGCTCGCGATGGCGCCCCGCTCGAGCCGCTAGCTCGCCGGTTCGGTGTCCTTCTTGTCCGCGTGGCCGAGCGAGCGGCCGGGCGCCACCCGGTCGCGGACACGCTGCTCGAGGATGGCGATATCGGGAAAACCGCCGTCGGCCTTACGTTCCCAGATCTGGTCACCGTCGACGGTGATGCGGAAGACGCCGCCCTCGCCGGGAATGAGGGCGACCTCGGACAGGTCGGTGGCGAAGGTGGTGAGCAACTCCTGAGCCATCCAGCTCGCGCGGAGCGTCGTGGGGGTGTTGCGGTCGAGGTGGTAGCCGATTCCGGCGCGGGCGGCGTGGGCGATGTACCGGGCCTTACCGGCGGGCCGGTGCGCGCACCCTGGCGCGGTCGGTTCTGGTTGCTGGTGGCGGTGGTGGCCGCCGCCGGCTGCCCCCTGTGCGGCGGATCGTGTTCCCGCGCGTCGGCATCCGCCGGGCGGTGTCGCGCACCGATCGACGCCCGAAACGTCGATGCCCCCGGATGCGCTGGGGACTGCCCCCGGTTTGGTTGATTCCTTGGCAGGTCAGCGAGTCAACCGAACTCGGGGCAGTCCCGAACCTGTTTCGACAATGCCTGGGCCGAGTCGTTCAACGCCACCCTGAAAAACGAACGCGTCCACCGCACCCACTATCGGACCCGCGAACACGCCCGCCGTGACATCACCGCCTATATCGAGTTACGGTACAACCAGATTCGACTCCACTCCGCGATTGACTACCGCACGCCGAACGAAGTAGAGTCCGCCTGGTTCGCACGGAACAAAACAGCCTGAGAAATCAAACCCTCACTGTCCGAGAACATTCCAGCCCCTCAGATCATCGGATTGCAAACCGTCTTCAGAGCCCCATCCGTACTGAGGGAGAGGCTCCACCCTTTAGGCCGGCCAAACGATCCTCGCAACCCAAGAGGACAACTAGCTCCTAGCAGGCCCCAACAATCACCCACCAAATTCACGGCCCGACACCGTCTTTCGCAATTGTGTTCGGTTGCGAAAGACGGTGTCTGGACAGCCAAATCAACAGGCGGACAAGCTTTTTCGATTGTTCTTGACAACAAACCGTAGCGTCGAGTAGCGGTACGCTGTTCTAATCCCTAGATCGCAGGTTCGATTCCGCCGGGCGCATCAAAGAGACTTGGCCGTTCGGCCTGGCGTACGCATCACAGACCCCATCCCGCACCCACGATTTGACGTCTGGCCTTCGATAGCAGATCCATGGGGACCATCTGGGGACCGCACAGCGTGCACGCCGGTGAACACCCGCTGGTCACGCACACCGAGCGAACGGATGATTGGGTGCGCGACGTGCGCAAACCTCTTGACTGCGCCCCTGTGGATCAAGTGGTCGCAGGTTCAAATCCTGCCAGCCCGACCAAGAAAATTCCCTTCCGACCTGGTCGGAAGGGAATTTCTTTGCATTTGACGCCCCGGAGATGGTGGCCAACTGGTGGCCGTTTTGGCGCTTCGAGGTGTAGCGACAGTAGATCGCCAGCCTGCGGAAAGGCCGCGTTGTACGGGTGCAGATATAGCTGGGTGACCCGCGGGTCGGAGTGCCCAGCGATTTCCCGAAGCAGGTGCAGCAGCACGCCCGCGTTAGCGAACCATGTCAACCCGGCGCGCCGGAGGGCATGTCGCCGGAGGTGCTCGTAACCAAGCTCGGCGACAACTTCGTCCTCGTGTGTGGCGCGTCGAGGAACGGTGTAGCGGATTCGCCCACCACGGGGTCCAACGAGGAGCCGGGCGTTACACGGTACTCCCCCTCCCGAATGGCCGTGTCTACGTTCTTCATTGCGGGATCTGCGTCGACTCGCGCGCGTGCCCGAGTGATCGCTGTCAATGCAATCGGCCGTAGCTCCTCGATGATCGGAATTCGGCGAGCCCGTTTCCCCTTCGTCCCTTTGTCTTTCAGCCATGACCAGCAGCGCACCCACGAAACAGACCAAAGGGTCTCAAATTATTGCCGTTCATGAACCCCCGCCCGCCTCCCGCGCCACCCCGAATTCCACGGGGTTGGCCGATGGCATGCGGAGGTGCCCCATGGTCAGGGTTCAACGAAAAGGCTGTCTGGCAGCTGAGTTCGACATCTGCGAGTAGGCCGGCGTTGTCAGCATGAACGCCAAGCATGCCGACCCCGACCTTCATCGCGGTCGGGTGCGGTTGCGGTGAGCGGCTCCATCCACGCCGGCAGGTCGAGGTTCAGGCGCGGGATCTCCTCGGTGGGTTGGTCGAGTTCGCGGTACAGCTGGCTCAAGAACGCTTCCAGGCTGCCGTAGCGGTCCAGGATCTGTCTCAGCAGCTGCACCGCGCTCGCACTGTCCACGGCCTCTGGCATGCGGTCCCTTTCTCGCCGATGATGCGGACGCGGCCGGCAAAGTCGAGGACGGCCGCGAAGAGGTGATGAAGAGGTGATGCTGTGCCATCGGCGGGCGCAGGGCTTCTGGTGATGTGGGTGTCGCACCCACCGATGGGGACTGCCGTGTACAGCACCGGAGCCGGTTGCAGCCGGAGCCGGGAGGCCGCCCGGGCAGGGCGGTCCAAGACCATCCGAGCACGAACAACGCTCCAGACCCCGCAGACAGGCCTGGCGCGTTCGGTCTCGTGATCGAATGCCCGCCGACAGGCTTCCCATGCCTCGACTCCGCCAAACACGTTGCGCGAAAGAGGGATATCGCTAGCCCCTTTTGCGGCGTATGCGCCGGTCGGGAACCGGACGTCCCGCGCGATCGGAGTTCCAGCGGCTGATGTCGTCCGGCGCAGTGAGCAGCCTGCGCACGCAGTCGCGCACCGCCCGCCAGCGGCGTGCGGTCGAAGCTCTTCTGGTCTCAGTCGCCATGGCCACATCCCGGCTCGGGATGGACAAGGGCCTCGCCCCAGCGTCCGTCAGTGCACGAGGGGCGTGACCCTCGTATCGGGTCGGACACCCGGGTCGCGTGCTGCGCCGACATCTCAGCACACACCAACAACCCGGCCGGCATAACCCCTGGGCCCCGATCGTGGCCACCCGCTGGCGAAGTCGTTACCGGACTCCCCTGGCGAACGACGCTGCCGCCGTTCACACAACGAGTAGAGCTACCGGTCACCGACCATCTACGCCACAGGAATGTCATTGCGTGCCGCCACCTGCGGTTGGTCAAGCTGTTCGGAAACGATCGCCTGACGAACCCGAACGCCTCCTCCCGTCACGGCCACGTCGCCGAAGGCGCTGCGAGCAGCGGCGTGCCCGTGGCTCGGCCGGTGATGGTGTCAGCATTGCCGCAGTCCGCACCTTTCGGGAGGCACACGCCGTGCTCGGATCTCGGCTCTTCCCGGAGTGAACCGGGATACCGGGATCCGGCGGTGGTGTCCGTGCCTTGCGGGGGGAGACTGAAGATGGCGTCGGTTGTCGGCCGGCGCATGACTGGACCGTCGGTATCGGGTGCTACGAATCCTCTATGAGGCGCCCGCCCGGCACTGGTACTTCGGGGCGTGATCGTCTTCTGGGAGTTCACGTCCGACCTTTGCGGGCGTACGCGCGTCTCCGGCCCGCAGCGGGTTCAGCAGGTTGTGACCACATCGGGACATGGTTCGGATGAGGAGCTGACGGTATGCGCATCGTGGTTGATCTGAATCGGTGTCAGGGGTACGCGCAGTGCGTTCCGCTGGCACCGGATGTGCTCGAAATGCTGGGTGAGGAGGCGCTGGCGTATGACCCCAACCCTGATGACGCGCAGCGCCAGCGCGTGTTGCGGGCGGCGGCGGCGTGCCCGGTGCAGGCGATCGTCGTGGAGACCTATACGCCCGACGGGCCGGAGCCTGCGGCATGAGCACCGCGTCGCTAGCCGCGGACCTGGTCAGGATGTTTCGCGCGGAGGGTCGGATCGTGATCGTGGGGGCATCGCTTGCGGGGCTCCGTGCCGCGGAGGCGTTGCGGGACAAGGGCTTCTGTGGCCCTTTGACCCTCATCGGTGACGAGGCGCGCGAACCGTATGACCGCCCGCCGTTGTCCAAGCAGGTCCTCGAGGGCTGGGTTCGCGCCGATCACACCAAGCTTCCCCGCATGCGGGACATCGACGCGCAGTGGCGGCTTGGTGTGGCCGCGACCGGTTTGGACCGGGTGAACAAACAGGTTTTGCTGGCCACCGGAGATGCGGTGCCCTACGACCGGCTGCTCATCGCCACCGGCGTTCGGGCACGGCCGTGGTTCAACCCGGCCGAGGCCGCCCTGCGGGGGGTGTTCACGGTGCGCACCTGCGATGACGCGGCCCGGCTACAGGCGGCACTGCATTCGAGCCCGAAGCGGGTTCTCGTCGTCGGCTCGGGGTTTGTCGGCTCGGAGATGGCGTCGGTGTGCCGCGAGCTGGGGTTGCCGGTGACCGTCGCCGAGCGCGGAGGCGGGCCGCTGGTCGGGCCGCTGGGCGGGGTGATCGGCGACATCGCCGCCCGGATGCAGCGCGGCGCGGGAGTCGACCTGCGCACCGGCGTATCGGTGGAATCCCTCGACGGCGATGCCGGCGGGCATGTACGCCGCGCCCGGCTCTCTGATGGGACCACGCTCGATGTCGATGTAGTGGTGGCGTCGTTGGGGTCGATCCGCAACGTCGAGTGGCTGGCGGGTGCCGGGCTGGCCGCCGGTTTCTGGGGAGTCGGTTGCGATGCGGGCTGTCGCGCGTTCGACGTCAACGGGGTGGTGACCGACAACATTTTCGTGGCCGGGGATGTCGCGCGCCAGCCACACGTGCTGTACGAGTATCAGTTCATCTCGATGGAACACTGGGACAACGCCGTGTTCGGGGCGCAGGTCGCCGCGAACAACATGATCAGTCTGGAGACCGAGCGGCGACCGCATCTGCCGCTGCCGTCGTTCTGGTCGGGCCAATTCGGGGTCAATATCAAGGGTGTGGGGGTGTGCTCGTTCGGCGATGAGATCGTGTTCACCCAGGGGTCTCCCGAGGACTATCGCTTCGCCGCGGCTTACGGCCGCCGCGGCCGCATCGTCGGGGCGGTGACGTTTAATCATGGCAAGTGGCTTCCGTACTACGCGGCGATGATCGAGCGCTCCGCGCCGTTCCCTCCACCGCCGCCGGGCTATGACCGAGCGCCCGATCCGGCACCGATGCCTGCCCGCTTTCCCGACCCGCGGGTGCCGACCGAGATTCCCGACGTGGTGCTGACCGGTCACGACCCCACCTCACGGACCGCCGAGTTCCACTGACCAAGGGAGCCAGCATGACTGCAGCGAGCGCCTGGGCAGAGGCGATGAAGTACGAACATCGCGCCGACCCGTATCCGTTCTTCGACCAACTGCGCCAGACCCCCGTCGCGCGAGTGGCCGACAACCTGTATGTGGTGACCGGCTACCAGGAACTGCTGACGCTGGCGCACGACCCCCGCATCAGCTCCGATATCAGCCGCAGCCCGGTGGGTGCTGCCCTGGCCGCGGGCACGAGCTCTGAGCCCGGCGCCGAGGACATGCAGGCCTATGGTCGCCGGCCGAGCATCATCGTCTCCGATCCCCCCGAGCACGATCGGGCGCGCCGACAGGTCATGCGCCATTTCGGCCCACCGCATTCACCTGATGTCATCCCCGGTATGGAGCCCGACATCGCGCGATTGTGCAACCAGCTGCTCGACCGCATCAAGGCCGGCGGCAAAACCGGGATGGACGTGGTCGACGATTACGCCTACCCGGTGCCGGTGATGGTGGTCTGCAAGATCCTCGGTGTCCCGCTCGCCGACGAACCCCGGTTCCATGCCTGGATCCACGACATGTTGGCCGGCATGGATCTGGGCCCGGACGCGGGCACCGAGCAGGGTAGGGCACGCGCCGAGGCGTCCCGCGCAAGCCGTGACGCACTCATGCGCTATCTGGCCGGCTTGATCGAGCAACTCCAACGCGAGCCCGGGCCGGGATTGCTGTCCAAACTGATTCACGACGACGGCCCCGATGGTCCGATGCCGGCCGAACAGGTGTTGTCCAATGCGGTGCTGCTGTTGGTCGCCGGTCATGACTCGACGGTCAACACCATCGCCAACTGTGTGATGACGCTGCTGCGCAACCCCGGGTCCTACGACCAGGTCCGCAGCCGACCGGAGTTGCTCCCGCGCGCGATCGAGGAGGTTCAGCGGCTGCAGGCGGCGGTGCAGTTCTTCCCCAGCCGCAGCGCCACCGCCGATATCGACATCGCCGGCACCGTCATCCCGGAGGGGGCCGCGGTACACCTGGTCTACGCCGCCGCCAACCGCGACCCGCACCGCTTCGCCAACCCGAACCGCTTCGACCTGCACCGCCCCGACAACGAACACTTCGGCTGGGGCAGCGGCATCCACACCTGCCTCGGCGGTCCGCTCGCACGACTGGAAGTCAACCTGGCGCTGGAAACCTTCCTACGCCGCGTCGCCACACCCCGCCTGCTCGCCGACCCGCCACCCTATCGGCGAAGCCAAATCTTCCGCGGCCCCCAACACCTGCTCATCGACTTCGACCACATCACCGACTGAGCAGCACACACCATCGAAGCATCCGCACTCGCCGAATCCTTCGAAATCAGAAAGGGGGACTTCGAAAATCGACGAGCGGCACTGGATATGGTTGGGGCACAGGCGCTTCCGGCTAGGCAACCTGGTCCGGCAAAACGATCCTCGGCCGAACGCTGACGATCCCGGCTTCGAGCGCTTCGGGTTCAACGGTGGCGGTGTTCGAGAATCCGTTCGTCAACCGCGACAGCCTTGCCATGAGCTCAGGGCAACGACGCTCACCGATCAGCCGAATCAGGGACCCAAAACCGCCCGGTCTGGCCTAGCGCGCCCCTTCGCGCCACTGGGCCCCACACCCTTCAACGAGACACTTTGCGGCGCGCAAGGATTACAACTCCAACCGGGCCACCGCTTCAGAAGGTGAACTGGTCACCGTAGGCGGTGGTCTGCACCAGCCTCTCAGCGGTGCTCACCGTGGTGGTGACGAACGGGACGGCCGCCACCGGCGAGGCGCATTGGGCGATATTGAGCGCGGCATTGTCGAACGCGATGTGAAGCGGGAACGTCGTGGTGGCACCCAGGCGGGCCGTCTCCGTTCTCGCGACAGTGACCTGGCCGGGTCCCAAGTTCGCGAACACGCCTTCGGCCACACCCAGATTCCCGATGACAGCGGGACTGATGACCTGACCGGGAGTACTCGCGCCCAGCTGTTGATAGGCGCCGAGATCGGCGTCGAAGCCGCCGTCCACACTGATCCCGCAGCCGAGGATGAATCCCGCGACCGCCTCACCCGAGGTGATCGGGCCGCCGTCCACGCTGACCGAGTAAGCGCCGGATATCTGCGCGGCATGCGAGAACGTCATGAGGACGTTCGGTGTCCGGTCACCGGGCGGGCTCGCCTCGATGCTGTCGACCGACGCCGTCACATGGACTCCCCCACCGGAGGCATCCGCGCCGGGCGGCTGAGCGCGACCGAGACCGGCGCCACCGGCCCACAAACCCACCCCGGCCAGATTCGCCGCGACCATAGCGACCACGGCGCCAGTGAACGAACGTCGCATGCCTGGAGCCTTCCGGTTCGCGACGATGGGCAACTCGACAACACATGGGGCAAACCCACACGGAGGGATACCGCTTGGCAAGCCTAGACCGCGCCACCGTCCAGGCGGTGTCACAGCAAGGCGTGTCCACCACACCGCATCGACACCGACGGGGATCGACACCGAAGCCGCCTCCTGTCTTGGTTCACCGAGACCATGCTTGCGTTCGAGAACGATCGACCGCCCGGTTCCGGTGCAGGAATCCGATCGGCGTCCAGGTCCCCGATTCGCACCAAAATGGGGAGTGCGCCGAGTGGTGTCGCCTGCACGCGAGGAATCTGGGCCGGGAGTAGGGGTCTCGATCGCCGAACGCTGGGATGTGCGCTTGGGACCGGCAGAGTCGAGACACCTACCCATCATCTCCGGGCGAACCCCCAGCACCCGGAGACAACGACCACTGTAGATGGGAAGGACGGCGCAACAGTGCTGAGAGGTATGACCTTTCGTGCCAGAAGCCCGAGACTCGGCAACCTCTTGGTGAATCTCTACCCGGGCTGGCTCGCGCAGGATGCCTGTCGGCGAACAAGCCCGGGCAGGCGAACTCCCGTGCCGGTCTTTCACCGGTGATGGCGGGGCGGGGCCGGGTGGATCGGGAGTCTGAGCGATCCACCCGGCGGGCGAGGCGAAACGGTCGCGGCGGAGTAACCGAACCCGAGCGGCCACCATGTGTCCCGACCATCCCGCCCTTCGTCGGACGGTACTGGCCGCCGAGATCCGAGCAGGTCGATTCCTCGCCTGCTGACACGAATCGAGAGTGCTATCGGCACAAAAAGTCATAGATAGCTGCGGAGAAGCTGCCCCGGGGGCGAGGACAGCGTGCAGAATGCCGGACAACGCCAGTCCAGACCCGCGGCAGCACTTCCGAGAGGGGACAGAAGTGAGCTACACGATCGAAGCGACAGCCGGTCACCGGCTACTCGAAGAGGTTCTCACTCGCTACGACAGCATCGACGCCTTCTGCACCCGCCTGCACCTCGCGCTGGATGCACCCACCGATGTACTTCCCGCCCTACCGAACTCGACAGTCGGGCGGCATCGGCTTCGATAGTCAGGACCGAGCAGGCGTGCCCGGTGGACGTTCGGAAAGCAACGGCTGACGACGTCCTCGGGCGTCGTGGTCCTCGATGTTGCAGATGTCGAATCAGCTTTTTCCGTGCGGGTCAGATCCGTCGGTGCTCGCGCAGGGTTCGGATGGCGGCCAGGGTGGTCAGGCCGCGCCATTCCACGGTCTGGCCGGAAAAGTAGTGCAGGAAGTCGAAGTCCCAGCCGCCGTCATCGAGTTGTTCGTGTTCGAGTCGCTGCAGTTCGGCGGTCATCGTGGAGTCGTCGAACAGGGCCCGGCTCGGTGTGTCGGGTCGGGGCGAAAGGTCGAGAGGTTTGATGTGCTCGTTCTCGATTCCGCCTTCGACGGGCACCGTGCCGTCCTCGCGGATCGCCGGACGTAGCAGCTCGATGGCCGCGGCGGCGCGGGTGGGGTCGGGGACTGCGTCGAGAAACTGCAAGGCGAATTTGACGGTGTAGCCGACCGGTTCGTCGATCGCCTCGATCTGGTTCCAGCACCAGGTCGTCGCGGTGTCGAGCCACGAATGCTGTGCGCCGAGTCGCCACAATCCGGCCGCGAGGGCGTAGGTGAGGAAGCCCGCTTCCGGGCTCGGTGTCATCCAGGGTGTGCGGGGGTGGCCGTCTGCCGAGGGCAGCACGGTGGGGATACCGCCGTCGGGGTGGGCGATGGTGGCGATCCAGTCGGCGATCTCGGTCACCATGGGGGCGCGGGTGGCGTTGATGTCGGCGAGGACGTCGAGGGCCACCACTGCCGCGGCCGGTTGGCTGCCAGGGCACCGCACGTCGGGCTCGAGGGCATGGCCGAACCCACCGTCACGGTTCTGATACGCCGCGAGCGCGGTCAGCACGGGCTCGACAGGCCCGTTGTCGAGAAGGACGGCGAGCCGGTGGCGTTCCAGAACACGGGCGCCGGATTCGATGAACTGTCGGGCAGCTTCCAGGTCGATACTCATGAACCGGAGGCTAGGCGGCGGTGAGCGTGGCGTCTTTGAAGAATCGGACAGGCGTGAGGCCGGTAAGGCACCGCACTTCCGGTGCACAGCGAGGCGACGCGACGGCCACTCAAATTCGTTCCGCTGACCAGAACCTATGGTGACCGCGCTGATATCCGCCCGACTTTCGGCGGATGCTACCAGAACCCCGGCAACCCCGGATCGCTGTCACTCGGTCCCGGATTGCCAAGCGCTTCAATCTCTTCCGCCCAGCACGGAACATAGGGTCCGGCACGGGCACCACCTTGTGGTTCGGTCGGCCAGTACCTACGATCCGGTAACCAATTTGAAACTTATTCATTTCAATTGCTTGCTCGGAGGAACTCATGCATGTCTCACGCCCAGCCCGTCGACTCGCAAGGGTGTGGCACGGTACCGCATCGGCGGCGGCCGCGGCCATGCTCGTCGGCACGTCGGCTTTCGGGGCCGGTCAGGCGGTCGCGGAGCCGGGGCTGCGGGAGGTGATGCTGGTCGGAAACAATTGGGAAGGGGTCGCCGACGTCATCGGCTCGACCGGCGATTTCGCCAAGATCGGCCGGATCAACCTGATTCCGGACAAGGACGACCGTCTCCGGGAGATCTACCTCAATCCGGTGCGACTCGCGTTCTTCCTCGGCATTCGTCAGACCGTCGGCGAAGGCCACGACCAGTACATCGACGATATGTACACCACCCCGGACGGGTCCGCGATCGTCGTGTCGCGGCCGAGTTTCGCCGACGTGGCCTCGATCGACACCGCGACCGGCAAGGTGAAGTGGCGGTTTCCCGTCTCCGGGTTCCGGGCCGACCATATGGCGGTATCACCGGACGGCAACCGGGTCGCGGTGTCCGCCTCGACCAGCAATACCGTGCACGTGCTCAATATTCGGACCGGGGCCGAGCTCGGCCGGTTCGGCACCGGCGACAAACCACACGAGAACGTCTTCACCTCGGACGGAAAACTGTGGAACATGGCGATCGGTGAGGTGAACTCCGATCAGGACTCCCCGGAACAGGATTCCAGCAAGGGCGATCGGAAGATCACCATTGTCGATGCCGCCACCTATCAGCCGATCAGGGTCATCGATATGCGTGATCGCCTGAACGCGTTCGGCCGCAACGATCTTTCGGACGCGGTGCGCCCGGTGGCCTTCAGTCCCGACGAGAGCAAGCTGTACTTCCAGGTGTCGTTCTTCAATGGATTCCTCGAATACGACGTGGCCTCCGATCGCATCCTGCGCGCCAAGGAACTGCCCAAAAACCCCGCCACCAACCCGGATCGGCGCACCTGGGTCAATGACTCACGGCACCACGGAATGTCCATGGACCCCACCGGCAAACGACTGTGCATCGCCGGCACCATGGACGATTACGCCACGATCGTCGATCTCACCGACCTGAGCCCGGGGCAGCTCGTCCCGGCGTCCAAGCCCTACTGGGCCACCGTCAGCGGTGACGGCAAGGCGTGCGTCATCTCCGAAAGCGCCGCCGACCAGGTGACAGCCATCGACTTCGCCACCGGATCCAAGATCGTCTCCATTCCGGTGGGCGACCATCCGCAGCGCGTTCGGATCGGCGATCTGCCCACCGGCTGGAAAGCCCCGTCCGGTGGATCCACCTCGAGCGGAAGCGGATTCCCGTCCAGCGGCAGCGGATCCAGCGGCTCGTAGCTCGTCGTTATCCGCCGCCCTGAGCGAAATTCGGCAGATCGGTCAGGGCGGCGGGGCACAGGAGTACCGGGCAGGGCTCCTCGCTTCCCGCGCGGCGACGGCGCGAAATCGGCTGCAATGCCCTGAGAATGGCTCGGCAGCGGCGAGTGGTCGTTGACCATCACCTGGTCGAACAACTCGAGCACGTCATCGGCGGCGCCGGCCCGCAGCGTGAACACGGTCGCGACCAGCACCGCCAGCAGGTGCTCGCGTGGCATCCGCCGCAGCCCCGATACCCGCCCAGTCAATCCCAGCGAGGCGAGGACTACCGATGAGTTGAATACGGGTCCTTGCCAGTTCTGACACCGAACCGGCAGGTCAAAGTGGTTTGCTCGTCGCCGTCACGGTTTGATTCGGGCTCCGAATAGTGGCAGGCACTCCGCTAGCCCGGTCACTTCCACCGGCATGCTCCGATGCGCTTCCCATCTTTCACGGGTCAGCCGCAACCGGCGTATCACCGCCGGTTTTCCCCGCACTGCATGCACCTCGAGCCCGTCGGGCTCGTATCCGAGTTTGCGTGAGACTCCGTGTGAGCCCAGGTTGTCTACGAACGCGCCCGATACCGCCGACTCGGCCCCGAGATGAGCGAAGGCCAACTCCAGCACCGCGGCTCGCATCTCGGTTCCAATGCCTTGCCCGTGATGGGTTCGGCCGAGCCAGGATCCGGTGTTCACCTCGCAGCAGACCGCGAAGTCCTTCGCACTGATCGTTTGGGTTCCAACCAACTCCCCCTCTCGGAGCACGACGAGATTCAGTGCCCACGCATCGACCTGCCAGTCGGCCCAGCATCGCCAGTGCCACCGCAGTACCCGCTGCGCACGTTCGTCCGGTTCCGCATCGGTCCACTCCGCAGTGAACGGCTGCACCGCCGGATCATGTACTCCCGCTACGGCCAGCCCAGCAAGCGCGCCCAGGTCCTCCAAACCAGGCATTCTCAGTTCCAGACGCGGTGTCCGCACCCGCAATCCGGCCAAGGGCCAGTACTCCATCAGGCTCATGCCCGCCATCATCGCCGCCGGACGACATTCGGGGCCACGGGGTTTCGCCAGCGGCGGACCCCGCCAGGAAAACCGGTCGCGACCAAGAGAGGCGATCAGGGGAATACAGACCGGTTGAATACGGGTCGTTACCAGTCCCCGCTCGGCGTGCCCATCGCTCAACGATGAGGATCGGCTCCGCTATACCCATGTGCCACAACAGAGTTCATCGAAGATCCCAGGGCGGCACCGGTCGTTGAGGAACGAGTCACCAGCCGCAAGACGGCCCCGGGGGCTTGGCGTGACTTTTCGCGGACCTGGACCTCACACCCCGAGTACAGGATTCCGGGTTTTACCGGATGGGTGGGAGAAGGGTCGTCCTTAGAGTGGACGCATGGGTGCGAATGGGTTCCGGTGTGGCTTGGTGGTCGCGGCGGTGGTGGTGGCCGGGTGCGGGAGTGGGGCGGGGGAAACCGTGGGTCGGTCGCCGGCGGTCGAGCAGGTGTCCGATGCGGTGACAGCGGCGGTGCGTTCCGGGATGCCCGGGGCACAAGTGGTTCTCGAAGGTCCCGGCGGGCGGCAGGTCGTGACCGCGGGGGCGGGAGACGTGGCCACCGGAGTGCCCTACACGGAGGGCGCACATTTCCGGATCGGCAGTGTCACCAAGACTTTCGTGGCCACAGTGGTGTTGCAGCTCGCCGCCGAGAACAAGGTTGACCTCGATGCGCCTATCTCACGCTATCTACCGGGCGTGGTGCGGGGCAACGGCAATGACGGCGACCGCATCAGTGTGCGGCAGCTGCTGCAGCACATGAGCGGACTGGCGGACTTCGCGCCCGAGGATCCCTCGAACAAGTTGCCGCAGCAGCTCGATCAGACCAGTGACGGCAAGGCGTATCGGGATCTCGCACCGGCGGATCTGGTGGGGATCGCGATGAGCATGCCACCACAGTTCGAGCCGGGGGCGCGGTTCGAGTACACGAACACCAATTACGTGCTGCTGGGCATGATGATCGAGAAGCTCACCGGGCGAACCCTCGCCGTCGAGATCGGCAGTCGCATCCTCGAACCCCTCGCGCTGCGCGACACCTACTTCCCCGCGGCCGGCGACACCACCATCCGGGATCCGCATCCGCTGGGCTATCGCAAGGTCGACGTCAACTGGGTCGATGCCACCGACACCGAGGCGGCGTGGGCGGGCGCCGCCGGCGCCCTCATCTCCACCGGCGCCGATCTGAACCGGTTCTTCCTTGCCCTGGTCGCCGGAAAGCTGCTTCCCGCAGCACAACTCACGCAGATGCAGCAGACCGTCGCGATGGAGCAGTCCGGAGAAATGAATTACGGGCTCGGCCTGATCCGGCTGCGCCTGCCCTGTGGACAGGACGGCAAGGACATGAAGGACGTCTGGGGGCATGCCGGCGGTATCCCCGGATTCAGCACCCTGGCCATCGCCACGCCGCACGGGACCGCGGCGACGCTGAGCGTCAACACCTCGCAGACCACCGATCAGTTCTCCGCAGCGGCCGCCGCCGTCGGCTGTGCTATCGCCTGATCCGGCCGGCATGTGGATTCGTCCGGCACCGTGACGAGCCGCACGATCCCGGCAGCCGAATCACCTTGGTGCGAGCTACCGCAGCTCGATCACCCGCGGGGTGCCGCTGGTGATCTACGCGCGATGCAGTTCGCGGATCTGGACCTCACGGGCTCAGGGGCATCGACATCGACGACCAGTGCCGCCACCGATGCGGCTCGAACTCGGTATCCGGCCTCCGTGAGACCTGGCCGGTTCGGTCAGCGCGGTACGCGGCTACTTAAGGCTGGTGTCAGGACCGGGTCCCGGCCAGGACCTGGTTCAGGTGCCCGGTGAGATGCTCCCTCGGTGGAGTGCCGCTATTCGGTATGTGCGGTATTCCCCGGTGATGATCATGGCGTTGGGTGAGATCGTCGCCGTCGCACACGCCCGTGTAGTGGTGAGGCCGGCACGGGGGCGCCCCCATGCGCCCGAAGCTCCGCGGCAGCGCGCACAACGCCACCGACAAACCCAGCCGCTCCGCCGGGCCGCGCCCGCGACCAGGTGTCAGAAAGGCGATGTCAGCCGGAGTGAGAGTGCAGTGCCGGAACAACTCCTCACGGCTGATATCCGGGAACTCACGCAGCCGCGCCAACTCCTCGGCCGCGAACACCTTCATCGCCACGAAACCCGACCTCCAGCACGCCGACCAACCTCATCGGCAGCCAAGCCAAGCACCAATCACGGTGCACCGCAGGACAAACGAGGGTTGCGCCATCTCAGCTGGTCAAGCCATTGTCGTTGTTTTTCGTCCGGTTACGACCGGGACTTCGCCAAGCTCGGTGCGGTGGTTCCGGGCCCGCCACCGCCGGCGCCCGTGGACACACGGCGGGCATCGACTCCGTTCGACGCCCTAATGCAGCTGCGGGGCAATCCGGCAGCTACTTCTTCTGAAGGGGCACCCTCGACAGGATGGACGGGCGCGGCAAGTTGCGGCGCCCGTTGCTCTCAGCGGTTTTCGCGCTCATCCACCAGACCAATTCAGAACACTTGAATACGAGCCCTTACCAATTACTACCCCCGAGCACCTTCGCCCCCCCAAATCACGGCCGGTGGGGGGACAGTCGCGTGTTCGTATCCGCTGCAATTGGCGGCAGTTGGACCAGTGACACGAAAGTCACGCTGGCTGCGCATGGACATCGATTTCCCAAGCGCTGCAACAGTGCTGCGGCGGCCGAGTCGGAATCTCCTCCATTCGACCGGAAAGGCCGTGGAACAACGGCTATATCGAATCGTTCGACCGGCGGCTGCGCGATGCCTCAACCGTAGTCACCGGACGAGCCTGATCGAAGCCCGAGCGGTCATCGGCGACTTCAAGACCGAAAATGATCTGCGGCACCGCCACTCGGCGCGGGGCTGCCTGACCTCGGCCGAGTACGCAGCCCGCTGCGGCCACGCCTATCACCCCGTGGCCTGCCCAATCACATGAAACTGGATCGGAAACAACCCGGACTCAAAAACCGGATGGTCCCGTTATCGGGACCGGCCAACGGGATAACCGCAACTGGATCCCCGCCACGCTACACGATCAGATCACCAGCCCCGCATAGTACTGAGTTTCTGTGCTGAAGCGTTCCGAATACCGTTCCGGTGGCACGAATTGAGAGTGCCCAGGCACGGAAGGTCACAGATACCTCCTAATTGGCTGCGTGATCGAGTCACTGTCATGCGGAATGCCGTACCGAACCATCATAGTGAGGCGCTCGGGCGTAGGAACGGGCAGTGGTTGAATACCGACCGGAATCCTTGAGATACCGACCGGTGTGCGAATCCGATAACGAATTAAAGCGAACTCTTCAGGTCGGTCGGCGGTGTGTTGATACTGGAAGTAGCGGGCCGCCAGGGGAACTCGGGCAAACCACGCTCGGGTCCAACGGAGGAATTGCCACAAGTATTAAGGAGGCGACCATCATGCCTACCATCACGTCTCTCTCTCCGACGTCCGGGCCCGTGACAGGGGGAACCAGCGTCACGATCACCGGTACCGGGTTCACCGGGCCGACCACTGTGCGGTTCGGCACTACCGCAACGACTTTCACCCTGGATTCTCCGACGCAGATCACCGCGATCGCCCCCGCCGGCTCGGTCGGTACCGTCCAGGTCACCGTCACCACTTCGGCGGGCACCAGCAACGGGGTGTCCTACACCTATCTCGCGGTGCCCGCGTTGATCAGCATCAGTCCCAGCCAAGGAACGACCGCGGGCGGGACGACAGTGACACTCACGGGGTCGGGTCTCACCGGCGTTACTTCGGTGAGTTTCGGTGGGGCACCGGCGACCTCGTTCACCGTCAACTCCAATACCCAGATCACCGCCGTCACCCCCGCGGGCACCGGGATCGTGTCTGTCACCGTCACCGGACCGGGCGGCACCAGCAATCCGGTTGTCTACGTCTACGTCGTGGTTCCGACCATCACCTCCATCTCCCCGACCGCCGGACCGACTGCGGGCGGGAACAACGTGACGATCACGGGTACCGGGTTCATCGGCCTGTTGACCGTCCGATTCGGTTCGACCGCAACGATATTCACCGTGAACTCCGCCACCCAGATCACCGCCATCGCCCCCGCCCATACGGCCGGGACGGTGCAGGTGACTGTCACCGGGTCGGGCGGAGCCAGTAACGGTGTCTCCTACACCTATGCCGCGGTGCCGACCCTGACCAGTATCGCCCCCGTTTCAGGATCGGTGACGGGCGGAACCACCGTCGTGCTCACCGGGACGAACCTGACCGGCGCGACCTCGGTGAGTTTCGGTGGGACACCAGCGACCTCGTTCACCGTCAACTCCGCTACCCAGATCACCGCGGTCGCCCCCGCCCACGCGGTCGGGACGGTGCAGGTCACCGTCACGACCGCGGGCGGTACCAGTAACGGTGTCTCCTACACCTATGTCGCGGTACCCACGCTGACCACGGTGGTACCGAACCTCGGTTCGGTGACGGGCGGAACCACCGTCGTGCTCACCGGGACGAACCTGATCGGCGCGACTGCGGTGAGTTTCGGTGGGACACCAGCGACCTCGTTCACCGTCAACTCCGCCACCCAGATCACCGCCGTCGCCCCCGCGGGTTCGGCGGGGACGGTGCAGGTCACCGTCACGACCGCGGGCGGAACCAGTAACGGTGTCGCCTACACCTACGTCGCGGTACCGACGTTGACCACGGTGGTGCCGAGTGCCGGTTCGGTGACGGGCGGGACGACGGTTGTGCTGACCGGCACCGCTCTGACCGGTGCGACGGCGGTGAGTTTCGGTGGGACACCGGCGACTTCGTTCACCGTTGATTCCGCTACCCAGATCACCGCGGTCGCCCCGGCCCACGCGGTCGGGACGGTGCAGGTCACCGTCACCACCGCGGGCGGAACCAGCAACGGTGTCGCCTACACCTACGTCGCGGTACCCACATTGACCACGGTGGTGCCGAGTGCCGGTTCGGTGACGGGCGGAACCACGGTCGTGCTCACCGGGACGAACCTGACCGGTGCGACTGCGGTGAGTTTCGGTGGCACACCGGCGACTTCGTTCACCGTTGATTCCGCCACCCAGATCACCGCGGTCGCCCCCGCCCACGCGGTCGGGACGGTGCAGGTCACCGTCACCACCGCGGGCGGAACCAGCAACGGCGTCTCCTACACCTACGTCGCGGTACCCACACTGACCACGGTGATACCGAACCTCGGTTCGGTGACGGGCGGAACCACCGTCGTGCTCACCGGGACGAACCTGACCGGCGCGACTGCGGTGAGTTTCGGTGGCACACCAGCGACCTCGTTCACCGTCAACTCCGCCACCCAGATCACCGCGGTCGCCCCCGCCCACGCGGTCGGGACGGTGCAAGTCACCGTCACCACCGCGGGCGGAACCAGCAACGGCGTCTCCTATACCTACGTCGCGGTACCCACGCTGACCACGGTGGTGCCGAGTGCCGGTTCGGTGGCCGGCGGGACGACGGTCGTGCTGACCGGCACGAACCTGACCGGCGCGACGGCGGTGAGTTTCGGTGGGACACCAGCGACCTCGTTCACCGTTGATTCC
>NZ_JBIAMR010000023.1:0-57373 GCF_042874235.1 Nocardia sp. NPDC004151 | reverse complement strand
GCCCCCGCGGGTTCGGCCGGGACGGTACAGGTCACCGTCACCACCGCGGGCGGAACCAGCAACGGCGTCTCGTACACCTACGTCGCGGTACCCACGTTGACCACGGTGGTGCCGAGTGCCGGTTCGGTGACGGGCGGGACGACGGTCGTGCTGACCGGCACGAACCTGACCGGCGCGACGGCGGTGAGTTTCGGTGGGACACCAGCGACCTCGTTCACCGTTGATTCCGCCACCCAGATCACCGCCGTCGCCCCCGCGGGTTCGGCCGGGACGGTACAGGTCACCGTCACCACCGCGGGCGGAACCAGCAACGGCGTCTCGTACACCTACGTCGCGGTACCCACGCTGACCACGGTGGTACCGACCATGGGACCGGTGGCCGGCGGAACGACGGTCGTGCTCACCGGGACGAACCTGACCGGCGCTACCTCGGTGAGTTTCGTTGGGACACCGACGACTTCGTTCACCGTTGATTCCGCTACCCAGATCACCGCCGTCGCCCCCGCCCACGCGGTCGGGACGGTACAGGTCACCGTCACCACGGTCGGCGGAACCAGCAACGGTGTCGCCTACACCTACGTCGCGGTACCCACGCTGACCACGGTGGTACCGAATGCCGGTTCGGTGGCCGGCGGAACCACGGTTGTGCTAACCGGCACCGCTCTGACCGGTGCGACTGCGGTGAGTTTCGGTGGGACACCAGCGACCTCGTTCACCGTGGACTCCGCTATCCAGATCACGGCAGTGACCCCCGCGGGTTCGGCCGGGACGGTGCAGGTCACCGTCACCACCGTCGGCGGTACAAGCAACGGCGTTTCCTACATCTATGTCGCGGTACCCACGTTGACCACTGTGGTGCCGACCGTGGGACCGGTGGCGGGCGGGACGACGGTCGTGCTCACCGGGACGAACCTGACCGGTGCGACGGCGGTGAGTTTCGGTGGGACACCGGCGACTTCGTTCACGGTCGATTCCGCTACCCAGATCACCGTGGTCGCCCCGGCGGAGGCAGCCGGGGCGGTCCTGGTGACCGTCACGACCGCGGGCGGTACGAGCAACGGCGTCTCCTACACCTATATCGCCGCGCCGGCCCTGACCGCCATCGTTCCCAGTTCAGGGCCGGTCGCAGGTGGGACGACCGTCGTGCTCACCGGCACAGCCCTCACCGGCGCCACCGCGGTGGATTTCGGTGGTACACCGGCGACCTCGTTCACGGTCGACTCCGCCACCCAGATCACGGCAGTGACCCCTGCCGGATCAGCGGGGACCGTGCTCGTTACCGTCACCACTGCAGGAGGAACGGTCGACGGTGTCTCCTTCACCTACGCAGCAGTGCCGACACTGACGACGGTGGTGCCCAACGTCGGGCCGGTGACCGGCGGATCCACCGTCACCCTGACCGGAACGGGCCTGGCAGGAGCCACCGGGGTCAGTTTCGGAGGTGTGCCGGCCTCGTTCGCTGTCGACTCCGCGACTCAGATCACCGCGGTTGTCCCGCTCGGGACGGCGGGAACCGTGCTGGTCACCGCCACCACCGCCGGCGGAACCAGCAACGGTGTCGCCTACACCTACGTCGCGGTTCCTACTCTGATCACGGCGGTGCCGAACGTAGGACCGATCACCGGCGGGACGACGGTCGTGCTCGCCGGAACGGACCTGACCGGCGCGACGGCGGTGAGTTTCGGTGGGACACCGGCGACCTCGTTCACGGTCGACTCCGCCACCCAGATCACGGCAGTGACCCCTGCCGGATCGGCGGGGACCGTGCTCGTCACCGTCACCACCGCAGGAGGAACGGTCGACGGTGTCTCCTTCACCTATGTCGCGGTTCCTACCCTGATCGCGGCGGTGCCGAACGTAGGACCGATCACCGGCGGGACGACGGTCGTGCTCGCCGGGACGGACCTGACCGGGACCACGGCCGTGAGTTTCGGTGGGACACCGGCGACCTCGTTCACGGTTGATTCCGCAATCCAGATCACCGCCGTGGCCCCGGCAGAGGCAGCCGGAACAGTACAGATCACCGCCACGACCGGGGGTGGTACCAGCAACGGCGTCGCCTTCACCTACATCTGAGAGCGAGTGCGGCTGGACCGTTGGTGGGCCATGGCCCACCAACGGTCCAGCCGCGTCGCGATAGATAGGGGTTGCTGTAGAACTCGCCGAATTGTGGGCGGATTCGAGGTTCTGCCACGAACGACGCAACCGGCGGCCTATCCCGGCTGCCGGGCCTGGGGTTCGTTCACCGCGGGTCCGATCGCGACGTGTGCGAGCAACCCCGGTAGGTCGATGCCCAGATGCTCGGTGACCTCGCCCATCACATTGTCCAGCGCCACCCGCGTGGACCCGCCACGGTGCTGATTGCCGGCCGGAGGCGTTGCAGTTGGAGGCTGCGATCCACGAGCGGCTGGATGCCGTGGGACGACAAGGAACAGCGCTGGCAGGCCATGGCCGAGAAGCTGCCCGCCCGGCGGCTGGGGACGCCGCCCACGTTCACGGCGACGGCTGCGGGCACATCGCGGTCTCCCACGGCGATCACGTTGACTACATCCACGCCGGACATCGCCACGCGAGTCACGACGGACACTACGACGACCACGACCGGTTCACGGTCCCGCAGTACCGATTCGGCGGCGACCAGCGCGCGCAGGTCCACCACGTCGTCCTGGTCGCCGAGCGGGTCGCGGCCGGGCGGCGTCTGTATCGAGTCAGTAGTCCGCGGGCCGGGCGGCGTAGACCTCGTGCAGTTCGGTCCCGGCCAAGGAGGGGTCTTGCCTGTTGTGCGGGGACAGTCCGTGCCGGCTCAGCAACTCGCAAAACTGGGCCAAACGGCCGTCGGTGTCGTGTACCTCGGCCACGACGGCACGAATACGGGGCCAATCCGTTTCGGAAATGCCGCGCAAGACGTCCAATTCTGCCCGCTCCACATCCACTTTGAGCAGCCCGATCTGAGCGTCGGGGGCGTGTTCGGCCAGCACCGCCGACACCGTGGTCACGTCCACGTCGATCTGCTCGCCATCGTGCAGCCCGGCAGTGATGTATCCGATTGATTCATCGTCCAGGCCGCTGTTGCGCAGAAACATCCTGGTGTTCTCATCGTCTCGTTCGCGGTCGGCATACAGACTGGAATTGGCCGACGCCTGCGGGTACCAGGTGAACGGCAAAGTCCTGGGCACGGCACCGACCGCAACCCGCAACGACACCCCGTGCGGCACATGAGCGGCCATGTTGCGCTGGAGGCAGTGAAAGATCATCGGTACCGGCTCGGCGGCGATGACCCCGATTCCGGGGCACTTCTCCGCGAACATCATCGTGGCGAGTCCGATGTTCGCGCCGATGTCCAAGACGATCTCCTCGGGTCGCAGGCGGGCGGCGGCGTGCTGGTAGAGGCCGTCCGCCGCCATCGTCTCGCGCCACAACATGCGCGCCTCGGCCGGACTCGTGCAGGTCACGGTTCTGTCATCGTCGAGTCGAAACTGCTGAGGAGTAGTCAACATAGGTTCACGAACCTTTCCAGGACCGAGCCGACAACGGCCATTGCGTGCGGATGACTGAACTCGAGGTGACGTGCGTCGACAACCGTGTTGTGTATCTTGCCGGTCACGTACGGGCGCCACGCCTGCACGAGAGCGTCCTCTTCCGTGCGGTCTTTGCCGGCAGTGAAGAAGAGCAGATCTCCGTCGAAAACTGCGGGCCGGTAACCGGCTGCCAGGTCGCTCGCGGTCGCGAAACTCTCCATCACCCGACCCGTCTGTTCGGCGGTGAACAGCCCGGTTCCGACCACTTGGCTGCGGATGACCGCCCATGCTTGCTCATGGGTGTGCGCCTGTACCACATCGCCGAGGTCGAACAATTCCCGCCAGCCGCCGAGGAGGTCCGCCATCAGGTGTCCTGGCGCGGACTCGTCCCCAGCGGCGATCATCGAATCAGCGGACATATCTGGTGCGGAATCCAACAGGGTCAGGGTTCCGACGAGTTCACCGTCGCGCTGCAACCTGACCGCGATCGCGTGCGCGATTTGCCCGCCCAGCGACCATCCGAGCAAGTGATACGGACCGTGCGGCTGCACTCCGCGAATCTCGGCCACATACCGCTCTGCCAACTCATCCACCGATTTCGCGCCTGGTTCGCCCGCGACCACATGTGGATCCTGCAGGCCGTACACCGGTCGTTCCTTGTCCACATGCTCGACCAAGCCGCCGTAGAACCACGCCAATCCGCCGGCGGGGTGTACGGCGAATATCGCAGGCTTCGATCCGCTCGCACGAAGCGGAAGCAACACCTCCAGACCGGAGCCGCCCGCGGCTTCGTCGGCCCTGCGCGCCAACGCTTTCGGTGTCGCATCGTCGAACATCCAGGGCAAGGCGATCGTCACGCCACGAGCGCTCAACTCGGCCACCGCCATCGTGGCCAGCAGCGAATTGCCGCCCAGATCGAAGAACCCATCCGACACCCCGACCCGCTGCAGGCCCAGGACCTGTGCGTAGACGTCGGCGATCATCTTCTCGGAATGAGTTCGCGGCGTGACGAACTCGGTCACCGATGCATCGAAATCGGGAGCGGGCAGAGCCTTTCGATCGAGTTTGCCATTGACCGTCAATGGCAGACCTGGCAGCACCATTATCGCCGAGGGGACCATGTACGTGGTCAGTACACGGGCGGCAGCCTCCCGGACCTCGCCCGGATCGATCTGCTGGCCGTCGGCCCCCACAACGTAGCCGATCAGCTGATCGACGCCGTGCACGTGGCGATGCACCGCGGCGGCGGCGCGTACCACATGCGGATGCCGGAGCAATGCGGATTCCACCTCACCCAGTTCGATGCGGTAACCGCGCAGCTGTACCTGCGCATCCGCTCGACCGGTGTAGGTCAACTCGAGCCCGCGCGCGGACTTGCTCCACCGGCCGAGATCTCCGGATCGATACAACCGCGAACCATGCGAGTCGAAGGGATCCGCGACGAATCGTCCTGCGGTCAAAGCCGGGGCGCGCAGGTAGCCTCGCGACAGTTGCCCGCCGGCCACATAGATCTCCCCGGTGACGCCGATCGGCACCGGCCGCAACCGGTCGTCGAGCACATACACCCGCAACCCTGGCAGCGGTGATCCGATCCCGGCCACCTCCATGCCCTCGATCGTGCGGAACGTGACGTGCACCGTCGTCTCGGTGATCCCGTACATGTTGACCAAGCACGGTGATTTTCGATCGTGATCCGCGAACCAATTGGTCAAGCGGGATACATCCAGCGGCTCGCCACCGAATACGACGTAACGCAGAGCGAGTTGACCTGCGGTGCAACCGGATTCGCGATATACGCGCTCTGCTTCGGCGAATCCGTAAAACGCCGACGGAGTCTGGCTCAAGACCGTCACACGCTCGCGCGCCACGAGATCGACGAACTCCTTCGGCGACCTGGATGTGTCGTAGTCGACCACAACCAGCCTGCCACCGGACAGCAGCGCACCCCACATTTCCCATACCGCGAAATCGAATGCGTACGAATGGAACAGCGTCCACACGTCGTCTGGGCCGACATCGAAACGTTCGGCCGTGCTGGTGAACAACGTGACCGCTTCGCGGTGACTGATCGGCACTCCCTTGGGACGGCCCGTCGATCCGGAGGTGTAGATCACGTACGCGACATTGTCCCGCCGCAACTTCGGCATCGCCGTGTCGGCGGTGTCCGCTGCGTCCGCACAATCCTCGACCAGCACCATCGGTGCCGCGTACTCAGGCAGGGCCGTAGCCGTTTCGACGGAGGTCAGCACCGCCGCTGGACGCGCGTCATCGAGCACGAACCGCAATCGGTCGTACGGATACGCCACGTCGAGTGGCAGATACCCGGCGCCTGCCCGAATCACTGCGAGCAGGCCCACGACCAGTTCGACCGAACGCGGCAATGCTACGGCCACAAGCGATTCCGGCTCCACACCCTGTTCGATCAGCCGGGCCGCGACCTGGGCGGACCGATGATCCAGTTCCGCGTAGGTCAGCTGCGAGACGCCATCGGTGACCGCGACAGCATCCGGTTGGTCCAGGGCTCGGGCAGCGAACAAGTCTGCGAGTGTGGCATCTGCGACCACGGCGCCGTCTTCCCCTGCCGCGTCCAGCAATTCGCGCCGCTGCATCGGATCGACGATGTCGATATCGCCGACAGGCACCGCGGCATTCGCGGTGACGTACTCCAGAATCCGGATGTAAGCGTGCGCGAACCGAGTCATCGTCTCGTTCACGAAGAGATCGGTAGCGAAGGTGAGTCGTCCCACCATGCCGTCTGGACGGCCTCCCTGACCTGATCGCTCGGCCAACTTCACATTCAGGTCGGCCTGCGCCTGTTCGAAACCGTTGTCCATCAGCTCGATACCGAGCTCCGGCAGCTCCAATGCGGCCTTGCCCAGGTTCTGGACATCGAGCGTTACCTGATACAGCGGAAGATGCGCGGTCGACCGGGGCGGATTCAGCGCTTCCACGACTTGTTCGAATGGCACATCCGCATGCGCGAACGCCGCCAGATCCGTCTCACGGGTCGAGGCGAGCAGTTCGGCGAACGGCTGCCGCATCGACACCCGTGACCGCAGCACAAGGGTATTGACGAACATACCGATCAGATCGTCGAGGTCCCGCTCTCCACGTCCGGCTATCGGGGCGCCGATCGCGATATCATCGACGCCGGCCAGCCTCGACAGCAGCACGGCCAGCGCGGCCTGCAGGACCATGAAGACCGTCGCGTTCGCCTCGCGTGCCAGGCCGGCGATTCGCTCGTGCAGATCGGCGGAAAGTTCGAACTCGATCGCGCACCCATCCATCGACGCGACCGGCGGCCGTGGAAAGTCGGTCGGCAGCTCGAGCAGCTCGGGCAGCCCGGCAAGGGTGTCCTTCCAGAATCGCAACTGCTGGGAGATGACCGAGTCCGGGTCGTCCGCCGACCCGAGCATCTCGTGCTGCCACAGCGCATAGTCGACGTACTGGACCGGAAGTACCGGCCACGTGGGCTCTTTCCCATGGCTGCTCGCCTCGTACGCCATCGCCACATCCCGCGCAAGCGGGATGATCGACTGGCCATCCGTGCAGATATGGTGCACACAGATGACCAGAACGTGGTCCTGGTCGTCGACAGCGAGCAATTCCATCCGCAACGGGGGCGCTTGCGTCACATCGAAACCCGCCGACACCACGGCGATCACGCGATCCATCACCTGATGTTCGCCGACCTGAACCGGAACCAGCGCGGGCACGACCTCATCGACAGCGACGGCAACCTGACAGGGCCGGCCATGGACCATCGGGAACTTCGTACGCAGCGATTCGTGCCGTTCGACGACCAGTTCACACGCGTGCCGCAGCGCATCGATGTCGAGTTCTCCGCGCAGCCGGATCACCAGCGGGATGTTGTACCTGCCGACGGCGGTGTCGAACTGGTTGAGGAACCACATTCGCTGCTGCGCCGGTGACAGCAGTACCTGCGCAGGCCGGGGGCGCGCCGTCAACGGCACCCGGGAGTCGCGGTCGAGAGTCGCCAGCCGAGCGGCGAGTTCGGCTACCACCGGCGCCTGGAACAGGTCGCGGATCCCCAGGCGCACTCCTGCCGCCGTACTCAACTGTGCAGCCACCCGCGTGGCCGACAGCGAATCGCCGCCCAGGTCGAAGAAGCTGTCCGTCGCCCCGGCACCGTTGACGCCCAGCACGTTCTCGAACACGGCGGCGACACGTCGTTCGGCGTCGGTGC
The DNA here is from genome assembly GCF_042874235.1 of Nocardia sp. NPDC004151. NCBI lineage: Bacteria > Bacillati > Actinomycetota > Actinomycetes > Mycobacteriales > Nocardiaceae > Nocardia > Nocardia sp. NPDC004151. The sequence continues at coordinate 49,648 of NZ_JBIAMR010000023.1, read as the reverse complement.
GGGGAGCGACCCGTTCTCGGCCGACCGCGAATTCCGGAGTGGGAAGCTCCGAGCGGTCGAGTTTGCCAGTCGCGGTGAGAGGAAGTTCGGCCAGCACCGCGAACGCCTCGGGCACCATGTGCGCGGGCAGCCGCAACCGCGTAGCGGCACGAACATCATCCGGATCCAGCTCCTCGTCAGTGACGAGATAGCCGACGAGTCGGTCGATGCCGAGGTGATCCTTCCGCTGCAGAACTACCGCTTGGGAGATCCCGGGATGCCCGGCCAGAACAGTTTCGATTTCACCGAGTTCGATGCGCTGGCCACGGATCTTGACCTGGAAATCGCGGCGTCCGAGATATTCCAGAGTGTGCTCCGGTGTCCAGCGAACCAGGTCGCCGGTGCGGTACATGCGCGAACCTGCCGCACCGATCGGATTCGCCACGAACGCGCCCGCGGTGGCCGAGGCTCGGCCCGCATAGCCACGCGCCAATTGCACCCCCGCGAGGTACAACTCTCCCACCACCCCGACGGGCACCGGCCGCAACCACGCATCGAGCACGACAGCCTCGACACCACGGATCGGCCCGCCGATGGTCACCGCGTCACCCGGGTGCAGCGCAGCGCTGATGGCGGCGAGAATCGTCGTTTCGGTCGGGCCGTAACCGTTCAGCAGAGTTCGGCCCGGCGCCCATATTTCGACCGCTTCCGGCGTCACCGCCTCGCCCCCCGCCACCAGCACCCGCAGCGAATCCATCCCGGCCGGCGACATCGTCGCCAACACGCTGGGAGTGAGGAAGGCATGCGAGATCTGCTGTGCGCGAACCAGTTCCATCAACTCGTGCCCAGCGAACACTGCTGGGGGCGCAGCCACCAGGACAGCACCGCTGGTGTGAGCCAGCAGCACCTCGAGGACCATGGCATCGAAGCCGGGAGCAGCGACCTGCAGCACTCGCGATCCGGTGTCGACACCGAACCGATCCCGCTGCGCGGCAGCGAAATTCGCGAGCCCCTCATGGGTGACCGCGACACCCTTCGGAATTCCGGTCGAGCCCGAGGTGTAGAGAACGTATGCCACATCCTGGATGTGCGGCATCCGCACGAGTTCTCCAGCTGTGACGCGGGCGGGCGATTGCGCGATGACCGATCGCTCGATGTCCGGATCGTCCAGTACCAACGGGAATACCGTGCCGGGCAACAGATCTCGCGTCTCCTCGACCGTGACCGCCAGCTGAATGCCGGCATCCGCCACCATGAGCGCGATGCGCTCGGCCGGATTCCGGGTATCAACGGGCACGAACGCCGCGCCCGCTTTGGTCACCGCCCACAGGCCGATCACGAATTCGACCGACCGCGGCATCGCCAGCGCGACGTGATCACCCGGTCCTGTGCCCCATGCGATCAACTGCCGAGCCAGCTGGTTGGACCGGGCATCCAGCTCCGCGTAGGACAACGTGTCCTGACCGGACACTATCGCTGCCGCATCGGGATTCGCCGTCACGCCCGCTACCAGCAACTCCGGCATCACGCTGGGTGCCACGGCCCCTCCGCCCGATGCGGGCACCAGCGTGCGCCGCTCGTCCTCGGTCAGCAGATCGATCGCACCGAGCACCGTATCCGGATCGCCGGCCAGCGTCCGTAGCGCGGTTTCCAGACGGCCGGCGAGACCGGCCGCCATCACCTCGTCGACGCGGGCTCGTTGGTAGCGGACTCGGACGTGCAACTCGTCGGTCTGGTGCGCTTGCACGGTGATGGGGTAATGCGCCGCGTCGCGGCCGTCCGCCGAGACCACTCGCATTCCATCGATGTCCACATCGCCCAGGCCACTGCTGTCGACCGGATACGACTCGAAAACGACCAGGGTATCGAACAATTGGCTGTTACCGGTAGCCGCCATGACCTGCGACAGTTCGAGGTAATGGTGGTCGAGCAGACGGGTGTTGTCCGCTTGCAGTCGACGCAGCGCGTCCTCGATGGTCAGATCTCGCCGCACCTCGGCGACGACCGGAATCGTATTGATGAACAGGCCGATCATCGACTCGACATCGGGCAGTTCGGCGGGGCGGCCGGATACTGTGCTGCCGAATGCCACGCGTTCGACACCGAGCAGATTGCCCAGCACCACGGCCCAGGCGAACTGCACGATCGTCGCCATCGTCACGCCCCGCGCCCGCGCGAATGTCACCAATTCCACTGTAGCGGAACGATCTACAACGATCGGCACATCGATCGGAATGTCCGCCGCCGCCGGCGTGCGTGGATCGGCGACCAGCGTCGGTTCACCGATATCCCGGAGCGCGTCCCGCCACACCTCGATACTCGCGTCGCGATCACGTCGGTCCAGCCACTCCAAGTACCGCTGATACGAGGCCGCGGGCGGAAGCGACTCCGGCTGGGCGGCAACAGCATACAAACCGATGAGCTCGCGCCACAGCAGCGGCAACGACCAGCCGTCCAGGAGCAGATGGTGCGCCGTCAGCACCAGCCGGAACTCGTTCTGTCCGAGGGCGATCAGCAGGAACCGCAGCAGCGGCGGGTCGGCGGGATCGAAAACGACGGCCCGCTCGGTTTCGATCAGCGCCGCTACTGCGCTGATGTCGCCGGAGAGATCGACCCTGCGCCAGGGCACGGTGGTGCTTGCCGGAACGACCTGCGCCGGAACGCCATCGACGGTCCGGGTGAAGGCGGCCCGCAGGTTGGGATAGCGTTCGAGCAGCGCTCGTACAGCACATTCGAGCCGGTTCTCGTCGACCGTGCCCGCGAGGGTCAGGACCGACTGCGCGGTGTACACGTCGAATTCGCCCGCCGCGAGTTCGGTGTGGAACAGCAGACCCTCCTGCAGCGGCGCCAATGACCATACGTCGCTCAGTGGACCGTACCGGTCTGCCAATCCGTTCAGATCGTGCTGCGTGACGTCGACCAGCGGAACGTCGGCCCGGGACAATCCCCACCGCTCGCCGGCGCGAGCGAGGGTGGCGATCTCGGTCACGGCGTCGACCCATCCGGCGACGAGTTCGGCCACATCGTCGTGCTCGAGCAGCCGTGACGCGTAGCCGACATGCGCGGTCAGTTCAGGTCCGGTCTCGGTGTCCACGATATCGACGTCGATCGTGATCACCGCTGCGGCGGGCATATCCGGATCGAAGGCGGATCGCCGGTCGAACTGCTCATCGGTCGGGACCCACGCGAGATCCGACAGGGCGGTGAGGTCCACGCCGGCCCGGCCGAGATTGTTGAAACTGATCTGCGGCTGGGGGGCCTTCGCGAGCACGTCGGTGGTGTCGGTGTTCAGATAGCGCAGCAAGCCGTATCCGATGCCCTTGTCGGGTATCTCGCGCAGCTGGTCCTTGACGGACTTCACTGCCGAACGCAGGTCCGCGTCGTCGATTCCGCTCAGGTCGAGGGCCACGGGGTACGCGCTGGTGAACCAGCCGACGGTGCGTGACACATCCGCTCCCGGGGCGATCTGCTCCTCGCGGCCGTGTCCTTCCAGCAGGACTTTCATGCCCGGGTGCGGAAGGCCGCGCCGTGCGCGCCAACGGGTCAGGGCCACGGTCAGCCCGGCCAGCAACGCGTCGTCGACGTTGCCGCGCACGGCCGTCGGTATCGAGTCCAGCAATGCCGAGGTCACCGCGGCCGGAATGGACGCTGTCATGTACCGCACCGTCGCGTGGGTATCGACGGCGGGATCGAATTCCGCCGTCCCGAGCAGCGGATCGGCGGCGGTACTCATCCGCTGCCACAGCTCGAACTCGCTGCCCCGGCCGGCTGCGGCAGCGGTCAGCGCGTGTGCCCATCGCCGCATCGACGTACCCGGTGCCGGCAACTCGACCGTGCGCCCCTGCCCGATCTGCTGCCACGCGGTGACGAAGTCGGGCAACAGGATTCGCCACGACACCCCGTCGACAGCCAGGTGGTGAATCACGATGAGGGCCCGGGCATCGGCCTCGACGCCCGATTCCGGAAACAGGCACGCGACCTGCATCATCCGGCCCGCCGCGGGATCGAGACGATCCGACGCCTCGGTCAGCGCCGCTTCCACCACAGCCGTGAAACCGTCGCTGCCCGGCGCCTCGTGCGCCCGGAAGGTTCGCACGAATACCGCGCCGGTCGCATCGGCGGCGTGAGCGGGCAGCGCTTCCATGCACTGTTCGCGCATCCGCGACCGCAACATGTCGTGCTGTTCGAGCACTGCCCGCACGGTCGCGATCACCTCGTCGACGCGCGCGTCCCGCGGCAGACGAACCAGCATCGACTGTGCGAACCGATCGGCTGTCCCGACCCGGTCGACGAACCAGGCCACGATCGGCGTGAAGGGAATGTCTCCCACGCCACCGCCCGGCAGCTCCGCGAGGAACACCCGGTCCGCAGCCACGGCCACCTGCGCCAGCCCGCGAACGGTCTTGTGCTCGAAGACATCCCGCGCGGTCACGACCACACCCGCCGTCTTCAGCCGCGAGACCAGCTGGATCGACATGATGGAGTCACCGCCGAGCGTGAAGAACGAGGTCGTCACACCGACCGACGCGACGCCGAGCACATCCACGAAAGCGGCGGCGATCGTGCGCTCCAACTCGTTTGCCGCGACCACGTCCTTGTCGCCGCCGGTGTCGAAAACTGGTTCGGGCAACAGTTTTCGATCCACCTTGCCCGTCGAGGCGAGCGGCATGTGGTCGAGCACGGTGATCGTCGACGGCACCATGTGGGCGGGCAGCACCGCAGCGAGGTGGTCGAGCACGGCATCGGGTTCAACGGCCCCCGAGGGCTCGGCCACGACGTACGCGGCGAGCACGGGCTGCCCGCCGGGTCCCGAGCGGCTCACGGTGACGGCGGTGGCAACCTGCGGGTGTGCCTGCAGCACAGCATCGATCTCCCCGAGCTCGATGCGCTGGCCACGAATCTTGACCTGGAAGTCGACGCGGCCGATGTACTCCAGCACACCACTCGCGGTCCAGCGGACGATGTCGCCGGTGCGATACATCCTCGATCCCGGCGCACCGTAGGGGTTCGCCACGAACGCACCGGCGGTCGTAGCGCGGCGGTTCAGGTAGCCACGCGCCAATGCACCGCCGGAAAAGTACAACTCCCCGGGCACACCGACGGGCACCGGACGCAGCCGGGCGTCCAGCACCACCGCCTCGACGCCGCGGATCGGACCACCGATATTGATCGGGTCGGACGGCTGGACCGGATCGCTGATCGTGACCACGATCGTCGTCTCGGTCGGACCGTAGATGTTGTGCAATTGCCGCCCCGGCGCCCAGGTGGCGATCAGGTCCGCGGACACCATCTCGCCGCCGACCGCCAGTTCCCGCACCGATGCGAAGTCCTCGGGCGACATCGTCGCCAGCACACTGGGTGTCAGGAACGCGTGGGTCACCTGATGGGTGCGGATCAGTGCGGCCAGATCAGGGCCGCCGAAAACCTCCGGTGGCGACACGACCAGGCAAGCGCCGGCCGCGCACGCCATGAACGCCTCGAGCAGCACCGCGTCGAAGGCAGGCGCCGCCACTTGCAGGACACGCGACGTGGCGTCCACCCGATAGCGGACCCGCTGCTCGGCCGCGAAGCCGGCCAATCCCTCGTGGCTGACCACCACACCCTTCGGTGTTCCGGTCGACCCCGACGTGTAGATCACATACGCGGCCTCCCGAATCCGCACGGCCCGGCCACGAGCCGCATCCGTGATGGCCCGGCCGGTCTGCGCGGCGATCTCGGCGGCTGCTTCCGGTTCGTCGAGCACCAGCCATCGGACATCGTCGGGAAGCGACGCGCGCGCGGACGCGACCGTGATCCCCACGGTGACACCGGAATCGTTCACCATGTGCGCGATCCGCTCCGCGGGATAGCGCAGATCCACCGGTACGAACGTGGCGCCGGTCTTCGCGATCGCCCACATGGCGACGTGGTAGTCGACCGAACGCGGCACGGCCAGTGCGGTGAGCGTGCCCGGCCCGGCTCCTCGGGCGAGCAGGTATGCGCTGAGCTGATTGGACCGGCGGTCGAGTTCGGCGTAGGTGAGGGTTTCGGTTTCGCCGATCACGGCGGTCGCGGTCGGATCCGCTGCCACCGCCGCGGCGAGTAGATCGGGCAGCAGACACGGCGCCGGGCTCTCGCCACCTCGCGCCGGGACCAGTCGCTCGGCCTCCGATGTGTCGAGCAGATCGATGCCGCCCACCGTCCGGGCCGGGTCGGACACGACCGACTCCAGGACCCGGAGGAATCGCTCCGCGAGCGATTCGGCCGTGGACGCCACGAAAAGATCTGTGGCGTAGATGATCTCGCCGTCGATTCCGGCCGGCCGGCCGCCGTCGCCGCGTTCGGTCATCAGCACGGTGATATCGGTTTTCGCCTGCGCGATACCGGGGTCGAGCAGTTCGACATCCACGCCGGGGAGCTCGAACCGGGCCGCACGCATGTTCTGCAGACCGAACATCACTTGATAGAGCGGTGTGTACGCGGTGGATCGGGCACGGTCGAGGATGTCGACGAGCCGCTCGTAGGGCACATCGGCGTGGGCGAGCGCTTCCAGGTCGACGTCGCGTACTTCGGCCAGGAGTTCGCGGAACGACAGATCGTCCCGGACTCGCGTGCGCAGCACGACGGTGTTGACGAACATGCCGACCATATCGTCCAGTTCCCGGCTGCCTCGGCCGGCAACCGGAGAACCGATCGAGATGTCCGCGCTGTGCGCGGTGCGCGCCAACAGGATCGCCAGTGCGGCATGCAGCACGACGAACACCGTGACACCCTCGCGTTGGGACAGCCGCGCTATCTCGTCGTGCAGCTGCGCCGAGAGCGCGAAGCGAACACTGCCGCCGGCCATCGACATGGTGGCGGGCCGGGGTCGGTCCGTCGGCAGGTCCAGCAGCTCCGGAGCATCGTCGAGGACCTCGCTCCAATGTGCGATCTGCCGCGCGATCGGCGACTCCGGATCGCCCTCGGCACCGAGCGTTTCGGCCTGCCACAGCGCGTAGTCCGCGTACTGGACCCCGAGCGGTTCCCACTGCGGCGCTTCGCCGTTCACGCGCGCGGCGTAGGCGGCGAAGATATCGCGGCCCAGCGGTGCCATCGAGGAACCGTCGGCCGCGATGTGATGGACCACGAGCACGATCACATGCTCGTCGTTCCCTGTGCGGTATACCCGTGCTCGCACCGGCACCGAATCCACGACATCGAAACCTGTTTCGACGACCTGCCGGATCCGGTCGGCCAGCTCCGCCTCGTCGGCGACAGACTCCGGATCCAGCGTCAGCTCCGCGGCCGCGGCCGCGACCTGACGCACTACCTGGCACGGTTCGCCGTCGACGGCGGGATACACCGTGCGCAGTGGCTCGTGCCGCTCCACGACGTCGAGTAGCGCCGCCTGTAGCGCCTCGAGATCCAGCCGGCCTGTCAGCCGGGCCGCAAAGCAGATGTTGTATGCCGCCGAGGCGGTGTCGAATTGATTGAGGAACCACATCCGCCGTTGTGCCGCCGCCAACGGGACCGCTGCCGGGCGCGGCCTGGCGGTGAGCGGAACCACCGCGTGTCCGGCTCTCGTGCGCAGGCGCTCGGCCAATCCGGCAATCGTCGGTTCGGTGAAGATGTCGCGAATGCCGACCTCGATGCCGAGCTCCGCGGTGGCCCGGGCTGCGATGCGGGCGGCCGAGAGTGAGTTGACCCCGATCTCGAAGAGGTTGGCCGTCACGGTCACCCGATCGCGATCGGTGATCTCCGCGACGATTGCCGCAAGGGCCGCTTCGCGTTCGGTGCGGGGTGGCACGAATTCCTCGGTGTCGTCGAACACCGGCTGCGGCAAGGCAGCTCGGTCGAGCTTGCCGTTCGGTGTCGACGGGATCGCCTCGAGGACTTGAACGGCGGCCGGAATCAGGTAGGACGGCAATGCGTGGGTGAGCCGGTCGCGAATCGAGCGCCCATCGGTGCGCGCACCGGGAGCGAGTGTCACGTATGCGACGATTCGATCCGTCGTGGCTACGGCCACAGCGCGTGCGACGTCCGGGAGCGCGGACAGCGCCGCTTCGACGTCACCCGGCTCGACCCGCTGGCCGCGGACCTTGACCTGGAGATCGCTGCGGCCCAGGTATTCCAGCTCGCCGGTTTTCACCCATCGGACGAGGTCGCCGGTTCGGTACAGTCGCTCACCGGGCATGCCGAAGGGGTGCGCGACAAAGGCGCCGCAGGTGAGGTCGCGACGGGCGTGGTAACCGCGCGCCAGCTGGACACCCGACACGTAGAGGTCGCCGACGACACCGATCGGCACCGGTCGCAGCCCTGGGTCCAGGACGTAGACCCGCATGCCGGCCACCGGCGTACCGAGGGGGGCCATCGAACGGTTCGCTATCCCCGGCAGGCAACGCGCAGCCGTCACGACTTCCGCCTCGGCCGGGCCGTACCAGTTCACCACCTCGGCATGCGCGAATACCCGCGAGGCGGCGTCGACGGTGCGCTGCGCCAGCGCCTCACCGGCGACGAAGACCCGTCGTATCGACGGCAGTGGTGTACCCGCGGTGGTTTCGACGAGAACCTCGAGCATCGATGGCACGAAGTGCACGGTGCTGACCTGATGGTTCGCAATGATGGTTGCGATGTATCCGGGATCGCGATGCCCATCGGGTTCGGCGACCACGATCTGCGCACCGGTCTGCAACGGCCAGAACAGCTCCCATACGGCGATGTCGAAGGTGATCGGGGTCTTGTACAGCACGGTGTCGGACGCGTCGTGCGGCCATTGCCGCTGTGCCCACGCCAATTGGCTCACGGTCGCGGCGTGGGTCAGCGCGACGCCCTTGGGGACTCCCGTGGAGCCGGAGGTGAACAGGATGTAGGCGACATTGTCCGGCCGCAGCGGCGTACGACGCTCGGCGTCGGTGATCGGGACATCCGGAAGACCGGCCACGTCGACTCGATCGATGCACGAGATCTCGAACCCACGCGGCAGTGCGTCGCCATCCGCTGAGGTGGTGAGTACCAGCAGCGGCTGCGCCGCGTTCAGCACATCAGCGATGCGGGCGGTCGGATGATCCGGATCGATCGGCAGGAACGCGGCGCCCGCCTTGACTACCGCGTACAGCGCGGTGATGAGGTCGATCGATCGCCGGATGCCCACCGCGACAACAATTTCCGGCCCGGCACCACGGGCGATGAGCCAACGGGCCAGACGATTGACGCGGGTGTCGAACTCCCGGTAGGTCATCCCGATGCCGCTCGGAAGACAGATCGCCGGAGCATCCGGGGTTCGGGCGACCTGTTCGTCGACAGCGTCGACCAGCGTCCGGCCGGTCGCCGCGGGGCCGGCGGTGTCGTTCCATCGTTGCAGCACCAGGTGGCGCTCCGCGGCATCGAGCAACTCGATACCGCCGATCGCCGTATCGGCATCGGTCGCGGCGGCGTCGAGCACACGCACGAATTGTTCCGCGAAGCGCAGCGCTGAGTCATCGTCGAAAAGGTCAGTGGCATACGTCAACCGCAACGTCATGCCGGTCGGCTCACGGTGAGCGCCGTGTCCCTCCGTGATCATCAGCAGCAGGTCGTAGATCGCGGCGCTGTCCTCCGGATCGAGGCTCTCCACGGTGAGACCCGGAAATTCGACCCGCGCCTGTGCCATGTTCTGATAGGCGAGCATGACCTGGAACAACGGCGTATGCGACGTCGATCGCGCCGGGTTCAGTGCCTCCACCAACTGCTCGAACGGGACGGTGGCATGGTCGAAAGCCTCGGTGGCCGTGCGCCGCACCTGGTTCAGCAGACTGGTGAACGATTGATCCCGCCTGCACCGGCTGCGCATCACCAGGGTGTTGACGAACATCCCGATCAGGTTGTCCAGCGATCGATGGCCGCGGCCGGCATGTGGCACACCGATAGTGATGTCGTCACTGCCGGAAAGTCTCGACAGCAACACCGCCAAAGCGGTGTGCACGACCATGAATGTCGTCGCCCCGGCGTGCCGCGCCAGCGCCTCCAACCGGGCGTGCAGCTCGCTCGGGATCGTGGCATGGACGACCGCGCCGCGTTGTGTCTGCACGAGCGGCCGTGGCCGGTCGGTCGGCACTTCGATCACATCGGGGATACCCGCGAGTTGTGCTCTCCAGTAGGCGAGGTCGTGGGCCAGGTACGAGTTCGGGTCCTCCGCCGAGCCGAGCACCTCGCGCTGCCAGAGGGCGTAATCAGCGAACTGTACGGACAGCGGTGCCCAGTCCGGCGGATTGCCGCCGGACCGTGCACGGTAGGCCGTGACGATGTCGGCGGCCAGCGGTGCAACCGACGAACCGTCGCAACTGATGTGGTGGACTGCCAGCGCGACCACCCAGGTCTCGTCGGACAGTCGATACAGGGCAACGCGCAGCGGCACGCCCTTCGACACATCGAATCCGGTGCCGAAGAACTCGGTCAATCGGGCCGGCAACTCGTGCTCACCGACCGGTTGCGGCCCGAGATCCCAGTTTCCGACGACGTCGGCCACGTCGAGCGCGACCTGCGTCGGCGTGCCATCGACCGCTGGATACATGGTGCGCAGACTCTCGTGCCGCTCGATGACGTCACCGACCGCCGCTGCGAGCGCATCGAGATCGACGCTACCGTCGAGCCGCATCGCCAGCGGCACAACATATCCGGGCGAACTCGGATCGAACTGGTTGAGGAACCACATCCGGGCCTGCGCCAGTGACAACGGGATACGATCCGGGCGCGGGGTGCGAGTTGGCGCGGGCAGGTTCGGCACCGCGCGCAGCTGCCCGATTCGTTCGGACAGCTCTGCGACAGTGGGTGCTTCGAAGATCACCCGCACCGGCACGGTGACGCCTGCGATGTCGCCTATCCGGCTCAGCGCACGCGTTGCGAGAAGCGAGTTTCCGCCGAGGTCGAAGAAGTTGTCGTCCACGCCGACCTCTGGAAGGTCGAGCAGTTCGCCGACTACCCCGGCGACGGTCTGCTCGATGAGGCCTTGCGGCGCACGGTATCCCGCTTCGTAGCCTCTCACATCCGGTGCCGGCAATGCCCGGTAGTCGACCTTGCCATTGACGGTGAGCGGGACAGCATCGATTCGGACCATCGAGGACGGCACCATGTACGCCGGCAGCCGCTGCATCAGGAACGCCCGGACCTGCCGGAGGTCCAGTGCCTCCGCGGCAACCAGGTACGCGACCAGGCGCTGTTCGCCGCGCTCGGTGCGCATCTGCACGACGGCCGCGGCAACCTGCTCGTGCGCGACCAACGCGGCTTCGATGTCACCGAGTTCGATGCGGAGACCGCGCACCTTCACCTGGGTGTCGGCACGGCCGACATAACGCAGGTTGCCATCCGAGCCCCAGCGAACCAGGTCACCCGTGCGGTACAGCCGGGCACCGCTTGTGCTGCCGAAGGGGTCGGCGGTGAAGCTCGCTGCCGTCAGGCCAGGGCGTTCGTGATAGCCGCGAGCCGGCTGGATTCCCCCCAGGTACAGCTCTCCGGTCACCCCGACAGGAACCTGACGAAGTCGCGAATCGAGCACGCGCACAACCACATTCGCCTCGGGGATGCCGATAGGCACGGTGACGTCGTCGAGCGCGTCGATGCGGTGAGCGGTGACGCTCACCGCCGCCTCCGTCGGCCCGTACAGGTTGTCGATGCGCGCTGGGCTGAGTTGCCGGAAACGACGGACGGTCTCGGCCGGCAGTGCCTCACCGATGCACAGCACCCGCCGCAGATCAGGGAACTTCCGCGCGCCGGCCGCATCGAGGAATGCCGACAGCGAGGACGGCACGAAGTCCACGGTCGTAATCCGGTGTTCGGCGAGCAGCCCGGCTGCGGTTCCGGGGTCGAGGTGCGCGTCGCGACCGGCGACAACCACCGACGCGCCGCAGGTGAGTGCGGAAAACAGCTCCCAGACCGAGAGATCGAACGTGGTCGGCGTCCGCAACAGCATGATGTCCTCGGCCCCGAGCCCGTAGTGATCCCGCAGCCAGCGAAGTTGGTTGACCACCGCGGCATGCGGTACGGCCACCCCCTTGGGCACGCCGGTCGAGCCGGAGGTGTAGATGACATACGCCAGATCATCCGGGCGCAGCGACCGGGGCCGATCGGCGTCTGTCAGCGTCGACGTATCCGCGCGCTCGCCATCGAGCTGCTCGAATGCCCACACCGGTACGTTTTCGGGCACATTCGCCCGGTCGACCGGCCGGGTGATGACGGCACTCGGCCTCGCGTCGGTGACGACCGCACGCACCCGGTCGACTGGATGATCCGGATCCAGCGGCAGGTAGGCCGCGCCGGCCGCATGAATTGCGTACAGCGTGGTCAGCAGATCGACACAGCGGCGCATCGCGACAGCGACGACGGTTCCCGGGCCGACTCCGCGTCCGATCAGCACCCGGGCCAGCGAATTCACCCGCGCCGCGAATTCCCCGTAGCCGAGCCGGCCGCCACTCTCGGCGTCGACAATCGCGATCCTGTTCGGGTTCGCGGCAGCCTGCGCGGCGAACAGGGACGCGATCGTCTCGGACGGGGGGCTCGTCAACTCACCGCTCGACCACGCCGCCAGCTCGCGCGCCTCGTTCGCGGTCAGCAGCTCGATATCGCCCACGACACAGGTGGGCTCGGCCACGATCGCCTGCAGCAACAGCAGGTAGCGGTCGAACATCGCAGCGACCGTCTCCTCATCGAAAAGATCTGTCGCATAACTGAATTCGACCGCCATGTCGCCCGGGTCGCCATCCGACGCCGGTGAGTCGACAAGGTTCAGATGCAGGTCGTACTTGGCCACGCTCGGATCGACCATCCGGGCCGAAACCGTCAGGTCCGCGAACTCCACGGTCGGGATCTCGATGTTCTGGAACGAGAATCCAACCTGAGTCAAAGGCGAATGTGCGGTCGAGCGAGGCGGATTCAGCACCTCGACAAGCCGTTCGAACGGAATGTCGGCGGTCTCGAATGCGCCCAGATCGGCGGACCGGACCTGATCGAGAATGTTCAGAAACGACGAGCCAGGGTCGATGCGGGTCCGCAATACCAGTGTATTGACGAACATTCCGATCAGATTGTCCAGTCCGGGCTCGCCGCGGCCGGCGATCGGTGTGCCCATCGCGATGTCGCCGGTTCCCGAAAGCCTCGCCAGCAGCGTGGCGTACGCCGCATGCATCACCATGAAGACCGTCGCGTCGAGTCGCCGGGCCAACGCGATCACATCACGATGGAGATCTGCGGGAACCACCGTCGATATGGCCGCACCCCGGAACGACTGTTTGGCCGGTCGTGGACGATCGGCCGGCAGGTCGAGCACCTCAGGCAGGTCGGCGAGGGTCGCGCGCCAATACTCGAGCTGGGCGGCGGTCAGGCTGTTCGGGTCATTTTCGATACCGAGTAGGTGTTGTTGCCACACAGCGTAATCCGCGTATTGCACGGGCAACGGCGTCCACTGCGGGGACTGGTGTCCGACGCGGGCCTGGTAGGCGGTCGCGAGGTCTGTGGCCAGCGGCGCCAGCGACGACCCGTCGAAGCTGATGTGGTGGACGACGAGAATCAGAGTGTGCTCGTCGGGTGCACTGCGCAGCAGGGTGATCCGAAACGGAACCTCGGAGGTGACATCGAACCCGGCGGTCACCTCCGCGCCGATGCGCGCCTCGACCTCGCTTTCCGGAACCGGCACCGGCTCCAACGAAGGCCGTGCCGTCGCCACCGGCACAATCACCTGATGCGGTCCACTGTCGCTGTCCGGGTAGATGGTTCGCAGAGATTCGTGCCGGTCGATCACATCGGCGATCGCCGCGTGCATGGCGGCCACGTCGAGGTTGCCCGACATGTGGACGACCATCGGAACGTTGTACATCGGCGAGGCGGTATCGAACTGATTGAGGAACCACATGCGCGTCTGCGCGGGCGAGAGCGGGATCCGGTCCGGGCGCTCTTGCGGGCCCAGCGGTTCCCGTCCGGCCGCGTCGCTGGTCCGAATGCTCTCCGCCAGCGCGGCGACGGTCGGCGCTTCGAAGAGCGTGCGCAACGAGACATCGGTGTCGAACGCGGCGCTCAGCTGCGCTGCTGCCCTGGTCGCGGACAGCGAGTTGCCGCCCAGATCGAAGAAGCTGTCGAACACACCGACCCGCTCGATTCCCAGCACGGCGGCACACACATCGGCGACCAGCTGCTCGGCCGCGTCGCGCGGTGCGACGTATTCGGTTGTGCCGGTGGCGAAAACCGGCTCGGGCAACGCCAGACGGTCGATCTTGCCCACTGCCGACAACGGCAGCGTGTCGAGCACCATCACCGTGTCCGGGACCATGTGGGACGGCAGGCGCCGCTCGGCGTAACCGAGCAGATCCGCGGTGTCGACGGCGCCGTTGGCCGACACGACGTAGGCCACCAGTCGCGACCCGCCGGCGGTCGCTGCACCCACCGTCACCGCTGCCGCCACGGCGGGGTGCGCGGCGAGAACGGCCTCGATCTCGCCGAGTTCGATGCGCTGTCCCCGGATCTTGACCTGGAAGTCGGTGCGACCGAGATATTCGAGGGTTTCCTCGGATGTCCACCGGACCAGATCACCGGTGCGGTACATGCGGGTGCCCGGGGAACCGTACGGATCGGCCACGAAGGTGGTGGCTGTCGCGGCCGGTCGCTTCAGGTATCCGCGGGCCAGCTGCACTCCGGAGACATACAGCTGTCCCGATACTCCGACAGGCACCGGCTGCAGGCCCGCGTCCAGTACCACGGCCTCGACGCCACGAATCGGGCCGCCGATGGTGACGCGGTCCCCGGCGCACAGCGGGTCGCTGATCGCCACCATGATCGTGGTCTCGGTGGGTCCGTAACCGTTGAACAGCTGTCGGCCCGGTGCCCATACCGCGACCGTCTCCGCCGACACCGCCTCCCCACCGGCGACCAGCACCCGCAGCGAATCCAGACCGGCCGGCGACATTGTCGCCAGGACACTCGGGGTCAGGAAGGCATGCGATACCCGCTGCTTCCCGATCAATTCCGCCAACTCACGGCCCGCGAACACGTCGGGAGGCGATACCACCAACGCCGCGCCGCTCGCATGAGCCATCAGCAACTCCAGCACAACCGCGTCGAAACCCGGTGCTGCCAACTGCAACACCCGCGACGAACTGTCGACCCGATAGCGATGCCGCTGCTCGGCAGCGAAATTCGCCAGTCCCGAGTGCGTGACCGCGACACCCTTCGGCGCCCCCGTCGACCCCGAGGTGTAGAGCACATAGGCCACGTCCGAGACACGGCAGGACCGCAGCCGGTCTGCATCCGTCACCACGGCCGAGGACCGAGCCGCGATGTGCGCCTGTGCGTCAGGTGCATCGAGCACCAGCCGCTGAACCCGGTCCGGCAGCAGGTCCTGTAACACCTCGACGGTGAGACCCACCCGCACGTCGGCATCGGCCACCATGAGGGCGACGCGGTCGACCGGATTGCGCGGATCCACCGGCACGAACGCCGCGCCCGCCTTGGTCACCGCCCACATCCCGACCACGAACTCCACCGACCGGGCCATCGCCAACGCGACCTGGTCGCCCGGGCCGACACCCCATGCGATCAATTGCCGGGCAACACGATTCGACTGCTCATCGAGCTCTCCGTACGACATCGTGTGCTCACCCGAAACCACAGCCACCGCATCGGGATCCGCGACCGACAACAACTCCGCCAAGACCCGCGGCGCCACGGCACGGCCCCCCGACGCGGGCACCAACCCGGCCTGCTCGCTCCCCGACAGCACATTCACGCGACCCACCGGCAGGTCGGGACTCGACACCACCGCATCGAGGACCCGATTCAGCCGCACGGCCCATTCCTCGACCGTCTCCCGATCGAACAGATCTGTGGCGTAGTTGATCCGGAGGGAGACATCGCCTCCCGCAGAAGCGTTTTCGGCGACGGTGACGATAACGTCCACCTTCGCCGGTTGCGGCCCCGGATCCAGGATCTCGACCGTGAGTTCGGGCAGCTCCAGCCGTGGACGGTCCATGTTCTCGAAAACGAGGTACACCTGGCACAGCGGTGCGTGCGCGACCGATCGCCCGGGATCTATTTCATCGACAATCCGTTCGTACGGAAGGTCGCTGTTGGCAAACGCATCGACGTCGATGTCCTTGACCCGCCACAGAAACTCGAGGAGCGATTCGTCGGAACGCACTTCGGTACGTAGCGGCACCGTATTGACGAACATGCCGACGAGCGGTTCCAGCGCACGCTCCCCTCGGCCCGCGACCGGTGTCCCGATGGTGATATCCCCCGAGCCCGACAGCCGGGCCAGCAGCACCGCCAGCGCGGCATGGATGACCATGAAGGTGGTGACGCCGGACGTGCGGGCCAGATACTGGATCGCGGCAAAGGTTTCGGCTGGGATCACGCTCTCGGCGATGTCGCCGCGCATGGATTGGCGAGCAGGACGCGGACGGTCCGCGGGCAGCTCTAGCAACGGCGGCATTCCCGCCAGCTGTGTCACCCAGTAACGCAACTGGCGTGCCGCCAACGACTCGTGATCGTCCTCGTCGCCGAGCATCTCGCGGCGCCAGATGCTGTAATCGGCGTATTGCACGGTCAGGGGCTGCCAGTCCGGGGTTCTTCCCTGCGACCTTGCTTCATAGGCCGTCGCGATATCGACCGCGAGCGGTGGAAGCGACGAACCGTCACAGCAAATATGGTGCAGAACCACGACCAGGACGTGCCGACGCCGTTCGCTGGACTCGAGCAGCGCGACTCGGATCGGTGGACTTGTTCGGACGTCGAAACCGGTCGAAGTCAGCTCACCGATGCGATGCGCGATGTCGGCGCAATCGATCTTCTCCGGTATCAGGCCGACACCGTGCCCGGGTGCCAGAACAACCTGCCTCCCTTCCCCTTTCGTGTCCGGATAGACGGTCCGCAGGGATTCGTGCCGATCGATCACATCCATCAGAGCCAGGTGCAACGCAGTGACATCGAGTCGGCCGGTCAGCTGCACCACCAGCGGAATGTTGTATGCCGTGGAGGCCGGGTCGGCCTGATTGATCAGCCACATCCGGTTCTGCGCCGGCGACAACGGAATCGGCTCGACGCGCGGTTCCGCGCGCAGCACGAGCGCTCTGTGGTGGTGTTCGATGTCGATATGCGCGGCGAGTTCGGCGACGGTCGGCTTGCTGAACAGATCGCGGACCGACACAGCGGATCCGGTCAGCTCGGCGATTCTCGCGGCGGCATTGGTCGCGGTGAGCGAATTGCCGCCCAGTTCGAAGAAGTGGTCCAGCACGCCTATTCGCTCGAGGTCCAGCACCTCGGCGAAGATGGCCGCGATCGCCTCCTCGACCGCCGAACTCGGCGCCACATAGGCCGCTGACGAATCGAAGATCGGCTCCGGCAGCGCCCGATAGTCCACCTTGCCGTTCACCGTCAGCGGCAGCTCGGGCACCACCACGACGACGGCCGGCACCATGTACTCCGGCAGTAGCGTCGCGACATGCGTGCGGAGAATGTCGGCTGTACAGGCATCTTCACCGGTCGGAACGACATAGGCCACGACCTTGGCCGCCGCCGTGCCAGGGCGATGGACAATGACAACCGCCGCCGAGACCGCGCTATGGGTCGACAAAGCGGTGCGAATTTCATCCAACTCTATGCGAAACCCACGCAGTTGCACCTGCTGATCGGCACGGCCACGGTATTCCAGCTCACCCTGGTGATTCCAGCGTGCCACATCGCCGCTGCGATAGAGCCGCTCGCCTGGTCGGCCGAACGGGCTGGCAACAAATCGGGCGGAAGTCAGCGATGAGCGGTTGAGATAACCGCGGGCGAGTTGCGTTCCGGCAACGTAGATCTCGCCCCAGGCGCCCAACGGCGCCGGCCGCAATTGTTCATCGAGAACATAGGTGCGCAGACCAGGCAGTGCTGGACCGATCGTGCTCGGGGCGTCCGCCGTCGCGTTGCTCGGTGTCAGGCCGAAATAGGTTACGAACACCGTGGTTTCGGTGATGCCATAGCTGTTCGCCAGCACCGGGAGCTCCGGGTTGTGCTCATACCAGTCCGCCAGCACAGCCGGATCGAGTCGTTCGCCCGAGAGTATGACCAGCCGCAGCGAAAGCTCACCGTCAGGCTCACCCGCATCTATGTACCGCCGGTACGCGGCACCGAACTGCTGGAACGCGAATGGTGTCTGGTTGAAGACGGTCACCTTCTCGCGTGCCGCCAAACGCACGACATCGTCTGGTGACCGGGTGGTGGGGGTGTCCACGACTACCAGGCGGCCGCCACTGGCCAACGCGCCGAAGATCTCCCACACCGAGTAGTCGAACGCGAAGGAGTGGAACAACATCCACACGTCGCCGGGCTGCACGCCGATCTCGGCGCACGCGTTCACCAGGTACGTCGCCACGGCGCGATGGGCAATGGCCACGCCCTTGGGCCGACCGGTCGACCCCGAGGTGTAGATGACGTAGGCGATGTTGTCGGGGCGCAGCGGGCTGGTCCGGTCGGCGTCGGTGACAGGTGTCGCAGCCTCGTCGGCGGCGACCTCGTCGAACAGCACCACGCGGCCCGGGTCTCCGAGCACAAGCTCGCGCATGTCGCCGGTCGTGACTACGGCGATCGGATCGGCGTCGTTCAGCACGTATTCCAGCCGATCGGCCGGATGCGCGATATCCAGCGGCAGGTATCCGGCGCCTGACTTCAGCACGGCCAGCGTGACGATGATGAGATCGGCATCCCGTGGCATCGCGATCGCCACCAGCGAGTCCGGGCCCGCTCCGAGCGCGATGAGGGTGCGTGCGAACCGATTGGAACGCTCGTCCAGCTCCCGATAGGTGAGAGGGGCCCCCTCCGATGTGACGGCAACTGCCGATGGAGTCGCATCGGCCTGTCGCGTCAGCAAATCCACGAGTGTTGCCGTACTCGTTGCCCCGTCGCGGCCGGCCAGCTCCCCGGCGATCTGTGCCTCTTCAGCAGGGTCAACGAGCGGAACAGCGATCAGGGCTGTTTCGACGGGCGCTTCGATCAGTCGTTGCAGAAAGGCGATCAATCGGTGGGCGTGCGCATCGAGTTCATCCTGGCCATAGAGATTCGCGTTGCCGTGCAGTTCGATCAACAGTGGCGCGTCTACCCCGGAACGGTAGAGATTCAGCTGGAGATCGTCCAATGTGCCCGAGGTCAGCGCGCGATAGCGGCCGACAGCAGACCCGAGGCGAATTTCGGAGTCGAAGAAGAGGATATTGACGATCGGACCGAACGAGTTCGCAGACGCATCCAATGCATTCGAATCGCGGCGCAGGTCCTCGAACCGGTAGAGCTGATGCCGCATCGCGGAGACGAGTTCGGACACCGACGCATGGACCAGTTCCTCCACGGTGGTCGTTCTATCCATCGTGAATCGGATCGGCACCATGTTCGCCAACATCGCGGCAGCATTGCGCAAGCCCTTCGTCACGCGCCCGCTCACCGGCATCGACAACACCACATCGTTGCCACCGGTCATCCGTGCGAGGAATGCGGCGAAGGCCGCCACGACGACCTGCGCAGGCGATGCTTGCAGGTTGCCGGAGAAACGGTCGAGCAGGTCGGACAACTGCGGCGGAAGCTCGATGCCGGAAACACGATCGACCTTGCTCGGGCGGGCGGTGCGACCGGACAGACTCGTCGGCGTCGGAAGGTCGGCAATCCTGCCGAGCCAGTATTGCCTGTCGTTCTCGAACCGAGAGCTCGCCCGATACGCTTGCTCCGCCTCGATGATGTCGCGCAACGCGTCCGCTTCCCGAGGCGCCGGCGGCCGGCCCTCGAGCAATGCGTTGTAGTGCTCGGCCAGCCGGGTCAACACGTTGAATGCACCGTAGCCATCGATGACGAGATGATGGGCACGCGCGTACCACAGATACCGATCTTCGGCGATTCGGATCAACCGTGTCTCGGCGAGCCGGTCACGGCTCATATCCTCGGCTCTGGCTTCGAAATCGCGCCGCATCCATTGCATTGCCGCCGCGAACGGATCACTCTCCCCGCTGACGTCCAGCACAGACTCGTCGTAAGTCATATTGCGATCGACGAATTGATAGGGAACGCCGTCGAACTCGACCACCCGGACGACCAGGGATTCGGATTCGTGGCCGGCAACGTTCACCGCCTCGATGAAGGCTTCGACGTCGATCGGGCCCTCGATCTCGACGTACTGTGCGATGTTCATCGCCTGCCCGCCGGGCAGGTTGTCCGCCAGCCACATCCCGTATTGCGCCCTCGATAGCGGAATCAATTCCGCCTGGCGGTCAGCAGGTTCGGTTGACCTCAGATTCATCTGGACCCCTTCACTGGTCGGCCTCTGGAATCCAACTCGGACTCCGCGCCGCAGTGCGACAACGCCCCCGCACCCGTACGTCAACGTTTCTTGGTATCTCAAAGCCTGAAGAGTCGGATATTTCCAACATCTGGCAAAGAACGCGGGCTCACAACATACCCGGCGTACAGCTTTCGAGCCGCGTTCCCGAACGGCATGCTGCTATGCGGTCACCGACCACAGGAGGGAATGCCGATCAAGTCGCGAAATCCACTACCACCCAGGGAAATCGGTCAGAACAAGGTTCAACGATCTGGCGAGCACGAGCCTAACATGCCTCGATCCGGATCGAGCAACATTGGCACATGGTTCTCGGCCTGGAGCCCGCAACGTGCGGGACTTTCTCCGGGCGGTGCACTCGCGCCGCGCTCGGTTACCGCCGCTACGACTCGATAGTGGGCCCAGTGACTGCTGTCGCGATCGCGGTGTTCGTCGTCGCCTACGTGCTCATCGCCTCCGAGCGGGTGCACAAAACCACCGCGGCCCTCAGCGGCGCGGGGATCGTGCTCGCCGTGGTCGTGGGCAGGATCGAACAGGACATCAGGTGCAGGTAGCGGACTACTTGCTCTGACGTCAGCGTGTCTGGTGTCGCGGTTTGAGGCGGCGGGGACTCGCTAGTGGGTCGCCCGGGGTTTCGGCCCGGATCGGCTGGAAGGCACGTAGTAGAACACTCGTTACAGTGCTGAATCCCGGTGCAATTCTTTGATTCTCACAGCACATCGGTCGCCGTGAGCGGCGGAAATCGCCCTGATTTCCGTGGTCTTTCACACCATCCGTACCGAGGAGAGAGTCATGGCCATACAACAGTTTCCGGGCGTTGTGCTCGGCCCTCTGGGTAAGAGGATGGTGAAGTTTCTCGAGACCTATCCGAGAGCCGACGAGCTGCGGATCACCAGCGGCATGGACGGCGATCACGGCCTGCAATCGCACCATTACGGGTTGTCTTACGACGGCTCGCCGACGGCGGCCATCGATATCGGCTGCGATCGTGACGACGTCAAGATGCGGGACTTCGCCAAGTGGATGTACGACAGGTATTGGAACTACACCGTCGAGCTCATCCATTCGACGCCGTTCGCCGACGATGACGGGTTCTACGTCAAGAATCAGCAGAAGTTCCCCGGCGGCGGACCCTACGGCCCACCCTCGTCGATCGGCCACTTCGACCACATCCACTGGGCGACCTCGGCCGACCTGATGACGCAGCTGGAACAGCTCGCCGGCGGGTCCGCGCCCGACCGGGTCCATCCCGAGATCACCGGGACGCCCGTCGCCTCCGTCACCGCTACCGTCGCCAATACCGCACCGGTCTGGGGCTGGGACGCCTCCGACTACGACTTCGCCCGCGGTCCCATGAACATGGTCGCCGCCCACACCGACGGGATCTCGTTCTTCAT
This sequence comes from Nocardia sp. NPDC004151, assembly GCF_042874235.1. NCBI lineage: Bacteria > Bacillati > Actinomycetota > Actinomycetes > Mycobacteriales > Nocardiaceae > Nocardia > Nocardia sp. NPDC004151. The sequence goes on along the minus strand of NZ_JBIAMR010000023.1, from coordinate 28,000 downwards.
CTACAAGACCAGCGAAGGCAGTGACTGGCGGTCCCAGCACTACCAGGAGGTGCTCGAAAGGGCGCGCGACGCCGGGATCCCGGTGCTCGGCAGCTACCACTTCCTGTGGCCGGGAGACATCGCGGAGCAGGTCGATTTCTGGGTGAGCTGTGTCGATGAGCAGACGCCGTGGTGGAAGGAAAGGCCGTGGATCTGGCAGGTCGACGCGGAACAGTCGACGAATGCCCCGCGCCCGCCCAGCGCCGATGAGGTGCTGCGGGCGGTGGAACTCACCAAGCAGCGGCTCGCCGACCGGGGAGCTCCCGGGTACGTCATCGGGTACACCCCGTTCTGGATGTACGGCGATTCGCTCACCGGGGATTACGACATCTGGGCCAGCAATTACAACGGCTCCGGCGCGCCCCGCCCGTTCAAGGAGCAATACCAGGGCGTCGGTGACCATGCCGCGGGCTGGAACGTGATGTCCGGTCGCAAGCCCACCATTCTGCAATTCGCCTCCGACGGGGTGGTCGGCAATCAGCACACCTGCTGCGTCGACAAATTCGACGGCGACCTCTACGACCTCATCCGCAAGTGCGGTCGCGAACCGCAGCCGGCGGCTGCCGCCCGGGCGGTATCGGTCGCGCGCTCCCGGCCGGCCGGACGGCGTCAACCGGCTACCTCGCCGATCATGGTTCCGGATGCCGACGGGGCGCACCTGCCCGTCCGGTAGCTCGGATCGCGGACACCAGCCTGCGGCCACCGCCGCAGGCTGCTCCGGCGGTGCTAACGTCGGGGCATGGCCGACCGGCGCGAGATCCAGCATGCTGTGGTGACGGGATTCCAACGGAGAGTGGGAAATCCGATTCTGAGGCGATTGCCGATCCAGACGCTGTTGGAGACGACCGGGCGGGTGAGCGGGCAGCCGCGGATCACGCCGATCGGTGGGCGGCGCAGCGGCGGCGCGTTCTGGTTCGTGTCCGAGTTCGGGCGGCGGTCGCAGTACATCCGGAACATCGAAGCCGACAATCGGGTTCGGCTGCGGATTCGCGGGCGGTGGTTCACCGGTACCGCGCACCTGATGCCGGAGGACGATCCGGTGGCTCGGCTGCGGTCGTTGCCGAGGGCGAACAGCACGGCGGTGCGGGTGGTCGGTACTGATCTGATGACCGTTCGGATTGATTTGGACTGACACCGGCGGCTGACCGGGCAGCTCTCCCACGCCGGACAATCCAGGCGCGACACACCGCTTCCGCACCGCTTGACCAGCCAAGACAGCGGATACTGTGCTTGCGATGCGGAAGACCATGAGGCGCCGCACGTCATGCGGCATTGTGCAGAAGACCGCCCGGCACGCCCTGTTCCTCGGCGCGCTCGTTCTCGCGTTCACTACCGCAATCTCCTCCGCGGTGGCCGCGCCCGCGCCCGTGCCCGAAGCCGATCCCTTCTACAGCACACCCGCCGACCTGGGTGCCCACAAGAGTGGCGACCCGCTGGCCTGGCGCAGCGTGAAGCTGTTCGGGTTGTCGACGCCGCTGCCCATAACGGCGTGGCAAATCCAATACCTGACAACGGATTCCGAGAACAAGCCCATCACCACGATCGCCACCGTCATCGAACCGACCGCGCCCTGGCGGGGCCCCGGTTCCCGGCCGCTGGTGGCCTTCGCCAGCGCCGAAGACGCTCTCACCACCGCCTGCGCTCCCTCCGCCACTCTGCGCGCACCCATCAACATCGGCAGCCAAACCACCTTGGACCTGCCGTTTCTCGTGGGTCCGCTGCTTCTCGGCTATGCGCTGGTAATCCCCGATTACGAGGGCCCGCAGTCCAGATTCCTCGACGGCGTGATGTCCGGCCACGCCCTGCTCGACGGGATCCGCGCCGCGCGCCGCTTCCCGTCCACCGGACTGGCCGACAGCCCGACCGGGATCTGGGGTTATTCCGGCGGCGCCTACGCGGCGCTGTGGGCGGGGCAACTACGCGCCACCTACGCTCCGGAACTGCCGCTGACCGGCATCGCCGCGGGCGGCATCCCCGCCGACATCCCCGCCATCGCCCGCGCGGCCGACGGCGGCCCGAAAGCGGCCCTCGCCCTACTGATCACGGCGGCCCTGATCCGCAACGAGCCCAGGGCCAAGATCGAGGTCCTGCTCAACAACCGCAGCACCGCCATGCTCGCCGACGTCGGCAAACGCTGCGGAGCCGGTCTACTACAGACCTATTCGGGAACACACCTCCGCGACTACTCCGTCGCAGCCGACCTCTTCGCGCACCCGACGGTCGTGGCAGCCGCCCAACGTCAGGAGCTGGGCGCCATCACCCCGGACGTCCCGCTGTACCTGTACCACAGCAACGCCGATGAGATGATCCCCGCCCCCGGCGTCCACGCCCTCATCAACCGCTACTGCTCCATGGGATCGACTCTCACACAACACTTCTCGAACATCCCGGGCCACAGCGGCGCCGCCATTGTCGAAGCCGTGGGCGCCCTGCGCTACCTCGGCGACCGCTTCGCCTCCGGCCCGCCCGCCCGAGGCTGCGCCGCCGCCTCCTGATCGTATGGCCGATGGTGGCGCGCTCAGCGGACCAGCTCGGTCAGGGGGCCGTCTGGGTTCGCGGGTGTTTCCACAGAGATTCCTCACGAGTCGGAGGGTTCAAGGGCCGGTCTCCGCCCCGTAGTGTGCACGCGGGATGAAGGGAGACCCGGGATATGGCCGGTGTGCGTAATGGGTTTCTTCTGCTCGGAGGAGTGGCGGCGGTGGGGGCCGGGGCGTTGCATCTGTTCGCGGCGGGGTTGCATACCGAGCATGCGACGTTGGCGCGGTTGATGGTCGTGCTGGCGGCGGCGCAATGCGCGGTGGGGCTCGTGGCGATGGTGAGTGCCCGGAAAGCTGTGCCGGTCATGGTGATCGGGGTCAACGTCGTGGCCGTGGCGGTCTGGGCGTACACGCGGGTGGCGGGGTTGCCGTGGCCCGACGGGCTCGACGTGGCCGAGGCGCCGCAGTTCCTCGACAGCACCTGTGCGGCGCTGGGGGCGGTCTCGATCGTCGGGGCCGCGGTCGCGTTGGTGCGGCCCGAGGCGAAACTGGGCGTGCCGCAGGCGGCGACAGCCGCTGGGCTGTCGGGAGTTCTCGCTGTCGCGGCGATGCTCGGCGGGGCCGGGCATGTGCACAGTCACGGCACCGGGGATCACTCCCATGCGGACGGCGACCACACCGCTCACGACCATGGGACCGGGAATGCTTGGCCGCGGCCGTGGGATCCGGCGAAGCCGATCGATGTGTCCGGGGTGCCGGGGGTGACCGCCGCGCAGGAGCAGCGGGCGACCGCGTTGATTCGCAGCACGCTGGACGATCTGCCCGCGTTCGCCGACGTCCATTCCATCGGCGCGCTGGGCTACCGGTCCATCGGCGATTCGATCACCGGGTACGAGCACTTCATCAATACGGCCTACATTCGCGATGACCTGTTCCTCGATGCCGAACATCCGGAGTCGCTGGTCTATCGGGTCGACGGCGACAATCGGACCCTGGTGTCGGCGATGTACATCGCGAAGGGCAAGAAGATCGACGACCCGGATCTGGTGAACTACGGCGGGGCGTTGATGCAGTGGCATGTTCACGACAACCTTTGCTGGAAGGCCGGCGACGGTGGCCCGCAGGTCGCCGGAGTCACCGATGCACAGGGCAATTGCCCGCCCGCCTCGATCAATCCCGGTGCGGGCAATCCGATGGTTCATGTGTGGATCACCGCGAACCAGTGCGGGCCGTTCGCGGCGCTCGAGGGTCATGGTGCGGGGCAAGCGGCCACCAGCCTTGACGGCCGGCGTACCGACACCTGCTCGCACGACCACTCGGGCGGGCATCGCTGAGTCAGCGGTCTGCCGCTCGGTCTTTCACGAAGTCGGTGGCGATGGCGGCGAGGCTGCGGGTCAGGTCGGATTCCGCGCCTCGTCGCCAGACCAGGGCCCAGCGGGCGGGTGGGGCGTCGGGCATGGGGATGTAGATGACGTCGGGGCGGGCGTAGTGGCGACTGGCGTGGGCGTGAACCGGTGTGATGGCCTTACCCGCGGCCAACTGGAGGATCATGTCCTGGAAGTTGTCGACGTACGCGACGCGGGAGATGGTGCGGCCGGAGGCGGTGGTGAAGGGGGTGATGGCGCTTTGCCAGTAGTCGGGAGGCTGATTGGCGGCGTCGGTGCCCGCGCCGAAGACGCCGTAGTCGGCGAGATCTTCGTACGTGGCCGAATCCCGTTCTGCCAGGGGGTGATTCGCGCCGACGAGGAGCATGAACGGTTCCTCGTAGAGAATCGGGCCGACAATCAGATCGGGTTCCTCGATGGGGAGCCAGCTGATCAGAATGTCGATCTCGTCGGCGCGCAGCGCGCCGAAGGGATTGCCGAAATGGACGTGTTCGATGTGCACACTCGTATTCGGGTGGCGGGCCCGGAAGATATCCAGCAGCGGTCGCACTTCCTCGAGGCTGCTGCTGGTCACGCCGATACGGAGCAGACCGTCGTCACCGTAGCGCGCCGAGCGTTCGGCGCGGCCCAGGCTGGCGCACAGGTCGCGGTAGTTGACCTGCAAGTCCTCGAAGAGGCGGCGGCCGATCGGGGTCAGCGAGACGGTGCGGCTGGAGCGGTCGAAAAGCTTTCCGCCGATCCGGCTTTCGAGTTTCCGGATCACCTGGCTGACGCGGGCCTGCGAGAGGTACAGCCGCTCGGCGGTGCGACCGAAATGCAGTTCCTCGGACAGCGTCAAGAAGATCTCGATGTCGCGCAGTTCGATATCGCGCGGGTCCATACGGGTCGTCCCTATCGATCGGTACGGGGCTACCGACCCGGCGGGTCGAGCATGGGAAGGAGGAATTGGCGGGCGATCGCCGCGAGTTGCTCGTCGTCGTCGATGTCGACGACCTGACTCGGAATCGCCAAGAAGGAAGCGCAGATTCGGACCATCAGTTCGGCGACCACCTCGACCCGCAGGTCCGGGGAGATGGTGCCCGCCCGCTGCTCCTGCCGGAGTTGGCGGGCCACGAATTCCCGCACCATGGCCACCGCCCGGCCGCCGTCGCCGACCAGGGAACTCACGAAATAGTCGGGTTCGGCGGTGATCAGGGCACCGATCAGCGGATTGCCGCGCAGTGCGCGCAGCGAGCTCACGAACCCGACGACCACCCGCTCCCCGACATCGGCCGCCGCCGCGATATCGACCAGGAAGGTGTCGAAGTACCGGCGGAATTCGCGCAGGATGACGCGCTCCACCAGTTCTTCCTTGGTGCTGAAGCGCCGGTAGACGGTGATTCGCGAAACCCCCGCGGTCCGCGCGACATCCTCCATCGTCGACCGCTGCACACCCCAGCGGCGGAACTGCTCGTCGGCCGCGTCGAGAATGCGGGTGCGCATACTGTCGATGTCGTCGACCTGTTCGACCGCTTGCAGGTAGGCGCGTTCAATCAAGGACTGGCCGAGTGGGAGTTCCTTCGCGCGCGGCGCGGGTTCCACGGCGTCCTCCTGATCGCGTTTCACGTCTCCACATCGTTGCCGATACAGCGATACGTTAGCTGTTTCCTTGAATCCGGAGGCTCGTGGGCGACGGCGAGCCGCGGCCCGCCGTCGCCGTCAGTGCGCGCCGCCCCGGACCGGCAGGCGAATCACCGGTTGGTCAGCGGGATTTCGATACTCAACGGCATCCGCAGCTCGGCCATGTACCAGAGCACGAACTGCCGCAGGAACTCGTCGAACATCCAGTAGGGCGCGTCGACCACCGGAGCCACCGACAACACGCCCTCCCGGACCGCGACATACGGACCCCACGCGACCTCGAGCAGCGGACTCCACACCGGCTCCCGCGGAATGGCGAGCCAGTCGGCGACCTTGTCCCCCATGATGAATCGGGTGAACGCGCCCAGAATGCCGTGACTGAGCAGCGTCAGGTCGAGATCCGCGCCCAGATCGAGCAGCTGATGCGCCAGATCGGTGCCTTCGGCGGTCGGGGCGAGGATCGGGTCGAGTTGCTGCGCGGCCTGCGCGTCGGCCTGGTCCCAGGTTGCCGGGATGTACTCGTCGCGGATGCCGAGCAGATGCGCCGCCAACTGCCAACTGTGCAGGTAGCCAGCCGATTCCGCGGCCGGGATGGGCAGCTTCCACGCGGTCAGGGTGCGCATGATGGTGGTGGCGAGACTGTGCCAGGTGACCATCATGTCTTCCTGGCTGATCGGCGTGACATCCGATGGCCAGTGTGGCGACTGCGGCAGCAGATGCCGCACCGACGCGTGGATGATCCGGGTCTTCACGCAGGTGACGACCATTTCACCGCCCTGGCCATAGGCGTTCACCGTGCCGATGTCGTATCCGAACTTCGCGGTCTTGGCGATGCGCTCCTTGAGGTGCGACCCGCCGCGCGAGTAGTACACCGCCCGCGCCTCGTGCGGAATGACCGTCGACATCATGCCGCTGGCGAACGCGTACAGCACGCCCAGGTAGGTCCCCCGCTTCTTGGTGAATTCGAACGAGCTGGCCAGCTTGCCCTGGTCGGTCCAGGACGGCAGCTGCCGCGCGTCCTCGATGAAGTCCGCCAAGGACTTCGGCAGTCCGGCGGGCAGGGGCTGATCGTTGTAGATCCAGGTCGCCAGCAGCCGGTTGATCTGCGGTACGTCGGCGTGGTCGATGATGTCGGCCAGCACGGAGTCGGCGTCGGGGTCGTAGACGGTCATCGGGTCCGCGCCGCCGCCGACGCCGACCACCGAATCGGCGGGCGACCACTTCCAGGGCTCCGCGCGCACGGTGCGCGGTGTCAGCGCCATGGCGCCGACGACCCCCAGGAGGCCGCTTCCTGTCCTCAATGCGTCGCGCCTGCTCAGACGGTGTGCATCCATAGCCGTGAATCCTCTTCGATCGGGCCTGATACACAGACACAATTCGCGTATCTGTGTATCTTGATGAGACCACACCGTGACGGCAGTCACAACCACCTGCCGCGGATCTCCGGAAGAAGGATCAGCCGATGAACCCGTACGTCGTCATCCAGAACCTGCTCAACCACCTCGATCTTGGGTCGGCGGGCAGCAGCGGACCGGCCGCCTTGCCGCTCAGCGGTTTTCGGCGGCAATAGGGCGGCCGGCCGATCCGGCGGCGATTATCGAATAAATCGGTCGTCCGAATAAATACCGGACGACCGCCGTTCGAAATACTCTCGCGTGCAGCCGAACCGAATTCGCTAGAGACTCTCGAACTCGATCACGGTAGATTTGATCAACACGCCTGAACATGTCATCTCTCCGACTGAGGAGGACCACATGATGGACAGTTCCGATTCAGGCTCCTACCCGTTCCGGGAACAGAAAACTCGCCGCCGCCGCGCCAGGCGGTTCATGGTGCTCTGCGCGGGCGCGGTCGCCGCCACGTACCTCTTCTACGCCTGGCTGTTCGGCAGCATCTTGTGGGTGTTCACCGGACCCGACTCCATTTGGGTCCCCGGCAGCTACGGCGGCCTCGGACAGCGGTTCGAGACGCAGAAACTCGCCGACGATTACGCCTACCAATGCGGAGAATCCTCGTCCCTGCCCTTCCCCGGCGTCTCCTATTGCCGTCAGGAGCCCGAGGAGGCTTCCTCGGTCATCGTCACCTGGTACAACGGCGACAAATACATCTTCGACAACCAGGACCCCTTGGGCAGCTTCTGAGTTCACCGGCTACGATCCCGGAGCCGCATGTTCTTGCGGGGGGATTCTCGAGGAGAAGATCAATGCCGTACGCGGCCGTCGGACTCATCACGCTGGCCCTGTGGGTCTACTGCCTGATCGACATCATCACCTGCCCGGAGACCGGGGTCCGGCATCTGCCCAAGGGCGGCTGGCTGTTGATCGTCCTCCTGGTCCCCACCCTCGGCGGTCTGCTGTGGCTGATCCTCGGCCGCCCGCTCCACGAGGCGCCGCGCCGGCCCACCACCCACTACTCCGAATACGACCGGCCGGGCCGCTACGTCCCCGCGGATCCCGCCGCCGACGAGGCCTTCCTACGTGGCCTGCGCGAGCGCGCCGAACAGCAGCGCGCCGAGGCCCGCCGCCAGGAAGCCGAACGCCGCCGCGCCCAGGATTGACCCCGGCACGACCGTTTCGGACGGCTCCCACGGGGTAACGCGCCTACGTGCGGAAGCTCGTGCGGCGCATCTGCCGGACGGCTCCCTGGAGCCGGAACCGGCTGATGCGACGGTCCGATCGATTCCAGGCGGCGTGGCGCATGCTCGCCGCGCTGCTGATCGCGGCGAGCCTGCCGGTCGCGATCACCGCCGGGATCAGGACCGCCGATAGCGCCGCCGCCCGCATCCACGCCGCCAACGCGACCAAGACCTCGGTCACGGCCACCGTCGTCTCCGATCCGATCCGGCTCCCCCGCGCGGCGGGCCAGAGTGTGGCGCCCGGTCCGCCGCAGGCCATGGTGCAGTGGAATGCCCACGGCCAGACCAATATCGCGCTCGTCGACGTGCCGGGGACCGCCGAGCGGGGCGACAAGGTCGTGCATTGGATCGACGTCACCGGGCAGGACACCACCCCGCCCCGGTCGGACTCCGACGCCGTGGCCCAGGGCATCAGCACGGGGGTCCTCTTCGTCCTCGCGTCCGCCTGTGGCGCGGCACTTCTCGCCTGGTGCGCCGACCGGTTCCTGGCACGGCGGCACAGCGCCGACTGGGCCGAGGAATGGCGGAAAATCTCACCCACCATCGGCCCCAACCACCCCGGGCGGTCCTAGGAACCAGCCGTTAACCAGCCCTTTTCTGACATTACGGAGAAAATTCCACATTCCACGCGAAGTGTGCGTGAAAGTCACTGTTGCAGATGTACTTACATTTGCTCCTTTCACTGTGCCTAGTCGCTGACAACCAGTGCCAAATAGTGATTTGCGGAGGAAATGCTCGTTTGGGTGCCGTAACAATCGAGGGGCACGGTCCGGAGCTGCAGGGCTCCGGGCCGTTGTCCACTTCGCCGGTCACCCGCAGGGCGGTACGGGTGCCGGCTCGAACACCGCGATGCAGGAGGGCTGGAGGCATGACGCATTCCGACGAAGAGCAGCAGATCGAAGAGCAGCAGATCAGTGAACTCGTCGCGCGGTTGGCCACTCGTTTTCCGGATTTGACGGTGCGGTTCATCGGTGAGGTCGTGCACGGGGTCCATCGCGATTTCGAGGGCCACCGTGTCCGCGAGTTCATTCCCCTGCTGGTGGAACGGATCTCCGAACGCCATCTGCACCGACGCATGGACTACGCAACGGCCGCACTGAATCTCGACGATCTGCTCCGTACCCCCACCAGGGCCTAGACTCCTTCGGGAGAGGGTGCCGGGCCGAGATCCGGCACGATTCCAGGCGACCGGGGGCAGTTGTGGCATTGGAATGGTTGGCGGTCGTCGGGACGCTGGGAGGGGCGGTCGTCGGGGCCGCCACCACGCTCGCGATCGATACGACGCGGGCACGCCGGGAGAAGTCCCAGCGGTTCGGTGACACCAAGCGTGAGATCTACGTGAAGTACCTGACCACACTCGTGCAGACCGATACCGCCATGCAGGCGTTGGGATTGCACGAGCCGACACCCTTGGACCGGGAGGCCGTGACCGCGGCCTTCCGGTCCTTCGCTTTGGTGGCGGTGGGGTACGAGCTGGATCTGGTGGCGGCCAGGGCGGTCCGGGAGGACGCCGCGGAGGCGTATCGGAAGCTGCGCGATATCCGCGAGGCTCTGATCGAGACCAGCATGACCGTCGGGCGACGGCCCGCTGGTTCACCGGAGTGGCACGCGGTCCACGAGCCCTTCCTCCGGGCCCTGGATCGGCTCCGCCAAACGATGCGGCACGAGTTGAACGCCCACGACGGGGACTGGGTCAGCGACCCGGCGCGGTGACGGGGTTGACGCAGCTGGAGGGCAGGTCCTGGAGGGAGCACAGGGCCGGGGCCCGGGTGGGCACATAGCCCGCGGGGACGCCGCCCGACAGGGCGATATCCCGGAACGCCGGAACCGCGGGCGTGGGGCGGCGGGACAGGCCGGGGTCGCTGGTCACGTCCACGGTGTACAGGCCGAAACGCGGTGCGTAACTGCCCCACTCGTAATTGTCGGTGATGCTCCAGTAGTTGTAGCCGATGACGTTCATGCCGTCGGCCTTCGCGCGTTGTACCCAGTAGACGGTGTCGCGCAGATTGTCGGCGCGGGTCATGCCGTCGGTGGTGGCCGATCCGCCGTAGGTGGGCATGCCGTTCTCGACGATGTAGAGGGGGCGGCCCGGGAATCGGTGGGCGTAGCGGCGCAGCGCGTAGTAGATGCCGTCGGGCTCCAGAATGAGGGGCGAGGGCTGATTGGTGATCTGCGCGAGCACATTCGGCGGGTTGCTCAGCGATCCACCGTAGTAGTAGTCGACCCCGACATAGTCGATCTTGTCCGCGATCCGGTCGATGAAGGAGGCGTCGGCCTGGTCCGCGCCGACCGAGGTGAAGGCGATATTGCTGGTGACCATCGCGCCGCCCTGCCGGGCGTGGATGTGGTCGTAGATCGCGCGGTGCGCCGCGACCATCCGATCGATCATGGGCACCACGTCGCCCGCGCCGATATCGCCGATCTCCTGCTCTTTGCCGACATAGGCGAGCGGCTCGTTGAAGGTGACCCACAGTGGGTCGGCGCTCGCGTAACGGTCCACCACCGCACGAGCATTGGTGAGCCAGTCCTCGACCATCCCCGGATTGCGCCAGCCTCCGCGATCGACCGCCCAGCCCGGGAACACCCAATGGTCGAGGGTGATCATCGGTCGCATTCCGGCGCCGCGAATCCGCGCAATCATGCTGTCGTAGAAGGAGAAATCCCATTCGCCCGGACTGGGCTGCACGCGCGCCCATTCCACGCTCACGCGATAGACGCCGACACCCAGGTCGGCCGCATTCCGAATATCCTCGCCGTATCGATGCAGGAAGTCGACGGAGTCCCCGTATCCCTCGGCGCGGCCGGATCCGGCATACCGGCTCCAATTGCTGTCCGGCGCAAAGCCTTCGCTCTGGAATCCGGAACTGGACACGCCCCAGAGGAAATTCCCGCCCACCGGTGGTAACCACGAATCGGCGGTGGCCTTTCCGGGCGTGACGACCACACCCCAGGCCGCCAGAACGATACAGACGAGCGAGAACAGCACACGTTGTCCCACCGCATCGAGAGTACCTGTCGGAGAGCGGTTTCCGTGGCCTTCCGATAGAGGATCGGTATCACCCCTCGGGAAACTATGGCGAATAGTAGATTGGCGGGCGAACCGAGGAGGGTGATGAAAGGACTGGGCGCACTCGAGAGCCGGGTGATGGCCGTGCTGTGGGACAGTTCCGAGGCGCTGTCGGTTCACGACGTGGTCGATCGGCTCAGCGACGACCAGCGAGTTCCGGCGTACACCACGGTATTGACGGTATTGACCCACCTGTGGGAAAAGCAGTGGCTGCTGCGCGAGAAGGTCGGGCGCTCCTACCGCTATCGCCCCAGCCGCACGCGCGCCGAGGCGACCACCGATCTGCTGCGCGAAATCCTCGACGCCAGCCCCGACGCGCCCGCGGTGCTCCTGCATCTGGCCCGCACCGCCAGCGCTCGCGAGGTCGAGGCGCTGCGGCGGGGCCTGTCCGGCGACGAGCACCGCCGGTGATCCTGATCGCGGCCCTGCTGGTGGCAGCCGTCGCGGTCGTGGTGGCCGCACCGGCGGCGCTGTCCCGCATCGATTTCAGCGCCGCCCCCGCTATCGGGATGGCGGCTTGGCTGGGCGCGTTCGCCGCCGCACTCGGGTACGTGGCACTGGCGTTGATCGCGCTGGCGTGGCCGGGCTATCCGCCGGGTGAGACCTTCGCGGGCAGTGCGCTGGCGTGCCTGGGTGCGTTCGAGCCGATCGTCGTCACCTGGACTGCGGGGCTGATCGCGCCGGTGACCGCGATCGGCTTCACCGCTCCGACCGGCCGGCTGGCGCGGATCGCCCTCGGGCATCGGGAACGCGGAGCGGCCCTGCGCCGCAAGCACAATGAGCTGGTCGAGGTGCTGGGCCGCGCCGATGCCGCCCGGGCGGACCTGGTGTGGCTCGAGCATCCGGTGCCGCTGGCCTACAGTGTCGCGGGCCGCGGCGGGTATGTCGTGGTCACCGACGGTCTCGCGCAGTGCCTGACCGAGGCGCAGTGGCGGGCGGTGCTCGCCCACGAGCACGCGCATCTACGCGGATTCCATCACCGGATCCTCGGCGTCTGCCAGGTTTTCGCCCGCGCGTTCCCGTGGATCCCATTGTTCGCCGCCGCACCGGCGGCCATGACCACCCTGATCGAACTCGCCGCCGATCGCGCGGCCGCGGCCGAGGCCGGCCCGCAGGCCCTCGCGGCCGCGTTGCGGACGGTCGCCGCCCGCACGACGACCGCGCTGGACCTGGTCGACACGTCGCTGGAGCTGCGACTGCGATGCCTGTCCGCCCCACCGGAATCCCGTGCGGCCGGGCGCCGCCGGGCGTTGCTCATGGTCATCGGCACGATCCTGCTGGCGCCCGCGGCGTCGATCGTCGCCATCGGCCTGAGCGCCGCGGTCGCCTACGTGATCATGATCTGAGATTCACCCGCGAAAAACTATGCTGCATAGTATTTTCGTCCGCGTGAAGTACCTACCAGCCCTCGCCACGGTTCTGCTGGCCGCGGGAACCCTCGGCACCGGCACCGGTTTCGCGACCGCTGACCCCACCAACGATCCATCGCAGACCCGCTACTCCCTGGTCAACGGCTGCTACCGCATCGACACCCCGAGCGGACCCGTGGCACGGGCCGCGGGACCGTTCCGGATGCGCGCGACCACGCTCGGCGAGTACCTGCTCTACGGACGGACCAAGGAGGTCGTCGACGCCTCGGCGGGCTCGATCCACGCCGCGAAGAATCCGTCGGTCACCGCGGTCTGGAAGGTGGACGGTTCCGGCGCAACCGGATTCACGCTCTCGAACGCCGCGACCAAGACCAGCACGCCGGCCACGTTCGTCCCCGACACCGGCTGCGCGGACTTCCCCGAAGCCCAGGACAACGCCACCGGCACGCCCGGCCCGAGCGTCGGCGCGGACGGTTCGATCATCGGCACCATCGACGCGCACGTGCACGTCTCGGCCTACGAGTTCCTGGGCGGCGACTTCCATTGCGGCCGCCCGTGGCATCCCTACGGGGTGACCTACGCGCTGCCCGACTGCGCGTCCGATCGCACCGGAACCAATGGCCTGGTCGCCGATTTCCTCGATTACGGCGGCCCCCGCGCCTCCGACACGGCCGGGTGGCCCACCTTCCGGGACTGGCCCAAACCCTCCAAACTCAGCACCGAGGGCACCTACTGGACCAGTATCCAGCGCAGCTGGAAGGCGGGCCTGCGGGTGATGACCGTGGACCTGGTCGACAACGAATCGCTGTGCACGATCATGACCGACCGCCGGAACCCGTGCGACGACATGACTTCCGTGCGCACCCAGGCCGCGGACATGCGCGCCCTCCAGGACTACATCGACGCCCAGGCGGGCGGCCCCGGTCAGGGCTTCTTCCGCATCGTCACCGATCCCGCGCAGGCGCGTCAGGTGGCGGCGTCGGGCAAGCTCGCGGTGATCCTCGGCATGGAACTGTCCGACCCGATGGGCTGCGGCGTCTTCCTCGGCCAACCCAAGTGCGGCACCGCCGATGTCGACCGCTGGCTGGGCGAACTGCGCGGGCTCGGCGTCAGCAGCTTCTTCCCGGTCCACAAGTTCGACAACGCCTTCGGCGGCACCAAGATGGACAGCAATACCACCGGCCTGCTGGTCAACGCCGGCAACTTCCTGCAGACCGGCACCTTCTGGAATGTGCAGCCCTGCACCGGCCCCGGCCACGACAGTCCGCAACCCTCGGTGCCGATCGCCGGTGATATCAATCAGCTGCTGGCCAAGCTCACCGGCCCGCTGCTCGGCGGCGCTCCCCTGCCCCTGTACCCGTCCGGAACGCATTGCAACGCACGCGGACTGACCGAGCTGGGCCGATACCTGATCAACAAGATGATCGACCAGGGTTTCCTGATCGAGATCGATCACCTGAGCGAGGCCACCGCCGACGAGGTCATGTCGATCATCGAGGCGCGGCACTATCCCGGCGTGCTGTCCTCGCACGGCTGGGATTCCGAGCGCACCACCCAACGCGTCTACGCCGTAGGCGGATTCGCCACCCCGTACGCGGGCGGGCCCGCGGGATTCGTCAAGGCCTGGAGGGAGGCCCGGGCGATGCGGCGTCCCACCGGTGATTTCGGATTCGGCTTCGGCTCGGACATGAACGGACTCGGCGGCCAGGGCGCGCCGCTGGGCGCGGGCGTGATCCAGTACCCGTTCACCTCCCACGACGGCGCGGTGACCTTCGACCGGGAACGCTGGGGCGAGCGGACTTTCGACATCGCTACCGACGGCACCGCGACCTACGGCACCTACGCGGACTGGCTCGAGGCGGTCCGGGTGCTCGGCGGACCGGAGATCATGACCGACGTCTTCCACGGCGCGGAGGTCTATCTGCGGCTGTGGTCGCAGGTCAGGGGGTAAATCGCCGGAGTGTGACGGCGATCACGCAGCGAATTCGGCGCGCGGCGGAACATACCCCGAGTCTCTAACCTTCTATCTATCGATACCCGGTTAGAAAGACTGATCGGTACGAAACCGGAAGGCCGAGAACATGACCGCCGTGCGCCACCACACCATCGAGATCCAGGGCCTGCCCGTCTTCTACCGCGAGGCGGGCGACTCCTCCAAGCCCACCCTCGTACTGCTGCACGGATTCCCCAGCAGCTCGGCCATGTTCCGCACCCTGATGCGCGACCTGGGCGACGACTTCCACCTGATCGCGCCCGACCACATCGGCTTCGGCCGCTCGGCCATGCCGCAGGCGCGCGAATTCGACTACAGCTTCGACAAACTCACCGAGATCACCGAGGGCCTGCTCGACGCGCTCGGCCTCGACCGATTCGCCCTCTACATCCACGACTACGGCGCGCCGATCGGCCTGCGCATCGCCTCCGCCCATCCCGAGCGCGTCACCGCGATCATCACCCAGAGCGGCAATGCCTACCTCGAGGGCTTCACCCCGTTCTGGGACATCCTCTTCGCGCACGCCAAGGACCGCGCCGCCAACGAGCCGGGCGTGCGGACACTGCTCGAAGCCGATGCGACACGGTGGCAGTACCTGCACGGTGTCCCGGCCGATCGGCAGGACCTGGTCAGCCCCGACAGCTGGACCATCGATCAGGCCTATCTGGATCGCCCGGGCAACAAGGAGATTCAGCTCCAGCTGTTCTGGGACTACCAGTTCAACCTCGACAGCTACCCGGCCTTCCAGAAGTACTTCGCCGAGCACCGTCCGCCGGTGCTGATCACCTGGGGCGAACACGACGAGATCTTCGGGGCCGACGGCGCCCGCGCCTATCTGCGCGACCTGCCCGACGCCGAACTGCACCTGCTCGACGCGGGCCACTTCGCCCTGGAAACCCACGGCCCCGAGATCGCCGCGCTGATCCGGGAATTCCTCACCCGCACGGTGTCCTGACCGCCACCAACGGCCCCGTCCTGGATCACAGTCCGCCGTGGTTCACGGCGGGCCGTGGTGACCACTGGTTATCGGCTCGCCGACACGACGAAGGCCCGCAGGATCTCCTGCGGGCCTTCGCGTTCGGTCAGGCGCTACTCGACCAGATGGAGCTGTCAACTACTCAGCGGGTATTCCGGTACGGATCAGAGCGCGGCCGGTCGTGAGTTCCGCAGGGAACTGAAGCAGTGAGCCGGGGGCGAATTGCCCGTCACGGTAAACGAATTGCCCGTTGACGATGATGGGGGTCACGGCCTCACCGAGATTGACGATGCGGCGAAGGCCGCGGTAGGCGGGTATTTCCTGCTCCCAGGACGTGCACGGAATCGTCCGATTTCGGGGGATCGATGATGCTCACAGCCGCATGGCGCCCAATTCGCGAATCGTGCTCGCCAGGGCCCGGATCCGTGCGTCCTCGGACTCCGAGCGCCAGACCAGGCCCCAGTGCAGGAGCGAACCATCGTCGATCGGGACGCGGGCGATGTCGGGGCGAACGGCGAAGCGTGTGACGTGCATGCCGATGGGGTGCACGACATCTCCGGTGCCGACGGCGGTGAGGATATCGTCCATATTGGCGATCGGGACGGCCCTGTCCACCCGTCGGCCGGATGGAGTGCGGTCGGGTTGGTATGCGTGCTCCCAGTATTCGGGAACAAAGCCGACAGCCACGGTCGTCGGATAGTCACCGATGGCCTCGCCGGAGACCCAATCCTCCTCGGCCAGTGGGTGATCGACCGACATCTGCAGGACCCGGCGTTCGCTGAACAGCACGGGACCAGCGGTCAGATCCGGTTCCTCGATGGGGAACCAGGCAACCAGGGCGTCGATTTCGCCGCGACGCAGTGGCCCGAACGGATCGATGAAATTGTTGTGCCGAATTTGCAAGCTCCACTGTGGATTCCGAGTCCTGAAGGCCGTCCAGAACGGGCGCAGCTCATAGGCGTTCAACGACACCATGCCGATCCGCAGCACCGACGTCTTGCCCTGAGCCGCGCTACGGGCACGGGCGATGCCCTGGTGCAGGCTGCTATAGGCGGGCCGCAGATCATCGCGCAACTGCTCGCCGACAGCGGTCAATTTCACTGTCCGGCTGGTGCGCTCGAACAGATCCGCCCCGACGTGGCGCTCCTGCTTTTTGATCGCCTGAGAAATGCGCGCCGGGGATACGTGCAGGCGTTCGGCGGCACGTCCGAAATGCAGTTCCTCAGCCAGAGTCAGGAAGATCTCGATATCCCGTAACTCCACCGTCGACTTCCTCTTCACCCGTACAGAACGCGGACGAGAGTAGCGCACAGCGCGCGCATGTGCGGAAACACGTACACACAGGTCAGCGCGGGGGTGAGGCCGAAGGAGCAGATCAGGGCGTTCACCTCGTTGCGGTAGAGCTTTTCGGGTTTGGCGGTCCGGGCGCCCAGGCTGCCGCGGATCTCCGGGGAGAGCAGGCCGTGGAGGTGGCCCCAGATGACGCCGAGGTCCACCCGTAGTTCGTCGGGGCTGCTCACCTTCCCCTGGTCACAGCCCTCGTCGGCTTCATGGTCACCCTCGCTGCTCTGGTTGCCGGGCAGTCGATTCCCGTGGGCCGTCCCACCGCGATGTAAGGAACTCACCCGATATCGCTCAGCCCGCCGGCTGACTACCGTCGAAACCCATTGCCCCGTCATGCCTGTTGTCGACCGAGAAGAGAGGGTCCGGTGGAGCTGTGTGATGCCGGGATATTCCTGATCCTCGCCGGCAGCGAACTTCATACCGAGCTGCCGATGACGGCACGCCCTCGGAGCCACAGCCGGCGGATATCGACATCCCCGGTGCCGGCGATCTTCGTCGGGCACAGCGTCGTGCCCGATGTCGAATTCAGGACGCGCCGGGCCCGAAAAGTACTGCGGGACGGGCGGGGCGAAGTGTTGCCGCGCACGTTGAATGTCATCAACGGCGAGTTTCCAGAAAAGAATGCGGACCGCGTGGAGCGGTTCCTCACCGAAGTGGAGTAAAGGATCACGTGGAGCTGCGGGATATCGAGATCTTCCTGATTCTCGCGGAAGAACTGCATTTCGGCCGGACCGCGGATCGGCTGCACGTCTCGGCTGCTCGGGTCAGTCAGGCGATCAAGAAGCAGGAGCGGGCCATTGGAACGGAGTTGTTCGAACGCACCAGTCGCAGTGTGCGGTTGACGCGGGTCGGGACCGAGCTCTATGACAACCTGCGCCCGGCTTTCCAGGGGCTGCATGAGAGCATCGCCATGGCGCGGCGGTCGGCTCAGGGCAGGACCAGCATGCTCCGGATCGGCACGATCAACGCCAATAACTATGAGCTGCGAGCGATCTGGGAGGAGTTCCGGAAACGTCATCCGCAGTGGGGATTACAGCTTCGGCATGCAGAATTCGTGCAACCGTTCGCGGGGTTGCGCAGCGGAGATGTCGACGGGCTGGTGACCTGGCTGCCCGTCGAGGAGCCCGATCTCACCGCCGGCCCCGTACTGTTCACCGAGGGACGCAACCTGGTGCTTCCGGTCGGACACGAACTGGCGCAGGGGAGTACGGCCTCCTTCGAAATGCTAGCCGACAACCCGGCCGCCACCGCGGGCGAACTCGTGCCCGAGTACTGGGAGAACGAGATCACCCCGTTCTACACCCCGGGCGGACACCGGCTCGACAAGGTCGTCACCGTGACCACCTCCGAGCAGATCATGGCCGAAATCGCCGAGGGGAACATGATTCACGCGCTGCCCATGCACGGCCGCCGCTTCATGAACCGACCCGATCTGGTCTACGTCCCCCTGACCGACCTGCCGATATTGCGCTGGGGTTTGGTCTGGCGTTCCGACGGCGAGGACGAACGCGTCCAGGCGCTGGCCCAGGTCATCCGCGACGTCGGTCCGATCGAGCTCTGAGGGCGGCCAGCACAATGGAATTCAGGGATATCGAGATCTTTCTGACACTCGCCGACGAACTGCATTTCGGCCGCACCGCCGAACGCCTGCACGTCTCACCGGCCCGGATCAGTCAGGCCATCAAGAAGCAGGAACGCACGGTCGGCGCGGACCTGTTCACCCGCACCAGCCGCAGTGTGCGATTGACACTCGTCGGCGAACAGCTGCGTGACGATCTGCGACCGGTCTTTCGCGGCCTGCACGAGAGCATAACGCGGGCGCGGCTCAGAGCGCAGGGCAAGACGAGCGTGCTGAGGGTCGGCATGATGGCAATGAACGCACATGACCTACGGCCGTTCTGGGAGGCATTCCGCTCTCGGAATCCGCAGTGGGGATTGCGCATTCAGTCCAATGGCTTCGTGGATCCGTTCGTACCGCTGCGCAATGGTGACATCGATGCCCTGGTGTGGTTCCTGCCGGTCGATGAGCCGGACCTCACCGTCGGACCGGTGGTGTACACCGAGCCGAAGATGCTCGCGGTCTCGACGAAAAATCGGCTGGCCGAGGAGAAAACGGTCTCGCTCGAGGTCTTCGGCGACTTCCCAGCCCTGACCGTGAACGGAACCCTGCCGGAGGCGTCCGAGCACGAATTCATCCCGTTCCACACCCCCAAGGGCCGCCCGGTCGACAAGGTGATCTCGGTGCAGACCGCTGATGACATCTTCACCGCTGTCAGCCAGGACGAGGCCATTCACGGCGTCGCCGCCTACGCGGCGCGGTACCACGCCCGTCCGGATGTCGTTTACATCCCTATCGTCGACGTCGCACCGCTCGCATGGGTCCTGGTGTGGCGCAGTGATTCCGACGACGAACGGCTGCGTGCCCTCGCCGACGTCATCACCGAACTCGGCCCGGCGACCTGGTAACACCGCCGGGTCGCCCACACCGGGGCGTCACGCCAGGCCGAGACGGGCCAGTTCCACACGACTGGTGACACCGAGTTTGGGAAAGGCGCGATAGAGGTGGTGCCCAACGGTTTTGGGGCTCAGAAACAGGCGGGCGGCGATCTCCTTATTGGTCGCGCCACCCGCCGCCAACCGGACCACCTGCAGTTCCTGCGGGGTCAGGGCGGCAGCCCGGTCGCTGTCGGCCGCGGGCGCCGCGCCCTCGCCGGTGGCGCGGAGTTCGGTGCGGGCGCGGTCGGCCCACACTGTCGCGCCCAGCCGGTCGAAGACCTCGACCGCGCGGCGCAGGTGCACGCGCGCATCGGCGCGCCGCCGCTCGCGCCGCAGCCATTCGCCGTAGAGCAGGGCGGTGCGCGCGTAGTCGTACCACAATGCCTCGGCCGCTTGCAGTTTCAATGCGCGCTCATAGGCGTCACTGTCGCCGTCCAGGGCGGCCCGGCCGCGCAGCAGGATGGCTTCGGCGAATGGCGTGCCCAGGTCCCGCGACCACTCTTCGATCTCGGCCATCGCGGCGGCGGCGCGTTCGGGGCGGCGCAGGCGCGCGGCGGCCTCGACCAGGTCCCGCAGCAGGTGGATCCAGTGACCGCGCGCCCGATCCGGGGTTTGGTGCAGCGCCTCGAGCCGGTCCAGCGCGGTCTCGTACCGCCCGAGCCCGAGATCCAGCAGTCCCAGCGCCCACTCGAAATGCGTCGCATCGACGAAGTTGAATTCACCAGGGGCGGAATGCAATCCGCGTTCGACGAGTTCACGGCAGTTGTGCTCATCGCCGCGAATGGCGGCGACCAGGGCGAGCAGGGCCTCCGCGTGGGCGATCTGGCTCTGCTGATCGATGTCCCGGGCAATGCGCGAAGCCTCTTTCAGCGCTGCCTCGGCCTCCCGCAGTCGCCCCAGCATGAGCTCGGCAGTGCCGAGAAACACCGTGGCGGCTGGGAACCAGCCGATCATGCCGCGGGCCCGAAGCTCTTCCACCAACCGGAAAGTGATCTCACGGGCGTCGGCCAAGTCGCCGATGAGCAGCGCCTGACCGGCCAGGGTCAGCAGCAGCGACGGCGTGTCCACGCCCATCGTGTGGCTGACCGCCACGTTCGCGCGGATCATCGCGATGCCGGTGTCGCGGTTACCCGTCTGCAGTGACAGGGGGCCGTCCAGGGTGCCGTACAGCCGTATCCGGACGTCCTCGGGAAGTGGCAACTCGCCCAGTTGTGCTCGCGCGCGCCGCACTCCGTGTAGGTCGCCCTTGGTGTACGACGCCCGCCCCGCCTCGATCAGCATTCGAGCCGCCCGCTCGGGTTCGAGTTCACCGACCCCGGCCGCGGCTTCCATCCACAGGTCGTAGGCTCGGCCCAGCGCGCCGTCATCGAACGCGATCAGCGCCCGGGTACCGTCGAGCCGGGCCCGGCAGACAGATGCCAGGGGCAGCTGTTCGGCGGTCTGGGCCAGCCGCAGCGCCCGCTCGGTCCGGCCACCTTCGGCCGCCCATTCGACGGCGAGGACCAACCGTGAACCGCGTCCCTCCAGGTCGGGTGTGAGCTGGGCCGCCCGCTCCATCGCCGCCGAGGCGGCAGAGTACCCGGCCCGATCGCGCGCGTGCACGGCCGCGGTTTCCAATGCGGCAGCGGTGGTTTCATCGGGTCCGGTGGCGATGGCGGCGAGATGCCAGGCGCGGCGGTCGGGTTCGGAGCGCAGGGCCTCGCCGAGTGCGGTGTGCACCGCGCGCCGTTGGGTGAAGCCGGCGCTGTAATACGTGGCCGCGCGCTGCAGCGGATGCCGGAAGCGGACGCCCGTGTGATCGATGACCACCATGCCGGAGGACTCCGCCTGCGCGAGCGCCTGTTCGGTGAGGTCCAGTTCGGTGAGCGTGCGCAGCACCAGGCCGAGATCGCCGGTCTCCTCCGCGGCGACCACGAGCAGGGTGGTCCGCACGGTGTCGGGCAGCTCGGCAATGCGGTGCTCGTATCCGGCTCGCAGCCGGTCCGGCAGCGGAATCGGGCCCACCCGCACGGCGTCGGGGGCCATGCGCGGAAGTTCGAGCAGCGCCAGGGGGTTTCCCAGGGCCTCGCCGAGCACGCGATCCAGCGCATCGGTTTCCAGCTCCGGCCAGTGGTCCCGCAGTAGCGACCGCGCGGCGGCGTCGGACAGTGGCGCGGGATGCAGGGTGCGGACTCCGGACACGGTGAATCCGGAACGCGCGGCAAAGATCATGGCGACGCCCTCGGCGCCGAGCCTGCGGGCCGCGAAGCACAGCGCGTCGGTCGTGGCCTGGTCCAGCCATTGCGCGTCGTCGATCAGGCATAGCACGGGCCCGGCCGCGGACAGCTCGGAGAGCAGGGACAGCAGGGCGAGACCGACCTGAAATCGATCCACCGGCGCGGTCGCCGGCGAGAGGCCGATCGCACCGTGCAGGGCCGCGGCCTGAGTTGCCGGCAAGTCGCCGATCGGCAGCCCGGCAATGCCGCCCGGCACCGACCCGAGCAGGAATTGCAGTCCCGCGAACAGCAGTTCCGATTCGGTCTCCACCCCGGCGCACCGCATGATCTGCCAGCCGGCGCCGACCGCGTCGGCGGCGTGGTCGAGCAGTGCGGTCTTGCCCTCCCCCGGCTCTCCGATCAGCGCGAGAGTGCCGCTCCGGCCATCTTCGGCACTGCGGAGCAGGGTATCGATCCAACGGAGTTCCGTCTGACGCCCGTACAACACGACAGCCAATCTATACGACCGTCCAGTTCTTTCTGTGTGACCGGCTCCACAGAGCCCGATCACATGGTTGCCAGCCATGAACTAGACCGACGACCCGACAGCACGCGGCCGCTGGCCCAAGCCCTCCGGAATGCGATCGAGGGCATACCGGAACCCGGCGTCACGAGCCACATGGATTTCGGTTTCCCCGGAGCCATGATCGATTCCGCGATCCGCGGATGGGCGGTGATGACCCGCTCGAGCACCGGGCACAGTTCGGCCAGCACTTCCTCTTCGGAAGTGCCGCGACGACGTCGCGGCGATACCCGCACCTCCCGCGAGGCGTTCGGAGACCGCTCGATACACCGGAGCGCACAGCGTGCGCATCTGTGCAGAGCAGGCGCGATGAACACCGAAATCCGTTCGTAAACCTCTGGGTTAACCGGCGTTGCGATCTTTCGCATTGTTCCTACCTCTGGAAACGCAAATGCTTGGAAAGCCGCCGGACTCACTCGCGGCAGTTGTTCCCACCCACAGTCCACACAGGAGGGCACGATGGCATGAGAATCCTCGGCACGGCGATAGTGCTGACCGTCAGAGACCCCGCCGCCTCCAGCAAGATCTTCTGCACCCATCTCGGCTTCCGCGAAACGGTGACGGGCGAGGACTTCCTCTGCCTCGAACGCGACGACACCGACCTGGAAATCGTACTGCTGCAGCGGGATCCGGAGTCGCCGCCACCACTGATCCCCGCACCCGCGGGAGTGACACTGTCACTCACGGTCGCTGACATCGCCGTCGAACATCAACGGCTGCTGGAAGAGGGCGCACCGCTCACCGAGCACCCGCATCGCGCGCCCGGCGGGCTGTGGCTGCTGACCATGCGGGACCCGAACGGGGTCGAAATCCAGCTCACCCAGTGGACCCCACCCTCCGGTGCCTAATTGAAACCCATTTTTGGAGAAGAGAATTCGATGCAAGTACACGATGTGGCCACTCCGGCACGCAATCCCACACGGTGGTGGATTCTGGTGGTGCTGTGCCTGACCACCCTCATCCTCGTCATCGACAATTTGGCGCTTTCGGTGGCCGTGCCCGCCCTCGCCGAAGACCTGCACGCCAGCGCTCAGCAGATCCAGTGGATCCTGGACTCCTACATGCTGGTATTCGCCGGTCTGCTGCTCACCTCCGGCAGCCTCTCGGATCGGTTCGGGCGCAAGCGAATCATGGTCATCGGCCTGACCCTGTTCGGCGCGGCCTCGGTGGTCGCGACCGTTGCCGCCAATCCGGGCGAACTCATCGCGGCCCGCGTGGTGATGGGCATCGGCGGCGCGCTGATCATGCCCGCCGCGCTGTCGATCATGCTCAACCTCTTCGACGACGAGGAGCGCCACAAGGCCATGTCCGCGGGCGGTGCCGTAGCCATGCTCGGACTCGTCGGCAGCCCGGTGATCGGCGGCCTGCTCATCGATCAGTTCTGGTGGGGCGCGGTCTTTCTCATCAATATCCCGATCGTGGCCATCGCGTTGGTCGCCACGCTGGTGATGGTGCCCGAATCCCGGGGGCCGTGGCTGCGGCCCGACCCGGTCGGCGCGATCCTGTCGGTGATCGGCATGGTCGCCCTGGTCTGGACGATCATCGAGCTACCCAAGGGTGGACTGCATCACGGCGGCACGGTGGCCGGGCTGATCATCACGGTCGCCAGCCTGATCGCGTTCCTAGTGTGGGAGTCGCGGATCGAACACCCGATGGTTCCGCTGCGGTTGTTCCGGGACCGCGACTTCGCCGGCGGCAGCGTCGCCCTCACCCTGGTGCAGATCGGCAATGGCGGCCTGCTGCTGGTGCTCAGCCAGTACCTGCAGTTCGGGCTCGGCTACTCGCCGCTGAAGGCCGGAGTCGCGTTCCTGCCCATGGCCATCTCGGCCCTGGTGGGCAATGGCGCGGGCGCCGGCCTGTGCCCCAAGCTCGGCTGCCGCACGCTGGCGGTCGTCGGCATGCTCGTCATGGCGGTCGGCGCGCTGATGCTGTCCAGTCTGACGGCGGACAGCGGCATCGGAATGATCTCCGTCGGACTGGTGGCACTCGGCCTCGGCGGTGGGCTGGCCACTCCCGCGGCCGTCACCGCCATTCTGGGCTCGGTGCCGCCGGAGCAGGCCGGTGTCGGCTCGGCGCTCAACGACACCATTCAGCAGGCAGGCGTGGCGCTCGGCGTCGCGGCGCTGGGCAGCGTGCTCACCACCGTCTACGCGCACAAGATGCCGGATTCGACGTCGGCCACGGCTCACAAGTCGATCGGTGACGCGCTCGCCGAGGCGGCACGGACCGGCGACAACGGCCTGGTGCGCACCGCTCGCGAGGCCTTCGCCGGAGGTATGTCGGTCAGCTTCGGGGTGAGCGCGCTGGGCGTGCTGGCGGCGGCGATCCTCGCGCTCATAGCGCTGCGCGGCCGCGGTCCGGCGCCCGAGCCCGCAGCGGACACGGCCGATGCCCCGGCCGAGCAGATCCCCGTCCCCGCAGGCAACACGTACTGATTACGAAAGGGAACTCTCTCGATGTTCGCTCTACTCGGGCGCATTGCGGTCAACCACCCGTGGAAGGTGATAGCCCTGTGGCTATTCGCCGCCGTCGCGGTGGTGGGACTCGCACCGAAACTCACCCCGACCACTGATCAATCCGCCTTCCTGCCTTCGCATTACGAATCCGTTCAGGCAATGAACCTGCAGCAGCAGGCCTTCCCCAACGATTCGACACCGGCCGCGCTGATCGTGGTGGAGCGCAGCGACGGCGCCCCGCTCACCGCGACCGACACGGCCGCGACCGTCGCCGTCGCGGGTGACCTGACCGGCCTCGGCGTCAATGGCGTCACCGGAATTCAGGTCACTCCCCCGTCGGAGAACCGCCTGATCCAGGTCATCTCGGTGCAGATGACCAAGGTGACCGACCCCAATGACAAGACCCAGTCCGACGCGGTGAAGAAGCTGCGGGACGAACTGGAGAAGCGGGTCGAGGGCACCGAACTGAAGGCCGGTGTCACCGGCATCGCGGCCCAGACCCTGGATCAGACCGAATCGGCCGACAAGGGCATGGCCATCATCGGTGTGGCCACGGTCCTGCTGATTCTGGTGCTGCTGCTGATCATCTTCCGCAGCCCGGTGATCGCGCTGCTGCCCATCATCACCATCGGCGCCGTCTCCGGCACCGTCGGCGGCCTGATCGCCATGGTCGCCAAAGCGTTCGACCTGAAGGTGGACAGCTCGGTCAACTCGCTGCTGACCGTCGTATTGTTCGGCGTCGGAACCGATTACATCCTGTTCCTGATGTTCCGCTACCGGGAGCGTCTGCGCGCCGGTGAGGATCCCAAGACGGCCATGATCAGCGCGGTCACCCGGGTCGGCGAGGCCATCACCTCCGCCGCCGGCGCGGTGATCATCGCGTTCATGGCGCTGACCCTGTCCACCCTCGGCATGTTCCGCGCCCTGGGCCCGGCGCTGGCCATCGCCGTCGCGGTCGCCATGCTGGCGGGGCTGACCCTGGTCCCCGCCATTGTTTCCAAGCTGGGCACCAAGGTGTTCTGGCCGTCCAAGTCCTGGCAGCGCGAACCCAAGGGCGTGCTGTTCGCCGCGCTGGGCCGCGGGCTCGGCCGTCGGCCCGGCCTCGTCGCCCTCGCCTCGGGCGCCGTCCTGGTGGCGCTGAGCGTCGCTGCTCTCGGATTCAATCCGACCTTCGACCTGAGCTCCGGCTCAACCTCCGATACGGCCGAATCCTCGTTCTACAGCAAGGAATTGCTCAAAGGCATGCCCGCCGGTGCGACCCAGCCGTCGCTGGTCTACCTGCGCTCGGACGCCCGGCTGAGCGAGGCGCAACTGGGCGCTTACCGCACCGCGCTGGCCGCTACCCCCGGTGTGGGCCAGGTCGGGGAACCACGCCTGACCACCGGCGGCGAAGTGGCCGAATTCCAGGTGACGCTCACCGATCAGCCCGAATCCGACGCGGCCCTCGCCACGGTCCGGGGTCCGCTCCGCGCCACCGCGCACAGCGCCGCCCCGCCCGGTACCGTCGCGTATGTCGGCGGTTTGACTTCGGTCTTCGTCGATTTCAAGGCCGCCATGGAGCACGACTACAAGGTGGTCTTCCCGGTAGCCGCCATCCTCATCGCAGTGGTGCTCGCGCTGCTGCTGCGCAGCTTGGTCGCACCCTGGTATCTGATGGCGTCGGTCGGCCTCGGCTTCGCCGCCACCCTCGGCGCAGCGGTGCTCGTATTCCAGCGGGCCCAGGGCAATTCGGGCCTGATCTTCTCGCTACCGGTGATCATGTACATGTTCGTCGTGGCCCTGGGCACGGACTACAACATCCTCATGGTCGCCCGCCTGCGCGAGGAATCCCAGCAGGGCCACGACCCCCGCACCGCGGCAGCGCTCAGCGTCCGCCACACCGGCCCCACCATTGCCGCCGCCGGTGTCATCCTCGCGGGCACCTTCGCCTCGATGATGCTCGCGGGCAGCACCGTCCTGTCCCAGATGGGATTCGCCATCTCGGTGGGCATCGCCATCGCGGCGTTCGTCATGGCCATGTTCTTCACTCCAGCCCTGACCGCCCTGTTGGGCCGCCGCGCCTGGTGGCCGGGCCGCACCGGCCGCCCGGACGGTGACGAGCCCGACGATGCCGAGTGGTACGACCAATCCACTCGGCAGACACCAGAACACGCCTACACCGGCTAGTAATCGGCGACCCGGTCCCGGCTCTCGGCCAGGACCGGGCGCTCGGTGATCCGGCCGACCGCCGGGTAGAGCGTCCGCTCGTGGAGGTTGACGCGTGCTTTCCAGCGACCGTGCCGGCGGAGGGGTCGAACCGACTTTGGCCCTACCCGGGGGGTGGCGCAACCGCTCGGAATCCGGCGCTGGTGTCGAAATATGTTGTAATGCAGCTGGATTTCACGGCCGATAGACCTGCCTGGGTACCTCTCGGGCAGGTCAGTCGGCCGGCGATGCAGCGCAGGGTCTTGCCGAGGGCAGTGGCCACCTCTTCGGTAGCGGCGCCGATCAGGCTCTGCGCGCCGAACAGGATCACCATGATCGCGAAATACCATCGGGTGGATCGTTGCCCGGGAGTAAGCGCCACCTCGCCGGGAATCCGGTCCCAGCCATGCACCGTGCCCGAGTATCGACCTCTACTGCATGAGACCCGCGCCAGGAAAATCTTCTGGCCGTGTTTGACATCGTCGGCGGTGAACAGCGTCTGCCCGGTCGGCGACCGCACTGGTCAACGGCCAGAGCGCAGCCCAGTGGCATCCAGTGGCAGTCGCCGAGGCAGAACGCGCCTTCGATCTACTTGCCGGGGGCATCGGAGATTGGTTCCCAGTTGCTTGACACAGCTCCGCCTACGCCGCAACCGTGCGACTGACCCGGGTCTCCTGGCGATGCCCAGGACAACTGGGCCTTCAACGTCGCGCAACACGACTACGGGCGACACAGCAAGTTTCCGGGGAACAGCATGAGAGAGGCCTGTATCCGCTGCCCGATGCTGCACGTCGACCCGAAGATGGTTATCCGCCTCGACGAAATCGCAGAAGGTCGCCGACCGTGCTCATGCGAAGCTGCGTGGCCGCGGCGAACGAGCGAACGCCCAGCTCAAAACCTGGCGAGTACTGCGGAAACTCCGGTGCTGCCCCGATAAGCCGGACGACTCGTCAAGGCGATCCACCTGCTACAGAACCGCGAACTTCAAGCCGCCCGACATTGAGGCAGGCAGGCAGCCTGCCACGACGTGCCGGAGGTGATCGCGGTGTCTTTTGCCGCAAGCGCACCGCGTTGGCGGTCGGCGGCTAGTGCCGTGTCCGGGAAGGTTGATGCTGGAACCGTTGTCCGGGGTGGCGGGTTGATCCTCGGCCGGTGAGCGGTGATGCTGCCGGTGGAGGTG